>JAYTWR010000125.1:0-71496 GCA_043743335.1 Burkholderiales bacterium
CCCTCCGGGAGAGGGTGGCGCGCAGCGCCGGGTGAGGGAAGCTTTTGACTTTCCATAGAGGCTGAATAGAGACAAAAAAATAATAAAATCAATTAGTTACATAACACCCTCGTCTACATCTCGCCTACCCCTCGCCTACCCATCGTCTACTCCTATGGCACGACTACCCTTCATTTCCGACAGCGATGCGCCACGCGCCGACCTCATCTCCAAACTCAAAGATGCGCGCGGCGGACGGCTGCTGAATCTATATCGCGTGCTACTGCACAGCCCATCGTTCGCCGAGGCGTGGCAGGCGTTTAATCAGGTCATTCGTTTTCACAGCGCGCTCGACGAGCAGGCCCGTGAGCTGGCTATTTTGCGCGTGTCACAACTGAACGGCGCAGACTATCAATTCAAGCTCCATGCCGAAAAATACGCCCCTGCCGTCAACATCACGCCGCAGCAAATTGCAGCGCTCGACGGCAGCGAGAATTCCAGTCTGTTCCTGCCCGCACATCGCGCGCTGCTCGGCTACACGCGCGCCATGACGCGCGACATTGAAGTGCCCGACGCCGTTTTCGATCGACTGAAATTACACTACAACGAGCAGCAAATCGTCGAGCTCACGGTACTCGTCGGTGCCTATAATATGCACACTCGCGTGGGTCGCGCCCTGCGCCTTGATCCGGAAGCTTGATCGCCATGACCACCTGCCCTGTCATCGTCGTCGAAGACGATCCGTTTCCACGCATGTTGAAAGCGTTTCTCGATCCTGCCATCGAGCCGCAACGCTTGGCCGCACTGGCAGATTTTTTTGCTCACGATTTGCCGGATTTTGCCGGCTGGCTTGCGGAGTTGCGTGCGCTGGCCGGCCCGCTCTATCCCGCCGATGTGCGGTTGGTGAAAGATCAGGATGCGCTGCGTGCCCAATTGCCTGCGGCACACGTTGTCGTCACTGAATCCTTTGAAATCGGCACAGCAGAAATCGCCCTCGCGCCGCAGCTCAAGGTGGTGCAAAAATACGGCACCTTGCTACGCGGTATTGATGTTGACGCCTGTGCTGCGCGTGGCATTTCGGTATTGCCCCTGCGCCGCCGCGCGAATATTTCCTGCGCCGAACACGCGCTGATGCTGATGCTGGCGCTGTCGAAAAAACTGCATCGGCTACAGGGCCGTATCAGCATTGAGCAATTGCAGGCTGCCGGCTATTCGCCCAAAATTTTTGACACCGGCTACACGCCCAACTCCGGCTGGCCGCGCGTGCAAGGGCTTTCTGTGTTGTACGGCACGACGCTGGGCATTATCGGTTTTGGCGAGATAGGCCGCGAGATTGCGCTGCGCGCACACGCCTTCGGTATGCGCGTGCTGTGTACGCAACGCACGCCGATGAGCGCCGCTGAGCAGCGCGAATGGAACGTCACTTGGTGCGCGCCCGACACGCTGCTGCGTGAAAGCGATTGGGTGTGCATTCAACTGCCTGCCAACAGCGGCACGCGCCACTATCTCGATCACGCCCAACTCGCGTTAATGAAACCCGGCACCAAGCTCATCAACGTCGCGCGCGCGCAGGTCGTCAATCGAGAGGCCCTGCTGGCCGCGTTGCGCTCAGGGCATCTCGGCGGGTTTGCGCTCGACCCGCTCTATGAAGAGCCAGGCCGTGCGGACGACGAGCTACTGCAGTTTGAAAACGTGATTCTCACACCACACGTCGCCGCCATGCCGCGCCACAACGCGTTGGATGATTTCAGGGATTTGGTGCGTGGCCTAGCCGCACAAGGGGTAAACTAAAACAAGAGGTAAACTAAATTTACCTTTAAAATCAATTAGTTACATAGATACCATAGCCACCATAGCGACCAAGCGCTACGTTTTCTTGTCACTATCGGCTTGCGGCGTTGGCGCTTCACCGGTTAATTCCGGCGGTGGCGGTGGATCCATACCCATCCCGCGCAACACCCACGCCATGGCAAAGCCCGCCAACAGAGGCCACCAATGCTTCATCACCCCTGCAAGCACGCCCGCAGTCACAAAGGTAATGCCCAGCAGCAGCAAGCCGTGATGTTTGGTGCGCGTATACGCGAAAAAAAGCGCTAAACCCCAGCAGCCGTACATCAAGGCAAAGCTGTAGACCACCCACTCCAGCGGCACGCGCCCGGAATAGACTGCGCCGCCCACGCCCAACAGCAACCCGCCGATAACCCACTTCATGCGCAAACCCGTCTAAAAAGAAAGCGCGATTCTACACCGCGCGCGCCCGTGATATAACGCCTCCATGACTGCTGCGAACCTTGCCGTGAACCCTGCCGTGAATCAAAAGCGCACCCTCAAAACCTGCTGCGGCGCGCACATTATTCACGACGGCTTGTCGGATGTGAGCTACGTGCTGCTGCCGCTGCTGGCGCAAACCTTTGGTCTGAATCTGACGCAAGTGGGCACCATCCGCACCGCGCACCGGGTAGCGATGGCAGCCTTTCAGTTGCCCGCCGGGCTGATCGCCGAGCGCTTTGGCGAGCGCAATCTGCTCGCGCTGGGCACGCTGCTTGCGGGCTTGGCGTTTCTGGCGCTGGGCTTTGCCAATGGCTATTGGATGATCCTCATTGCGCTATTTTTTGCGGGCATGGGTTCGGCTGTGCAGCATCCGCTGTCGTCCACCATTATTTCGCACGCCTATCCGGGCGAAGGCCGCCGCACCGCGCTGGGCACCTACAACTTTGCCGGCGACGTGGGCAAGTTTCTCTTTGGCGGCATTGTCAGCCTGTGCGTGCTCATGAGCATTTCATGGCAAGCGCCTGTGGTGGCGTTCGGCGTCGCCACCGTGCTGGCGGCGTTGATTATTTTCATGTGGATCGCCAACACCCACACGCGCTCCGCCAGCGGCGCAAAACCCAAAATCGAAGGCTGGGGCATACGCAACAAGCCCGCGTTTGCGGCACTGTGTCTGGTGGATATGATCGACAGCATGACGCGCACTGGCTTTCTCACCTTCATTGCGTTTTTACTCATTGCCAAAGGCGTACCCGACGGCTGGGCTGCGCTGGCGGTGCCGCTGGTGCTGGTCGGCGGCATGGCAGGAAAATATTTCTGCGGGGTGCTGGCTGAAAAGGTTGGCGTGATCCGCACCATCGTCATCACCGAAGCCGCCACCGGCGTCGGCATCCTCGCCACACTGGCGCTGCCCGGCATGGCGACGTTTATTTTGCTGCCGCTGGTGGGCGTGATGCTGCAAGGCACCTCCAGCGTGATTTACGGCACCATCGGCGATTTGGTGGAAGACGAAAAACTGCCGCGTGCCTTTGCGATGGTTTATACCGTCGGATCGGTGAGCGGCATCATTGCGCCCATCGGCTACGGCCTGCTGGGCGACGCTATCGGCATCGAAAAAACCATTGCTATTTCCGGTGTGCTGGTGCTGCTCACGCTGCCGCTGGCGCTGGTGCTGCGCGCGGCAATCGCGCGCAAACCCCCGGCACGCAAGCCCGACGCTGTGTGAGCACGCAGTACCATGACGCCCCTGTAACGAAATCCACTGAGAAACATCATGGCCAAACAACGCATCAGCTACGTGCCGCTGGACAAAATGACGCCCGAAATGCGCGCCGAAATGGAACGCTGCGCCCGCGAAGGCACGCCGCGCCCGGAAAGTTCTGCTGTGCGCGCGCACGTGCACGACTGTTTCTGGTTTTTCGCTAATTCGTGGGACAGCATTTTTCGCAACGGCGTGCTGGAGCATGCCATCAAAGAACTGTGCCGCGTGTATGTATCGCGCTCGGTGATTTGTGAATTCTGCGGCAACCAGCGCTCTATCAAAGGCGCGAATCAGGGCCTGAAAGAAACCCACTACGACGACTTGGTCGAGTTCGAAAAATCCACCCAATACAACGAACGTCAAAAAGCCGCGCTCACGCTGGCTGAAGCCATCGTCTGGCGTCTCGATACCGACGACGCCTTCTGGGAACGCCTGCGCAAGCAATTCACCGAAGCGGAAATCGTCGAACTCGGCTGCGCCATCGGTTTAACCCACGGCCAACAAAGCTTTTTGCGCCTACTAAATATTGATCACCATCAGGTGATGGCCGGCACAGCAGGGTCTATGGCACCGGGCGCTGAAACGGCTGAAGCGCTGGCCAAGCTTAAGGCGTCGCCGGACTATTGGGCCAAGCGTGGGGCTACGGCTAAGAAAAATGCGGCTTGAGGCGGGGCGAATCACCGCTATCGCAGCGTAGACGTCGTTACGGATCGCTCGCTGGAAGGCAATCCGACACTGCCCCCCTAGCGACCGCTGAAGCCGAAGCTACTCCGCCTTAGCGCCCGTCTCCCGCACCAACGCACCCCACTTGGTCGTCTCCACCGCCAGAAACGCTGCAAACGCCTTGGGCGAAGCTGACGGTGTGATGTCGATGGTGTCGTTCATCAACGGCTCGCGCACGTCGGGCATTTGCAGCGCGGTCGAAAAATCTTTGTGCAGTTTGCTGACGATAGCCACGGGCGTGCGGGCGGGCACGAGCAGGCCGTACCACGCCGCCGCTTCAAAACCGGGGTAACCTGATTCATTCATGGTAGGAATATCCGCCATCGCCGGTGAGCGCTTTAGCGTGGTGACCGCCAGCGCACGCAGCCGGCCCGCGCGGATGTGCGGCAGCGCGGTTGCTGAGCCGAAGGTCAGTTGCACGCGCCCGGCGATGAGATCGAGCACCACAGCGCCGCCGCCTTTGTACGGCACATGCACGATGTTGATGCCCGCCATTTTGCGAAACAATTCACCCGCCAAATGTTGGGACGAACCCACGCCCGCCGAGCCATAGCTGTAGCTGCCCGGCTTGGCCTTTGCCAGCGCAGCGATTTCTTGCGGATTCTTGGCCGTGATCGGCGGGTAAATCGCGAGAATATTGGGCACCTCGTTCAGCTTGGTGACGGGCTCAAAGTCTTTGATCGATTCATACGGCAGCTTGCGAAACGCCGGGTTGATGGCGTGCGCGGGGCTGATCACCAGCATGGTGTAGCCGTCCGGCGGTGCTTTGGCGACGATGTCCGTGCCGAGCACCCCGCCCGCGCCACTGCGCGGATCGACAACGACTTGCCGGCCCCACATTTCAGTCAGCTTGGGTGCCACCAGACGCGCCGTCATATCCGGCGCGCCGCCGGGTGCGCCAAACGACAGCACCAAGCGCACCGGGCGTGTGGGCCAAGCTTCAGCAGCCAAGGCGTCCGCAGTGGCAACGCGCAAGGCGCACGCAGTTAACACCAATACCAGCCATGAATTGCGCAAGTTCATAAGTAACCGAACACAACGTAACTAATTGATTTAATTGAATTTATTGTATTTATATTATAACAACACTCACACAACCATCACACAACCATCACCGTCGCACGCCTGCGACCGCCCAACTTAGCGCCGCCGTATCCAAAACGAACCCACCGGATGGCGCGCCACATCAAACGACGGAATCAGTTCGCGCATTAACTCGGGATGCTTTCGCGCAATGGCATGCATCGGCAACATGACTTCGAACGCCTTGTTGTAGAACAGGAACGCCTCCAACATGTATTGCTCGTTCCAGAAAAACCGGCTGTCCCGCATCCAGGTCTCCGGGTACTCGTGCGGCGTAAAAATATCGTGTACATGAATCAACACGCCCGGCGCGAGCGCGGGCAATACGGATAGCAACTCATAGACCGTATCGCTGCCGATTTTGACGGTATGACTGGAGTCAATAAACAGAATATCGTTGGCCTTGAGTGAGGCAAATTCTGCGATGTCGATTTTTTGCACGAATTTAGCTTCCATGCGCGTCAACTCAGCCGGTGCCGGGCTCAGATACGCGGGCGGATACGGTTCAATCGCCACAAACTCGCAGTCGTAAGTCGGCGTTTCCTGCCGGTTCGCGCGTATCGCTTGGCACATGAGCAGCGTGGAATAACCGGAGCCAATTTCAATGATCTTGCCGGGTTTCTTGTCACGGATCATGGAATACAACACATCCGCGTCGCCACGGCCATAAGCCTGATTGTCCAGCGTATACACACCCTGGGGCGGATTGCCTTCCTTGCGCAGCGCTTCGCACTCCGCGCGGTACGGCGGCATCAATGACTTGAGCCGCTCTACCGATGCGTCAAATTGCAGATCGAGTGCGTCGAGCGGGCGCTCCCGCGTCCACTGATCCGCCGGAAAATTCTGCGTATCCGGCAGCGGCGTGTAGTGATGCACTGGCAGGATATGCAACCCCTGCTTTTCGACTTCATCAAACAGCGTCCTCCAGCCAGTGAAATAGCCGTCATACCAGCCGGTGGCCTTGAGCAATTTGACTGCCGCGCGCACAGCCGCGCGCTTGAGATGCCAACTGATATCCATGCGTTATTGCTCCGTAGTTAAAGCACGTACAACAAACCGGTTATTACGTTTCCCGACCGACTATTCCACCCAGCAGGTTCAAACCCGGCTAACGAATAAACTGCTCGACGAATTTTTCACCCAAGCCCACCGCCTTATAGTGCGCACGCGCCTTGTCTAGCCGAGTGAACACGTCGTCGTAGCCGGTGGAAACGCCTTGCGGATCGACATACATCAAGCTGCCCGTCACCTGAAACAGCGTCATCATTTCGGTGCAGCCTTCGGGCACCACCAAGGTGTGGGTCTCGCCCGGCGGCTCCCAAATATAGCTGCCCTCCTCGGCCACCCAATCGTGCTCAAGATAATGCCAGCGCCCCTTGAACACCCACGCATGCACGCCGCCCGCATGACGATGGCGCGCAATCATGCCGGCTTTGGTGACGCGCATCACGTGCGTGTATTGGCCCTGCGTGACGTTAAATTGCAGCGGGCGCACCGCCACGTGCGCCGCCAGCGGCACCCAGACGCGCGGGTCAACGGCACCCATGGCGTCGTGAATCACCATATCGGGCCGCATATCGCGCGGCTGCGGCTTTTGAAAAGGCACGCGCTGCGGATCGGTTTCAGCCGATGTAAGCGGTTTGTTCATTGCGCACTCCCTTTAACCTAGAAACGGCAGTTGACCGCGCCCAATACGAGTAAGCCACTGAGGTATAGAGACAAATTCATGCGCTCCATTGTCACCAGTTTTTAATCAATTTTCACACCAATGCGACGAATCACCGGCCCCCATTTGTCGCTTTCCGACTGGATTAAATCGCGAAACGCTTCGGCCGTGCCCCCCACCGGATCAAGCCCGGCGGCGTTGAGCTTCGCGCGCGCGTCGGCGTCTTTCAGCGCGGCGTTCAGTTCGCGATTCAGTCGCGCGACAATCTCAGCAGGCGTGCCCGCCGGCACCAGCACGCCGTTCCAAGCCAGCGCTTCAAATTTCGCGACACCGGCTTCCGCCACCGTCGGCAACTCCGGCGTCAGCGCATAGCGTGTCGCACCGGACACCGCCAACAACTTCACTTTGCCCGCTTTGGCAAGCGGCGTAATCGCCGTCGGCACGGCAAACAACAATTGCGTATCGTTACCCGCCACCGAAGTAATGGCGGGCGGCGAGCCGTTAAACGGCACATGCACCATGTCGATACCCCCCATCGATTTCAGCAATTCCATAGACAAATGCGATGAACTGCCGTTGCCCACCGACGCATAACTTAATTTGCCGGGATTTCCTCTAGCGTACGCCAGCAGTTCCTTCAGCGTAGCAGCGGGCACGGCCACACTCACCGCCAACACATTGGGCTGGCTGGTCGTGGTAATCACCGGCAGCAAATCGCGGAACGGGTCGTACGGCAGCTTGGTGTACAGATGCGGGCCAAACGACAACGGCCCGTTGAACGACAACCCCAAGGTGTAGCCATCCGGCGCGCTTTTCGCCACAAAATCCGTCGCCAGCGTGCCGCCCGCCCCTGCGCGATTTTCCACTAGCACCGGTTGGCGCAACGTGTCTTTGAGCTTGTCAGCGAGAATGCGGCCAATCACGTCAATGGAGCTGCCCGCCGGGGCTGACATCACAAATTTCAGCGGCTTCGATGGCCAAGTCTGCGCGGCGGCGGGTTGCGCACACAAAACGCACAGCGCTGACATGACAGCCCAAGCGCGGGGCATCACACCCCGTTTAATCCGATCCAAAAGCAAAACCGTTAACCCTTTGTTTTCAGTTGCGCATTGTTCGCGGCGATAAATGCGCGGATGTCCGCTTCCTTATCCATCAGCTTGAGCCACTGCTCTTTGTACAGGGTCACCGGAAAGCGCCCCATGCCGTAGATCGACAACGCGCCTTTCTCACTGACTTTCATGCTAATACCACTCGCCGCGCCCTGTTTCAGCGCGGCGTTTTCGCTGCGCAGGCGTTCGAGTTCGGCTTTCAGGTCTTCATCGGACATCTTGAGTCTCCGTCTTCGTTAAAGTTAAGGGGATGCCACGCTACCCCATTCTGACACGTCGGAGTGTAACGGCAGCGCTACGTTGCTTCAAATTTGACGCGCCGGAAAATAACACGCAGCACCCAACCGCCCCTATCAAAGCCCCATGGCCAATATACCGTAACTATTTGTTTTAACGGGGTTTTTATAAACAGCCGCACGCGTCACGGCAACGGGTGGCCAAGGCTGCCGTAACCGCTACGCAAGCACCGCAGCAAAACACTTACAATCGGCTACTCTTTCTGAATTTCTACCGCATCAAAATGCGACTATCGACATGAAGCCCACCACCCGATTGACCACGGCTGCCGGTGCCATCACGCTGGCCGGCCTTCTGTTCAGCGCGCCACTATTAGCCGAGGATATTACGATACCCGGCACCGGCAATTGCGAATTCGTCGTCGGCCAACTGGCCCAGGCTTTCAACGCCAGCCAGAAGCGCCACCGCGTGACCGTTCCGCCTTCCACCGGCACAGCGGGCGCGTTGCGTGATCTGAACAACGACAAAGCCAGCATCGGCCGGGTAGGCCGCCCGCTCAAAGATGAAGAGCGCGCCAATGGCCTGACTTATGTGCCGCTCGGGCGCGACGCGGTCGTTTTTGTCGGCGGATCGGGGATCACGGTGAAAGGCATTTCGCGTGCGCAAGCGGTTGATGTGTATACCGGCAAAATCACCGACTGGCAGGTGCTCGGCGGTAAACCCGCGCCCATCCGCACCATCGGACGGGAAGAAACCGATGCGTCGCGGATGGTGATTCAGCGTGATATCAAGGCGTTTGTCGGCATGAAATTCCATGAAGGGGTCAAAGTGGTCAACTTAGATCCGCAAATGCTGGAGCTGCTGGATCGTTATCCGACCAGCCTCGGCTTTCTGAACCGCTCGGCGCTCAAAGCGGCCAAGACCAAAGTGCTGCCACTCGCACTGGACGGCATCGCACCGACGCCTGAAAACGTCGAAAAGGGTCGCTACACCCTGACCATGGAATTCGGCTTGGCCTACCGCAATACTGGCCTGACCGACGGTGGCCGCGAATTCATGGCTTTCATTGCGTCACCTGCTGGCGCGCGCATCCTGCGCGAGAACGGCGTCGTAGCGCCACCCGCGACACGCAATTAGTTTGTCCCGCTTGCACCCGCGCCACGGCGAGCCACACCCGCGATGAAATTCCGCTACAGCGTTACGCTTTCGCTGATACTGCTGTTGACGCTGCTGGTGGCTATTTCAGGCGGCAGCGCCTACCTGATCAGCAGAGAACAATTACGCGATGCGGTACGCGAACGGGAAATCGACAAAATCAAGACGTTAAGTAAGGTCATCGAATCGTTGCTCGAACGGGAAGCCCGCCAAACGCAGGCGATGGCAAAACTGCTGAGTTCGAACGCCACACTGGCCGCTGCAGTGAGCCAAAAGCGCCCCGACACATCACCGTTACTGGACAGCCTATTGCAGCCGGTATTCACCAGCTCACAACTCGGTTTACTGGAGGTTACCGATACCACAGAGACCGTCATTTACCGGGCACACGGTGCGCGAAACACCGGCGACCGCTCAACGGTTTGGGGCGTGGCCGAGGCCTTGGCCGGCACCGGCGGACTGGCCACCACCATCGAGGAACGTGGCGTTGCGGTGCGGGCGATCGAACCGCTACAGTTAAGCGGGAAGCCCGTGGGCGTCGTGATGGCGGGTGCGTTCATAGGTGAAAAATTCCTGAATGAATTAAGCCGCCAAGTCGGGGCCAATCTGGCCCTGCTGTCGCGCACCAAAGCGCTGGCGGTATCCAACGAGACCTTGCTGAGCGCGCTCGATAACGATGCGCTGCGCAGTGCCTTCGAGCAAAAAATCCCCATTTACCGCGAAGATGCAGCAGCCCGCGTGACGCGTGTGTATTTACCGGTGTTGATCGTTGACGAAGGCTTCGTCATATTGGCCGAGATCAGCAGCCAGGCCGCTTATCAGCGCATGGAACACGGTGCGCGCCTACTGATTGTGCGCGCCGCTTCCATACTCGTGCTCAGCATTTTGCTGGGCATCATTTTGATTGCGCTGTTGATGGCGCCGCTACGCGCGCTGCGCGTGCGTTCGGAACAATCGGTACGGGCGCTGACCGGCGGCGTGGCACGCCCACAAGACAGCGGGAACGAAATTACTTCAATGGTGATGGATTTGGACCACCTCACACAATTACTCGTCGCGCGCAATCGCGAACTGGCGGACGCGAAAGCCTCTGCCGAGTCCGCCAACAACGCCAAATCGCAGTTTCTATCGAACATGAGCCATGAAATTCGCACCCCGCTCAACGGCGTGCTCGGCATGGCTGAACTGCTACAGGGCACGCCGCTGAACGCAGAGCAGCGCAAGTACTGCCAAGCCATTTCGGCGTCGGGCCGCACCCTACACGAACTCTTGAGCGACGTGCTGGATCTGGCGAAAATCGAGGCGCAGCAAGTGAAGCTGGAAAACATCGCCTTTGATCCCGCAGCGCTGGTCAACGACATCGGCGACGCGTACCGGGAACTCGCGGCCAACCGCAGTTCCACACTGACTGTGCTGATCGACAGCACGGTGCCTGAGCATGTCTATGGTGATCCGACACGACTGCGCCAAGTGCTTTCCAACCTCACCGGCAACGCGGTGAAATTCACCGAGAACGGCGTCATCAACATCGCAGCGCGGCGCTTGCCGAATGCCGACAATGCCAACAACGCTGAGAAGGATCAAGCGCTGATTCAATTCAGCGTCAGCGATACCGGCATCGGCATGTCCGAAGCGGCGGTGGCCAAGCTGTTCAAGCCGTTTGTGCAAGCCGACGCCTCCACCACGCGCGAATACGGCGGCACCGGCTTGGGCTTGGTGATCTGCAAGCATTTGGTGGAATTAATGGGCAGCAACATCCAGCTCGACAGCCGGTTGGGCGAAGGCACGACACTGTCGTTCACGTTGCCCATGACCATAGCGGCAACACCCGCCGCCAGTACCCCCGCTACCGAAATACAAGATCAATACGCCGCACGCATACTGGTGGCGGAGGACAACCTCGTCAACAAGGAAGTCATACGCGCCATGCTGGCGCGCTTGGGCGCGACAGCAACCATTGTTGAAAATGGCGAATTGGCCGTGGCCGCTGCGCGCGAACAGACGTTCGATATGATTTTTATGGATTGCCAAATGCCGGTGATGGACGGCTATCAGGCCACCCTGCAAATCCGGCGGGAGCAAAAGCCCGGCGTGCGCTTGCCCATCGTGGCGCTGACCGCCAACGCGCTGGCAGATGACCGGCAACTCTGCCTCGATGCCGGTATGGATGACTACATCGCCAAGCCCGTCAACATGGTGGGATTGCGTGCGGTGCTGGGCAAATGGCTGCTACCGGAATCTAAACATAACTAATTGATTTTAAACGGTTTTTAAAAATCCGAAAGCTGCGCCACGATGACTTGGCAACCCGAACTCGACGAGCTGCGCACGCGCGAAGCGTTCGCCAAGCAAATGGGTGGCGCAGATAAAGTAAAGCGCCAGCACGATGGCGGACGCCTTACCGTGCGCGAGCGTATCGACGGTTTGCTCGACACCGGCAGTTTTCATGAAGTTGGGGCAATCGCCGGCAAAGCCGTTTACGACGCCGACAACAATCTCAACAGCCTGCAGGCCGCCAACTGCGTGTTCGGCCGCGGCAAGGTCGATGGCCGGCCCGTCGTGGTGTGCGGCGACGACTTCACGGTACGCGGCGGTTCGGCAGATGCCACCATCAAAGAAAAAACCGTGATGGCGGAGCAAATGGCCAACGAATTTCGTTTGCCGATTATCCGCGTCATCGAAGGCTCCGGCGGTGGTGGCTCGGTGAAAACCATCGAAACCACCGGGCGTGCGAATCTGCCGGGGCGCGTGGCCGGTGCAGCGGGGTATCACTACGCGGCCATCAACCTTGGCACGGTGCCGGTGGTGGCGCTGGGCTTGGGCTCCGTGGCCGGACTGGGTGCGGCGCGGCTCGCCGCCAGTCACTACTCGGTAATGACCAAAACCACTTCCGCGATGTTTGTCGCAGGCCCGCCGGTGGTGGAACGCATCGGGCAAAAACTCACCAAGCAGGAACTCGGCGGCTGGGAAATTCAGTGCCGCGCCGGTGCAGTCGATCATGCCGTAGACACCGAGGCTGAGGCGTTTGCCTGCGCGCGGCGGTTTTTGTCGTACCTGCCGTCGTCCATACACAGCACGCCGCCGGTGACGCCGCACGAAATCGAGCCCAAGCGTAACGACGAAGCCCTGCTGAAAGTCATCCCCAAAGACCGCCGCCGCGTCTACAAAATGCGGCCGATTATCGACACGCTGATCGATCACGGCAGTTTTTTTGAAATGGGGCAAATGTTCGGTCGCTCCATCATTACGGGTCTTGCGCGCATTGAAGGCCGCTCGGTCGCGGTGATGGCTGGCGATCCGTATCACTACGCCGGGGCATGGACAGCGGACGCCTGCGCCAAAATCATCCGCTGTGTCGATCTGGCGCAAACCTTTCATTTGCCGGTGTTGCACTTGGTCGATTGCCCCGGCTTTTTAGTGGGCCTCGAAGCCGAGCAAAGCGCCACCATCCGCGCAGGCGTGCGCGTGATGACCGCACTCGATCAGTGTACCGTGCCTTGGTGCTCAGTCATCGTGCGCAATGTGTTCGGCGTGGCCGGCGCGCTGCACCAGCCGCCAGGACGTTTGTCGTTGCGCTACGCGTGGCCTTCCGGCCATTGGGGGTCGCTGCCGTTAGAAGGCGGCATTGAAGCCGCCTACCGCGCTGACCTCGACGCCGCTGCAGACCCCAAAGCCAAGCTCAGTGAAATCGAAGACCGGCTGAACAAACTGCGCTCGCCGTTTCGTAGCGCGGAAACCTTTTGGGTCGAAGAAATCATCGATCCGCGCGATACACGCAAGCTGTTGTGTGAGTTTGTCCGCTTGGCGGAACCGCTGCTGACGCCGGGGCCAGCGTCGTTTACCATGCGGCCTTGATGGATACGCGCCACGCACTTCCGCGTGGCAAAGCACAAACCACACTGCCCTGCCGCACCATCGTCTTTCGCGAAGGCGGAAACCCATCACACGGCCACAACCCCATGACGACGCGCCCCGACCTCACCAAACTCCTCACGCCGCAATCCATCGCCATCATCGGCGCGTCCACCAACACCACCTCCATCAGCGGCCAACCGCTTCGCCTGATGCTGGATGTGGGTTACACCGGCAAGCTCTATCCGGTCAACCCCAAACGCGACGAGGTGCAGGGCATCAAGGCTTACCCCAACGCGCAAGCCATCCCCGGCCCGTGCGATGTGGCGCTGGTGGCGGTGTCTGCCGCACAAGTGCCGCAAGCGTTGCGTGATTGCGGCAAAGCCGGCATTCCGTTTGCCGTAGTACTCGCCGGCGGCTTTGAAGAAATCGGCAAGCGCGGCGAAGCTGCGCAACAGGAACTCGACGCTGCCATCAAAGACAGCGGCGTGCGTGTGGTCGGCCCCAACTGTATCGGCGTCGCCAACATACAAACGCGTGCGTTCTGTGCGTTCGGCGGCGCGCTCTACGATAAATCGCTAGAGCCCGGCCCAGTGGCCGTGGTGTCGCAAAGCGGCGGCGTCGGCCTCAGTATGCTCGCGCACGCGCACGCACGCGGCGTCGATTCGCGCTACATCGTGTCCTGCGGCAATGAAGCCGACTTGGACTTTTTCGATTTCACCCACACGCTGCTGGGGCAGGACGACGTGCAACTCATTCTGGCGTATCTGGAATCGAGCCTCGAAGGTAAACAACTGCGTGAGCTGGGCCAGCGCGCGCTGCAATTGGGCAAGCCGATCATTCTGCTTAAAGTCGGTAACAGCGGCGCGGGGCGACGCGCAGCCGGCTCGCACACCGGCAAGCTCACCGCCGACTACACGCTGTTCAAGGCAGCCTTCAAGGAAGGCGGCTTCATCGAAGTCACCGATCTGCATGAGATGGCGGATGTCGCCAAGCTGGTGCTCGGCGGGCGTTACCCCAAGGGCCGCAACATCGGCGTGCTCACCGGTTCCGGCGGCTGGGGCGTGATGGCGGCGGAAGCCTACGAACGCAACGGCCTGCATCTGCCGCTGCCCTCACCCGCAACCGTGGAAAAACTAAAAACCGTGGTGGCCGAGTATGGCTCCATCGGCAACCCCATCGACACCACGCCAGTCTATGGCATGCAGCACACCGTGCTGGACATTATCGCCGCCGAACCCCACTGGGACATGCTGCATGTGCGCAGCGCGGGCGGCCCAGCGCTAAAGGCGTGGCTACCCAAGTTTCTGGAAATCGCCAATCGCACCGACAAACCCATCATCGTGGGCTGGGCGCCGGTGCCGGGGCTCGATCTGGATATTAAGCACGCGCTGGAAAAAAACGGCCTTTACTGCCCCAGCTTCGCTGCGGATGCCGGGCGTGCGGTGGGCCTCTTCACCGATTTCGCCATGAAGCTCAAGCGACTGCAAACACGCAAGCACACCCCGGCGCAGCGCCCCATCACCCAACAGGCACTTGAACTCGCCGGTGGTGCAGGCGCGGCGCTGGCAGAACATGTCTCAAAACAATGCCTTGCCCACTACGGCATCCCTGCGACGCAGGAAGTATTGCTGTCACTCGACGCCATCCTCGCGCTGAAGGCCGCACCGGTGGCGTTCCCGGTGGCGGTCAAACTCGCTTCGCCCGACATCCCGCACAAAACCGAGGCCGATGCGGTGCGGCTCAACGTCAAATCGCTGGACGAACTCAAGGCCGCCGCGCAAGCGGTCGTCAACGGCGGCAAGCACCACGCACCCACTGCGCGCATCGACGGCATCTCCGTGCAGGAAATGGCCAGCGGCGTAGAAATGATTGTCGGCGCAGTCAACGATCCGCACTTCGGCCCCTACGTGATGGTAGGGCTGGGCGGCGTGCTGACTGAAGTGCTGCACGACGTGTCACACCGCTTCGCGCCGGTTACGCCGGACGACGCGCGCGACATGCTGGCTGAACTCAAGGGCGCAAAAATTCTGGCAGGCTATCGAGGCGCACCCCCCGTGGATGTGGAGGCCATTGTCGATGTGCTCGTGCGCTTGTCGTGGCTGATACACGACCATCAGGATCGCATTGCCGAGATCGACGTGAACCCGCTGTTTGCGCGGGCCAACGGCAAGGGCGTGGTGGCGGCGGATGCGTTAGTGGTGTTGCGCTAGACTTCGCCTAGCGGAAATGTCATAGGCTCAATCTACTCTGGCTTACTACGGCTTACTCCGGCTTAATATTCGCCAGCCGAAACAACACGGTTCAGTGGCCAGCGCATCGATCTCAACTTACTGCTGGGCCAAAATGTCTTTCAACCCCCGCATGGCCAGCGAGTAGCCGAATATGCCGAAGCCCACAATCACGCCGCGCGCGACTTTCGCGACTTCCGACTGATTGCCGCGCCGCATCGGATTGGAAATGTGCAATTCAATCGACGGAAACTTCACCTGTGACATCGCCGCATACAAGGCACGATAGCCCGAGGAATAACCCGCCGGATTGAAAATGCAGGCATCCACGCCTCTGTCGTTGGCTTCATAGAACTTGTTAATGACTTCGCCTTCGATATTGGAATGAAAAATCTCCAACTCAAAACCGTGCTCGGCGGCGTACTGGCGGATATGCTCATCGTACGCTGGCAACAACATCGGGCCGAAGACATCGAGCTGCACTTTGCCGCGCATGTTCATGCCTGCGCCGTGAATAACAAGTAGTTTGGGCATTGCGGTTCCTAGTAAAATAAGGCAATAAAATCAATTAGTTACATCGGTTCCCAGCTCAACACATCGCGCGACCGTTCGAGCGGCGTAAACGACGCTTTGAACGCGGGCAACACGCGGTCGCGTATCAACTGCGGCGTCCAGCCTTCGCTGTGGTGAGCAGAGCGCACCGGACGCGGTTGGCTAATGAGAAAAATTTCATTCGCGCGCACACTGAAAATCTGCCCGGTGACATCCTTCGCGGCGTCGCTGCATAAAAACACCGCCATCGGCGCGATCTGTTTGGGCGACATCATTTTGCGGCGCACCTCGATGTGCGCTTTTTGCTCCGGCGTATTGGCGGGAATGGCTTCAATCATGCGGCTGAACGCATTCGGTGCAATGCAGTTGGAGCGCACTTGATAACGCGACATGTCCAGCGCTATCTGCCGCGACAGACCGACAATACCCAGCTTGGCCGCGCCGTAATTCGCCTGCCCGAAATTACCAAACAGGCCCGACCCCGAACTCATATGCACAAATGCACCGCTGTTCTGTGCGCGGAAATGTTGCGCCGCGGCCAGACTCACATGAAACGAGCCGTAGAGATGCACCTTCACCACGGCATCAAATTCCTCTGGCGTCATTTTGTGAAAAATGCGGTCACGCAGAATGCCCGCGTTGTTAATCACCGCATCGATGCGGCCAAAATTCGCCACCGCGAGTTCGATAATGTGTTGCGCGCTTGCCCACTCGGCCACGCTGTCCGTGCTGGCCACGGCCCTGCCACCGCCGGCCTTGATTTCATTCACCACCTGCTGCGCCACGTTTTCGTCGACGCCCTCACCGTTCACCGTGGAACCCAAATCATTCACCACCACCGCAGCGCCTTCCGCCGCCAGCATCAACGCCATCTCGCGCCCGATGCCGCGCCCCGCGCCGGTGACCACAGCCACTTTACCTTCCATCATGCGTTCATTCGCCACGTTCGCCCCCTGTGCTTGCAAAGGTCGCTATCATACGGTGAAACCACCCACCGGAGAAACCCATGCAACGCATCGCTGCGCTCACGCTCGCGCTGAACGCATGCGCGTTCGCATCGGCAACACACGCGCAACCCGCTTCGACAAGCGCAGTACCGGCCTACCCTGCAAAGACCGTGCGCGTCGTATGCCCGTGGCCGCCCGGCGGCTTGATCGACGTGGTCGGCCGTATCGTGTTTATAGGGCCGGCACCCAAATGATCAACGTCAATGACAAAGGCGACGGTCCGGCGACGACCGCTGTGGTGTCCGGTGAAACACCGTTAATCGCCGGCACGCCTGCCGCGCTCGCAACCCATCTGAACAGCCAATTGATTTTATTGAATTTTTAGATAAGGAGCCATTGCATGCAAACCAACCGCGTCAAAAAAATTATCCGCGAAGGCGGTCTCGCACTCGGCACCTACGTCGGCGGCATTGCCGATCCGCAGATCGTTGAAATCATCGGCCACGCCGGTTTCGACGCCGCGTTCATCGACATGGAACACACCAGCTTTGACTTGCGCGACGTGCAACTGATGGTGATGGCCGCCGAGCGTGTGGGCATCTCACCCATTGTGCGCCCGCCGGGGTTTGATCCGGCATTCCTGCTGCGGCTGCTCGACATGGGCGTGCAGGGTTTGCAAATTCCGCACATCAGCAACGTCGATGCCGCGCGCGCCGCGGTGCAAGCCGTGCGTTACGCGCCGCTGGGTGACCGCGGCATGGCGGCCGCCACGCGCGCCTCGGACTACGGCAAAATTCCGTTAAAGGAACACATGGCGCAATCCAATCGCGAAATCACGCTGGCGCTGATGATCGAAGACCAGCAGGCGCTCGATCAACTGGAAGACATCGCCCAAGTCGAAGGTGTTGATTTGATCGTCGTCGGGCCGGCGGATATGTCGCACACGCTGGGCGTGACCGGCACGCCGAACCATCCGAAATTGCTGGCCGTAATCGAGCGTTTGCAGAAGGCACTGAAAAACGGCGCAGGCGCAAAACTCGCGCTGCCGATCAATCACCCCGCCCTGCCGCGCAACGCCGGTGAGCTCAAGGCGATGGGCTGCGCCTACGCCAACTGCGCACCGTCGCCGGAAGTGCGGCTGATGAAATCGCTGCGCGAGCAAGCGGACGCGATGCGTCAATTGATGGCTTAGTCGGCGATGCCCTTGCGACGGCGGATCATGGGCTGTGGCAACGTTATCTACGATTGTGATAGGCCCCACTGGCCGCAGGTGGCCCCAGCAACACGACCGCGCGCATTGTCGCGCCCAAATTGAGCGAGGCGCTCGGACAAAACGTCGTTGTCGACAATCGCCCCGGTGCCAGCGGCATTGTCGGCACCGAGATCGGCCTCAAATCGCCACCCGACGGTTACACCATCCTGCTGGTATCGAACACGATTTCGCTTAACCCCGCGATGTTTCGCAAGCTGCCGTACGACAACGAGCGTGACATGACGCCGGTGTCGCTGCTGGCGGCAACGCCCTACTCCCTCAACGTGCATCCCGCGCTACCGGTGCGCACAACGAAAGAACTCATCGCGCCGGCGAATCTGCCTAAAGATATTTTGGCCAAGCTGCACAGTGCCATCGTCAGCGCCATGCGCGCGCCGGAAATCACCCGGCGACTCGCCGACGACGGTTCGAATGCGGTGGCCAGCACGCCGGAAGAATTTCGCGCGCTTATTCGCAGCGAGACGGCGAAGTGGACAAAAATCGTCAATACCGCAGGCATCGCGCTACAGTAAGCCGTGCGGCCACCGCTATTCCGGATCGTCGATATTCAGCATACGCTCCGAGCGCAGCACCACTTTTTCTGCTTTCAGTGCGGTGATTTCCTCGGGTGAGTAACCCAGTTTTTCGAGTATGGCATCGGTGTTTGCACCCAAGGTTCCAGGGTGCGCCGCGATGGCGAAATCCCGCGTGCCGCCCAGACTGATCGGCAGCTTGGGCGTTTTAAATTGCTTGCCGCCCACTTCCAACGGTAACCAGCGACCCGCTTCGTGCATGTGCCTATCGGCCACAATATCCAGCGGCGTGCCCACCGGTGAGTACGGCACCAGCGCTTTATAGAGCCGCGCCGTAATGTCGTCGTAGGTGAAGGTCTTTACGGCCTCTTGCACGCGTACGGCGATACGCCGCTTCTCGGCCGTGCGTTTGCGATTGTTGTTGAACTCCGGTGCGGCTTTCCAGTCGTCAAAACCCAGTACGTCGCACAAGCCGACCCAATGGCGGTTGCCCGTTACCGCGATGAACACTTGCTGGCCGTCGCGGGTTTCAAACAACTGATAAACGCCCCAACCCATCGCCTGCCCCATGCCGCTGTTGCGCATGCCGCGCGGCTGCGGGTTTTTACCGGTCATTTGTGCAGAAGTGATGTATTGGCTGATCCAGAACACCACGGTTTCATACAGGCCCGCTTCAATTTGATCGCCCATGCCCGTTTGTTCACGCCGATACAGCGCCGCAAGGATGCCCAACACACCATACGTGGCGGCACCAATATCGGTGATTGACGCACCGGCGCGCATGGGCTGATTTTCTAGGCCCGTCATATACGCCAGACCCCCCGCCATTTGCGCAAGCTCATCCAGAAACGGACGGTCGCCGTACGGCCCCGGCAAAAACCCTTTGACGGAGCAGTAAATAATGCGCGGATTAACCTTGCGTCCCCACGCGTAATCCAGCCCCAATCGCGCCAGCGCGCCCGGCGCAAAATTGTCGAGCACGATATCAGCACCTGCCACGAGCTTCTCAAATATGGCCTTACCCTTGGGCTGACGCAGATCGAGCGCGAGAAACTGCTTGTTGCGGTTGAAGGTATAAAACGTGGCACCCGCATTGCCGTGACTGCGCGCCGTGTCGCCGGTAGCCGGATGCTCGATCTTGATGACCTCTGCGCCCAGATCACCCAAGATCATACCGCCACTGGGCCCGGCAACAATGTGGCTCAACTCCAGCACGCGTATGCCCTTGAGCGGCAGCGCCTGCAAGGCCGGCCCGTTGGTGGATGCCTCAGCCATGGTGGTGTGCTCCGCAGGGCAAGACAAAGACTGAGTGACTTGAAGTTCGCATAATGGGTACCGTTAAGGGATTCCGTTGAGGGATTCGATGAATACAGGATTGATTCAAGCATAGCCCCGGCTGCGATGCGCGCGCAAGTCTCCGACAAGCCACGTGCGTCGCACGCGGTTGACCACTAGCCTGCAGCAGACTACATTGACTGTTGGCGCTTTGATGAGGGAGGCTTTGATGTCTGCTATTCTGGCTGCTCCGGATGTTACCCAAAAATTGGCCGTGCTGGATATCACGCCGCTGACCGGCGGCATGGGCGCGGAAATCCACGGCATTGATCTTTCGCACGGCGTGAGCGAACACCTGTTTCGCTCGATCAATCAAGTGTTGCTGGATCACGGCGTGATTTTTTTCCGCAACCAGCACATTACGCCCGCGCAGCAAATGGCGTTCGCCCGACACTGGGGTAACCTGCATCTGCATCCGCACATGCCTTGTCTGGCGGATCATCCGGGCATTATCGAAATCATCAAAAAAGAGGACGACACCACCGTCTTTGGTGCGAACTGGCACACCGATCAAATGTTCACGCCCACGCCCGCGCGCGTCACCATGCTCTACGCAAAACAGGTGCCGCCGGTTGGTGGCGACACCTGTTTTGCGAACCTCTTTCAGGCCTACGATACCCTGTCCGATGGCATGAAAGCCATGATCGCCCATCTGCGCACGCTCAGCATTTACGACAAAAAGAAAAAACGCCCGGCAGCGATGACGCCCTCCGCACCTGAAATCGAGCCGCAGCCCTACGAGCATCCGCTGGTGCGGCAACATCCGGAGAGCGGGCGCAAAGCGCTGTATCTTTGCCACATCGGCATTACCTACAAGATCGTCGGCATGAGCGAAGACGAAAGCCGTCCGCTGCTGACGTACCTGATGAATCACGCGACCAAGCCTGAATTTACTTGCCGCTTTCGCTGGGACGTGGGTTCACTGGCTGTCTGGGATAACCGCCGCGCACTGCATTATCCGGTCAACGATTATTACGGCCATCGCCGGGTGATGCACCGCATTACCGTCGAAGGCGAACACACTTTTTAATTCACCAACGAGAACTTGCCATGGACACCCCCGAAAAAGCCGAACGTATCGTACAGCCCGGCATGACGCTGATGAAAGCCTTCACCAGCACCACACCCTTCTCGCCCGGTCGCCGCCCGTTCTTCAAATACCGCGATCTCGGACTCGAAGCCGCCACCGGCGGGCGCATGCGGGCGTATCAAAACAGCTCCATCGTCGGCATGACCGAACCCACAGGCTGGCACTACCATATCTGCGACATGCAGTTTGTCTACGTGCTCAAAGGCAAACTGATTATTGAATTCGAAGACGGCACCGTGGGCACCTTCGTCGCGGGAGACGCCTTCTTTGTCCCCGGCGGTGTGCGCCACAACGAAATCTATGTCTCCGCAGACAAAGAAGCGCTGGAAGTCTCCGTGCCGGGCAAGATTGAAACCGTCAACGTTGAGCGCCCGGCACACTTGCCTGAAAAATTGCGCGAAGTCAGTAACGAGCATCCGTAGATCGATGCTCGGTGGCACTATCGCGCCACTTCCGCTTTCGCCAACAATTCACGCACCAGCGTCGCACCCTCACGCGCCACCACATCGGCGGGGCGATTCCATTGCTCGGGGTTGGGCGCTTCGTAGCTCATGTAGCCTTGGTAGTGCTTCGCCATCAGCGTTTTGAAAATTTCCACAAAGGGCGCGGCACCCTTGCCCGGCGGCAAGCGATCCACCGGCATGCGCGAATCGGAGGGCGGCCCCGGCGGCGCGTCGCTGAACTGAAAGGCGATGATCTGCTCCAGCGGCACGTCGTTGAAACTGGCACCGTTGCCGCCACTGCAATGCAAGTGGTACGTGTCGAGCAGGATGCCGCAGTTTTTCATGTTCACTGCGTCGACCACTTCCATGCCCGCCGCGAGGTTACTAATCAGCGGATGGCGCGAATTAAATTCCAGCGCGATCTTGACGCCGTACTCGGCCGTGATTTCGGCGCAGGTCTTGAGATTTTGTTTCGCCTGCGGCATGCCGCCGGGCGCGCTTTGCCCCGGTGACAACATAATCACATCGCAATCCAGCGCCACGGCTTTTTCGCACACATAGCGCAACGATTCCAGCAGCCGCTTGAGATTGTCGCCCGATTCAAACAGCGCGCCGCTCTCGGTGCCGATGACCGCCACTTTGATGTTGGCGTCGCGCACCAGCTTGACCATGTCCGCTTCGCTCATGCCCGCTTTGCGGCCACGCATGAAATCGACGTGGCGTAACTCTACTGCGTTGTAGCCAGCTTCGCGCGTGACGCGCAGCACCTCGGGCAAGGGCGTGGTGTCCAGTGTCCATGTGTGCAGGGCAATACGATTGTGCAAAATGTTCAAGTGCGCTCCTTGGTGGCCATGAATTCACCGGCAAAATCTGTTGCCGGCAAGGGATATTGGCGCAGATTGTAGCGCGCGGGATGCCGCGCAAGCGGGCTGCTTTGCAATGGGCGTTGCCGAAGTTGCAACGGCGGCGTTTTTGGTTTCGTTTATCATCGGGCCCTACGGTAGTTTTGGTATCCGGTGCATGATTCGCGCTGTCTCGCGACGTAGCAGTTCTTATATAACTAATTGATTTTAAACAATTTATTGAGAAACCCATGGCTAGAGTGACAGCCCTGTATCGTTACCCCGTCAAAGGTTTTACGCCGCAATCTTGCGAACGGCTAACCGTACTGCCCGGCGGACGCGTCGCTGGTGACCGGGTGTTGAATTTTCGTTTCGCGGATGCGCCGGTGGCCGACGACGTATGGTGCAAAAAATATCACGGCGCGGTGCTCGTCAACACCCCCGGCTTGGCGCGGCTTAACGTGACGTTTGACGCGGCCAATCAGCGGCTGCGTATTGCGTTTGGCCATCAAGTGCTGGCCGACGACACGCTGGACGATGCCGGTCGCCAGCGGCTGGTGGACGCGATCACCGGCTACGTGATGTCGCTGGAAGAAAATCCGCTGAAAGGCCATCCCACGCGTCTGCCGTTGAAGCTGGTGGGTGACGGCAAAACACCTATTTATCAAGACAGTCATTGGGGACAAGTCACGTTGCACAGCCGCGAAAGTCTCGCCTCCGCTGCTGTTGCATTGGGTGACGCCCATCTGGATGAGGCGCGCTTCCGACATAACATTGTGATTGAAGGCGTCACCGCATGGGAAGAACAAGCGTGGATAGGCCGCGCGTTGCGCGTGGGCGCTGTGGCGTTTGAATCGGTAAAGGCCACGGTGCGTTGCTTGGCTACGCATGCCAATCCGCAAACCGGCGAGCGCGATTTGCAGGTGATGCAAACGCTGGTGCGTGCGTTCAATCAGCAAGAACCCACGTTTGGGGTAGGTTTGTTGTCAAAAGCCGGTGGTGAAATACGCATCGGCGATGAACTTTTCGTAACTAATTGATTTTATTAAGGAATATTTAAATGTTCGAAGGCTTCCAGCGGGCACAGATTCAGACCAGCGATCCCGAGGTCAAGATCAATGTGCGCTACGGCGGCAACGGCCCGCCCATTCTGTTGCTGCACGGCAATCCGCTGACGCATGTGCATTGGCATTTGGTTGCGCCGCGACTGGCGGAACACTTCACCGTGGTGTGCGCGGATTTGCGCGGCTACGGCGACAGCAGCAAGCCGCGCGGCACACCCGATCACATGAACTATTCGTTCCGCCGCATGGCGCAGGATCAAGTGGATGTGATGCAGCATCTGGGCCATAGCCAATTTTGCGTCGCCGGACACGACCGTGGCGGGCGCACAGCGATACGCATGGCGCTCGATCATCCAGACACCGTGAAAAAACTCGCCAGCTTTGACGTGCTGCCCACGCATTACATCCTCACACACATCAATCTCGCGTGGGCGGTGAATTCGTATCACTGGTGGTTTATGGCGCAGCCGTATGATTTGCCGGAAAAACTCATCGCCGGACACGAGGATTTTTACATCCTGAAAAAACTCACCACCATGGGCATCGGCAAAGGCGGCTTCACGCAAGAGGCGCTGGATGAATACGCGCGCTGTTGCACCGCCGAAAACATCCACGCGGTGTGTGAAGACTATCGCGCGAATGTGAGCGTGGATTTTGAAATGGACAAAGCCGACTTTGAAGCGGGTCGCAAAATCCAATGCCCCACTGCCGTGTTTTGGGGCCAATTGAGCCACACGGAAAAATTCTTTAGCCCGCACGACGCGTGGCCGGCGTACGCGAGCAATATCGTCAAAATGCAGGGGTTACCGTGCGGACATTATCCGGCGGAACAGGTGCCGGATCAGGTGTACCGCGAACTATCAGCATGCTTTAAAGATTAAAAATGTCAATAAAATCAATTAGTTACTGTTTTTCGCTAGGCGCGTTGTTCGCGTTGTTTGCGCTTAACGCAAATGCTGCCGGTTACCCCGAACGCCCGGTGCGCCTGATCGTGCCGTTCGCGCCGGGTGCGGCGCAGGACCTCATGGGCCGCGTGGTCGCGCAGCGACTGACCGACGCCTGGGGCCAGCAAGTGGTGGTGGACAATCGTGCCGGTGCGGGATCGAACATCGGTGTTGAGTTGGCGGTTCGTGCACAGCCCGATGGCTACACGATGTTGTTTGCCAACGAAGCGATGGCCATCAACGCCACGTTGATTCGCCACCGCGCATTTGACGCCACGCGCGATTTGCTGCCGGTGAGCATGGTCGTCATCAACCCGCGTGTGTTCGTGGTACACCCGGCGGTGGCGGCCAATAGCATCAAGGATTTGGTGGCGATGGCGCGCGCCAAGCCGGGCAGCGTGATCTATGGCTCATCCGGTGTCGGCACCGGGCCGCATCTGGCGGCAGCGCTGCTGGCAAGCATGGCCAAAGTGGACATGACGCACGTGCCGTACAAAGGCGTGGCACCCGCGATCACCGATTTGCTCGGCGGGCAGATACACATGATTGCCTCGACGGTCAGCTCTGCCATGCCGCAGATTCAGGGCAACAAGCTGCGGCCCATCGCGGTGACTACCGTCAAACGTTCCGCTGCTTTGCCTACGGTACCCACCGTAGCCGAAAGCGGCATTGAGGGTTACGAAGCCACCGCCTGGAGCATGCTGATGGTGCCGGCAGGCACGCCACCGGCACTGGTCACACGCATCAACGACAGTGCGGTAAAGCTGCTCGACAATGCTGACGTACGCAAGCGCTTTGCGTCGGACGGCGGCGAAGCCACTTCATCATCCGGTGCCGCAGCGGCAAAATTTTTACAGGCAGAAATTCAGCGCTGGGCGAAAGTCATCAAAGACGCCGGGGTGCGGGCAGAATGACGCTTGCGACCCAGCCCGCGCTACGGTTAGCCCAGTCAATTCACGATTAACGCGTGGACAAACTCATGAGCCTGATGCGGTGCGCACGCTACACACTGACGGTTACCTTGTGCGCTGGCGCGCCCGTCGCCCTCGCGCAAACGTTCCCTAATAAAGCGGTGCGCCTCATCGTGCCGTTCGGCACCGGCGGCGGCACCGATATTCAAGGCCGCTTGTTGGGGAAAAAGTTTCAGGAGAGCACCGGCCAAACGTTGATTGTCGATAACCGCGCTGGCGCAGGCGGCATGATCGGGGCCGAGATCGTCGCGCGCGCACCTGCCGATGGTTACACGGTGTTGTTCACCACGACATCGCTCGCCATCAACCTGAGTTTGCTGAAGAAGCTCAACTTCGATCCGTGGAAAACGCTCACGCCGCTGACGCTGATTTCGTCGACCCCGTATTTTGTCGCCACGCACCCCAGCGTGCCCGCACGCACGCTCGAAGAATTTTTTGCCGTCGCCAAACGCCCCGGCCCCGGCATGAACGCCGCCTCCAACGGCGCAGGCACCGCACCCCACTTGGGTCTGGAAATACTCAAACAACTGGCGGGGCTGAACGTCACGCAAATTCATTACAAGGGCGGCGGCCCCGGTGTGATGGCCGTGGTGTCCGGCGAAGTGGATTTTCAACTCGCCTCATCGCTCTCGGCCATGCCGCACGTGAAAAGCGGCCGCTTGCGCGCACTGGGCGTGACCTCACTGGAACGCTCGCCGTTGTTTCCCGAACTGCCGACTGTGGCGTCGCTGTACCCGGGCTTTAGCAACTACAACTGGTACGGTGTGTTTTTGCCTGTAGGCGTGTCGAAAGACATCGCACAAAAACTGCAGGCCGAATTTATCAAGGCGCTAAACTCACCGGATGTGCGTGACTTTATTGCGCGCGAAGGAGGCACTACCGTAGGCAACACGCCGGAAGCGTTTGCCGCCTACTTCAAGCGCGAAGCGGAACAGTACGAGCGCGCGATTCGTGTGGGCAACATCCCGCGCGAATAAAAAACATTTAAAATCAAAAACTTGCAAATATCCCACGACCGGTCAAGGCTTGATATTCGATTTCCGAATCACCGGCAGCCACTTGGCTTCTTCGTCACGAATAAATTTTGCATAGTCGCCGGGTGACAGCGGCGTGGCTTCGATGCCGCGTTCCTTGAATTGCTGCACGATGTCCGCTGATTTCAGGGTGGCGGTGAGTTCGCGGCTGAGGCGCTCGATGATGGGCGGCGGGGTTTTTGCCGGCGCGTGCAGGCCGTACCAGTTGACTGCCGCGTATGGATTTTGACGGCAACCACTCAGCGGCGTTGGCCGCTGACGCCAACCCCAGCCCAAGCGCTGCGATGTAGACGGGACGTCGCATCAGTTCGATTGATATAAACCCGCAGCTTTGATGACCTTTGCCCACTTCGCGGTTTCCGACTTGATGTAGGCCGCAAAAGCCTCAGGTGTGCCGGGTGCCACATCCAGCCCTTGGCGAAACAAATAATCTTTCACGTCTGGCAAAACCAGAATGGCACCGATTTCCTTGTTCAGCCGCGCAACGATGGGCGCGGGCGTTTTCAGCGGCATCATGAAACCGTACCAATTGTTCGCCTCAAAGCCCGCCACGCCCGCCTCGGCAATGGTGGGAATCTCCGGCATGAAAGCCCAGCGCTTGAGCGTTGTTACGCCTAATGCATTGATTCTATTAGACTTTATATGCTGCACGGCGCTGGCCGCTGTGGCAAATATCAGGTTGATATTGCCGCCGAGCAAATCAATCATCGCCGGACCGCCGCCTTTGTAGGGAATGTGCGTGATTTTTGTGCCCGTTTGCAGATTAAAAAGCTCAATCGCCAAGTGCCCCGATCCGCCGATGCCCGACGAGCCACCGTTGAGCGGCTTGGCCTTGGCGAGTGCAATCAACTCTTTCACCGTTTTCGCCGCAACCGTGGGATGCGTCACCAAAATATTGGTTGAATCCGCCGCACGAATCAGCGGCGCCAAGTCCTTGAGCGGATCGAACGACAGCTTTTTGTAGAGACTGGGGTTGATCGAAAACGATGATATCGATCCGAGCAACATGGTGTAACCATCCGCAGGCGCGTTGACCGCGATTTCCGTGGCGATATTACCCGCCGCGCCCGGACGATTATCAATCACCACGGTTTGCCCCAAGCGCTCCGACAGCTTGGTGCCGATTGCGCGTGCGGCGGTATCCGTGCCGCCGCCTGGCGCGAAACCGACCAGCATGCGCACAGGCTTGGTGGGATAGTCTTGCGCCCACGCGGGCAGCGCAGCGGTGATAGTCAGCAGCGAAAGCGCAACATGACGGTGCGCGCGTTGAATGGCATGATTCATGGAGAGGTCTCGAATAAAGGTTTGTAAATCCATGCGCGGGAGCGCATTGAAGTCATGGCTACAGGGGACAATTGAGCCAGTAAAAAAATCCCAATAACGCTGTTGTGTGGAATCAGCAATCCACCGGTCGGGCGCAAACCCTTCTTCCCGAATGCTTCCCCGGCGAAAATAAAAGCCTTACCAAACAATAAGTTAATAAGTTAATCCGTTAATCCGTTAATCCGTTATTGGCGGACGCGATTGGGCTAGAACCAACCCGCGCCTTCAGGGGAATCCAGACAACAACCGCTATCCCGTGATGCTACTATTTTACAACGAATTCTTCCCCGAATTGTTTTCGCGGGCGGTATCAAAAGCACAGTGTGCCGGAGCTGCCTTTGCGCAGGATGAGACGCGCAACTCGAACGCGACGACCGCGTGCCCGCAAGTCGCGCAGAGCGGTTACGATAGCGCGGCTCATTCAAGCGCAAAGGCGGTGTGTCATGACCACACGACGAGCCGGCATTCCAGCCTGGCGCTACCCATCGCCAGCGCAGATCGCGCAGGCAGACGAACGCACACGGTTAAAGGTGGACCCATGATCGACAAGCGCATTCTTGGAACCTGGCGACTCATGAGCACGCAAGCGGTCGATGACAGCGACAACGTACTGCCCCCGCCGTATGGCACTGTGCCTAACGGGGTTGTGTGCTTTGAGAGCGATGGGCGCATGTTTAGCGTGCTCTGTGACGGGCGCGCCGAACTGCCTGCCGGGGAGGCGCGGCAATTCATGTCGTACGCTGGCAACTACACATTCGACGGCATGACGCTCACCACTCGCGTGGATGCCTCGTCCGACACCAGTCGCATCGGCGGCGATCAGGTGCGCGCCGTGCGCTTCGAGCGTGGCGGCATGGTACTTGCGCCGCCACGCCGGCTTTACGCAGGCGTGATGCAGCACCAAAATTTGTTCTGGGTACGTGTTGGCGTTTTACCGCAACAAGAATAGCGCTATGAAGCATGCTCACTGCAAAGGCAAGTGCCGCACCCAGCGGCGCGCCTGTGCAGCGATTGATACGCACGACAAAATCCTGCTACATTCTTGGCTGCGGACGCTCCGCGCCCGCCCTGTTTAACAAGGGACCGCATCTCATGACCGCCGCGTACACATCGTTTCTGACCGACGAAGTCAAGGCCTTCATTGGCGTGGAAACCGAATGGAGCGCCTACTCCGACCCCATCGCGCCGTCCGAAGTCCGTCGCTTCGTCCATGCCATTATGGATGACAACCCCGTGTACTACGAAGCGGCGTACGCGCGCGGCACCAAGTACGGTGAGGTAGTCTGTCCGCCCCTTTATGCGTCGTTCGCCTTTCGGCGCGCGCATGGCACCCCCGATCCACTCGACCGTCTGAAGACCGACCGCGACTGGGATGCCTACGGTGGTGGCGGCGCAAATCGACAAGCCCTTCCGCGCGTGCCGCATGGCTTTCAACGCATGGTCAACGGGGGCTCGGAAATCGATCTCTACAAACGCCTGCGACCCGGCAAGCGCGTGCGAACGAAGGCCCGTTACCATGACATACGGGAACGTCTCGGCCGCACCGGCCCCATGGCCATCGTCATCACTGAGACGATTTTCGAGGACGACGACGGCGACGGCGACGTTGTTGCGCGAGCACGGCAGACCGCCATTTTTCGCTAATTCAGACAGCGCCCGACAATTCACGGAGCACACAACATGGGATACGCAACACAGCGCTACTTCGACGACGTTAAGGTCGGGGACGAACTTGCCCCTGTGGCGAAGGGGCCGATGAGTCCGGCGCACATCATGCGCTGGTCTGCGTCGTCCGAGAATTGGCATCGGATCCACTATGACTACCCATTTACCACCGGCCATGACAAGAATCCCGGCCTGCTCATCAACGGTTCCTGGAAACAGCACGTCCTCGCCCAGATGCTCGACGAATGGGCCGGCCTCGAAGGCTGGGTCGCGAAGATTGGCTTTCAGTACCGCGCCATGAACATCGAATGGGAAACCCTCACTGCCTGGGGACGAGTGACCAAAATCCACGAGAAGCGTGGGCTTGGCTACGTCGAATGCGAGACCGGCATACGCAACGACAGCGGACTCGAAAGCACGCCCGGTTCTGCGATCATCGTCCTGCCGATACGCAATGGCAAAGCTGTGCCTTACCCCTTCGCGCCCATCGAAAGCTGAGCAGCCCGGCCTCTGAGGTTCTACAAGCCCCATGCCCGGGGGATTGACGGCGCTGAAAAATCCCAACAACGCAATCGTATGGAAGCGGCGATCAACCGGTCAAAATGTCGCAAGGCTACCCGGAATGCCCAGACAAAACCAAAACTCTTAAAAATCAAGGAGTTATTGGTAGGCGCGATTGGACTCGAACCAACGACCCCCACCATGTCAAGGTGGTGCTCTAACCAGCTGAGCTACGCGCCTGCGAGCGGGCGATTTTAGCGGAATCGGCACGACAACGCCACCGCTGCGGCAAGGTGCCTCGCCGGGACATGCAAGGTAAAACTCGCCGCGTTATGATCACGCATCCTGAATGGCGGGAGCACGGGTATGGACATGAGGCGGCGGCGGTCTTCATCGTCGGTGACATTGGTGCTGATCAGTGCATCGGCGCTAACGGCTTGCGGGCAAAGCCCCCAGAGCACGCTGGGCGGCGACACCTTGCGGCGCGATATTTATACGTCGCAGGCCGATTGCGCCAAAGATTGGGGGGCGGATCCCACTAAGTGTGAGCCACGCAAAGTCGGCAGCGGGAACTCGTCTTACACGCACTATTACGGCCCCTCGTATCATCCCGGTGCTTACGGCAGCACACACAGCGCACACAGCGCCGGTTCTACCACCGAGGCGCGGCCCGGCACACGCGCCATCGGCACCGCGCATGTCGCGCGCGGCGGTCTGGGTTCCAGTGCGTCGGCGCATGGCAGCAGCAGCGGCGCGCACGGCAGCAGCGGCAGTTAAGCCCGGCGGCCAAGCCCCCAAGCCCTCAAGCCCTTATGCAACGCGAAGCGCTTATACCGCGCAGTGACTGGCAGCGCCAGTTTGAAGACCTCGGCTTTCATTTTCACAGCCTCGATGGCGTGTATTGGGATGAGTCGGCGTGCTACCGGTTTTCGTCCGGCGAAATCGACATGATCGAAGAGGCGACTTGGAAGCTGCACGAGCTGTGCATCCAGGCGGTGGATTATGTGATTACCAAGCGTGCATTTAAGCCGTTTGCGATGCCCGACTGGTTTATCGACTACGTGATCGAATCCTGGAACGGCGATGACCCCACCCTGTTCGGCCGCTTTGATTTCCGTTACGACGGCATGAATGCGCCCAAGCTGCTGGAGTACAACGCCGACACGCCGACTTCACTCATCGAAGCGGCGGTGGCGCAATGGAATTGGCAGCAACAGGTCAAGCCGCGCCACGACCAATTTAATTCGCTGCACGAACGCCTGATTGAACGCTGGAAAGAAATTCGCGATTTTTACGAGAATCCCGTGCTGTATTTCGCCAGTGTGAAAGACAATATTGAAGACACCGGCAACATCGAATATCTGCGCGATACCGCCATGCAGGCAGGCTTTAACACGCGGCCCATTGCTATCGAAGACATCGGCTGGCACGCCCCCGGCAACGCCTTTATCGATCTGGATAACAACCCGATTCCCGCGCTGTTTAAACTGTATCCGTGGGAATGGATCGCCGCAGAATCCTTCGGCACGCATTTACCGACAGCACATTTTCCGGTGATCGAACCGCCGTGGAAGTTGTTGATGAGCAGCAAGGCGCTGCTACCCGTGCTGTGGGAATTGAATCCCGGCCACCCAAATTTGCTGCCGTGTTTTTACGAGCAAGCGCAGGCACCCGCGCAATATGTGCGTAAGCCGATTTACTCGCGCGAAGGCGCGAACGTTGAACTTCACACGGCGCGCGGCGCGATCACACAACCCGGCAGCTATGGTGCCGAAGGCTTTGTATATCAGGGCTATGCGGCGCTGCCGGATTTCAACGGCAACTTTCCGGTGATCGGCAGTTGGATCGTCGGCGACGAAGCCGCCGGCATGGGCATCCGCGAGAACACGCAACAAATCACGACCAACACCAGCCGTTTTATTCCCCACTATTTTTCCTGAGGCTTTCATGGACATTATCGAGCAATCTATCCTAGGCATACTGCCGTTCTTCACGCACTTGGGCGCTGCGCTGGTGTTGCTCGGCGTGTTCATATTGATTTACGTCAAAATCACACCGTACGATGAAATCAAACTGATCCGCACGGGTAATTCATCGGCGGCAGCCAGTCTGTCCGGTGCAGTGTTGGGCTTCGCCATACCCTTGGCGAACGCGGCGGCACAAAGCGGCAATTTCCTCGACATGCTGCTGTGGGCCGGCATTGCGCTGGTGGTGCAGTTGGTTGCGTATGTGATTGTGCGCCTGCTGATTCCGAGCATTGCCAAAGACATCCCCGAAGGCCATGTCGCGCAAGGCGTGTTTCTCGGCGTGCTGTCGCTGGCCATCGGCATACTCAGTGCAGCGTGCATGGCGGATGGACTGTAACTAATTGATTTTATTATGATTTTTTTATACGCCCGCACACTAATCGCCTGTGTGGCGGCAGCGGTAACGTGCAGCAGCGCGCACGCACAGAGTCTTGGCACCTATCCGGCAAAAACGGTGCGCATCGTCATCCCGTTCGGTACCGGCGGCACCAATTTAATGGCGCGTTGGCTGGCACCAAAATTCTCCGAGGCCTTTGGGCAAACCTTTGCGGTCGATCCGCGCTTGGGCGCGGGCGGTAATATCGGCAACGAACTGGTGGCAAAAGCCCCACCCGACGGCTACACGCTGTCCATCGCGCCGCCGGGCATTGTGTTCAGCCCCTTTCTATACAAGCGTGTGGGTTATGACCCGCTACGCGACTTTACATCCATCGCGCTGTTGGGCAGCGTGCCCAATGTCATGTCGGTACATCCGTCGGTGCCCGCCAGTTCGTTGCAGCAACTGATCTCGCTCGCGCGCAGCAAATCCAAGCGTTTGTCGTACGGCTCCGGGGGCATTGGTTCCACCAATCATTTGGCGATGGAGTCGCTTAAATCGATCGCCAAAATCGACATCGTGCATATGCCCTACAAAGGCGCAACAGTCGCGCTGGTGGATTTGATCAGCGGGCAAGTAGATATTGTGGTGGTGGCGGTGCCCAGCGTGTCGCAATACATCCAACAAGGCAAGTTGCGTGGCGTCACCACACTCAGCGCGCGGCGCGCGCCCGCGCTGCCAGACTTACCCACCAGCGCAGAAGCCGGCTAGCCGCAATTTGTTATGGACAACTGGTACGGCTTTTTCGGCCCCGCCGGCTTGCCGCGTGACGTCGTGGAGCGTCTCAGCACCGAAGCCGTCAAGGCCATGAAAGCGCCCGACACGCGCGAGCGCCTCAGTAGTCAGGGCTTTGATTTGTTTCCCGGCGGTCCGCAGGAACTAACCGCGCTGATGAAAAGCGAATACGCACGCTTCGGCAAAATCGTCAGGGACGCTGGGATACAGCCGGAGTAGTGCGTTGGGCGCTTAACCTTAACCAGTTTCTGCAAACACCGAATCCGCGCCGGCTTCGGCACGTTCGGAAACGAGCGTGAAAACGACACATACGCCACTTCGCCTACATACACCCAGCCATCAGCGTCGCAGGTGATGTTGTGTGCGATGTTGAACTCGCCGGGCCGGGTGCCGGGCCCGCCCCATGAAAACAGCCATTTGCCGTCGGGTGAATATTTGTGCCCGCGCGCGTTGCCGTCCAGCGTGCATTTGCGCATGGTGTGATCGCCATCGTCGGTGAGGTAGATAGCGTCGTCCGCGCCCATGTACACGCCGTGCGCGTTCTTGAACACGCCTTCGCCCCACGAACGCAGGACATTGCCTTCGCGGTCGAACACCACCATCGGGTGCAGGCCGCAGTTGAACGCGTAAACATTATCCCAGCGATCCACATCCACGGTGGCCACGTCACCGCTGTCCCAGCCCTCGGGCCATTTCGCCCATCCATCCTGCGCCTGATAGGCGAAATCGCCGCTGCCCAAAATGCCGCTACTCATGTGTGCTTCCTTTTTACTATAGCGGAATTCGTTTCGTGTGGGCCTGACTCTATCCACCGCTTTGCAACCGGTCAAACGCCCGCTGCGGCGATCAAGCGCAAACAATCCGGTCCATGCCGGCAGATTCACATACGGTTAAATTGATATAACTAATTGATTTTATTACTTTTTTTGTATACCTATTACTGCCGATCGCCATTCCCTAACGACTAAAACTGGCTGTTCTACCGGCTACATCTGCAATTGTTGAGCGCCCCGTAACCCCCGCGACTTACAATTCGGTTTCAGGTTTTTTTCAGTGCGATGCTGGCCATTCAAGACCGAGCACCGACCCAACCCACAAGGAGCAACCTTTGGCCGAAGCCCGTAAAGTCATCATCACCTGCGCCGTCACCGGGTCGATCCACACACCGACCATGACGCCCTATCTGCCGATCACGCCAGACGAAATCGCTGCGGGTGCCATCGGTGCTGCTGAAGCAGGGGCGGCGATTCTGCATCTGCATGCGCGTGATCCCGTCGATGGCCGCCCCACGCCCGACCCCAAAGTGTTCATGCAATTTTTGCCGCAAATCAAGCACGGCACCGATGCGGTAATCAACATCACCACTGGCGGCGGCCACGGCATGACGGTGCAGGAGCGCCTCGCCGGCCCGCTGCTCGCCAAGCCCGAGGTCTGTTCGCTCAACATGGGCTCGATGAACTTCGGCCTCTACCCCAATCTCGACAAACGCAGCGAATGGAAACACGAGTGGGAACCGCAGTATCTCGAAGCCAGTCGCGATTTCATTTTTCGCAACACCTTCAAAGACATCGAGTATTCCCTCAAGCATCTGGGTGAAGACTGCGGTACGCGCTTCGAATTCGAGTGTTACGACGTCGGGCATCTTTATAACCTCGCGCATTTTCTCGACCGCAAGCTGGTGAAGCCACCGCTGTTTGTGCAAACCATCTTCGGTATCCTCGGCGGCATCGGCGTACACACCGAAAATTTGATGCACATGAAAACCATCGCCGACAAATTGTTCGGCGATCAATATCTGTGGTCAATCCTCGGCGCGGGACGGCACCAGATGGGCTTGGTCACCATGGGCGCGCTGATGGGCGGCAATGTGCGCGTGGGTCTCGAAGACAGTATTTATCTCGGCAAGGGCGAGCTCGCCAAAAGCAACGCGGCGCAGGTCGCCAAAATCCGCCGTATCCTCGAAGACCTGTCGATGGAAATCGCCACACCTGCCGAAGCGCGCAAAATGCTCGCGCTCAAGGGCGCAGACAATGTCGGTTTCTGATGGATTCTGTTCGCGTTGGGTGCGTCCACGCGACAGGCAGCGCCGCCACCAACAAAAACATGCAGCGCTGCTGACGATCACCCAGCTTTACAACCACGCCGCAATAACCTTCTTAACTAATTGTTTTTAAACAGTTTTATAAAGCCGCCATGAGCAAAACCCGACTCGAAGCGTTCAGCGATGGCGTGATTGCCATCATTATCACCATCATGGTACTGGAGTTGAAAGTGCCACATAACGCGGAAGTCGCCGCGCTGATACCGCTGCTGCCCGTGTTTCTGAGTTACGTGCTGAGTTTTATTTACGTCGCGATTTATTGGACCAATCACCACCATTTGCTGCACGCCGTGCACGAAGTCAGCGGCGGCATCCTGTGGGCGAATCTGCATTTGTTGTTCTGGCTGTCGCTGGTGCCATTTGTCACCGGCTGGATGGGCGAAAACCATTTTGCAGCGGCGCCTACCGCACTGTACGGCTGCGTACTGCTGATGGCAGGCATGGCCTACAAGTTATTGCAATGCGCGATTATTCACCGTCACGGTAACCACTCACTGCTCGCCCTAGCCATCGGCAAAGACTTCAAAGGCAATCTATCACTGCTGCTGTACGTGATCGCCATCCCCTGCGCATTCGTCTCAACGTGGATTTCCGGCGCGCTCTTCGTCAGCGTGGCCTTGTTGTGGCTGATACCCGACCGTCGCATCGAACGCGCACTAGCCAAGCGCGAGAGACTGGCACCGTAATTGCCGCAAGCCTAATCCGCTTTTGCCCCTGCGGCCCGCACCACTTTCGTCCATTTCGCGATTTCGTTGCGCAAGAATTCGCCGCAAGCCTCGGGCGAACTGCCCACCGGCTCGGTGCCCAGCGCGGCAAAGCGCTCTTTCACCGACGGGCTATGCACTGCTTTGACAATTTCGCCATTGAGCTTCACCACAATCTCGCGCGGCAACGCGGCCGGCGCGAGCATCATGTACCAACCGGTGACTTCAAAACCCGGCACGCCGGATTCCACCACGGTGAGTATCTCCGGCGACGTGGCAATCAAGGTATAACCATCCGGCACCGCTTTCGCCACCAGATCATGGCCGATCACCGTGCCCGCCCCAGGGCGATTTTCCACCACTACCGGCACGCCCATTTGCTCCGCGAGCTTTTGCGACACGATACGTCCGGTAACATCCGTGCCGCCGCCCGGCCCCAGAGCGACAACCATACGGATCGCTCGCTGGGGGTAGCTTTGCGCCGCGCCCAACTGCGCCATGACGCAGAGGCACGCTCCGGCAACCGTAGGTAACACGGCTAAACGCCTATGCGCCGCGACGCCCGATTGCGTCAGCGAAAGGGCAAAACGCTGTGTGAACCTCATGCGATACCTCATTCAATACCCCGTTTAACGCGATGGGCAAATGGTAATTCGCGCATCGCGATAAGGGAAGCTCCCGCCTCACGCCCCTATCACACACCGTCCACACAACGGCGGCGGCGGTCGGCGCACCGGCATCATTGGGCCACAAAATTGCACGGAAGGCAGACGCCGCTTAAACTCGCGCTATCCAATCCGCAACCTGTCAAGGAAACCTTATGCTAAAAATCTGGGGCCGCAAAAATTCCATCAATGTGCAAAAAGTACTGTGGGCCTGCGGCGAACTGGCGTTACCGATAGAGCGCATCGACGCTGGCATGGCGTTTGGCGTCAACAATACGCCTGAATACAAGGCCATGAACCCGAATGGCCTCGTGCCGTTGATGAATCACGATGGCTTTATTTTGTGGGAATCGCACGCGATCGTGCGTTACCTCGCGCGGCTGAATGGCGCTAGCCTGCTGCTGCCCGCAAACGCGCAAGTGGCCGCTGACGCCGACCGCTGGATGGATTGGTACGCCACTACGCTGTGGCTCAACCTGCGCCCGGTGTTCTGGAATTTGGTGCGCACCGCGCCAGAAAAACGTGACATGCCGCTGGTGGCATCCAGCCTCAAAGCCATGACTGCCAATTTTGAAATCGTCGATAACGCGTTGGCGAATAAAGACTACATCGCTGGTGCTGCCTTCAGCATGGGCGACATCCCCCTTGGCGTGGCCGCGTTTCGCTGGTACAACATGGCCATTGAGCGCCCGCCCTATAAAAACCTCGACGCGTGGTACGCACGCCTGTGCGACAGACCCGCGTTCCAAGTGTACGCCATGCAGCCGTTGACCTAATTAAAACTCAATAAAATCAATTAGTTACGATATAAACTCATCACCTGAAAGGAAACGCCCGTGTCTGAACTCAACATCGTCAAAGCCAATGCCGTCGCGCCGGTCAACATCCGTGGCCTGCCCAAAGCAGCGGGGCAAATCAAACGCATCGTCGCCACGGAAAATTTCTTTTTCAACGTGGATGAAATCGCGCCCGGCTACAGCCCGCACCATTGGCACCGCCACGATCACTATGTCCACGACGGCGTCAAAGTGGAATATCCGGCAGACTTTGAGGAAATTTATTTCGTGCTAAGCGGCAACGGCGTCATTCAGTGGAAATCCGCTGCCGGCGACGTGCTGGAACAACAAGTCGGCCCTGGCGACACTATCCACATGCCGCCCGGCGTAATTGAACACCAGTTGCTGAACAACGGCACCGAGCCTATCCGCATCGCGGTCGTCGGCGTGCCGCCGCCCAAGCGCACACCGGTGACAGCGAAATAAGACGCTGCTTTAACACACGCCCGAATGCACACCACATCAACCGTGATGACCAACGCCCCGCGCGAATACCGCTACTACAATCTGGTGATGGTGGCGTTCGTCACGGTGCTGATTTGCTCCAACCTTATCGGCCCGGCGAAGATTGCGCAAATTGATTTGCCGGTGTGGGGCGCGCTGACCTTTGGCGCGGGCGTGCTGTTTTTTCCGGTGTCGTATGTGTTCGGCGACATTCTCACCGAGGTCTATGGCTACTCGCGCGCGCGGCGCGTGATCTGGAGCGGCTTTGCCGCGCTGGCATTTGCCTCAGTGATGGCTGCGATGGTCGTGGCGCTACCACCGGCGCCGTTCTGGAACAATCAATCAGCGTACGAAGTGGCATTTGGCTCCACGTGGCGCATCGTGCTGGCGTCGATGATTGCGTATTTTTGCGGCGAGTTCGTCAACTCGCTGGTGTTGGCCAAAATGAAAATCCTCACCCAGGGCAAACATCTGTGGAGCCGCACCATCGGATCCACCGTGGTGGGCGAGGCTGTTGATTCCGCGCTGTTTTACCCGCTGGCGTTTTACGGCACAGGCATCATTCCCAACGATAAATTACCGATGGTGATGGCCGCGCAGTTTGTGCTGAAAGTGAGTGTGGAAGTGGCGTTCACGCCGCTCACCTACGTCATCGTCAACGCGTTAAAACGCGCAGAAAACGAAGACCATTACGACCGGAAAACGAACTTCAATCCGTTTCATCTCAAGGATTGAGACGCGTTTAGAACGATTGAAGCTGGATTGAAACTGGTCAGGGAGGTGAGATTCGAACTCACGACCTCCTGCTCCCAAAGCAGGCGCGCTACCGGACTACGCTACACCCTGACGAGTTGTTATTTTAGCTGATTTTCCCTTGTTAAAGGGACGGGGCTTCCACTGGAAGCCCCTTCACAGCCACTATTCGGCGGTGGGTTGGCTGCCAACACTACCCTTACGCGCAGCTAACCCTTCGCCCACGCGATACCAATCCACCTTGCGCGTGCCGACCATAACGGCTGTCAACAGGCCAAACAACAACACCGAGCCCAACACCAGCGAGTGGTCCTCGGAACGCAGCAACACGTAGAGCGCACCATACAGCGCCGCCAACAGCGCGCCAAAGCCCAAGCCGCGCACGGCGCTTTTCAGCACAAAGCTCACGTAAAACGCAAGCAGCCCGATGCACGCCGCGCTGGCGATGGCATAGGCCCGATCAAACGCGATGTGTTCCGACAGCGACGTCAGCAATAAATAAAACATCGCCAGCGCAATGCCCACCAAGCCGTATTGGATCGGGTGTATCGCCAAACGCTTGAGCACTTCATACAAAAAGAAGGCAATCAAGGTCAGACCGATAAACAAAAATCCATACTTGGCCGAACGTTCGAGTTGCTGATAAATATTCGCCGGCTGAATCAGCGACACGCCGAAGCCGTTTTTCGCCACCGCCGCGCATTTGCTGGCGTCGGACACACATTCCCCATAGAGCGTGGCGAGATTGGTGGAAAAATGCGAGGTGCGCCACTGGGCGACGAAGCCGTCACCGGCATTGCCTTCGCCATCCGCTTTGGGCTCCGGTAAATAACGTCCATAAAAGCTGGGGTGCGGCCAATTCGATTTCAGGCTAACTTGCGTGCTCTTGCCGGTGGGCACAAACCAAAGCCGTTCCATGCCCTGCAAACTCAGTTCAAAAGCAAAGTCAAAGTGGGTTGGCTGCGTGTCATTGAGCACGCCCAATGGCGCGTGCATGCCCGCCGCCATACCCGGTGCGTGTGCGCCGGACACGAACGCGATTTTCTTCTCGTCCATCACCAGCTCGGGGCTATTCTTGATGCCGCGCGGATCGGCGATGCCGATGGCCATGCGCGCGCCGCCAAAATCAAACGCGCCAGCACCTGCCTGTGCCACGTAGCCCTTGGGCACCAAAAACCGGCCCTTGATCTTGAGCGGCGCGCTATACAGCCGCGCCGTGTAAATACCACGACGCTTCTCAAAGGTAGCCACATCACCGTCGATCTCCAGCCATTCCGGCAGAAACGCCAGCGTTTCGTCGTAGACATGCTCGGTCTTTTTTTCCTTTTCCACGCCCTTGTCGTCCTTCACCACCTGCGTGTGAATGACCCTGCGTTTATACGGCACCAGCAACACTGGGCCGGTGATGGCCTGTTCGCCGGTGGCGCTTTGCGCGATTTCATTCAACACGCCGCGCTGCGCGTTTTGTCGCTCCGCGATCAAACCCGTGATCATGCTCATCGGGATCATCAACCCCATGCCGATCAATATCAGCAACGCTATTCGTTTCCATAGTGCACCAGTCATGTTCTCGTCTCCGCTGTCAGAATTGGGCCGGGCAACATGTATCGGCCCGGCTGAGACGTATTACACGACCGGCGCGTGGCGCAGCACGGGCGCGATTCGGGCAAAGCACGGGGCAATTGTGGCAGCAACAGGGCAACCGCCAGCTAACCGGTTCAAAAGCCGCCGGCGCATTCGCCGCGCAGTCTGCAACGCACACCCGCGCCGTAAATTCGGCGATATGAGCGCGCATAGCCCGGCAGCAGTGCATTCCGAGAATCGTAGAACGCATGCGCCTACCCAGTGCCACGCAATAGCGGCGAGCATCGCCGAATGGCGCGGCGTTCGCCTTGGGATACGCTGCGCTGCTGCCGGGCTATGCGCGCTTAATCCGCCTGCGCACCCGACGCGCGCGCCAACTTTGCGTAAACCGCGATGTCGTGTTTGATCTTGTCAGCGAAGGCTTGCGGCGTACTGCCGAGCGTTTCGATGGATTGCGCCGTCATACGGCTTTGCAGGTCTTTGCTTTGCAGTGCCGTAACCAAAGATTTATTCAGTGACTGAACTATCGCAGCGGGCGTTGCCGACGGCGCAGCCAGCCCCAGCCAAAGTGCGAAGTCGTAATTCGGTACGCCTGATTCGGCCACCGTAGGCAACTCTGGAAATGCGGCAATGCGCTGTGCCGTGGTCGCGGCGATGGCGCGCACTTTGCCGCCCCTGATCAACTCGGTCGAGGTGATGGTGTTGGAGAACGTCAGCGCAATATGCCCGCCCAGCAAATCGGTCAGCGCGATATTGCCTGCCTTGTACGGCACATGCGTCATTTTGATACCTGTCATGTTGGTCAGCATGGCACCTGCCAAATGACCGGGCGTACCCACGCCCCCGGAACCGTACTCGATCTTGCCGGGGCGTGCCTTGGCGAGCGTCAGCAGTTCCTGCATGTTGCGCACCGGTAATGATGGATGCACCACGATCACATAGGGCGAGCTGCCGACCAAACTGATGGGGGCGAAATCCTTAACCGGGTCATAAGCCACGGTGCGTAGCGCTGGCACGATGGCTAATGTGGCATTCGACACCACCGTCAACGTGTAACCGTCTGCCGGTGCGCGGGCACCAATTTCGGTGCCTAATGCACCGCCCGCTCCGGCGCGGTTATCGATGACAAAGGGCTGGCCCATCGCAGCAGCGAGATGGGCGCCAACCAAGCGCGCCACCACGTCATTGCTGCCGCCAGGTGCAAACGGCGAAATAATGCGCACCGGACGGCTCGGATAGCCGACAGTCGATTGGGCCGCTGCAATGCCAGAAAACGCCGGCATCAGCGCTAATGCCGCTAATGCCGCTAATGCCGCCAATGCAAACCGTGGCTTACGCAATCGCCGCAGCCTCGCGTACACTGTTCATCAGCGACGTGCGCAGCAGGGTTTCACGCATGCGCTTCGCGTCGGATGCAGCGCGCTTCAGGTTGTCGTGGTTTTGCTTGCGCACCGCCGGATCGGTTTCCATCAGCACGCGCTTGTTGCGCTCGGTCTGCGCCTTGGTGTGGTTGACCGCGACGTGGCGACGCTGCCGAGTGTAGCGGTCGAGCACGTCCAGCGCATCCTGCCCGTTGGCGATGCGCACGAGCTTTTCACCCAAATTCATGGCATCGTGCACGCCGCTGTTCAAACCCATGCCCCCAATGGGGCTATTGATGTGCGCAGCATCGCCGGCGAGTATTGCGCGCCCACCTCGAAACGATGCTGCCACGCGCTGATGCACGGTGTATAGCGTGCGATGCACCACTTCAAATTTCTGCGAATTCGGCAGAAAGCGCTGCAACTGATCTTCGATATGCGCATCGCTCAACATCTTGTCGGGATCGTCGTCAATATTCGTCGGGAAATGCACGCGCCAACGCTCGGGCTGCGTCCACTTGAACAGGTTCGACCACTGCCCCGGATCGGAAATATAGTTGCGGTACGAGTAGCCGTGATGCTTGTCAAAATCGTAGGCTACAGCAACCGTGAGTGTGCGTTCCGGGTAAGTGTAGCCGTCAAATTCAATGTCCAGCGTCTTGCGCACGATGCTGCGCCCGCCTTCGCAACTGACAATGAAGCTCCCGCGAATGTCCTGCCTTTCGCCCGCCGCATTGGTCACCGTCGCGGTCACGCCATCCGCATCCTGCGTAAACGACTCAAAGGTGGTGGACATACGTATATCGCACTGCGTATAGCCGCGCAACAACTGCATCGCCTCGTCGATCATTTTGGTGCGCTCGCACTGCAACACATAAGGAAAGCGTGTGTCGTCTTTGAGTACCGCATGATCAAACTCGGCAAACATGGTGTCGGTTTGGCGATCCCAATACTGAAACGTTGCCGCAATCAACCCGCGTTGGTGCATACGCTCGGATAACCCGAGGCTGTCGAGCATTTCTAGCGTGGCCGGATGGATGCTGCCGGCGCGCGGATCCTGCTCGATAAAATCACGCTCGTTGAATTGCTCGATCAGCACTGAGCGTACATCGTGCTGTGCGAGATACAGCGCCAGCGTCAGGCCCACCGGGCCCCCGCCAATGATGAGTATAGGATGGGTAGGCAAAATGCGAACTCGACTATTTGTTATTCGGGTTACTCAGCTGGCTTGACGTTCTTCACCGCGCCCTTCCAGCCGCTGGCAGTGATATCAAACACGCCGACAGCCGGATCGCGGTATTTCACTTCGTAAAAACTGTTCGGGGTGTTGGGCGGACGGCCCTGGAAGTGCGTGGCACCGGCGGCCTTGACTTGCGCTTCGGCCTGCTCAAGATTGTCCACCCACATACCGAAGTGCATCACCCCGTAGTACGGGTGCTCAACGCCCGGCACCTGCCCGCCTTTGCCGAGCAGCGCAACGTTCATCACGCCGTCGGTCATGTAAACACCGTTTTGCGCGTTGCCCGCGTGCGTCATGCCGAAGGCTTCTTCAAAAAATTTTTTCGCAGCAGCCACGTCGGGCACCGACAGTGCAATGTGGCGCAGCTTATAAGCTTGTTTTTCCATGCAAGGCTCCTCATCAAAAAATGTGTTGCGTAAGTATAGCCGGACGCACCCGGCTACGTCACAGGCGACACGCACGACCGTAGCGTCAATTCATCAACCAGCTATTCACGCTCTTGATCAATCGGGCCAGGCGCGCGGTAACGGATTTCAGCAGCGCCGTAAACGGGCTGGGGCGGACACAAACGGCGCTCCGCCCTGACTGGCGCGTTGGGTCACCATGTCGGGCGTGCGCAACGCTTGTTTCAAACGCCCGCCACGAGCGTTAAGCTTTGTAGGTGCGATGCGCAGCACGAGTGCAATACCGAGCAATATTGCTGCAAACCCGCAACCCTCGCCCGTGAAGTAAACTCGGAGTTTTGAGCGGACACCGATGACGAATAAGAAAAATTGGCGCACGCCTGCGGTGGTGGTCGCTTGCGGCGGCTTGGCCATGACTATTGTGCTGGGCACGCGGCATGGCTTCGGGCTGTATTTGCAGCCTATGACGCTGGATTTGGGCATTAGCCGCGAAACGTTTTCGTTCGCCATTGCGTTGCAAAATCTGTTTTATGGTTTCTCGCAGCCACTCACCGGCATGATCGCCGACAAATTCGGCGCGGCGCGGGTGATGGCGGGCGGCACCATTCTCTACGCCATCGGGCTGGTGCTGATGTCGCATTCCACCACCGGCATGGAGCTCAACTTGAGCGCGGGCCTGATTATCGGCGCGGCTATGGGCTGCTGCGGCTTTAGCACCGTCTATGGTGTGGTCGGGCGCGTGGTGCCGGCGGAAAAGCGCAGCACGGCCATGGGCGTGGTCGGCGCGGCGGGTTCGCTGGGGCAATTTTTGATGCTGCCCTACGGCCAGTTATTGATAAACCACCTCGGCTGGCAGCAGGCGCTGTTGATATTGGCGATTACCGTGCTGCTGCTGTTGCCGTTGTCGACCGCATTGGTCGAAGATAAAGCGGCGCAGGCGAAAATTCAGTTTGTACAATCCATTCCGGCAGCGCTGCGCGAGGCCTTTAGCCATCGCGGCTTTGTGCTGATGTGTATCTCTTACACCGTCTGCGGCTTTCAGTTGCTGTTTGTCTCGGTGCATTTTCCGGCGTATTTGATCGACCAGAAAATGTCGCCCGCCACGGGCATGATTGCGCTGGCGTTGATCGGGCTGTTTAATACCTTCGGCAGTTATACGTGGGGCTGGCTCGGCGGCCGCTACACCAAGAAGTACCTGCTCGGCACGCTGTATTTCACCCGCGCGATGGTGATTGCAGCCTTCATTCTGACGCCGCTGTCGCCGATGACGGTGTATCTGTTTTCTGCCGCCATCGGTTTTTTATGGCTGGGCACTGCGCCGGTCACCACCGCCATGATTGCGCAGATTTTTGGCCCGCGTTACCTCTCTACGCTGGCTGGCTGCGCCTTTATGTTTCACCAATTCGGCAGCTTTCTCGGCGTATGGCTTGGTGGTCGAATTTTCGACGCGACCGGCTCTTACACCGTGATGTGGTGGATCACCATCGTGGCCGGGCTGGTGGCCGCGCTGCTGACGTTGCCGGTGGATGAGCGCCAGATTCCACGCGCAGCAACCGCATCAACATAAAACTCAATTAAATCAATTACTTAGTTATTTATTGACACGCTCCGCTTCTTCGCGCATCCAAGCACGAAAAGCGGCCACAGCGGGGCGCTCGTCAGCGTGTTCTCCGCAGGCCATGTAGTAGCCATCGGGCAGTTTGACGGAAAAATCAAAGGGCATAATCAGCTTGCCAGTGGCTATATCCTCAGCCGCCAGCACCGGCATGCTGGCGAGGATGCCCACGGCGTCGATCGCCGCTTCAAACGCCAGCACCGCGTGGCTGAAGTGCGGGCCTTTGTTGGCGTCCACGCCCTTGATGCCTGCTTCGCGCAGCCATAAGCCCCAGAACGGTTCGTTGTCGTAGAGCTCGCCGGTGTCGTCGTGCAACAGCAAATGGCGGCGTAAATCCTCGCCGGAGCGCAACGGGTTGTCGCCGGCTAACAGCTTGGGGCTGCAGATCGGCGTGATGCTCAGATCCAGCAAACGCTCAATCAGCAAGCCGCTGACATGGCCACGGCCATAGAGAATCGCCACATCGGAATCGGCCAGCCAGGCTTCGAGCGTGGCGCGCTCGGCCACGTCGCCCTTGCCGTCTACACTCACCCGACGCATACGCGCAGAGATACGCACATCGATCTCCGGGTGCGCCGCGATAAAGCGGTGCAAACGCGGCATCAGCCAGCGTGACGCAAACGACGGTGCCGAGCTCACCGTAAGCGCGCCGCCACCTTGCTCGCTGCGCAAAATCGTCACCGCCTGCGCCATGCAGTCAAAGCCCTCGCCGAGCTTGGGAAGCGCGGCCTTGGCCACGTCGGTGAGTTCCAGCGCGCGGTTATAGCGGCGAAACAATTGCACGCCCAAATACTCTTCCAGCGCGCGTATTTGATGGCTAACCGCAGCAGAAGTGACGTTCAGCTCGATGGCGGCGCGTTTCACGCTCAGATTACGCGCAGTGGCCTCGAAGGCTTTCAGAGAATTCAGTGGCGGTAGGCGCACAGTCATGAGTCCCTCTCCGATATAAATGAATTTATCTAATGTGATGGGGCAATATAAGTCTATTGATGCTATGCAACATTTTACGCAGAATGGAGTCTATACGTTAGCAGTAAGTAATTGAAGTTAAAGTTTTAAAAGTTTTGATGTGGCACAGCAATTTTATTCAATAACAAGGAGACTCAGCATGGAAAAGACGTTAAAAGTTACGGAAAGTTCAGAATTATATAGAAAAATTAATGCGTTGGGCTTGACGCCCGCAGCGCGCGCTGAAGCGCTCGCCACACTCACCCAAGCCGAAGCGCTGGTCGTCAACTTGGTGCGGCTGCTGACCAAAGTGCGGCTATTGGGCGTAGCTGTGCCAGCCAAGGCGGGTCCGTCCGTGGGGCTCGGCACCCGGCTCAAGCATCAGTAAGTGGGCAGGTCAAGCTACGGCGTAGCGTTCGCCGCAGGGTTATCCGGAAGTGGCGGGCGGGCGCGCACGCGGTCGAACTCGGCCAGAATCATGTCCGTCAAGTCGGCGGGCATGGGCACAATCCGGGCGCGCAAGGCACCAGCTAATGCTTCGCGCGTGTCCGGTGGCATGTTTTCATAGGCTTCGCGCGCTTCTGCAGCAATGCGCTGCTTGCGCGCGGGCGACAGATTGCTCAACGCCTCATGCGCCTGCCGCACGGCCGACGCTTTCACTGCCAAATCAGCAATCAGTGCTGGCGCTTCATCGGCGTTTTTCGGATCCATCAACACGCGCCGCACGTGCGCATACACTTCGTCGCGCTGTCCGCCAGTCAGGTGCACAAAGCCTTCGTCGATCAAGCGCCGCAACTGCGCATCGTCCATGCCCAACGGTAAAGCAGGCAATGCAGGCCGCGCTACCGTCGGGGGATTCAGCGGCGAACCAGAACGCTCCACCGCGCGCTCAATGCCCGCGCTGAGCACCTTGTCGCGCACTATGCGTAGCAAAATCAGCGTCAGCGGGTCCAAGCTGTAGGCTGGCGTGCACAGCGTCATCAGCACCGCACCCATCGCCCATCTTTTCCAGTGCCGCATCCGCATCATGAATGCTCCTTCTGGTGACAAACCGGCCTGCACCACAGGCTGGTTAACCGCGATAGGGCTAAAAAACGCAATTCGCCGCAGAGAACACCGAGAACACCGAGAACACCGAGAACACCAAGGAAAGACACGCACTTCGTCTGAAATGTTCACTCACTAACCAAGTGATCCGGTGAACCACGGTAACGCCCTGATTTTTCTTTGTGTTCTCGGTGCCCTCTGTGGCAAAGGCTGTTTATAGGGTAAGCTATTGTTTTTATTGATAAAATACACCAACTCACCGGAATGTCAAGGCCACAGGACAACAGGACAACGGGGCAACGGAGAATGGCCGTATCCGGACCAACGCGTGCCGCGATGTGCTTTCGCGGCTAACGCGATTTGGCTTGTGGCGCTTTTTCCAGCGAGCGCAGGCAGGTGAGCACTTCGCCGGCAATGCTTTCTAGCGGCGCTTGACGCATCACTGCCCCCAGCTCAAAAGCCGCACGGGGCATGCCGTAGACCACGCAGGTCGCGGCGTCCTGCCCGACGGTCATGGCGCCCGCTTGGCGCATTTTGAGCAAGCCTGCAGCGCCGTCGGCACCCATGCCACTGAGAATAACCCCTACAGCAGCGCTGCCCGCCTGTTGCGCCACTGAGTTAAACAGGTAATCCACCGAGGGCCGATGGCCGTTCAACAAGGGATCGTCTGACAACAAGGTAATTGAGCCACTGACGCCGCGCCCCAAGCGCAAATGCTGATTGCCCGGCGCGATGTACACGTGGCCCGGATGCAGAATATCGCCCTGCGCCGCCTCTTTCACTTTGAGCGTACACAAGGTGTCGAGCCGCGCGGCGAACAGCCGTGTAAACGGCTGCGGCAGGTGTTGCACAATCAGAATCGGCGGCATGTCCGCAGGCAAGCTGGTCAACACGGTAGTGATCGCCTCGATGCCACCGGTGGATGCGCCGATGGCCACCACCGCATTGTGCGCCGCCACGCCCAGCGTGCCGGTGGGCGGTTTGGCGGATGCGGCGGGGGCCGTCACCCGGCCGCGGCGCGCGATACTTTGCGCAGATGCAGCGGCAATGCGCACCTTGGCCGCAATGTCAGCGGCAAACGCGTCCGCCATGGTTTCGCTCAGCCGCGCCGACGGCTTGGTGACAAAATCCACCGCGCCCAGCTCCAGTGCGCGCAGGGTTGCTGTGCCGCCCGCTACCGTGAGCGTGGACACCATCACCACGGGCATCGGACGCAGACGCATGATTTTGTCGAGAAACGTCAGCCCGTCCATGCGTGGCATTTCGATATCAAGCAACACCACGTCCGGCGACAGCGCCTTGATTTTCTCGCGCGCATCGAACGGATCTTGTGCGGTGGCAGCGACTTCCATATCTGGCTGTGCGCGCACGATCTGCGCAATCATGTCGCGCATGACCTGCGAATCATCCACAATTATGACGCGAATTTTCTGGGCCATGAGCTAGTTGCCAAACAGTTCGACATCACCGCCGCTGATGCGTTTGCCGCCGATTGCGGTGGCGTAGGCGCGCTCACGCGTCAGCACGGTGTCGTTACGTAACTGATTGATTTCTTTGACTAAAACCTTGCCGGTCTCGACGAACAAATAGACCTTGCGCGCGTGTTCGCCGCCCACATCGCGCGCACGCACGGGGATACGTTCGCGCTCCAAGTACTCGAGCGCAAATTGCGCATTGCGCGCACCGACATCACTCATGTTGGCCAGCACGCGACCGGCACCAAACACTTTGGCTTCGAGGCGCTCGCGCCGGGCACCCATCGACAGCAGATTGTTAATCAACATTTCCATGGCGTGCGCGCCGTAGCGCGCGGGCTCGCTCAGGATGGTGTTGCTGTCGCTGCGCTCGGGCAACATAAAGTGATTCATGCCGCCGATGCGCGCAACCGGGTCCATCAAGCAGGCTGACACACACGAACCGAGCACCGTCACAATCAGGATGTTGCGCTTGCTGGCGTAGAGCTCACCCGGACCGATCTTCGCCGCGTGCAGGCCGAAATAACTGTCGTAATACAGCTCGCGGCTGTCTTTGCCCGGATTGCCGGAATCGGTATCGTAGGTCGCGGCGCGCGCCATGGCTAAACCGCCCCGTCCGCGACGCGATACGTGGTTGATCCCATTGGGGCGAACAAATCCTTGGCGTTAAAAAACGCCTCCGAGTGGCCGGCGAACAGCAAACCATGCGGCTGCCTGAGCAGCGGCACGAAGCGTTTCAAGATTTGATATTGCGTGTCTTTGTCAAAATAGATCATGACATTGCGGCAGAAAATCGCATCGAACTGGCCCTCAATGTCCCATTCTGGCGCCATCAAATTGAGCATGCGAAACGCGATATTGCGCTTGAGGCTGTCCTTGATTTTGACTTGGTCGACAAACGCGCCGCTGCCGCTCAGAAAATAACGGTGCCGGCGCTCCGGCGACAGGCCTTCGACCCGTTCGCGCTCATACACGCCAGCGGCGGCATCCTGCAGCATGGTGGTATTGATATCTGTGGCCAGAATGCTCACCCCTCCCGCCACGACGCCCGGCGTTTCATCGCACATCATGGCGATGGAATACGGCTCTTCGCCCGAAGCGCAACCGCAGCTCCAGATGCGCATCGGACGCCCAGCGTGCGGCAATATTTTTTCCGCCAAAATTGCAAAGTGATGATTCTCTCTGAAAAAACTGGTCAGATTGGTGGTGAGCACATTGGTGAAGCGCGTCCATTCGTGTTGCCCCGCCTTGTCCAGAAAATCGAGGTACGCGGTGACGCTCGTTAAATGCAGCCGCCGCAGTTCCCGCGACAAACGGCTGTACACCATTTCCTTACGCGACTCGCCCAGATGAATGCCGGCGATACGATACAGGTGTACCGACACCCGTTCATAGTCTGCCTGTGTAAAACTGAACTCCCTGGACATGGGGATGAGGTTGGGGATAGGGAGGGAAAGCAGGCCAGAGCCGTGTGCAGAATATCCGGCGCACGGCCAAGATCGTGTTACGCCGCAACCTGATCGATGAGTTGTAGATCATCGCTGCTGAGCAGCTTTTCGATATTCACCAGAATCAGCATGCGCTCATCTACTGTGGCCATGCCTGAAATAAATTCGGTGTTAATGGCCGAACCAAAGCGCGGCGCGTCGCGGATGTCAGCCTGCGGCACAGCGATCACATCGGATACGCTGTCCACTACTATGCCTATCATTTTCTTGTTTAAATTCAATATGATAACGATGGTTGTCGCATCATACTTGGCCTCCGTCAATTTGAACTTGATGCGCAAATCGACAATCGGCACGATGTGTCCGCGCAGATTAATCACGCCCTTGATGAAATCCGGCGTGTTGGCAATGGTGGTCACGGTGTCGTAACCGCGAATTTCCTGCACGCTCAGAATATCGAGGCAGTATTCCTCCGCGCCCAAACGAAAGGAAAGCACCTCTTGCTTGAGCCCCGCGTTTGCGGCTTCGTCCCTGCGCGCGTCATTCATGCCAGCCTCCAGTATGTTGTGTGTTGCTTACGCTATCGCCGCAGTACGAGTCGTACGATCGGTACGTTCGCCACGGCCCGCAGTCTTGATATTCGCGTGCTGCTTGACGATTTGATTGATGTCCAGAATCAGCGCTACGCGCCCGTCACCCAAAATCGAAGCGCCCGCCATGAACTCGACCTTGCGGTAATTCGCCTCTAGGCTCTTGAACACCACCTGATCCTGCCCCAGCAGCTCATCCACTTGCAGTGCGATCACACGGTTTTCCGCTTCCAGCACCACCAGCACCGGCTGCGCAGCAGGCTCGCCTTGGAGATGGCAAATATCCCGCAGCTTGACCACCGGTATGTACTCACCGCGCAGTTGCAGCACCTGACCTTGCCCCACCACGGATTGCACGTGCACCGCCGATACTTGCAAGCATTCGCGTATAAACGCAATGGGAATAATATACCGCTCGCCGGAAACGCCGACGATCATGCCGTCCACAATCGCCAGCGTCATTGGCAGATTGATCATGAAAGTGGTGCCCGTGCCGAGCGCCGACTGTATGTCCAGCGACCCGCCAAGCTTGCGCACGTTTTCACTCACCACATCCAGCCCCACGCCTCGTCCGGACACGTTGCTGACTTTTTGCGCTGTCGAAAACCCGGGCTTTAGCAGCAAGGCGTACATCGCCGCTTCATCAAAGACATCGGTGGATTCCAGCAGGCCGATTTCCAACGCACGGCGCTTGACCATTTCCGGATTGATGCCACGTCCGTCGTCGATCACCGTGATGACAAAACGCCCGCCGCGATGCTCCGCGTGCAGGCTCAAAGTGCCCTTGGCAGGCTTGCCCACCGACAGGCGGTCTGCCGGCAACTCGATGCCGTGATCCAGCGCGTTGCGCACTAAATGGGTCAGCGGATCAATCAATTGCTCAATCACGCTCTTGTCGAGTTCGGCCTGCTCGCCGGAAATTTTGAGTTCTATCGCCTTGCCGAGCTGTAAACCCAAGTCGCGCACTAGACGCGGAAAGCGCCCGAACACGTGATTCACCGGCATCATGCGTATGGACAGCACGCGCTCCTGAATTTCCTGCACATTGCGTTCGAGCTGGGCGAACACGGACACTGTGCGCGCGTCCTTGATCGCGTCGAGCCCCTGCGTGGATTGACGCAACATGGTATGCGTAATCACCAACTCGCCCACCAGATTAACCAGCTCATCAATCTTGTCGGTGCGCACGTGCATGGTCACCAGACTGGCGTCGCGCCGCTGTTCGCCGCCCGCGCCGGCCACCGCATCCGCACGCACCGCAGCGCCTTCTCCAGCGGCGTCTCCGGCTGCCATTTCCACCGGCATGACTTCTTCAATCTCGAGCGCACAACAATTGGAAACCCACTCAAACACTTCGCGAATATCATTCGCCGACGATTCAGTTTCAATGGCAATGCGCCAAGCGAGATAACATGTGGTCGGCACAAACGACTCGATGCCCGGCAGCGCCGACAAATCTACGGTGCTTTGAATGTCGCCCAACTGCGCGAGCTCGTCGATAAACCGCGCGGGATCATTGCCACTGTGGAAAAAATCCTGCGCCGGACGGAACACCACCACATAATTGTGCTTGCCCGCCGCACGCACCGCCGGTGTCGCCGCCCCGGCAGCCTCGTTGCCGGCCCGCTGCAACAGCAGTTGCAATTCACGCACCAAGCCCGCACCCGCTGCGGCGTTCATGGGCTCTTTGGCTTCGGCCTGGAATATCCAGTTGCGCAGGCAATCCACGCCGCGCAGCAGCACATTGGTGCCATCCGCCGAAATCGCCATCAAGCCCTGCCGCAAACGATCCAGCACCGACTCCATCTCGTGCGCAAGCTCAGCGATGACGCCAAAACCCAAACTACCGGCCGAACCTTTCAGTGAATGAATCGCGCGAAAAATGCCATCGAGCGCATCTTTGTCGTGGCCGCGTTCTTCGATGCCGAGCAGCGCCTCTTCCACATGGTTAAGGCCTTCGAGACTTTCCGCGAAGAAGGTGGCGTGAAAACGGGACAGATCGAGGCTCATGATTCAACCGTACGGCTGATGACACAGCTTGACACGCGAACCGGTACGCGACCTGCTACGCGAACGGCGGCGACCATCAGAATTCTTTCCATTCGCCGTCATCAGACGGCGCGCCGCCTGCCCCGGTTGCGTTGGCGGCACCGGCACCGATCAACGGCGACGCCGCACGAGCGTCCGCTTTGGTTACTTTGGCTACTTTGGGTACCTTGGCAGCACCGCCAGTGGAAGCGGTAGCCGACTTGGGTGGAATCGCCGCCTTGGCCGCTACCTTGGGCGCACGCTCAGGATCGCGGCGCCGGTTCAAGCGCGAGGCGTCATCGTCGTTCAGTTTGAACACGCTCGACATCTGCATCAGCATCTGCGCCTGCGAACGCATGGATTCTGCGGCCGCAGTGGCCTGCTCGACTACTGCGGCGTTTTGCTGCACCACGTGATCCATCTGCGCGATGGCCTGGTTCACCTGCTCAATGCCGCCCGATTGATCGTTCGATGCGGTGGTGATTTGATCGATGATGGTCGTGACGCGCGCCACTGAATCCACAATTTCAGTCATGGTCTTGCCGGCGGCTTCGACCTGACGGGTGCCGGCATCCACTCGTTCCACCGAACTGCCGATCAGGCTTTTGATTTCTTTTGCCGCTTCTGCCGAACGTTGCGCAAGGCTGCGCACCTCAGACGCCACCACCGCAAAACCGCGCCCCTGTTCTCCCGCGCGCGCCGCCTCTACCGCTGCGTTCAACGCCAGAATATTGGTTTGAAACGCGATGCTGTCGATCACCGAAATAATATCGGCAATTTTGCGCGAACTCTCCTGAATCTGGTTCATGGTTGTCACCACCTCGCTCACCACGGCACCGCCCTGAGCGGCCACGCTATTGGCACTTTTCGACAACCCATTGGCCTTGCGCGCGCTCTCGGTGTTGTCGCGCACCGCTGCGGTCAGTTGCTCCATGCTCGACGCGGTTTCTTCCAGCGTGGAGGCCTGCTCCTCGGTACGTTGTGACAGATTGGCATTGCCGGTGGCGACTTCCGCCGCTGACGTGTGGATGGCTTCGGCGCTGACGCGGATATCGCTGACCATGCGTGTGAGATTTTCTACCATCGACTTCATCGCCACCAGCAGTGCGCCGAACTCGCCTGAACCATCGGTTTTGATGGCAACCGTGAGATCACCGGCGGCCACGCTCCGAGCCAGTTTCACTGCCACTGCCAGCGGCTGGGTCACTGCATGCACCGTCGCGAACCACAGCATCAATACCATCAGCACCATAATCGATGCCAGCGTTATCGTGGCAATGCGCGGCCCACCCTCCAGATACATCACGCCGATCACACCCAGCGCCATACTTATCAATACCAGAAATCCCCCACCGAGTGCCAATCGTGCTTTCATCGACATAAGAATACTCCTTTCGAACGGGTGAACGCGGCAACCGTCAAATTCAAAGGGAAATTCAAAAGGTTGTCCAGCGCGTCACGCGGGCAATACCTTGCGCAACACGCCGAGCAGCGCTTCGGGATCAAACGGCTTGACAATCCAGCCGGTCGCGCCTGCCGCACGACCCTTGGATTTCATTTCCGGCTGTGATTCCGTGGTCAGCAAAATAATCGGCACAAACTTGTATTCCGCGAGTTTGCGCAGCTCGGCCACAAGCTCGATGCCCGACCGGCCCGGCATGTTGACGTCGGATATCACCAAATCGTAACGCTGCTTTTGCGCATGGAGCAATGCTTCATCCGCGTTGCCCGCTTCGGTGACGACATGTCCCGCCGACGTGAGCGTGAAATTAACCATCTGACGCATCGTCATGGAATCGTCAACAATCAGTATGTTCGACACAACTGCCTCCCCATAATCCCTAGAATAACTCCACGTCCACGGTTTTGGTTTTGCCGGGAACGAGGTCATCACGTACTTTAACCGGTGTTTCTGTCATGGTGCCCGCCGCGGGTGCGATACCCGCCGCGCGAGTTCGTGCGGCCACTTCGGAAATGCTGGCCGTGGCGGTTGCAAGCAACGGCGCCTTGATGTGCTCCAGCTTCTGATGCGTAATGTCTTGATACTGCATGGCGACAATAATCTGGTTAATGTCGCTGCGGACTTCCTTGCCCAGCGCGGTGATTTTTTCCAGCGTGCCGGTCACCTCGCGCGCCTTTTCCATGGTGGCAATATTCAGTTGCGACACATCCACCTTGGCCTGCACCGCCGCCATGCGCACGTTATCGCTGGATTTACTCAACTCTTCGTAGGTTCTGCCCATCACTTCGCGGATTTGCTCGAGGCCGTCACGCATGCGCCGTGTGAGCTCGTGCGCCGAGGTGCTGGTTTCGCGAATGCGGTCAGCGATCTCGATGAACCAACGCGTATCGGTTGAGGCGTCGCGGTTGGCCGCCACGGTGGAATCCAACGCCAGCTTGCGGATGCGCGCGGCCATGTTGCGCAACTCGTCGAGCATTTCGTCGATGGCCAGCGAATGATCGCGCACCAGTTCCTGGTGGCGCGACATTTCTTCGGACGCCTTGGAAAAATCCATCATGCGTCCGGTCACCGTATCGAGCTGACTTTCGTAGGCCTTAATAAAATCGGGCAGCGACAGCCACGTTGAGCCGCCCGCGCCGTCCGAACTGCTTTTGAGCAGACGCACGGCGTCGTCCATCTGTTCGCCGGTTTTATTCATCACCACGCGGAAACTCCGACCGATGCTGGCTGCGGCAGATTCCGACTGCTGCGTCACTTCATCGAGCATGGCGCGCGCCTGCTGCAAGTTGCCGGTTGCCGCCTGCGACGACCCCAGCCACAGGCTTAGCATCTCGCGCAGCGCGGCAGCCGAATCGGCCGCACCGCTGGCATGACGTTGCTCAGCGGCTTTAGAAACGCCGTCGCGCGACTGCAAATTTTCAGTCAAGCTCTTGAATTGCCAGTAAATCAAAAATACCGCGATACCCGAGAACACCAGCGACACCAGCGCCACCCACAGCGGCATGGCCCACACACCCCAAACCCACGGTGCCAGCACGGCTGCCCCGAAAACCAACAGGATTTTCAGCGGACTGTCGGTTTTGCCATCATCCAGTGGAATGTGCATGCGCTAATCCCCCAGCACCACATCCAGCGCGAGCAGGGTGATCAGCTCGCGCAAGCGCTGCGATGCACGCACAATGCGCACGGATTTACCTTCCTCGCGCGCGCGCACCACGATGACCGCCAGCAACTGTGCCAGCGCGGTATCCGGTCGTGCCACCGCCTCGGCGTCCAGTTCCAACAACGGTGCCGCTGCGTCTAGGGCGACGCGCACGCCCGCCCAGACCTCCGCGATATCGCGGATGCTGGCGTCAGCAGTCAAAGTATAGGTCGATGTGGCCAAGTGATTGTTTTTACTGTTATTTTGCTTAACTGCCAGATCCGTTCCGCCGGGCAACGCTAGATACCCCGTTCACCACAGCAGCGCCATTATAAACGTCACGCTCCCGCGCCCTAGGCAACGCAACGTGAATTCACTGTGAATTCGCTGTGAACTCCTTGCGCGCTCAAGAAACGCCATCGCGCGGAGCCGACCCACTCTTTAAAACTCTTTTAAAATCAATTGGTTATAAAAATTTACCGATATAGCCGACTTTAACTACGGCGCATGTCCTGCATATGGCGTGCGAATTGCCCGTCTTTGCGCTTGAGCGCCTTGGTCACCGCCCTGGTCGCGCCAAAAGTGGGGATCACCGCCGAGTGCTTGCCTGCGCCGCCGATCACCGCAATCAACAAATTATCCGCATTGTGAATCATCGGCACCGGCGCATCCATACCGGCGTTCTTGAAGGCCGACGCAAACGCCACCCGGAAGCGCCGGTCGATATTCTCTTGCGAAAAGGTGCCCAGCGGCAGTTTCGCGTGCTCCGTGATGAACTGCTTCACATCCTTTTTGCTGATGCCATCATTGGCAATGGTCGCAGCATGCTCGGGGCCCATCACAATCAACGGCTGCGCATCGGGGTAGTACACGTCGTTCATGCCGGTGGAAATCACCGTACCGGCGATGGTTTTCATTACACCAATGCCGCTGATGCTTTCGTGGTCATTGATGTTGTGCGGGCATTCGCCGCCGACTACTGTGACGCAAGTCGCCTCTTTCGGAAAACCCCGCTCGACGTGCAGCGGCTCCCAGGGATTACCCGACTCATTTTCCGCCACGCAGTACGAATATTTGTTCGGCCCGCCGAACGTGGACATATCGCCCAGCGCCGGGATCGCCCCGCCAATATTCAATAAAATCAATCGGATAGCGCGACCTATGGTGGCGTTGCTCTGCGTGCCGGGGCCGAACGCATTGTGCCCACTGTTCATGCCCAACTCTTTGGCACCCGGGCCGTTCACAATCACCAGCGGCGCGCACATATGGGTGGTCGCCTGAATACCGTAGAGATTGAACGATTCCTCGCACATGGCCTCAACCGCCAGCACAATCAACGGAAAGTATTCCGGCTTGCAACCGGCCATGACCGCATTGGCGGCGAGGCGCAGCGGCGTAGCTTCGCCGTAGCGCGGTGCGACTTTACCCACCGGCTCGTTCCACGGCCGGTCGCAGTATTCGAGCATGGCGGCCACGCGCGCTTCGGTCGGCGGAATCAGCGGCAAGCCGTCGCCCCAACCCTTTTCCATATACAGGGCGTTGATGGCGAAAAAATCATCTTTCGCTTCCAGACTTGCATCGGGCGCTTGCAACAAATCCGACAGATCGCTCACTTGCTGTGCTCCTTGATCAGCTTCACAAACTCAGGGATCGCCACTTCAGCGCGCCCTTCCACTTTTTCTAGCGAGATGCCGCCCAGCGGATGCGGAATCACAATCAGTGGCAGATCCGGGGTGCCGAACACCCGCGACTGCGCTTTACCCAACTTGAGAAACGGATCGGTACAGATCACCGCCGTCACCAAACCCCGCTTACGCAGCTCTGACATGTCGTGGACACTCCACGACGTGCAGGAGCCTCAATCAGCCATGGCGCTAAGCACGCAATCGGCTTTCTCGGCGAGTTCATCCAGCACATTCTTTTCAGCCGGAATCGACGGCGAGGGCTTGCGCAGCGACACCACCGACGCCACTTTCATCTGCGACTTTACGCCCTCGATAATGAATTTCAGCAAGTGATCGGCGTTGCCTTTGCTGTTGTCGAGCACGCCCAACCGTATGCCGTCCACCCTTAAATCGCGCAGCTTGCCGGTGGCCGCAACCTTCGGCGGCGGCGCTTCCGGGTTAACCAACCGCACCATTGCACTCATTGTCACTCCTTCCATTGAGGAACACGCCAACCCTTGTTCACTGCAAACGCAAATTCGCCATACCGGTGCCACCGAATTTCACCAAGGATTCTGCCGCCGAAGCACCCAGCCGTTTGGCAAACCGCTCCGCGACATTCTCGCGCGGGGTGAAATCCACAATCTCTTCTGCCTTAATGACGTCGCGCGCCACTTGCTCTGCGCTACCCAACGCATCGGCGAGGCCCAACTCGATGCTCTTTTGCCCCACCCACACCAGCCCGGAAAACATCTCCGGCGTTTCTTTCAGACGCTTACCGCGACCCTTGCGAACGACCTCGATGAATTGATCGTGAATCTCCGTCAGCATTTGTGTTGCATGGGCTTTTTGCTCATCGTTCAACGGCGAGAACGGATCAAGAAAGCCCTTGTTTTCACCCGCGGCCAATAGCCGCCGTTCGACGCCGAGCTTATCCATGACGCCGGTAAAACCAAAGCCGTTCATCAGCACGCCGATGGAGCCGATCATGCTCGCCTTGTTGACGTAAATCTGGTCTGCAGCAGCGGCGATGTAATAACCGCCCGAGGCGCACACATCTTCCACCACGGCATACAGTGGAATATTCGGATACTTGGCGCGCAGCCGCTTGATTTCATCGTTGATATAGCCCGACTGCACCGGGCTGCCGCCGGGGCTATTGATACGCAAAATCACGCCTTGCGTGCGCTTGTCCTTGAAGGCTTCGGCGAGCCCTTGCATGACCACGTCGGCACTGGCCTGCGTGCCGGGCGCGATCACGCCATTTATTTCGACCAGCGCTGTGTGTTTTTCCGCCGCACCACCGTCTTTTTTGCCGTGCCAGCCCATGGCGATGGCCAGCACCACAAACAAATACGCAAAAATCAGAAACTTGAAAAAAATGCCCCAGCGGCGCGCGCGGCGTTGCTCCGTCACGGCAGCCAGCGCCACCTTTTCCAGTACGGCGCGTTCCCAGCCGCTACCGCTATTGTCATCAGCCATCTTATGCTTCCTTCAACAGTAAAATCTGCCCATCACGTTCTGTTATCGCCACCGGCGTTAGCCGTTTACCCGCGCAAGGTCCCATCACGCACAGGCCAGTGTTGGGCAGGTACGTCGCGCCATGCGTGGCACAGATCAAGTATAGCTTGGAATAGTCGAAAAACATGCCGTCGGTCCAATCCAGTTCCACCGGCACATGCGCACAGCGGTTCAGATACGCATACGCTGTGCCGTTAAAGCGCACGGCAAACGCAGGCGCATCGCCCAACGGTGTCGGTGCCTTGAAGCGCACGCCCAATCGGCCATCCACCAGCGCATCGCTGGCGCAAATTACGCTTGCGTCGTCAGCCATTGCGACAATTCCGCAAAGGTGTTCAGGCAAGCGACAGGCCCATGCTTGAGCAAATTCTCGCGCGGATGCGCGCCGTAGGCCACGCCCAAGCGTGCGACTGCGGCGGCGGTCGCCATCTGCATATCGTGCGAGGTGTCGCCGATCATGAGCGCGCGTTCGCGCTCCACGTTTAAGTGATCCAGCAGCCACAGCAACATGCCCGGATGCGGCTTGGTAAATCCTTCGTCGCCGCAGCGCGTGGCGTGAAACACCGGGCCCAGACCGGTAGCCTCCAGCGCTCGATCTAGCCCACGACGGCTTTTGCCTGTGGCCACGGCTAGCGTAAAGCCCTGCGCCTGCAGCGCGCGCAGCATCTCGGGCGCACCAGGAAATAAGGCGGTTTCACGATCCTGCTGTAAAAAATGCACACGATAGCGTTCCAGCAATGCCGGGTAGCCCGTCGCGGGAAAATCCGGCAGCAAGTACCTGAGCGAGTCGGTCAACCCCAGCCCGATCACGTAACGCGCCTCTCCTACGCTCGGCACGGGCAATTGCAAATCAGCGCATGCCGCACGCAACGCAGCGCTGATCGCACCCGCCGAATCCATCAGCGTGCCGTCCCAATCAAACACCAGCAGCTCAAACTGTTTGGGCATGATGGGCGTTCAAGTGGATAACAAAGGCTTCCAGTTCAACCGGCAGCGGCGCTTCAAAGCGTAACGTCTCACCACTGTCGGGGTGCGTAATAACGGTTCGGTTTGCGTGCAAGAACATTCTCTTAAGTAATTGTTTTTTAAGGACTTTATTTAAAGGGAAATCGCCGTATTTATCATCACCGGCAATGGGGAATTCCAAGTGCGCTAAATGTACGCGGATCTGGTGCGTGCGTCCGGTTTTTAATTCGGCTTCGAGCAAACTAAACGGTGGCACATAATCCGGCCACGCCTTGCGCAAGCGAAAAATAGTGTGCGCGGCTTGACCGTCTTCGTGGACTGAAACCCGCCGTTCACCGTTGGCCAGCAAATGTTTTTGCAGCGGTGCCTTGACCGCCCGCTTGGCATCGCGCCAATGGCCGTGCACCAGCGCGAGGTACATTTTTTGCACCCGCCCCTCGCGCAGTTGCTCGTGCAGCGCCACCAGCGCCGAGCGCTTTTTGGCGAACATCAAAATCCCTGAGGTATCGCGATCCAGCCGGTGCACCAGTTCCAGAAATTTGGCGTCGGGCCGTGTCTCGCGCAATTGCTCAATGGCGCCCAAGCTAATGCCGCTGCCGCCGTGCACCGCCAGCCCTGATGGCTTGTTAATCACCAACAACGCGGCGTCTTCATACAAAATGTCGAAATCCACTGCTGGCGCGGATTTCTGCGAATTCGGGCTGCGCGCAGGCGGGCGCTCGGCGGTGCGTATGGGCGGCACCCGTACCCGGTCGCCATCCTGAACCCGGTAATCCGGGCCAATACGGCCTTTATTGACCCTGACCTCGCCACTACGCAGTATCCGGTAGACGTGGCTCTTGGGAACCCCTTTTAGCCATCGTATCAAGTAGTTGTCGATACGCTGCCCGGATTCCTCAGCCCCCACCTCCAGCCAGTTTACGGATTCTTTACTTAACTGCTTCATTTGATTATACTATTTCCCAGTGCAGCATCCGGGTTCAGCCATGTTGGATGCGCGCTTGATGGAAACCCTGTGACAGCATTTTAATTCGCACGGTTAGTACTCAGGCCGCAGATTTGCAGATTCTTGCTTCCACAGTGCGAAGCAGTTGGCGGTCAGCAAATTATGGACAATCAAGAACTGCATTTTTAAGTAGGGCAAGTCAATTAAGCACCAAAATGGCCCACAGTTATTACGTTTGAAACGCAGGCACTAAACGTAACTGAGCGTAACTGCGCATAACTGCGGGGCCGGAAACACCGGTTAATATCGCTCACCACGAAGCAGCGATAGTAGTATAAAAGCGCGCTCAAAACACCGTTTGAATATTACGAAAACGCTGCATGTCGTTTCATCGACGGCAGCGGGTTCGCAACAGGCAAAACCCAAAAAATTCGCATCAGCCTTGCACTGTATGACTAATACCGCAACAGACTGAAGTTGAGTAAGCCCGCCGTGTAAAATCCGGCGGACGACGGCTTTGCCCATCCCGTGGAGCTTTGAGCGCGGGAGAAGAAGAAAATGAAGCGAATGTTGTTTAACGCGACGCAGGCCGAAGAGCTGCGCGTCGCGATAGTCGATGGCCAAAAGCTGGTAGACCTCGACATCGAATCCTCATCCAAAGAGGAAAAAAAGAGCAATATCTACAAGGGTATTATTACCCGCGTCGAGCCTAGTCTCGAAGCCGCTTTTGTGGATTACGGTTCCGAACGCCACGGCTTTTTGCCGTTCAAGGAAGTCGCCCGCGCCTATTTCAAACCCGGCGTCGATGTGGGCAAAGCCACCATTAAAGAGGCGTTGCGCGAAGGCCAAGAAATCATCGTCCAGGTCGATAAAGACGAGCGCGGCAACAAAGGTGCGGCGCTAACCACCTTCATCAGTCTAGCCGGTCGCTATTTGGTGCTGATGCCCAACAACCCGCGCGGCGGCGGCGTGTCGCGCCGCATCGAAGGCGAAGACCGCAGCGACTTGCGCGATGTCATTGACCAGCTTGACATCCCCAGCGGCATGAGCGTCATCGCACGCACCGCCGCCATTGGCCGCGAAGCCGACGAGCTCAAGTGGGACCTGAACTACCTGCTCAAGCTGTGGGAAGCCATCGACAGCGCCGCGCAAGCACAGCACGAAGAATCCAAAGAAGGGGCCAGCGGTACCAATGGTAAACCGAAGCGCCTCAACCCCCCGCCGTTCTTGATTTATCTGGAAAGCAATCTCGTGGTGCGCGCCATCCGCGATTATTTCCACGACGAAATCGGCGAAATCCTCATCGACACCGCCGATATCCACGAGCAAGCCCAGCATTTCATGTCAGTGGTGATGCCGACCAAAGTACATCTGGTCAAACATTACAGCGACGACGTGCCGCTGTTCTCGCGCTTCCAAATTGAGCATCAGATCGAAACGGCGCACTCGCGCTCGGTCAATCTGCCCTCCGGCGGCGCCATTGTGATCGACCACACCGAAGCGCTGGTATCGGTGGACGTGAATTCCGCCCGCGCCACGCGCGGCCACGACATCGAAGAAACCGCGTTCCGCACCAACCTCGAAGCCGCTGAAGAAGTTGCGCGTCAATTGCGCCTGCGCGACTTGGGTGGCCTGGTGGTCATCGACTTTATCGACATGGAAAGCCAGCGCAATCAGCGCGAAGTCGAAAACAAGCTGCGCGATTCATTGCGCTACGATCGCGCGCGCGTACAGCTCGGCAAAATTTCACGTTTTGGTTTGATGGAGCTGTCGCGCCAGCGTCTGCGTCCGAGCCTCGGCGAATCCAGCCACGAAGCGTGCCCGCGCTGCCACGGCACCGGCCATATTCGCGGCACCGAATCGACCGCGCTGCACATCCTGCGCATCCTGCAGGAAGAAGCGATGAAAGAAAACACCGGCGCCGTGCAAGCGCAAGTGCCGGTGGATGTCGCCACCTTCCTGTTAAATGAAAAACGCATTGATATTCAACAACTTGAGACACGTCAGCGCGTCACCATCACGCTCATCCCGAACACCCATCTCGAAACGCCCAACTACACCATCACCCGCCTGCGGCACGACGATCTGAACCAAAGCGATCCGCTGCCGCCGAGTTATGCGTTGGTCAAGGTGCCGGACGCGCCGGAAAAATCCGCCCAAGCTGCAGACGCCGCCGCGCCGCGCCCCGAAGCTGCCGTCAAAGGCATACTGCCGCCGGAGCGTCCGCCCGTGCAAGCCGCCCCTGCGCCTGCCGCCCCTGCGGCAGCAGCGCCGGTCGCCGCAGCCGCAGCCGCGCAAGATGGCGAAGCCTCTATCATCGGCAAAATTTTTGGCTGGTTCCGTCGCAAGCCGGAAGAAGCGACCGTGGCTACGGTTGCCGTTGCGACAACGGCAACCGCTGCGACCTCTGAAGGCCATGATGACAGTCGGCGCGACCGGTCACGCTCAGGCCCGCGTCGTGATCGCGACGTCAACCGTGACGGTGGTCGCAATCGTCACCGGGGTGAACGCAGTGAGCGTGGTGGCGAAGGAGAACGCAACGAACGCGGCGGTCGCGGCAAGAACGGCGAGCGCAATGATCGTGGCGATCGCGCGAATCGTGATGAGCGTAGTGAGCGCAACCCACAACAACGCCCAGCCAACGCACCGCGCCGTGACAGCGAAGAAGCGCCAAATGCCTTGGCCGCGGTCGGCACCACGGATGCAGCAGCAACAGCCGCAGTAGTAGTAGCAGCAGCAGCCGGCGTCAGCCAGACAGATGCCGCCAGCGCCAACCCTAGCGCCGAAGGACGCGAAGGCCGTGGACGCGGTCGACGCAGAGGCCGTGGTCGCGGTGAACGCAGCGCCGAAAACGCACAGGATGGCAACGCACAAACCACAGCCGCCGATGGCACAGCGGGAGAAGCCGCGCCAGCACGTGAGGCACATAGTGAGGCGCGCAGCGAGACGCAAGTTGAAGGCCGCCGTTACCGCTACCCGCGCACGCCGTTCGTGCCGCGCCCGCGCACCGGACTGGGTGAATCCACTGACGATGCCATCAGCAACGCAGGTGAGTCGCCGGACGCCGTTCAGGCGGCTGTTATTGTGCCGCCAACCCCGCCGGTACCAATGCCGGTGATGGCCTCACCGTCGGCGGTGCCTGTAGCGCCTGCTATAGCGGCAGTAGTGGCCCCTGCCGCTGTGGAAACGGTCGTCGCACCTGCGTCGCCCCCCGCATCAGAAGCCCCCGTTGTTGCCGCGCTGGTTGCCGCACCGGTGGCAGCGCCAGTCGCACAGGCAGCACTCGCGCCCGTTGCGCAGCCCGCCTCCCCACCGCATGTCGTGCCCCCGGCTCCGCTCAAGCTCGATTGGTCCAGCGGACTGACGCAGATAGAAACCGCAGCGGAAAAAGCGCAACCGGCAGAGCAAGCGGGTGCCAGCGCGCCTGAAGCGCCGCGTCCCCGCCGCACTCGCCCCGCGCGTACTGCGGTGGTCAACGAGCCGCTGCTGCAGGTGGAAACGCAGAACCTGGCGCAAACGCCGCCGCAATAATGTATTGCGGCTAAAGCGCTACCGAATGCGGCGCAGCAAACCTTGCGCCGCATTCAACACCAACCGAGATTTGAAGCGCGTGCCCGACGCATTTCTGGGCCGCACCCATCACGAGAAATACAAACCAAACGGCGTTTCGCCGCCAATAATGCGGCGCACGACTGGGTCGGGCACACAGCGCTCGAACGCATTCAGCGTGTCGCGATAACTCACCTTGGATTCAAACGCGGCAAACGGCCAATCGCTGCCCCACAGCAGGCGCTTGGCGCACGCGGCAGCAACATCCAATGATTCCAGCCGGTACGCCGCTGATTTCAAATCCGGAATGCCGTCCACCTTGCGCCACTGAAAACGCACGCCCACCACGCCGTCGGCTTTCATTTGCCGCATCACATACGGGTCGATATCAGGTCGCACGATCGCCGTGGTGCGCAGGCGAGGATTGCCGCGCACGGCGCTGATCATGTATTCGTTGTAGTCGTCGTACAAACTGGCGGCGGCCATCACCGCGTGCGTGACGCCATGCGCTTCAAGCGTGGAAATATAACGCTCGATCGTCGCATCCTCATGCGGGTGATGCCACGCCGTCGCCGACAGCGGCATATCCGTGGTGTAGACATGCGCGTGGCAATCCACGAGCAAAGGCTGGCGAACTTGCAGAGGCGGCATTGCGATCATCACTATAGCCTATTGATTTAAAACAGCATTTTAATCATTCCCCGCATACTTCCCAGCCGTCTCCGGGAACAGGTTCTTCACGATCTTGAATTTGGTCACATCCACCGTGCCATCCATATGCAGATACATGGTGGCATCGCGATAGAGTTTTTCGATACCGAAATCGAGCATGGTGCCGTTGCCGCCGTGCAACTCCACCGCGTGTTTGCACACTTCAAGCACGGATTCCGACGCGTACATTTTCACCATATTGCACAGCACTTCGGCGTCGGGCGCATTGGCATCGACAGCGCGCGACGCTTCGAGCAGCAGTGAGCGCACGGCACAGATTTTCGTCGCCATCTCGGCCAAGCGTATGGCAGTAGCTTGATGCTTGATGAGCTTTTTGCCGCCTTGCACATAATCGTGTACGTACTTAACGGTTTCCTCATAGGCGCGCACACCCACGCCCAAGTTTTTGGAGCCTTGAATAATTTTGCCAGGGCGAAAATAAATGCCCGCACGCGTTAGCGCGACATCCTTCACCAGCAGGTATTCCTCGGGCACTTCCATGTCCTCGAACACCATTTCGCCGTTGTTCATGAAACGCCCGCCCAGCGTTTCGTTGCAGCGCGCAACTGAAAAACCTTTGGTCTCGCGCGGCACCAGAAAACTTGACGTGCCTTTGGTCAAGCCCGCGCCGGGCGTAGTCGTGGCATAAACGACATACAGGCTCGCATCATAGCCGTTGCTGATAAACTGCTTGCGTCCATTGATCACCCACTTGTCACCTTTTTTCTCGGCGCGCGTGTGCATCATGGCTTCGGGCACGTCATAGGGCAGCCAGCGGTCAGACGCACCACGCGGCTCGGTCAAACAGTGCGCCAGCAAAAATTGCGGGTTCGCCATAATTTTAGGGAACCAGATTTTTTTCAGATGCTCTGGCAATATGTTCCGCAGCAGCACCGATACCTTCCACTGCTGCACCATCTTTTCGGCGAGGCCACAGTCACCGCGCGAAATTTCTTCCGAGATCACGGCAAAGGTCAGCGTTTCGGTTTTCGGGTCAAGCGCAATGCCGCCGTATTCTTCGGGGATGCCCAGTGTGCGGATGCCGATTTCGTGCGCGACCTCCAGTATCTTGGCCGGCAGGCGGCCTTCGGGTTTCATGCTCCATTCGGCCTGCCAGTTCTGGCGCGTGAAGGGAATCACATGCTCATTGACGAATTTGCGCGTCACATCGCGCATCATGATGGTTTCTTCGGATAACCCTCGTTCATTGTAAATCATTGATTTTATTCCTTTATTTAGAAGCTACTCAGCCTTTAGTCCCACCGCCTTGATGACTCTCGCGTTCTTCACCAACGAATCCGCGATCACCTTGCGAAATTCGTCCGACGTGCCGATTTGCAAATCCGTGGCTTGTGCAGCCAACAAACTCTTCACATCCGGCAACGTCGATGTCTTGAGCAGGGCTGCCCGCAGCTTGTCGATGATGGGCTTCGGCGTGCCTTTGGGCACCATAAAACCCTGCCAGCCACTGTAGTCAAACCCGGCGAGCGTGTCTGCGATCGGCGGAATATTCCCCATCAACGCCGATTTACCCGCCAGGCTGTGGCCCACCGCGCGCAACTTGCCGGCGTGAACATGCGACATGACGGCTGCCGCCGGTGTTAACGTCCATTGCGATTCGCCTGCCAGCACCGCAGCCACCGACGGCCCGCCGCCTTTGTAGGGCACATGCAGCGACTGAATGTTGGCCGCCGACATGAAGTACGCACCCGACAGATGGCTTTGCGAGCCGGTGCCCGCCGAGGCCATGTTGAGTGGCTTGCCCTTGGCCAGATCAATCAACTCGCGCACGGATCTCACCGGCTGACCGGGATGCACCACCAGCACATTGGCGGTAACCGCAAACTGCGACACGTGATCGTAATCTTTGACTGGATCGAACGTCGGGTTCTTCATCAGCAACACCGCGACGGTGGAGGCCGCCGTCGTGGCGCTGATCAACGTGTAGCCGTCGGGGGCCGCGTTCTTAGCGATTTCCATACCGAGAACACCGCCTGCCCCGGCGCGATTGTCCACCACCACTTGCTGACCGATGATGTCGCTCATCTTGTTGCCGATGATACGGCTCAGGGTATCGACGGAACTGCCAGGTGCGTTGGGCACCAACATGCGTATCGGACGGCTGGGGTAACCCGCCGCCGCATCGGCCGCCGACACGGCACCGGGTGCTGACAGTGCGATGCCCGTACAAAGCCCGACGAGAATTCGATGCTTCATCTGCTTTCATCTCCGTTTAAAATATTGAGGCGCACCTTGTTTGCCCTAATCCGGCGCGCGCGCTTGGCAAGACGTGAATTGTTACCCGTTCGCGTCGACTAAGCAACCATCGGTGCCGCGCTGCGTGATACGGTGTTTGTCACCCAGCTTATTGATTTTGATAGAATTCCCGCATGCTCAGCCCATCGCCTCGGTGCCCGTTCCAGTGAAAAAAGCCCTCTACGCCAGTGCGCAGGAAGCCGAAGCGGCGTTTTACGATGCCTTCAGCAAAAGCGATCTTGAGGCGATGATGGCGGTGTGGGCGGATGACGATGAAGTGTATTGCGTACACCCCGGCGGGCCGCGCATTTCAGGCGTCGTCAACGTGCGAGAATCTTGGCGCAGGTTTTTCACCAACGGCCAGACGCTGAGTTTTCAGTTGCGTGCGCCCCATGTCATCAATGGCATGATGATGGCGATACACAGCGTCTACGAGCAAATCACCGTGGCCGGCCAAGGCCCCGCGCGCAATCCCATGTTGTCGACAAATATTTATCTACGCACCGATCACGGCTGGCGTATGGTGGCACATCACGCATCGCCCGCCCCTGCTGCGCCCGTAACGGCGGCGGCATCGCTGCCGGAAACCAATCCGCGTCCGCCCAATACACTGCACTGAGCACTGCACTGAGCACTGCACTGAGCACCGCACTGAGCACCGCACTGAGCACCGCACGGTATAATTCCGCCACTGCGCGGCGTCGCAGCGCGTGTCGGCATGCCTACACAGCATCAATATAACCAATTGTTTTAAAAGGATATTTTATGAGTCTCCCGGATTTTGGAACGCCCGATATTATCGTCGTTGGCGCGGGCAATGCCGCCGCCTGCGCAGCACTCGCCGCACGCGAACAAGGCGCGAGCGTCATCATGCTCGAAGCCGCACCGCAAGACGACTGCGGCGGCAACAGCCGCTACACAGGCGGCCTGATGCGCGTAGTGTTCAACAACGTAGATGAACTCGCCGAAATCATCCCCGAGCTTACTGAAGAAGAAAAGAAGACCCACGATTACGGCTCCTACACCACCGACGCCTATTTCGACGACATGGCGCGCATCACGCAGGAACAAACCGATCCTGATCTTTGCGAGATTTTGATCCGCCGCAGCTACGACACCGTGGTGTGGCTGCGCAAAAAAGGCGTGAAATTTCAGGCGAGCTACGGTCGCCAATCCTACAAGGTTGACAACAACACGCGCTACAAATTCTGGGGCGGCTTGGCTGCTGAAACGTGGGGCGGCGGCGAAGGCTTGGTTGCCAACGAGCACAAAGCCTGCGAGCGCGACGGCATCAAGATTTTTTATGAAACGCCGGCAATTTCGCTGCTCACCGACAGCGACAACAATGTGCTGGGCGTGCGTGCGCGGCACAAAGGCCAGAACATCGAAATCAAAGCCAAGGCGGTAATACTCGCCTGCGGTGGCTTCGAATCAAACGCGGCCATGCGCGCGCAATACCTCGGGCCAGGCTGGGATTTGGCGCACGTGCGCGGCACACGTTACAACACCGGCCTTGGCATCAAAATGGCGCTCGACATCGGTGCCATGCCCTATGGCCATTGGTCCGGCTGCCACGCGGTGGGTTGGGATCGCAACTCGCCCCCGTTCGGCGACTTGGCCGTGGGCGATCAATTCCAGAAGCACAGCTACCCATGGGGCATCATGATTAACGGCGACGGCAAACGCTTCTGTGACGAAGGCGCCGATTTCCGCAACTACACCTACGCCAAATACGGCAAGGTGATTTTGAATCAACCCGGCATGTTTGCGTGGCAAGTGTTTGACGCCAAAATCATCCCGGCGCTGCGCGACGAATATCGCATCAAACGCGTGACTAAAGTGCGCGCCAACACGCTGGAAGAACTGTGCAAAATGATGGATGGCGTGAACGCCGAAGCCGCGTTCCGCGAAATCACCGAGTACAACCAAGCCGTCAAGCACGACAAAGAGTTCAACATGGCGATTAAAGACGGTCGCCGCACGGAAGGCCTGCCCATCAACAAAACCAACTGGGCCAACACCATAGACACCGCCCCGTTTGAAGCCTACGCCGTCACGTGCGGCGTGACCTTCAGCTTTGGTGGTTTGAAAATCAGCGTCGATCCGGCCACCGAAGGTCAGGTCGAAGACACCGGCGGCCAGCCCATCAAAGGGCTCTACGCCGCAGGCGAACTCGTTGGTGGGATTTTCTATCACAACTATCCGGGCGGCACCGGGCTGACGTCCGGCTCGGTGTTTGGCCGCTTGTCGGGCACCACGGCGGGCAAAGCAGTCAAGGCAGGCTGATTACCCGGAAAGCGCCTTCCTCTCAAAGGGGAAGGCATCGAGTTCAAGGAGAATCTAATGAACGCACCCGCTGTCCCCATCAACAAATCCGTGCGCGAGCAAGTCAGCAAAGAAGAATGGGAAGTCCGCGTCAATCTCGCCGCGTGCTACCGTTTGATGCACGAATTCGGCATGGTGGAAATGATCGCCAATCACATCTCGGCGCGCATTCCCGGCAAGCACAACGAGTTTCTCATCAACCCCTACGGCATGCTCTACGATGAAATCACCGCGTCGAGTCTGATCAAAATCGACATCGAAGGCAACGTGCTGTTCAACGCCACCGATTACGGCGTAAATCAGGCGGGCTACGTCATCCACAGCGCCATCCACAGTGCACGCCATGATGTTGACTGTGTGATCCACACCCACACGCTGGCGGGCATGTCCGTCTCGGCGCACAAACAGGGCCTGCTGCCGCTGGCGCAAAGCGCCATGCGTTTTGGCGAAATTGCCTATCACGACTACGAAGGCCCAGCGCTGCGGCTGGATGAGCGCGAGCGCTTGGTGCAAAGCATCGGCCAGTGTGAAGCCTTGATCCTGCGCAATCACGGTTTGCTCACCGTCGGCGACAGCATCCCCGAGTGCTTCAACAATCACTACCGTCTCGAACGCGCCTGCCAATTGCAGGTAATGACACTCTCGTGCAACACCGAAATTCAGCTACCGCCGGATGAAGTGGTGCAATCCACCTACAACATGCTCGGCAAAGGCGGCTCGCAACGCCGTCGCGGCTTACTGGAGTGGCCGTCGCTGCTGCGGCGGCTGGATCGGGTTGATCCGAGCTATGCCCACTAGCGCCATCCAGTCATTGATCGCGGGTTAACCAAACGGGCTACGGCCCGTTTTGTTTTATACGCGTAAGGTTATGTTTTTAATGGGTTTTTGTGGCTACTTCATGGTGCCCCATCGCTCCCCGCCACGGTCCCGCCAGCCGCTAGCCAGCGCTCGATAACCCCGGCCTCCGGTAGTTGTAATCGCTGCGCATCCGCCAGTGCATGGCGCCACAGTGCGCGCGCGCGCTCGATGTCGCCTTTCTGCGCATACAGTTGTCCAAGGTTGGCTTCGGTAATGAGGCGCGAGCGCACGTCGCCCAGCTTTTCATACACCGGCAGTTCGTCTTCTACGCGGATGCGCAGGGCTTCGTCCAGTTGACCTAGGCTTTCGTGCAATCCAGCCCATTCGTCGAGCAACAGCCCGCGTGCCTCATCTGGTATTGCCGCTTCTTTTAGCAGGGCGCGAAGCTCAACAATGCGCTGGCCACGCTGGTTGAGCGTGCGTGTATCGACGGTCGGCATGACGCGCGAGGCGTACGGCATCTCGGTTGACTTGCGTACAATCGCATCATGCGGCGTGCGCTGAAACTGAAAAATGGCGCTCCCTCGCCACGCCCACAGATCGGGGGCGGCAGTGGCAAGTTCCTTAATTTTCGCTGCCGTTAGCCACAGCAATAGTTTCATCGGGCCGATCTGCGCGAATGCCTCGCGGCGAATGTTGAATGACTCGATGCGCGCGTGGTCTAGCCATGCCTCACCGCCAAAAAGGTGAATGGCGCAGTCGCCCTTGACCCGCGCGCGCACTTCGGCTTCAAGCGCGAGTACGTCGGTAAAGTCGCGCTGCACAAGATCAAGGTGCGCTACCGCAATGCCTTCGGTCACCAGCAGCTCGTCGAGCGTTTGCACAAGCTGGCTACGGTAGGCGGTATCGTTAAATTCAAGTCACTACTGTCCGGCGATTTTGAATTTCAGTCGTGTAAGTCATTGATTCATTTAAGACAAATGCACAAAGTGGGTGTCACCGACTTCAACGTGATGGAAACTTCCGGGATTTTTCGGAGGATTTCGCATGTACGACGGAAAACTGGTCTTCGCCCAACTCATGGATCACCTGCCGCTGCACACCTTCAGGCGCTGTGTGAGCAAGTATCCCGGACGGTATCCGGCTCAGCGCTTCTCGCACCTCGATCAGTTCCTGTGCATGGCCTTCGCGCAACTCACTTACCGCGAAAGCCTG
>JAYTWR010000126.1:0-49670 GCA_043743335.1 Burkholderiales bacterium
TCTTGCTTGGCCTTGGTATATAGCTTCCTCTGTAGCGTCCTGATCGTATCCGGGGTGGTTAGCACGTGTGCAATCCCTCGATCCTCAGCCCTTTGGTTGCTCGAACAAAGTAGGGTTCCTTCCCTCGTCCGGGGTTGTGTTGTCCCTCAGACTCAAACGGTACTATGAACCCCTCCGACTCCCGCTCTGCGCGACTGCGCTTTCGTTTCCTTATACGCAGCCGTTGGTGGTCTCCCCACCCCGCACAACGGGTCTCCAGCACTGGGCAGTGAATCTTCCATAACATGCCGTCCTTGCTACCCCGGGAGTCAACGTGCGCCACTTCCGTTGTTCGAGCGCGCGCCCTGCGGCCTTCCCCTTTTGACCACAGGGTCGGCGTCTCCAGTTCGTTTACGAGGCTACTCATAGGTTCATTTGCATTACGGCCTGCTCTTTTGCGCTTTGAAAACTCACGACCTCGAATTACTTCGACGCCGCTTTCTCGCGCTACCAAGGTGTACGGACAATTCCTTGGACGGGACTTCATCCCGCTAGATTCACTGCTGTTACTGCGAACGGTCACGTCTTGTAATATTGCATTTTGATGGCCCGTGGTTGCCGAGTCTAAGCCGCATTCAGCACCGATACAGTATCTACGCCAACTGCTCGCCCCTTCCAGACCTGCTCGCGTCGTAGGGCGTGATCTTCGCCAGCGCCTTGGCGAGGCTCGGCTTGGCAAGCCCGGTGTCGTAGTCGGCCTGCAACCGCAGCCACCAACCGTCGGAGAGTCCGAAAAAGCGGCACAGCCGCAGATCGGTATCCGCAGTAACGGCGCGCCGACCGCTCAGGATTTCACCGATGCGTTGGGCCGGCACGCTGATCTCCTTTGCCAGCCGGTAATTGCTCATGCCCAACGGCTTGAGAAACTCCTCGGCGAGCATTTCGCCGGGCGATACGGGTTTGAGTTTCTTGCTCATGCTGTTCTGCCTCAATGATAATCCACGATTTCAACGTCTTCGGCATCGCTTCCCGACCAGCGAAAACATACGCGAAACTGATCGTTCACGCGGATGCTCCATAGGCCAGCGCGATTCCCCTTCAACGGCTCCAAGCGGTTGCCCGGCGGCGCGCGCAGATCGTCGATACGCCGCGCCAAATCGAGTTGCGTTAACTTTCGCAACGCCGCGCGCTCGATGTTGGCGAAGCGAGCCACGCGCCGCAGCCCGAACAAAGCTTCGGTGTCGGCGCACTTGAACGTTTTGATTGTCACGGCGATGATAGTAACGCCATTCGTTATTAACGTCAAACGTGATTATCAATGTCTCGCTTTCGTCGCTGCAACGTGCAGGGGTATAGGAATTTTAAGTGCGACACGAGATCGCTTGTAGTAGTCACTATAAAGGAGGGAACCGCCCGTGTCACCGGGTGAATCTAGGCGTCTGAATAGTCTGAATAAAGAGCGACTCTGACAATGTAACGAAACATCGCAAGGTGTGGGGCACAAATCGTGAGAGGCGTGTGTTGGCGATGCGCCACGTCGCCTAGGCTGTTTGCAGCGGGGCGAGGGCGTTATCCGGGTCGGTGTTGGCAAGATACACCTCGCCTTGCTCTTCAATGAGGTGGCCGTTTTGGTCAGCAGCTTCAAGATGCGGTGGATGATTTTGTTAAGCCGCGCGGTGAGTTGTTCTTTTGTGGGCACGGGTGCTTCGCGGAACGCCAGTTCACCTCCGGCGGTGTTGTCGCAGTCGTATACGCCATCGAGCCATAGCCCGTGCAGGGGAATGCTCAGGTTCTTAGCCGACAAAGCGACCGTAGTGACCGTAGGATGTCGGTGAGCGCAGCGAACCGCATCAATCGCGTATGCAAACTAGCGCAGCGTCCTCAACAAGAAGCGGCATGCCACCCCGAGCGATGCGGTTCACATTCGTTCACCACATCCTACGCACCGCTGCACCACCACCAGCACGGACGTGATGAGTTCGGGGTGCACGGCAAACAAGCTCCTCAGCGGTATGGGGAACGACAGCACCCATTGGCGCACGGGCACGCGCGGGATGATTTCCTCTGTGAGATACGCCGCCGCTTCGTTCATACGCCGGGTGCCGCACGAGGGACCTCACTTTACGACTGGCCTCGCCGTTTGCAACTGAAGGCGATCAGCGTTTCGTGGTTACACGTTTCGCAGTTGAGCCGGATAAACCCGTGCGCGAGGATGCCGCAGGCGAGATAGGCGTCGAATTCGTCCTTCACAAAGCGCGGCAGCGGCGTGCCTTGCGCTTCACTCAAGCCGATGAAGGTGCGCCGCGTGCGCGGCTACCGCACGATACAGCGGCGTGCGTTCGGGGCAGTGGCGCTGGTAGGTGGGCGGGCGGAATTGACCGGTGGGCAACGGTCACTGTTCGTCGATTGCTCGTCGCGGGTTGTTCGCTTCGTCGCTGACAGGATCACGCACGGCTTCACCTTGCGCTACGCCCACCCACTCCGCTTGCGCGGACTTCTGACGCTTGGCGTTCAACATCTACATGGTCTCGAACACCTCCTCGTTCGGCCCTTCGCCCCTTGCCCGCAGCTACTACGGCCTCTGCTGACTTCTCGCTCCGTGTTCCCACGTCGCCCTTTCAGGCATCAGGCGAGATCTCCCCGGGTAAGAACGCACCCCTTCGCTGCACAACCGCCGGATTTACGCCACCTCGCCTTGATCACGAGGGCTTCGCAGATTCTTGCCCGCTCGCCCTGCTCGGCTGCGCCTCCTATCCAGTTCTTGTCCATCGACTCGCAGTTTCGCTCCACGCTTCCTCTCCACAATCGGTCACCCTCATGCAGTTGCGCTTCGCTTCGCTCGCTGTGATCAACTTACGGTGGGACTTGCACCCACAAGAGTGCGCCCGTGCCGGGCGCACAATAGAAAAAGCCGGCGTGAAGCCGGCTTTTTCGTCTTGCTGATTGGATCTGCGTTACACCAAGCGCAACCCATTGGTGAGCGGCACGCTGCGCACGGGCTTGCCGGTGGCTGCAAAAATCGCATTCAGGATCGACGGCACTACCACACAAATGGTCGGCTCACCCACACCCCCCCAGAAGTCGTAGGTCGGCTGTATCACCGTTTCGACCTTCGGCATATGCACCATCTTGGTCAGATGCAGCAAGTGGAGATTGCTTTCGACGATGCGTCCGTTGGCCACCGAGCTTTGACTGAGCAGCGTGCTGATACCCATGACCGCCCCGCCCTGCACTTGCGCCGCAATTTGCTCGATACTCACCGCGTGCCCACAGTTGGTCGCCAACACCATGCGATGAAGTTTCACATCGCCCTTGGGACTGACTGACACTTCGGCCACCGCCGCCGAGTAACTGCCGTAACCCATGAACTGCGCAATGCCGCGATGACGTCCCGCTGGCAGCGGCTTGCCCCAGCCCGCTTTCTCGGCGGCTGCGTTGAGCACGCCCAAATGCTTGGGATGGTTTTTGCACAAATCCTGCCGGAACGCGAGCGAATCTTTGCCTGCCGCGCGCACAATTTCTTCCATGAAGCACTCGAGGAACATGCCATTCTGATTGGTGTTCACGCCGCGCCACGCGCCAACCGGCACATGGGTATTGCGCATCGCGTACTCGGTACGCAGATTGGCCAGTGAGTAACCGATTTGCGCGTCGCCGGGTTCCGCCCACAAGCCCTGCAACTGGCGTACGTCTTTGCCGTCTTTGATCGCCGCCGGATTGGCGAAGGCGTTAATCGACTGGCCCGACACACGAATATTCAGGCCCACCAGATTGCCCTGCGCATCCAGCCCGGCTGACAGTTTGGCCTGCGCAATGGGGCGATAAAAATCATGCGTCAGATCTTCTTCGCGGCTCCACAGCATTTTGACCGGCGTGCCGGGCGGAAGCTGTTTGGCGATCACGGTTGCCTGACGCACAAAATCCTGATTACCACCGCGTCGGCCAAAGCCGCCGCCCAAATCCATTTTGTACACTTCGCACGCGCTCAACGGCAGGCCGGATGTTTGCGACAGCGTAGCCATCGACGCTTCTGCATTTTGCGTCGCCACCCAGCACTCAGCTTTATCCGCCGTGAGCTTGATGGTGGCGTTCATCGGCTCCATGCACACATGGGGAATGAACGGCGCGGTATATACGGCCTCCAGCTTTTTGGCCGCGCCGGCAATTGCCGCAGTCACATCGCCAATGTTGATGTCCGCAAAGGCATCGCTAGAATCAAGGCCGGTGCTTAAGTGCTTGAGAATCGACGCCTGCGACACTTTGGCATTGGGGCCTTCATCCCAAACTATGGGTAGTGCGTCGAGCGCTTTCTTCGCGCGCCACCAAGTATCGGCAACCACTGCAATGGTGGCTTCGTCTACGCGCAACGCTTGCGGCTTGCCGGGCATATTGGCGATTTTGTTCTGGTCAAAACTGACCGCTTTGCCGCCAAACACCGGGCAGGCTTTGACGGCCGCGCACAGCATGCCGGGGAACTTAACGTCCACTGCATACATTTTGCTGCCGTCGAGCTTGTCGTCGGTATCCAGCCGCTTTAACGGCTTGCCGGCGATTTTCCATTGACGCGGATCGCGCAGCTTCAGTGTTTTCGCCTCAGGCGGTTTCAGTTTAGACGCGGCATCCGCCACCTTGCCGTAAGTGATGGTGCGCGACGAACCGGCATGCGAGATCACGCCTTTGTCGACCGTCAATTCGCCCACTGGCACTTTCCATTCGTCGGCTGCTGCTTGCAACAACATCATGCGCGCACCCGCGCCAGCGCGGCGCACGTAGTCTTGCGAAGTGCGAATGCCACGGCTGCCGCCGGTGGACATATCGCCCCACACGCGTTTCTTCGCGAGGTTCTGCCCCGGCAGAATGTGCTCGGTGGTTACCTTGGCCCAATCGCAATCCAGCTCCTCGGCCACCAGTTGCGCCAAGCCCGTCAGCGTGCCCTGCCCCATTTCGGAACGGGCAATGCGAATAACCACGGTGTCGTCCGGCTTGATTGCCACCCACGCATTGAGTTCCGGCGCACCCACCGAACCTTGCGCATTTGCCAGACCAGGCACGTTAAAGGCGAGCGCCAAACCACCGCCCGCCACCGCAGTTTTAACCAGAAAATCACGGCGTGCAGGATTTTGCAAATTCACGTCAGTCATATCGTTCATATCGGTTCTCCTTACACCACAGTGTGTTCGTTGGCCATGACTTCAGCGGCGGCAGCGCTATTGCCGGCGGCCACATGGATCGCCGCGCGTATACGCTGATACGTGCCGCAGCGGCAGACGTTCGTCATTGCGGCATCAATTTGCGCATTGGTGGGCTTGGGCGTGCGCGCCAGCAATGACGTGGCGGCCATGATCTGGCCCGACTGGCAATAGCCGCATTGCGGCACATCGATTTCCTTCCAGGCCTTTTGCACCGGGTGCGAGGCATTGGGCGACAAGCCTTCGATAGTGACGATTTTGTCTGTCGCCTTCACCGCCGACAGCGGTATGGTGCAGGTGCGCACCAGATTGCCGTTGATGTGCACCGAACACGCACCGCACTGCGCGATACCGCAGCCGAATTTCGTGCCCGTCAATCCGACCTGTTCGCGGATCACCCACAGCAGCGGCGTATCCACCTCTGCCTGCACGTCGTGTTCCTTGCCATTGATATTGAGTTTTGCCATGACTTTCCTCCCGCAGTTGATGTAACGTAATGAAACTAAATTTAAGCCTAAGTGACCATTCGTGACCATTAAAATTCGTCGCCTAGCATAGCGCATCCCGCGCAGGCCTGCCGACGGATGTCGGGATTAATTACGTTTACGCCGGATCTTTGCGATTGAGCAGCTCCACACTGACACCGTCCGGCGCATTGATGAACGCCAGTTGCGTGGTAGGGTTAAAATCCAGCGGCTCCACACTGAATTCAACGCCCTTGGCCTTCAGCCCCGCGCAAAACGCAGCAAAATCGCCTTTGACCTTGACGCCAAAGTGATCAACACCCCACTCTAGGCCACCTTTGTCCGCCGTCGATTCGCCCGGACGTTCGCCGCGCACAATCAACAGGGCACCGCCGCCGATCTCCACATAGAGTTGCGGTGCGCCGCGCACCTGAATATCGCGCACAATTTCAGCGCCGAGCTTGTCAACATACCAGTCGGCGGTGGCTTTGGGGTTCTTGCTGAGCAAATGCACGTGGTCAAACGTAATATTGGGATTGGGCATGAAACAGCTTTCTCGTGAGGAGGGACGACACCGTGCGTTGAATTCATTTTTTATGAGTGCAGACCGAGCGAAATTGTAGCCGCACTCGTTGCCCGGCGCTGCCCCTGAGATACAAAAATCATAACTAATTGATTTTATTGATATTTTATATTCGCGAACTCGGATGCGGCGCGCCACCGCAATCGGCACTCAAGCAGGACAACGATTGCGGCAACGCCGCTCACTGTGCTACGTTTGGGGTTCACTTCCCGCAGCACCCCTATCCTAAAATTCACTATCCGGAACACGAGGCTATCCCCATGAATCACCCCGCCGAAGCGCCTGTTACCCAATCCGCACCGCTGCCCCTGAAGCGCATCACCGTGCTCGATCTCACGCTCGCGCGTGCAGGCCCCACCTGCGTGCGCCACTTGGCTGACTGGGGCGCGAACATTATTCGCATCGAGCCGCCCGATACCGGCGGTGAAGATGTCTCCGGCAAGCGCGACGGATTCGACTTCCAGAATCTGCATCGCAACAAAAAGTTTTTGCAGCTCAACCTGAAATCACCCGAAGGCCACGCCGCGTTCATGAAGCTCGCGGAAAAGGCCGACGTGGTGATCGAGAACATGCGCGCGGAAGTGAAACACCGCCTGAAGGTTTCGTATGACGACGTGAAAAAGGTCAATCCGCGCATCGTTTACGGCAGCATCAGCGGCTTCGGTCAAAGCGGCCCGTATGGCAAGCGCGCTGGCGTGGATCAAATCGTACAAGGCATGGGCGGCTTGATGAGCATCACTGGCCTGCCCGGCCAAGGCCCCGTACGCGTCGGCGTGGCGATTGCCGACTTGACCGCCGGCAACCTGCTGGCGTTGGGTGTGATGACCGCCCTGTTTGACCGCGAAGTCACCGGCATGGGCCGCTGGGTACACACCAGCCTGCTCGAATCCATTATTTTCATGCTCGACTTTCAGGCTACGCGTTATCTCATCGCCGGCGAAGTCGCCGGCCAAGCCGGTAACGATCACCCGACGGGCGTACCTACCGGCGTGTTTCCGGCGAGTGACGGTTTGTTCAACATCGCGGCGTCGTCGGGCCGCGTGTTCCATCGTTTCTGCGATGCCATGGGCAAGCCGGAATGGAAAACCAAACCCGAGTGGGATACGCAGGGCAAGCGCAGCAAAGACCGCAACGCGATCAACGCCGCCATCGCCGAAGTCACCAAACACAAGCCCGCCGCGCATTGGGTGGATTTGATGGAAGCCGCTGGCGTACCGTGCGGCCCGATCAACACCATCGACAAAGTGTTTGCCGATCCGCAAGTGCAGCACACGGGCATCGCGCAAGAAATTACCAGCGACAAGCTCGGCAAGCTCACGCTGCTGAGTTCCGCCATCAACATGGTCGGCACCACCAAGAAAATCCGCCGCGCCACGCAAGACCTCGGTGCCGACAGCGACGAGATTCTGGCCTCGGTGGGTTATACCAAGGATCAACTGGCCGACTTGCGCTCGAAGGGCGTGATTTAACGGCGTGCGGGGCAAAGGGTAAAGGGTGAAGGGGCGAGCCTAGACCTCGCGCAATCACCCACCCCACGCGCTTCACACCTGACACTCCACACTAGCTACCGGACACAAACATGGATTCCATCAGCAGCGACAAAATTCTTGGCAGCAAAAAAGGCGCTATCGGCACGCTCACCTTCAATTACCCGGAGAAGCACAACGCCATGTCGCCGGAAATGGCGCAGGCCGCCGCCGCGGTGATCCAAGACTTTGAACGTGACCCTGCGGTGCGCGTCATCATTTTGCGCGGCGCGGGCACCAAAGCCTTCGTCTCCGGCGGCGACATTTCCCAGTACGAAAAAAATCGCGCCACGCCAGAGCAAGTCGCGGCCTACACGCAAATGTCGTCGGGCTTTCGCGATGCACTGGCCAGTACCAGCAAACCCACTATCGCCATGATCCGCGGCTGGTGCCTCGGCGGCGGGCTGGCGATTGCGCTGCGCTGTGATATGCGCATTTGCTCTGAAGACGCGCAATTCAGCGTGCCGGCTGCGCGGCTGAGTATCGGCTACGCGGCGGAATCGCTGGGGCAACTGGTTGAACTGGTCGGCCCTTCGGTCGCCAAGGAAATCATGTTCACCGCACGCCGCTACACCGCGTACGAGGCGCACCGTATCGGCCTCGTCAATCACGTACTGCAAGGCGGCATGCTCGAAGCGTTTGTGCAGCAGTATGCTGACACTATCGCCGACAACGCACCGCTAGCCATCATCGCCGCCAAGCGCGTCATCAACGAGCACGTCAAAGACGCCAGCCAGCGCGATCAGGCCGCCTCGGACCAAGCCGTTGCCGCTTGCTTCATCAGCCAAGATTATGTCGAAGGCCGCCGCGCGTTCATGGAAAAACGCAAACCCGTGTGGACCGGAAAGTAACTCTAACTAATTGATTTAATTCAGTTTTTTTAGAAGGCCGCGCAGCCCCTGCGTGGCCTTCTGCTTTTACGCTCGGCGCTCAACACTCAACACCAACACACACACACGCATGGCCATCCCCCACTACACCGCGCTCACGCGCATCTGGCAACGGCTGCACCACTACGGCCATGCCGCGTCGATACTCGGCTGGGACCGCAACGCGATGATGCCGCCCAAAGGCAACGAAGCGCGCGCTGCCGCCGAGGCGGAATTGCAGGCGCTGATGCACCGCACCCGCACAGATCCCCAGCTCGCCGGGCAATTGCAAGCGGCAGAAGGCGAATCACTGTCTGACGTTGAGCGCGCCAATCTACGCGAAATGCGCCGTGACTGGCGCGACGCGAACGCCTTGCCTGAATCATTGGTCGAAGCCAAATCGCTGGCCGGCGCACGCTGCGAACACGCATGGCGCAGCCAGCGCGCGGCCAACGACTGGCCGGGGTTTTTGCAAAATTTTCGCGAAGTGGTCAAACTCTCGCGCGAAGAAGCGCGATTGCTCGCCGCCGACAGTGGCCTGTCGCGCTACGACGCGCTGATGGATCGTTACGAGCCGGGCGTACGCGCCGCCGATATCGACCGCATCTTCGGCGATGTCAAACAATGGCTGCCGCCACTGATTGCGCAGGTACAGGCAAAACAACGCAACGAGACTGTGATTGCGGCAACCGGCCCGTTCGCTGTGGCCACACAACGCGCCCTGAATTTGGCCGTGATGCAAAAGCTGGGGTTTGATTTTGCGAGCGGCCGACTCGACGAAAGCGCGCATCCGTTTTCCGGCGGCGTGCCCGAGGACGTACGGCTCACCACGCGCTACCGTGAAGACGATTTCGCGCAGAGTCTGATGGGAACCATCCACGAAACCGGCCATGCCCGCTTCGAACAAAACCTGCCGCGCGAGTGGCTGGGCCAGCCCATCGCCCACGCGCGCTCATACGGCATTCATGAAAGCCAAAGCCTGTCATTCGAAATGCAGCTCGCGCGCGGCCGCGCATTTGCCGGCATTCTCGCCCCCCTGCTGCGTGAGCATTTCGGCCAGCAAGCGGCGTTCGAAGCGGACAATCTGCATCGCCTGCTGACGCGTGTGAAGCCGGGCTTTATCCGCGTCAACGCCGACGAAGTGACCTATCCCGCGCACATCATTCTGCGTTACGAAATCGAGCGCGCGTTGATCGAAGGCGACATCGAGCCCGACGATATCCCCAAGCTATGGGATGAAAAAATGCACACCCTGCTCGGCATCGATACCCGTGGCAATTTCACAGACGGTTGCCTGCAGGATGTACACTGGAGCGACGGCTCCTTCGGTTACTTCCCAAGCTACACACTGGGGGCGATGTACGCCGCACAATGGTTCGCCGCCATGCGTCGCGCCACACCGGATATCGATGCACACATCGCCACCAGTGATTTCGCGCCGGTGTTTGTGTGGCTCAACGCCAATGTGTGGTCCCAAGCCAGCCGCTGGGAAACGCCGACACTGGTGCAGCGGGCGAGTGGCGAGGCGCTCAATCCCACTCACTTTCGCGCGCATTTACAGGCGCGCTATCTCTGAGTGAAAAATCAGCCAGACGCGAATTCGCCACCGGGTCTCACGGCGAAGCAACAGCGGTTCACGTCCGGTTACCAATCATCGCGGCTTGATGCCCGCCGCCTGCGCGATCTTACGGTAACGGTCGGAGTCGGCGTTCACGAACGCGCGTATCTCCTGCGGCGTGTAGTTCACGATAAGACTGGTGCGCGACGCCTGATACGCGCGACCTTCGGGGCTGACCATGGCCGCCTTAAAGCCGTCATGCAGCTTGTTGACGATGGCATCGGGCGTTTCGCTGCGTGCGAAAATTGAACTCCACGAATAACTCACAAAGTCCACGAAGCCACTTTCTTTCATGGTAGGCACGTCGGGTAGTATCGGGGCGCGCGCATCGGCGGTAATCACCAGCGCACGCATGCGTCCGCTGCGAATCAGCTCGGCAGCGCCGCCGCTGTCGATCAGACCGGCGGGAATTTGCCCGCCGATGACATCGGTCATCACCTGCGATCCGCCCTTGTACGGCACGGGCGTGACGGTCAGTCCGTTGACTTGGCCGAACCAGATACTGAGTAATTCGTAGCCTGCCGAGTAATTGCCCACCGCCAATGCGTTGCCGGTTTTTTTAATGGTGGCGGCAAATTCCTTGACGGTTTTTCCCGGTGCGCTGAGCCCCGTCACAAACACCGTGGGCGACAAGCCGAACAGGATCACCGGGCGAAACTCCTTGATCGGATCATAGGGCAAATCTTTCATCATCACCGGATTGACAGAAATGGTCGAGGTGGTGCCGGTGAGCAGCGTGTAGCCGTCCGCCGCTGCGCCCTTGACCGTCTGCACAGCGATGATGCCGCTGCCGCCGGGCCGGTTATCCACCACGATGCCCTGCCCCCACAGCTTCGACACCCATTCACCGTAAAAACGCGGATTGGCGTCAGCACCGCTACCCGCCGCGAACGGCACCACGATGCGTATCGGCTTGGCGGGATACCCCTGCGTTTGTGCGGCTGCATTCCCCGCAGTGACGACAGCCACCATGACCCACACGGCCGGTACTGCCGCCTTTAACGTCGCCGCTACCCAACCGCGCCACATGACTTTTTCCATGGGATGCCCCCGTAAGCGAGGATTAGTGACAAACCCTACGCTTTCGCTTTGCGAAAACGTGAATAGTCGGGCTTGCGTTTTTCGAGGAATGCGCTGGTGCCTTCACGTTGCTCGGTCTCACGAAAATCCGGCGGTACCAGCCAGCGCCGCAGCAAGTCACCTTGCCCCATCAAGTCTTCGAACTCTTCAACGAAAGACGCTTTGTAGACTTTCAGGCACGTGGGCGAGACGGCGAGTAATTCATCGCACCATTTGGCGACTTCTTTATCCAGATCGGCCATGGGCACCACCGCATTCACCAGCCCCCAATCCATCATGTGCTGCGCACTGTAGCGACGGCCCAGCATCCAGATTTCGCGCGCCCGCTTGTGACCCACAATGCGTGTCAGGTAATTCACTGTCGCACCGCTGGCGGGATAGGCCACGCGTGGTTCGCTCTGACCGAATACCGCATGCTCCGCCGCAATGGTGAAGTCGCAAAAGTACGCAAAGTGATGTCCGCCACCGATGGCATAGCCGTTCACCCGTGCGATCACCGGTTTGGGGCAACGCGAGATGGTCAGATACGGCGGACTGAACAACGCCGGCCCGCCCGCGCCCATCTTGCCGTGCTTTTGCCATGACACATCGGCGCCCGCGCAAAATGATTTGTCGCCTGCGCCGGTAAACACCACTACACCGACTTCCGGGTCAACGCCTGCTGCATCAAACGCTGTCTCGATTTCACGCAAAGTCTCGGCGGTAACCGAATTGAGTTTCTGTGGCCGATTGATGGTGATGGTGCCGATGCCGCCCGCAACCGTATAAAGAATGTCTTTGAAATCGTGGCTCATGATTTTCGATTTGGAATTTGGGATTTAGATTGCGGACTCTGGTTTAATAAAAATATCAATAAAATCAATAACTTATGCAATATATTACAAACCACCCCGCATGCCGAGCTGCGGAATAATTTTGCCGAACTCCAGCAAATCGCGGCGAATTTTGGCCGCGAAATCGTCTGGTGTGCTGCCCACCACATCCGAGCCGGTTGCCGCAATGCGTTCAATGACCTCGGCGCGCTTCAGCACCTTGGCAACCTCGGCGTACAGGCGCATCACAACCGTTTGCGGAATCTTTGCCGGCCCCGCAATGCCTTGCCACGGCGCCGCAGATTCCATGGACAGCCCCAGTTCCGTCAACGTCGGCACGTCCGGCAAATACGGCAGACGTTTCGCGGCGAGGCTGGCGATGGCCTTCACTTTGCCTGATTTCACAAAAGGCAGCGACGTGGGCACACTGCCAAAAACCACCTGCGCTTCACCCGCCATCAACGCCACTTGCGCCGGCCCGCCGCCGCTGTACATCACCGATACGATGCCGTCGGTCGTGCCCGTGCGCAGCTTGAACAACTCCATGGCAAGGTGCCCGGCGCTACCCGCGGTAGCGATACCCGCGTTCAGCCCTTTGGGGCGTGACTTGGCGAGCGCGACAAGTTCCTTCACGTTGCTCACGGGCAGCATAGGATTCACCACCAACAGCAGCGGACTGACGGCCACTTCAGTAATGGGCGAAAAATCACGATAGGCGTCGTACGGGACTTTCTGCAAAAACGGGGTGGTTGTGAACGACGCATACGCGAACAACAGCGTATAGCCATCCGGATTCGCCCGTGCCACGGTCTCCGCGCCGATAACGCCACCCGCACCGGGACGATTATCGACAACCACACGCCAGCCCGCGCTTTCCGTCAGCCCCGCAGCCACGATGCGCGCCACGATGTCCGTGCTGCCACCGGGCGGCACCGGCACTACCATGCGTATCGGGCGCGAGCCGAAATCGCGGGCTTCTTGGGCCGCTGCAACCCTAAACAACCCCAACAGTGCCGTCGCAGAAAATATCGCAAGCAATTGATTTATAACGATAATTTTCACAATGTCGTTTGCACCCGGCACTGCACCTCGTGCAATGCGCGCAGTGTACCTTCGACCAGTTCTTCAAAAATCTGCGTTGCGGGTTTGCGCGATTTCAACAAGCCTGCGCCCTGGCCAGCAGGGTTGCTGTGCAGCGCCCATTTACCTGCTGCTGCGGCGCTTTCATTGAAGTCATCGAACAGAATTTTTTGATACGGCATGGGCAGTGGCTCCAAGCCGGACTTGCCCCACGCCTCAACCAGCGCATTGCGATAACAACGCATGGTCTTGCCGGTGTAAATGCGCTGTATATCGAAATCCTGCGCGCGCCCGCGGATGATCTGCTCTTTCATCGCATCATCAATGGCGCATTCATCCGACACCAAGAACGCGGTGCCCACCCATGCCCCCACTGCACCCAAAGACAACGCAGCGGCGACACCCCGACCATCGGCAATGGCTCCCGCAGCGACGACGGGCACCGGCGACACCGCATCCACCACCTGCGGCAGCAACGCAAAGTTCGCGATCTTGCCGGTGTGTCCGCCCGCCTCGTAACCTTGTGCCACCACCCCATCTACGCCGGCTTTGACATGGCGCTGCGCATTGGCCACCGTGCCAGCAAGCCCAAGAACTTTCATGCCCTGTGCGCGCGCACGCGGCACTACGCCCGACGGATCGCCTAAGCCTGCCGCAAACATCGGCACGCGCTCTTCAAACAGCACTTCAAGCTGCGCGGCAATCAGCGTGTCAGAAATCACCACTTCATTGGTCACTTCACGTTCCACCACGCCATGATCGACTAAGATGCGCCGCGCGAAAGCCACGTGCTCCGGGTAGCGCTCGCGCAATTGCCGGCGCACTTCAGTGCGCGTTTTTGGCGCGTCGGCCAGCTTGGCAGGCAACAACAGATCCACCCCAAAGGGCTTGCCGGTGAGTTTGCGCACCGCGCGTATCACGCCGCGAATTTCCTCAGGCTCTAACCCAGAGCCACCAATGCAACCCATACCCCCGGCTTCCGATACCGCAGCCACCAGCTCGGCTGGTGTAGCCTTGCCACGCGAGCCCATGCCTGCCAGCAAGATGGGATATTCAATCCCCAGCAGGTCGCAGAGGCTGGTCTTGAGCACGGGGCGCGCCATGGTGGCTTTGGTGGCTTTGGTGGCTTTGGTGGCTTTGGCCGGTCAAGCCGTTACGCGTCGGAATTGCGGTAACTTGGCACCACCGGCGCGCGACTCGTAGCAAACGCTGACGCGGTCACCAACGCAGGTTTGCAGCGCATCGTCGCCCACCACATTGGCCATCATGCGCGGCCCTTCTGCGAGATCAATCAACGCCACGACGTAGGGTACGCGTTTGACAAATTCGGGCGTGGGCGAGCGATGCATGACCGTAAAACTATAGATCACACCCTGGCCGGTAGCGGGAATCCATTCCAGCGCATGGGACCAACACTTGGGACACAAATGGCGCGGCGGGAAATGCCGCGCGCCACACGCGGTGCATTGCCGCAGTAGAAGTACTTCGTTGGTTGCAGCGTCCCAATAGGCTTTGGAATCGGCATTGGGGGTTGGTGCAGGATAAAGCGCTTCATGCGGCATGGTTTTCTCCAATCAATAGCCCTTAAATACGGGAGCGCGTTTCTCTTTGAACGCAGCCACCGCTTCTTTGTGGTCTTCACTCATTCTAACCACCGGCATGTTTGATGCAACCAAATCCAGCGCGCCGCGAAGGTCGGATTCAAGCCCTTGGTACAGGATTTTCTTCACCAGCCGTACCGACAGCGGTGCGCTGTTCGCCACTTTGCGTGCAAACGCCTGCGTTTCTTCGGCGAGGCGCTCATCCTCAAACACGCGATTGACTAATCCAATGCGGTGCGCCTCGTCGGCATCAATGGTGTCGCAACTCCAAAAGAGCTCAAGCGCCTTGGCCACGCCCACAATACGCGGCAAATAGTACGCGCCGCCTGCGCCGGGGATAAGCCCCATGCGGGTGTAAGTCTCGGCAAAGCGCGCGCTGCGTGCGGCAAAACGCATATCGCACATCAGCGCAATATCCACCCCGCCGCCGGTCGCAAGACCATTCACCGCGGCGATGATGGGCTTGTCGATTTCGTGGCATTTCATCGCCAGACGCTGCACATTCTCCGCGAGGCGGGCCTTGATGCCCGCTGCGGTGGTGCTGGCGTAATCCGCGAACTTGCTCACATCACCGCCCGTGCTGAAAGCGCGCCCGGTACCGGTGATGACAATCACGTTGACGTCAGCACGGGTGCGATATTCCTCCAGCAGCCCGACCCACGTTGTAATCATGTCATCGGTAAAAGCGTTGAGCTTTTCAGGACGATTCAAGCGTATCGTCGCCACCTTGTCTACCACTTGGGCGACGATCTGCGCAACTGGCTCTGCCGCCTGCGACGTCACATGTTCGGGCATGTTTTGCTCCTTGATTTTGCGCCGTACCTACCTGAATCGATTGTAGGAGACGGCTGTCGCTCATGTCAATTCATCGGAATTGGCTTGACTCAGTGAAACGCCCACCTCAGTCAGGCGTGATATCCTTTGCGCTTCAACTGACCTAACCCACACCTTCAGGCTCACCACCATGATACGCAGATCGATGGCAACGGTGCGACCGGCAAAGTGCTGATGGCGCATCTGCCCGCCAACGACTTGCGCAAGCTTGTGGGCTCCGCAGCGAAATTGAGTGGACGTAAACCGGCGGCGTTGATGCGTGAGTTGGCGCGGATCAGAAGTGTAAAGGAGCGCCATGAGAACCATGCTTTCCTATTGCGCCTTGATCGCTGCTACAGGCTACGCAGGGCTACCCGTGACGGTGCCGGCGCAAACCTATCCGGTCAAACCCATACGCATCATCGTGGGTTTTTCAGCGGGCGGCTCAAGCGACTGGGTCTCGCGCATCACCGCAGCTAAATTGAACAAATGGGCCAAGGTGATCAAAGCGGCGCAAATACCGCTGCAGTAGTTTATCGACAGGAGCATCTCGCAATGACAACACCACTCGTGAAAACAAGCAGGGAGTCTTCTGTCCTTGTCATTCGGCTTTCCAGCCCGGAAAACCGTAATTCCCTGACTACGGAATTGCGCGAACAACTGGGCGATGCCGTCGAACAGGCAGAGCGTGATTCGTCGGTCAGAGCCGTGTTTCTGACGGCGGATGGGCCGACGTTTTGCGCCGGCGGTGATCTCAAGCTATTGAAAAATTCATGCGATCCGTGGCCCGTACATCGCCGCTTTCGCAGCATGAGCCGCTGGCTGACGCCTTTGATTACCCTAGATAAACCCGTGGTGATCGGCATGCGCGGCGCAGCCGTAGGCGGCGGCATGGGATTGGCGCTTACGGGCGATGTACTGATTGTGGGCGAGAGTGCAAAGTTAATGTCGGGCTTCTTTCGCTTGGGCGTGATACCCGATATCGGCACCATGTATCACCTGCCCCGGCTGATCGGCATGGCGCGTGCAAAAAACTTTTTGTTCAGTGGCGCAACCCTGTCCGCGCAAGAAGCGCTGGATCTGGGGTTGGCGGCCAAGCTGGTGCCAGACGATCAGGTTGAAGCAGCGGGCATGGCAGAAGCCGCACGCCTTGCTGCCGGGCCGGCAGAAATCATGGGCCTTGCCAAAAACCTCATGGCTCGCAGCTTTGAATCCACGTTGCAGGATATGTTTGCTTTTGAAGGATTGGCACAGGCGCTTGCCATGTCCAACCCCGAATTCCGCGAAGGCTTGAATGCCGCGCTGGACGGACGGCGCGCCGATTTTGCGGGTGCCGCGGCTCAATCCAACGTCCCCAACCCAACCCCATAGCAGGAGCGAACCATGGATTCAGCAACGTCCGAGGATATTGAAGCCGTACGCGATATGGTCAACCGCTTTATGCAAGCGGAAATCGTGCCGGTGATGGATGGTTACGAACAACGCAAAGAGTTTCCGCGTGAGCTGGTGTGCAAAGCGGGTGCGGCGGGCCTCTATGGCGCGGTGTTTCCTGAGTCGTTAGGCGGCAGCAATCTGGGTTATCTGGCTGCAACCGTCATACAGGAGGAGATGGCGCGCAGCGACGTGCGCTTTTGCTCTTGTAATAACCAGCAAGGCTCGACTTGCCCGACCAGCATCTATGTGGGTGGCACGCAGGCGCAGATAGAAAAATACGTGCCCAATCTGATCGCCGGTAAGACTATCGGCATGATGTCTCTGACCGAACCCGGTGGCGGTTCGGACGCTGCAGGCGCAATGAAAACGTTCGCGCGTCGCGACGGCGATGTCTATCGCATCACCGGACAAAAGATGTGGGCCTCCATCGCCAACGAAACCGATGTGGGCGTGCTGCTTGCCAAGACGGACAAGGATGCCGGTGCAAAAGGCGTCACCGCGTTCATCGTCGAGCCGAAAAAATATCCAGGTTGGAAGGCTCAGCCGATTGACATGCTGGGCCTCTCCAACGCCTTGCGCACCAATGTGCTTTATCTTGATGATTTTGTAGTGCCCGTGGAAAACCGCTTGGGTGCCGAGGGCGATGGCTTCAAGATCATCATGCGCGCGTTGCAACCGGGCCGCGTCACCATTGCTGGCAAAGCCTTGGGCATTGCGCGTGCGTGTTTTGAAGACGCTGTGCGTTACGCTAACGAGCGCACCTTGCGCGGCCAGCCCATCGGCCGTTTTCAGATGATTCAATCGGATATCGCCGAAATGGCGACTGAAATCGAAGCCAGTCGTGCGCTGGTCTACAAAGCCGCGCAGACCATGGATGACAACTTGCCGTCGAACCGCATCGCGGCGATTGCGAAATTTCACGCATCACAAACAGCAAAAATGTGTGCGGACAAAGCCCAACAAATTTTTGGCGGCTATGGCATGGCGCGCGAGTACCGCGTGTCGTGGCTGAAATCGTACGCAGATCTTTTTTTTACCGGCGAAGGTTCGGCCAATGTGCAGAAGATACTGATAGCCGAAGATGCACTCGGTTACAAAGTAGCCGATCGCCATCATGGCAAAACGGGGCTGCGCGATATCCGCAAGGGCGGCAGCACCGTAGAGCCTCTCCCATAGCGAAAGTTATACGTAAGTATTTGATTTTATTAATAAATAATAGGGTTTTCCACAAAACCGTTAAACCAACGCTCCCACCATGCCACCTTCTACCTGAATGCTGGAGCCGGTGATGAACCCGGCTTGCATAGACGCCAAGAAGGTCACCACGCCGGTCACTTCTTCCTGCGTGCCCATGCGCCCTAGCGGCGTCAGTCTTTTGCGTGCTTCGGTTTTTTCGGCGGAATAGGCGGCACCGCCCGTGCGGTGCGACGTATCGATCAGCGCTGGCGAAACGCAGTTCACGGTGATGCCGTAGGCACCAACTTCGCTGGCCAGATGCTTCATGTAAGCCGTAACACCTGCGCGAAACACCGTTGACAGGCAATGATTTTGCATCGGTTCTTTGACCGAAGCTGAAGTGATTGCAATCACGCGCCCCCAATGATGATTGCGCTTGAGCATGAGCGGCACAACGCCCTTGGCCACCTGAATCGCACCCCACAGTTGCGTCTGCCAAGCTTGCTGCCAGCGCGACGCATCTATTTCGTCCAGCGTCGCACGTATGGGGTTCGGCGCGCGACCCGTATTGAGCACGAAAATGTCGGGGCCGCCGAACGCATTTTCCAGCGTTGCGGTGAGATTCAGCACATCGGCAGCCACCGTCATGTCACCGGCCACCGCCAGCGCCTGAACGCCATACACACGCTTGATGTCGCAGGTCACAGCCTCAAGCTTGTCTTGGGAACGGGCAAACAAAACCACATTAACGCCCTCTGCCGCCAGCGCATGCGCAATGTTCTTGCCCATACCTTCGCTGGATGCGGTCACCAACGCAGTTTTTCCGGCAATACCTAAATTCATATTGTTATCCTTTTGGCTTGGGGCTCGCCCGATTGTACGTGTGATCAACCCACACGCAGCACCCCGTCTAAAGCGCACCCCGGATTCGAGTCCGCAGATTGCGATATACGCCGTCATGGGGCAATAGAAAAATGAGTGAAGCGGAGAAGCACAAAATCTCCACACCGAAATTCAAGGCCAAGATTGGTCAGGGGGCACTGCGAGGGGCGAAAGCAGTCAACCCGATTGCATCGCGTTGGTGATGTCCCCCAAGGGGACTGCCTTCGGGGCTTAGATTTGCACCATCCCCATGAACGCCAATTTGCAATTGCCGACAATTGCCGACAATTGCCGACAATAAAAAAACCCCGCCGAAGCGGGGTTTGCTAACCACTACAGTAAAAAAATTTACGCAGCCTTTTGTTTGCGACGGCGCGCAGCGAAACCGAGCAGGCCCAAGCCAGCCAGCATCATGGCGTAGGTTTCGGGTTCGGGGACGGCTGAGGTCGACCACTCGGCGATACCATGCGCCACACCACACGAAGTATTGGGCCCTGGACAATAGTCGTTCCATCCACCACCGCCCCCCCAATTCATCACCACATAGTCTTCACCAAAAAAATCGTTTGGCTCGCCACCACTCCAGTTGCTATAGATTGTTGATTCGCCACTCATCCATACAAAGCTACCCTCAACTGCAGCATCGTTAATGCCAATCCAAAACAATTCAGAGCTGCCAAAATTGCTTAACAACCATGACTGTTCGGCGGCATCGTTGATTGTTACCAAGTGACCGCCAAGCAATATCGAATTGGCTTCGGCAACCAGCACGTCGCCGTTTTGCCCACCCGAAACGATATCGTAATAATGTCCCGTACTTGGGTTGAACATCGGTGCGGCAATAACGCTTGAAGAGCCTGCTGCCATCAGTGCCGCAAGCGCGCATGTTGCAATGCTGCCAGTGGAAAGAAGTTTCATCATTTACCTCGCTTCACAAATAATTTATCGGTTAATCATTGAGCAATCACACCGTAATCCTACGCAACGAACCATACCGTGTGAAAATGTAAATGTATATAGTCCGTTCGGACTATTTCGACGTGCGCCTAGCTATTATGAGAGTTTAATTGCGGGAGTTACAGCGGTTACGAAAAAATTTCGCTATGCGGCCGGCAATGCGAGCCGCACTACCCACGCTTCCACATCTCCGGTAACGCCGCTTTAAGGTAATACCCCATCGACACCAGCGTTAGCACCGCCGCCACGTAAATCAGCCCTGTGCCCACTATCTGTGGGTCAAACGCGCCCAAGCGGTCGTGATACAGCAGCATCGGGATCGCCACCATCTGCACAGCGGTTTTTACTTTGCCCAGGAAAGATACGGCGATGCTTTTCGATTGTCCGATCTGCGCCATCCATTCGCGCAACGCGGAAATGGTGATTTCGCGACCGATGATAATCAGCGCAATCACGGCATCAACGCGATGCAGTTGCACCAGCACAATCAGCGCTGCGGCAACCATGAGCTTGTCGGCCACCGGATCGAGAAACGCACCAAAAGCGGAGGTTTGATTGAATTTGCGCGCGATCCAGCCATCGAGCCAATCGGTGACCGCAGCGGCAACAAAAATCACGCATGCCACGAGATTCTGGTTGGACGCCGACACCCAGCTTTTTTCAAAGTAAAAAATGCCAACAAACAACGGGATCAAAATGATCCGCAGCCAGGTCAACAGGTTGGGCAAATTCAGGGGCATGAAATCGTCTGATTACGCACATAACATCGTTGGTAATGGTAACGCCTCAATGCAGTTCCTGATAGATTTTCTCCGCCAGTGTGCGGCTGACGCCTTCAATTTGTGTCAGTTCATCCACACTCGCCGCTTGCAAGCCACGCAGTCCGCCAAAATGCGCCAGCAGACGCTGCCGCCGCTTGGCACCGACGCCCGCAATGTTTTCCAGCGGCGATTGTGACCGCGCCTTGCCACGCCGTGCACGATGGCCGGTGATGGCGAAGCGATGCGCTTCGTCGCGGATTTGCTGCACCAAGTGCAGCCCTGCATGCTCCGGGCCCAGCAAATACGGCTGTTCTCGGCCTGGTATCCACAACGCCTCCAGCCCGGCCTTGCGATCCTCGCCTTTGGCCACGCCCACCAGCGTGACTTCGCTGATGCCGAGCTCTTCCATCACCTCGCGCGCGATGCCCAGTTGCCCTTTGCCACCGTCGATCAACACCACGTCAGGCATTTTGCCCTCGCCCGCCACCAGCCGCCGGTAACGGCGCTGCAACACTTCACGCATCGCCCCGTAGTCATCGCCTGCCACCGGCGTGGTGATGTTAAAGCGTCGGTAATCGCCCTTTTGCATCGCCGATTGGTCATACACCACGCACGATGCAACGGTGGCCTCGCCCATGGTGTGGCTGATGTCGAAACACTCGAAGCGCTGCGCGGTTTCTGCGAGGCCCAACGCTTGCTGCAACGCGACTAGGCGGGCCTCTTGATTGGCCTGCAAACTTGCCGTGTGCGCCGCCCCCAACTGGGCGTTTTTTTCAGCCATTTCCAGCCACACGCGACGCGGGCCGGTGGGCCGGGTGATGATTTGCACTTTGTGGCCAGCGTGTTCGGCGAGCAGGTTTTCGATTTCACCCGCGTCGTCCAGGTGCCGTGCCAGTATCAGAGCGGGCACGCCATGGTGCTGATAGTGCTGACTGATAAAGGCCTCAATCACCTGCGCTTCGTCCACCGCATCGGCGTGACGCGGATAGTGGTTGTGGTCCCCCAAATGCCGACCGCCGCGAATCATCACCAGATTCACACAGGTGACACCACCCGCGCGTGCGCAGGCAATCACATCCGCATCGCGATTGCCGACATCGCTGACGTACTGCTTTTCGCGCACGGCGCGTAGCGCTGCAACCTGATCGCGATGCAGCGCGGCTTCTTCATAGTGCTGCGCTTCGGAAGCAGCGTGCATGCGTTGAACCAGCGCATCGGCAACCTCATCTTCCTTGCCCGACAAAAACAGGGCGGCGCTGCGTACATCCTGCGCGTAACCCGCTTCTGAAACATGCCCAACGCAGGGCGCGGTACAACGGCGTATCTGGTGCATCAGACATGGCCGCGAGCGGTTTGCGAATACCGAGTCTTCGCAGTTGCGAATGCGGAATACTTTTTGCAGCAACTGAATGCTCTCGCGCACCGCGCCTGCACCGGGAAACGGGCCGAAGTATTGATGACGTTTATCCAGCGCGCCACGGTGAAACCCCAAGCGCGGGAATTGATGCCCCGACAACACCAGATACGGGTACGATTTATCGTCCCGAAACAAAATGTTATAGCGCGGCGCCAGTGTCTTGATGAGATTGTTTTCCAGCAGCAGCGCTTCGCTTTCGGAGCGCGTGACGGTAGTCTCAACATTGGCCACCTGCGCCACCATCAACTGAATGCGTGGCGACAATCCGGCGGGCTTTTGAAAATACGAGGAAACGCGCTTTTTGAGATCAATGGCCTTACCGACATACAGCACGTCGCCCGCCGTATTAACCATACGATACACACCCGGCAAATGCGGCAGGTCAGCCAGCGTTGCCGTCAGCGTTGAGATCGGCGCTGGCGCTGGCGTTGGCGCTGACGCTGGCGTTCCAATAGGCTCAACCTCGCTCAAGGCAACCCCTGACTATCTGATGTGCTGCGCGATTGTCGCCACTACCGCATCAAACATCTCCGGCGTAAGACGCTTGGTGGAGGTGTTGTAGCGGCTGCAATGATAGCTGTCGAACAACGTTTGCCCGCCGGGCAGCACGTGGCGAGCGCCATGCTTAAACACAAAATCTTTGACCTTCAACCCCAGCGCACGCAGTATCGCCTGATGCGAAATCAGGCCCAGCGCCATCAGTGCCGCCTGCTTCGGCAGCACTTCGATTTCGGCTTTGAGATAACCGTTGCAGCGCTTGATTTCATCGGGCAGCGGCTTATTTTCCGGCGGCAGGCATTTCACGGCGTTTGTAATGCGACACTGCTTAAGTTTTAATCCGTCGCCGGGATCGGCACCTTCAGGCTGATTCGCAAGCCCATGTTTATAAAGGGTTTTATAGAGCAATATTCCGGCGTAGTCGCCGGTAAACGGACGCCCCGTACGGTTCGCGCCGTGCATGCCCGGTGCCAAACCCACGATCAATAACTTGGGCGACGCTACGCCAAACGGCAGCACAGGGCGCGCGTGGTAATCCGGGTGATCCTTGCGTACCTGCGCAAGAAAGCCTGCCAGGCGGTTGCACTGCCGGCACGCCAACAAAGCCGCGTCGCTCATCGGAAATTACGCAAACAAATCGCCTTCGCGCTTGCCGATGGCTTGCACGACAGCAAGGGCACGCTGATATTCCGGCATGGCTTGTAACGCGGCCCTATCATGCACCGAGCCACGACCGCGCATGCGCGCGAGCCGCACCTGACCCACAGCGGGCATGGTGTAAGTTAACCCCGCGAGCAGTTCGTCTGCCGCGCCGGCATCGTTGCAAACCAGCACCATGTCGCATCCTGCCGTCAGTGCGGCGTTGGCTCGATCGACGATGCCGCCGGCGCCTTTAGCCCCTTCCATCGACAGATCGTCGCTGAAAATCACACCATCAAATTCAAGCTGCTGGCGCAGAATCTGCTTCAACCACTTTTGCGAAAAGCCCGCCGGCTGCGCATCGACTTGCGGGTAGATCACATGCGCGGGCATCACCGCACCCAAGCCCGCGCTAATCAAGCGCCGAAATGGAATCAAATCGCATTGTTCGATGTCTACCCACGAACGGTCGTCCACCGGAATTTCATGGTGCGAATCCGCACGCACATGGCCATGGCCAGGAAAATGCTTGCCTACCGACGCCATGCCGCCCAAGCTAAACCCGTGCGTCAACGCTTGCGCCAGCGGTGCAATAATTTCCGGATCGGCATGGAACGCGCGGTCGCCGATCACGCTGCTGCGTTTGAAATCTACATCCAGCACCGGTGCAAACGTGAGATCAACGCCGTGCGCACGCAATTCCGTAGCTAGCACATAGCCAGTGTCTTGTGCGAGCTGTTTGGCCTTGGTGGCGTTTTTTTCCCACGCATTGCCTAGCTCGCGCATCGGGGGAATCGCGGTAAAGCCGTCACGAAAACGCTGCACTCGGCCGCCTTCGTGATCCACCGCGATCAGCAGCGTCGGCGTGCGCAGCGCATGTATCTCCGCCGTCAATTGCGTTAGCTGCGCAGGCGATTCGAAATTGCGCGCGAACAAAATCACACCGCCGGTCAGCGGATGCAGCAAACGCTTGCGATCGTCGTCAGTGAGTGTGATACCTGTCACGTCGAGCATGACAGGGCCAAGATGTAAGTTATTGATTTTGTTCATTTTTCTATTATTGCCACAGCGCACGCCATGGATTTTTCATCACTGATGGTCAGGTGGTGCCCGGCGATTTCATGCTGCTTCATCATCGCCATCAATGCGTCACTCAACACATAATTGGGTTTGCCGGCCTTGTTTTGCACCACGCTGATGTTTTGCAGTGTAACCGGATAGCGAAAGCCCGTGCCCATGGCCTTCGAAAATGCTTCTTTCGCGGCAAAGCGGTTGGCGACAAAAAACACCGGTTTCTTGGTGCGTTGATAACCCGGCCACTCAAGATCTGTCAGCACGCGGCGCGCGAAGCGCTCGCCGTACTGTTGCAGCAGGCGCTCCACACGCGGCGTTTCCACCAGATCAACGCCGATGCCGAAGATCATGCCGCTGCCGCGTTGCCGCGCTGAATGGCCGCAAGATACTGATGCACGGTGGCCTGCAAGCCGATTTCCAGCGCATCCGCGACCAGCGCGTGGCCGATGGAAACTTCCGCGACAGGCCGCGCCGCTGCCAGCAACGGCGCGAGATTCTCGCGATTCAAATCATGCCCGGCGTTCACCAGCAAGCCCACCTTACGCGCCGCAGCCGCCGCCGCTGCGTACTGCGCGATGTTGGCGCTTTGCATCGTTGTGCCGAAGGCGGCAGCATAGGGTTCGGTATACAACTCGACGCAATCCGCCCCTACCGCCGCAGCCAACGGCATGTTCGCGGGATCAGCATCCATGAAGAGACTCACACGTATGCCTAAGGCCTTCATTTCACCAATGATGGGTTTGAGCCGTGCCGCCTCGCGCGTCAAATCCCAGCCGTGATCAGAGGTAAATTGTGCGGGATCGTCGGGCACCAGCGTGCATTGATGCGGGCGCACCTTGCGCGCGTAATCGAGCAAATTCTCAAAGGGATTGCCTTCGATGTTGTATTCAATCTCAGGGCGCGAGCGCAGCAATTCCGCCAGATCGAACACGTCCTGCGGGCGAATATGGCGCTCGTCCGGCCGCGGATGCACGGTAAGGCCTTGCGCACCGGCGTCCAATACGATCTCGCCCGCGCGAACCACACTCGGGATACCCAGTGTGCGCGAATTACGCAGCAGCGCGACTTTATTCAGATTGACGCTCAGGCGAGTCATGGCACGTTTATGTCACGGCAGCTTACAAATGCTGCAAATCAATCAGCAACTGCCGGCTGTGCAGCGTTTGATTGCCCAGATAATGCCCAATCAACAGTCGCATGAGACTCTTGCTTTGCTGCTGCGTGACGGGTGAAGTGTAGTTGTCGGTGTTCATGTCGATCAGGGTTTGGCCGAGCAATTCTAACCCGCTTTCACCAGTCGGACGGCCCGACAGATGTCCACCCATCGCAACGGGGCCTTGGTCGATACGATACTGGTAACGCTGCTGCGGCTGTAACGGCTGTCGGGTTTGCGCATCGCAGTCGAGGATCAACGCATAACCCAGTTCGCCCAGTAGCCGCTTTTCGAAGCAACGCAAGGCCACGGCGTGATCGGTGCCCGCCAGCAAGGCTTGCAAGGTGTACTCGTAAGCGTCGAACAAGGCGTCGTGCGGATCGTCACGATGCAGCAATTTCAACAACAATTCATTGAGATAAAAACCGCACATCAACGCGCGCCCGCTCAACAGGCGAAAAGCGCCGCGCCATTCCGCACTGCGCAGGGTTTTGAGTTCGGCACGCCCCGACCAATCGAGGGTGAGCGCGTGAAACGGCATCAACACGCTGCGCAGCGCCGAATGTGGCCGCTTGGCACCCTTGGCCACCATGGCCACGCGCCCGAATTCGCGGGTAAACACCTCAACAATCAAACTGGTTTCCTGGTACGGGTAACTGTGCAGCACATAGCCCGGCTGCTCTTTGTGGCGGACGCTGCGCGCGGGACTCATGGCCGAGCAGCAGGCGTCAGGATAGTCCCAGCCGGTCGAGCGTGCGGCGGTCGTCTGCCCACGATTGCTTGACCTTCACCCACAGCTCGAGGAACACCTTGCCTTCAACCAGCTTTTCGATGTCCTTGCGTGCGGCAGTGCCGATTTCTTTCAGCTTCTCGCCGCCTTTGCCGATCACAATCGCTTTTTGCCCCGGCTTGTCCACTAGGATCACGGCGCGAATGCGCGTCAACGCTGGCTTTTCTTCGAATGTTTCGATTTCAACCGCAGTGGAATACGGCAATTCCTGCCCCAGCAAACGGAATAGCTTTTCACGAATCATTTCAGCAGCGAGGCCGCGAACGCTGGCAGTAGTGACGTTATCTTTGGGATAGAGAAATTCCTGTTGCGGCAACAGCGGTGTCAGCGCCTCAATCAGCGTATCAAGCTGCAAGCGATTTTGCGCCGAAATTGGCACGATCGCCGTGGGGTGATAGGCGGCATCGAGCGCCTGCATATACTCAAGCACTTGATTTTTATTGTCTATTTTGTCGATCTTATTCAGCGCAATAACGATCGGGATCGGCGTCGAACCTAGCGCAGCGCCCGCTTGAAGCCGTGCGAAAATTTCGTCGTCAGCGTGTACGCGCGCAGTCACATCGATGAGCCACAAAACAACTTGCGCTTCCGTGATCGCGTTCTTGAAGCCACGATCCATCGCCTTGGTGAGACCGGTGCGATACTGCGTTTGAAAGCCTGGCGTATCGAGAAAAACCAACTGCGCGGATTCTCCCGTCAATATGCCCGCGATGTTTTGCCGCGTGGTCTGCGGTCGCCGTGAGGTAATGCTGATTTTTTGCCCGATCAGGGCATTGAGCAGCGTGGATTTACCCGCATTCGGACGCCCCACGATGGCGACAAAACCGCTGCGCGTGGGTAAAGCGGTATGCGGTGCGTCGCTCATGCTGCCGTTGCCTGTTGATACGCCATCTGCGCCGCCTCTTGTTCAGCGCGGCGGCGGCTGCTGCCTTTGCCTGCGCACCGTATGCCAAGGCGCTCAATCACACATTCCACTTCAAACTCCTGATCGTGAGCCTCGCCGCGTATCGCGGCGACGGTATACAGCGGTAACGCCAAGCGTTTGCGCTGCAAGAGTTCTTGTAACAGCGTTTTGGCGTCCTTGCCGGCAGTCACAGGCGTGATTGACGCCAGTGGCACCTTGAAAACACCCTGCACCACCGCGACCGCGGCATCAAATCCACCATCCAATAGCACAGCGCCCAGTATCGCCTCTACTCCATCCGACAAAATCGACGGCCGCCGCGCACCACCACTTTTAATTTCACCTTCGCCCAGCGCCAGATGCGAGCCCAATTCCAAGTCTTCCGCCAAACTCGCCAAAGCAGGCTGACTCACCAGACTTGCTCGCAACCGCGAGAGTTCACCTTCAGGCAAAGCCGGAAATTTCTGGTACAACGCCAATGCCACCGCGCAATTCACTACGCTGTCACCGAGAAATTCGAGCCTTTCATTGTGCGTCGCGCCATAGCTGCGGTGCGTTAGCGCCCGCCGCAACAGGCTGCCGTCCTTAAATGTGTAGCCGATGCGCTGCTCGACGGTCTCAACGTTCATGGCGTCCACCGCCCTATTGCCATCCGACGCACAGACCTAGCGGAACAGCGTCAAATCGCGCCGTGCATGACCCCGCACAGTCACTTCGAGGTGGGATTGAAGTCGATGCATGCGTTCAGGTTGTGAAAAAGCGGTACGCGCGTGGTGTAGCTGGCACTGAGCGTAATGCCGTCACCTACCTTGTTGACAACGATATCCTTGGGCGTAATGACCTCAATCCGATCCACTTCCGAACGCTTGCTAAACGCAGCCTCGATTTCGCGGCGGTTGCCACTGGCGAAAGTGGAATCCTTGGCCATTGCGCGAAAATGCTTTTGTATGGTGTGGTCTTCAAAATACGGCGGCGCGAGCTTGAATCCCAACAACGCCCCTGCGGCAAATACCACGCACCAAGTCAAAAACCCTGACATACTGACACCGGCTTGCTTGTGTTTACCCATAGCTCTCTCCCGTTTTTCTGAATGACTCAATGGATGGACGATCCGATGCGCTTGAATTCGTCAAAATTAAACCAAATCATGAATGCCTTACCGACAATATTCTTGTCCGGCACAAATCCCCAATAACGGCTGTCGCTGCTGCTGTCGCGATTGTCGCCCATCATGAAGTAATGTCCCTCCGGCACCTTGCAGGTAAAGCCCGCTTCATTGTAGACACAATTATCGCGAAACGGAAATTGCTTCACGCCACCTAAATGCAGCGGCGGCGCATCGGCCTGCACGAGTATGGCATGGTCTTTGCTGTCGAACGATTCCGCCTGCCGCTGGGTAGCTATGAAATTCAGATTGCCCTCTACGTAGCTGTAATCGCCGCCCGGTGTGAGCTTGGCTTCCACGCCATTCACAGTCAATTTTTTGTCGCGATACTCGAGAACATCCCCCGGCGTACCGACCACCCGCTTGATATAGTCAAGCGATGTGTCTTCCGGAAAACGAAACACCATCACATCGCCCCGCTTCGGCGTATTCAGATCAACGACTTTTTGGTTAATGATGGGAATGCGCACGCCGTAAGTGAATTTATTGACCAGTATGAAATCGCCTACCAACAACGTCGGCAACATGGAACCCGAGGGAATCTTGAACGGCTCAACCAGAAAAGATCGCAACAGAAAAACGATCAAGATTACCGGGAAAAAGCTCACCGGGTATTCGATCCACCATGGTTGGCGCAAATGGGAATCACGTAATTCCGTGGTCGCGGTCTCAAGCTTTGTTTTGTCCGCTTCCGCCTCAACAGTACCGGCTTGAGCCGCCAGTGATGCCACGGCAGCAGCGGCAGTGGCCTCGCGCCTAGGCCGGAAAAAGTAAATATCCGCCAGCGTCACCAAGCCGGTGATCACCAGCAGCACAAACATAATCAACGCAAAATTCATCTCGACACCGCCGTTTGCATTCCGCCCATTTTACTTGTCTACCTGAAGGATCGCGAGAAACGCCTCTTGGGGAATCTCCACGTTCCCCACCTGCTTCATGCGCTTTTTGCCAGCCTTTTGTTTTTCCAGCAGTTTTCGCTTGCGCGAAATATCGCCACCGTAGCACTTGGCTAGCACGTTTTTGCGCAACGCCTTGACGGTCTCACGCGCAATGATATGCGAGCCGATGGCGGCCTGTATCGCAATATCGAACATCTGCCGCGGTATCAGGCCGCGCATGCGCGTCACCAGATCGCGCCCGCGAAAATTGGAGTTCTCGCGGTGCACAATCAGCGACAGCGCATCCACCTTTTCGCTGTTGATCAGGATATCCAGCTTGATCATGTCGCCCGCGCGGTATTCCAGCAAATCGTAGTCAAGCGACGCATACCCGCGCGACACCGATTTAAGTTTATCAAAAAAATCCATCACCACTTCATTCAGTGGCAGCTCATAAGTCAGCATCACCTGCCGGCCCAAATATTGCATATTGCGCTGCACGCCGCGCTTTTGCGTGCATAGCGTGATAACTACGCCGACGTATTCTTGCGGCACCAGAATCGAGGCCTTGATAATCGGCTCACGAATCTCCGCCACTTTAGACGCGTCCGGCAGCTTTGATGGATTCTCGATTTCAATCACTTCACCGCCCGACAGCAACACTTGATACACCACCGTCGGCGCGGTAGTAATCAGCGACATGCCGTATTCGCGCTCCAGCCGCTCTTGCACGATATCCATGTGCAACAAGCCCAAGAAGCCGCAGCGAAAGCCGAACCCCAATGCGGTTGACGACTCCGGCTCGTAACGCAGCGACGAATCGTTAAGATGCAGCTTCTCCAGCGCGTCGCGCAGCGCGTCGTATTCACTCGACTCCACCGGATACAGACCGGCGAACACCTGCGGCTTAATTTCCTTGAAACCAGGCAGAGCCTCGATGGCAGGCCGATCTGCGAGCGTAATGGTGTCGCCCACTTTGGCGGCGTTCAGTTCCTTGATGCCGGCGATGACAAACCCCACTTCACCCGCCGATAAACGCAATTTGGCGCTAGCCTTCGGCGTAAACATGCCCACCTGCTCGCAGCCGTACGACGCCTTGGTGGACATGAACATCAGCCGGTCTTTCGGCTTCAGTTCGCCATCGACCACGCGTACCAGCATGACCACGCCCACGTAGTTGTCGAACCACGAATCCACGATCAACGCCTTCAGCGGCGCAGCAGGATCGCCTTTGGGCGGCGGCACGCGGGCAATCATGGCCTCAATCACATCAATGACGCCTTCGCCCGATTTCGCGCTGCATTTCACCGCATCCTGCGCCGGAATGCCGATAATGTCTTCGATTTCGCTGATGACCCGCTCGGGATCCACCTGCGGCAAATCCATTTTATTCAGCACGGGCACGACTTCAACGCCCTGCTCGATCGCGGTATAGCAGTTGGCGACGGTTTGCGCTTCAACCCCCTGCGAAGCATCGACCACCAGCAGGCCACCTTCGCACGCTGCCAACGAGCGTGACACTTCATACGAAAAATCCACGTGCCCCGGCGTGTCAATCAGATTCAACAGATACATATTGCCATCGCGCGCTTTGTACTGCAGCGCTGCGGTTTGCGCCTTGATGGTGATGCCGCGCTCGCGCTCTAGATCCATTGAGTCGAGCACCTGCGCTTCCATTTCGCGCTCTGACAGGCCACCGCATAACTGGATAATGCGATCGGCGAGCGTGGATTTACCGTGATCGATGTGCGCGATGATGGAAAAATTGCGGATATATTGCATTACGCGCTGCAAAGGAAGCGGCGTCAAACGCCGCAGGGGCAAAAAGAGAAAGGGGCGCTCGCAAGTAACCGGGCGCCCCAGCGTGATGACATGAAGAACAAAGACGAAAATACAGTAGTGAATACACTGAACAATTTATAGCGTAACGTTTTGTATTTTATCGCATTTTCGCCAAAAAATCAGTAACTGCTGGCTCATCCAGAAAATAGTGACAGAGCTCGCGCCCGCTACTTTCAAGCACCGGCACCCACTCGCCATAACGCGCTTCCAGTGCCTTGTCACTGTCCACGTCCACCACCTTGATTTCAAATTGAAAACGGCCCTGCAAACCGCGCAGGGCCGAGATCATGTCATCGCACAAATGGCAGTACGTGCGCGAATAAACCGTTAACAGCGGCAGCGCCGCTACGCGCGTCAATTAATTGCCACCCGCATCCAATCGGAACGGCACATACACCGAGTTACCGCCACGCCGCACCAGCAGGGCCACGATGCGCCCCTTGTCGAACTGCTCCATCATTTTATTGAACTGATCGACCGACTTCACGTCCTGGTTGTTGACCGCGAGAATCACGTCACCTTTACGCACACCGGCGCGCGCTGCGGCCCCTGTGACTTCGCCCACCATCACGCCGCCTTCGACCTTGAGTTCTTTGCGTTGCGCGTCGGTCAACTCCGACAGCGTCATGCCGTAAACGGATGGCGTCGCCGCAGGCGGTTTTTGCCCGCGGCCACCGCGCGCCGCGCGCGGATCGTCCTGCAATTCGGTCACCACCACTTGCACATCGCGCGCGGCTTTGTTGCGCCAAATCTGCGCGGCAACTTTAGACCCTGGGCGCGTGCCACCCACGATCCGCGGCAAATCTTCGGAAGCCGCAATGGGCTTGCCGTCAAAGCGCAGAATGACGTCACCTGCCTCGATGCCCGCTTTATCCGCCGGGCCGCCTTTTTCAACCGAGTTCACCAGCGCCCCTTGCGGCTTGGTCAGCCCAAACCCATCCGCCAGCTCTTTGGTCACCGGCTGGATCACCACGCCGATGCGACCCCGCGTGATTTTGCCGGAGGTGCGCAGTTGCTGCGCGATATCGTTGGCTACATCAATCGGAATCGCAAACGACAGCCCCATGAAACCGCCGGTGCGGCTGTAAATTTGCGAGTTGATGCCCACCACTTCGCCGCGCATATTGAACAGCGGCCCGCCGGAGTTACCCGGGTTTACCGCCGCGTCGGTTTGGATGAACGGGACAAAATTTTCCTGTGGCAGCGAGCGCCCCTTGGCACTGACGATCCCCTTGGTCACGGTGTTATCAAAGCCAAACGGCGAACCTATCGCCACCACCCATTCACCCACCTTGAGCTTCGCCGGATCGCCAAACTTCACCACCGGCAAACCCGTGGCGTCAATCTTGATCAGCGCCACGTCAGTACGCCGGTCAGAGCCAATCACCTTGGCTTTGAATTCGCGCTTGTCGGTCAGACGCACGGTGATTTCATCGGCCGATTGCACCACGTGGGCATTGGTCATGATGTAACCGTCAGCGGTAATTACAAAACCGGAACCCAGCGACTGCGATTGAAATTCGCGCGGTTGTCCAGGTGTTCCCGGCGTATTCGGCGCAAAGCGGCGAAAGAACTCAAAGAACGGATCGTCTTCCGGCACGTTCGGCAATTGCTGCGCCAATGGGCTGCGCGCGCCGCTCTGCGTAGTGCTGATGTTGACCACGGCAGGGCCTTGTCGCTCGACCAGATCCGTGAAATCCGGCAGTTGCGCCTGTGCCGCAAGCGGCAACACAAAACACAACAGTATGAGCACTTTTCTGAGCATGGAATCTCCTGTTTCCGAAATCAGTGACTGGATTAAACTGTAAGCGTAAGACGATGGTGCTTGCTATGGCGCTTGCTATGGCGTTTGTTTAGGCGACAAGTTCAACGAGTTGCGGGCTTCCATCGAATTCGCGATTTGCATCACCGTGGCCGCAGGCGCTTCGCCCAAAACGGTAATCACGTTGTCACCAATCACCCGCTTGTAAATATGCACGGCACCCTGATTCGTCAAGGGCTTGCCGGTAAGCTCCCTCAACTTGGGTTCGACAAATATGGAAATGGCTGCCAGCCCATCAGAAAACACCAAATGCGGCACCGCCAACGGACGCCCGGCGATCGTACGCTTGACCTCCATGGCCTTGCGAAAACCGGTGGGCAAATTACCCACTACCCAACCCGTATCCGCCGCTTGCTCCATCACGTCCAGCGCCGAGCGATCCACACGCCAGCGTTGCGTCGCCGCGCGCTTTTCATAACGCGATGCCACCTCATCTCGGCTAAACTTTCCACCCAGCGTCAATTGAGAAAACCCAAAAGATTCAATGACTTGCGCGTTCTCGTTGAACACCTGCGCGCGCAACGGCAAGCCCGACTCCAGCTCCGCGCAAAACTTGCGTCCATAGCGTAACTTGTCTTTGGGTACGATGCCGATCCACACACACTCAAAGCCACCCAGACGATCTACATCGAGCCGCTTCACCTCATAATGTTGCATCAAATCGGACAACTTCTCTGGCAACATGATGGGCAAATGGCGCGTGCTGCGACGTTCAATCAACACCACGCGCGCATCGGGTATATAGGCCGTGACGTGATCGTTGGCACGCACAATTTCACGTGGCGGGCCATCCAGCGTTTCCAACCGCTCAAATACACCACCCGCCTGATTCACATAGTGAATGACGCGCGACGTTTCAACATGATTGCCGCGCTGATACACAAACGATCCCGAATAGCTCACCGTACGCGACGAATCGGCGATTTTTTTCAGCCACTCCAGAGCCTCGACCGTGCCTGCATCTTGTGCACACACTTGCGCCGCGGCTATCGTCGCGACCGCAGTGACAGCGGCCAACCAGAGTTTCATATAGGATGAGTTCTTCAAAAAGCTGGCGTGAGCGCGTTGGCGTTTAGTCTTTTTTAGTCTGCTGCCGCAGACACCGTACGGATATAAGGTGCTACGCCCTGGAACGCCGTGGTCGGCGAAATACCCTGATGCGCCAGTAGATACTCATGCGCATGTTCGGGTGCCGGATCAGACGCCGCAGTCGCGCCTGCCATCACACCGGGCGACTTAGCTGCCGCCACCAAGCTCGCTGCAATCTGCGGTGGCAACGCCGCCACCGGCTGCGGCGACGTGGGTGCAGCGGCCAACACCCCTGCACCACCCGGCACAGGTTCAGATTGGGTCGCTGACAACGCCATCCATCCGACCACAGCCACCGCTGCCACCGAAGCCGCAGCCGCAGCCGACAGTGCATAAGTCTGCAAACGGCTCTTGCGCTTCAATGGCGTGGCCTGCGGCGCGAGCACCGTAGGTTCGTCTGCCAAACGCGCACTGAAGCGCGCCTGAAACCCGGCGCTCAACGCAGGCGCGCCTGCCGCGCCATCCCGCATCACATCACCAATCAAATGGTAGGCATCCCAAGATTCACGCTGGGCGGTATCCGGCTCAGCCAATTTGAGCCGGGCAATGGCCCGCACTGCCGCTTCGGCTTCCAGCTCACCATCCATCAGACTGGATACATGCTCTACCTTACCCACGCTGTCTAAACCTTGCATCTCACCATCTCCTGTCTTTACCCGTTCCTAGCAGGGGTCTTAACTGTTCTGCGATTGCTTCCCGCGCCCGGAAAATCCGCGAGCGCACCGTGCCGATGGGGCAGTTCATGGCTTCAGCGATTTCCTCGTAACTCAAGCCATCCATTTCTCGCAACGAAATGGCAGTGCGCAACTCTTGAGGCAACTTATCCAGCGATTGGTTCACCGAATCCGCTACCTGCCGGCTCATCAGCAAATTTTCCGGCGTATTCAAATCCTGCAACAACTCGGTTTCTCCAAGGTCTTCCGCCTCCTCGACGTCCATCGCCGTGGAAGTGGGCGCGCGCCGACCCGTCGCCACCAAATGGTTCTTGGCGGTGTTAATGCCGATGCGGTACAGCCACGTGTAAAAAGCACTGTCGCCGCGAAAATTCGGCAACGCGCGATAGGCCTTGATGAAGGCTTCCTGCGCCACATCCTCCACCTCTGCTGCGTCCCGGATAAAGCGGGACAGCAGCCGGATCAGCCTGCGCTGGTACTTCGTGACCAGCAGCTCGAAAGCATGCTTGTCACCACGCTGTGCGCGTTCGACCAACTGCTGGTCGATTTCGCGGTCACTCATGACCCGTGTCCCTGTTATCGTTGTTGTTCAGGTCGCCCACCGTGTAATGCCATCGCCAAACACCCACCGCCAAAAATGCAAAGCCGGAAGTATACCGAACCCACGCCCGCAATATCCGCTCAATCGCGCGATTTGCCTGAATACGCAGATAAATAGCCTGCGACACAGCGCTGACCGGTCAAATGAGAATAAGTTCGGAGAATAAGTTCGCCGAAGGCCCACCCAAGTACGACATAGTTCACAACGTAGAAGCGGGCGCGCGCCAGCGGCGTTCTCCCGCCTCGAACAACCCCTGAATCAGCAGCGCCAGCGCCGCCGCTGGAATCGCCCCTGCCAGCAGCATGGCGTGATCGTTCACCGCCAGCCCGGCAACAATACGTTCGCCGTAGCCGCCCGCGCCGATGAACGCCGCAATGGTCGCCGTGCCGACGTTAATCACCGCTGAAATTTTGATGCCCGCCAGCACCGACGGCAATGCCAGCGGCAAATCAATCAGCCGCGTCACCTCGCCCGCGCGCAAACCCAGCGCATAGCCCGCCCGCCGCAAGCCCGGCGACACCCCTGACAGCCCGCTTTCAGTGCTGCGCACAATCGGCAGTAAGCCATACAAAAACAGCGCCATCACCGCCGGCACCATGCCGATGCGGCCCATCGCCGCAATCAAAAACGCCAGCAAGGCCAGCGCCGGAATGGTCTGCAACACCCCCGTGACGCCCATGATCCAAGGCAGCGCGCGCCGCGACCGCGCCGCCCACACCCCCAGCGGCACGCCCACCGCCACACTCAGCGCCAGCGCAGCAAACACCAACAAACAATGCTCCGCTGTCAGCCGCCAGAAATCCGCCGCAAACAGTTGCGCCCACCAGCCGGGACGTGACGGTGCCGCATCCGTTACTGCCCTGACGCCAGCACCCAAAAATTCTGCTGCGACTTGGGCAAACGGCTGACTATCCAACTCCGCCGCCGCATTCATGCGGATCATCGTAGCGCTCGAAATCGCCCCCGCCATGCCCTGCAACGCGGCGAACCCCGCCGGGCTGCGCACCGGCAAATCCTTGCGATACACCAGCACCGCCTCATACGGCGGAAAAAAAGCCCGGTCATCGGCCAACACGGTCAAGCCGTAGCGCGCCAGCTTGGCATCGGTGGTGTAAACATCCATCACATCGATGCGCCCCCCCTTGATCGCCTCATAGGCCAACCCGTGATCCAGCCCGACCGGCTGCGCCGCAAGTTCGTAGGCCACGCGCAACGCCGGCCAGCCGTCCTTGCGATGTAAAAATTCCTGCGACAAGCCCCAGCGCAAATCCGCATGACGCGCCAGATCGGACACTTGGGTAATCCCCAGCGCCTGCGCACGCGACGCCAGCATCGCCAGCGCATACGCATTCCCAAAGCCCAGTGGCGCACTCACCGCAAGCTGATAAGGCGCTAGCTGCGTATTGAGTTCTGCTAGCGAAGGCACGCGCTTCAAACCCAGCAACTCAAACGCGAGCGTGCCGGTGTAATCGGGATACACATCAATCGCGCCGCTTTTCAGCGCCTCAAACAATATCGCCGTATTGCCGAGCCCTTGGCGATGCGTCGCTGCCGCCGCGCCCGTTGCCTGAATGCGCTGCGTAGCGATCTCGCCCAGAATGTACGATTCAGCGAAGCGCTTGGAACCTACAGTGATCGACTCAGCAGCACTCGCAGCCAGCGCACTCTGGCACAACAGCACGAGCACCCATCCGCAGCACCAAGCCAGATTCAAATTCATCCATAAGTAATTGTTTTTATTGAACATTTTACTTATGCCCCTAGGGTGCTGCCGGTGCCGGCGGAACCTACTGCTGCTCTATCCCTGCCTGATTCACCACCTTGACCCACTTAGCCACTTCGGATTTGATGTAGGCCTCGTGCTCTTCCAGCGTACTACCCACTGGCTCTGCACCCTGCTCCAGCAAGAACTTGCGATTCGCGGGATCGCGCAGCGAAGTCACCAGCGCGCTGTTCAGCCGCTCGCCGATCGCACGCGGGATGCCCGCCGGCCCGATGTAGCTAAAGCCGCTGCTCACCACGTAACCCAGCATGCCGGATTCGATCATGGTGGGAATGTCTTTGGCGAAGCCCGCTCGCTTGGTGCCGGTTTGCGCAATGAGCTTGATACGGCCCTGCTGCACATGGCCCGACACGAGCGGCAGGCTGGAGAACTGCAACTGCACGTGCCCAGCCACCAAGTCAATAATCGCCGGCCCTGCACCTTTATACGGCACGTGTACAATTTTCGTCCCGGCCATGGCGTTGAAGAGTTCTATCGACATATGCCCCACCGTGCCGCGCCCCGAAGACGAGGCAAACAATTGCCCCGGCTTCGCCTTGGCGAGCGCGATGAGCTCTTTGACGTTTTTCACCGGCAGCGACGGGTGCAGCACCAAGCCGCTCGGCACATCGACAATCAGCCCAAGCGCGGTGAAATCCTTCACCGTGTCGTAGGGCATTTTCTTGATTAGCGACGGGTTAATGACAAAGCTCGCTGCCATAAAGCCCACGGTGTAACCGTCAGGCTGGCTCTTGGCGATGATCTCTCCGCCGATGGTGCCACCGCCACCTGCGCGGTAATCAAACACCAGTTGCTGACCCAAGACCTCGGTCATTTTGGGTTGTAGCAAGCGGAAAAACACATCGCTGTTCCCGCCGGGCGCTGCCGGATTCACCACGCGGATAAGCTTGTTGGGGAAACCTTGTGCAGCGCTTGTCGCGGGGGCCTGCGCCTGCGCGCCGTGACTCGCCAGCAAAATCACGCTATAAAGATACGATTTTTTCATTTAAAATCAATTAGTTAATGTTTTTCGTACTTATTTCACTGATTTCATTTTTCGCTGCGACTGGTGCCAAGCGAGTATCTGCTCGCCCGTCCAGAACAACACACCGGGCTTGTCGCGCAGGGCTTTGAACACGGTTTCAAAATACTTGATGCGATGCGCGACACCCGAAATATACGGATGCACGCCGATGGCCATGATCTTAGGCCGCGTTTTGCCTTCTTCGTAGAGGCGCTCAAAATGATCCAGCGTGCGCGTGACAAACTCGTCGCTGGAATGATGCTGCACCATCATCATGGGAATATCGTTGCACTCCACGTTATACGGCATGGCCACCACGTCGCCGTAGTTGGTGCGGATGTCCACCGGCTCATCGTCGATGATCCAGTCAGCAATGTATTTAATGCCTGCCTCAGCCAGATAATCCGGCGTGTAAAACGTTTCCGTCAGCCCCGGCGACAGCCACCCCACCGGTGCTTTGCCAGTGAAATCCTTGATGGTTTTGACCGTGCGCTGAATCATCGCGCGCTGGTCTTTCTCTACATGCGTGGGCTGCTGGTCATAGGAATGGCCGACAAACTCCCAGCCGGATTTCAGCGCCTCTTCCGCTACACGCGCGTAATCCGTACACACCCGCGCGTTGGTAAACAGCGACGCTTTGATATCCAAATTGTCCAGCGCCTGCTTCAAGCGCCAGAAGCCCACGCGCATGCCGTACTCGTGCCACGCCCAGTGTGCGAAATCCGGCAGACGGCTAATATGCGTCGGCGGCGGCAGCACCTGTCGCGGCATCGGGCGATGGATGTCCCACACTTCCACATTGATAATGGGCCACACCACCACGCGCGCACCGCCCGGCAGTTTCAGCGGCTTGCGGTCGATGATGGCAGAGTAGTCGAGTCGGTTTGACGGCAGCATGATTTTGGGCGATGACGGGGGTTGAATTCGCGGGGATTATACGGGCAATTTGCATCCCCAGTGCCGATTGACTACCATGCCGCCACAAGGAGATTTCCCTCATGAAGCGCATTGTTTTTGGTTCGCTGCTCGCCCTCACCGCAACCCATGGTGCCTATGCACAACCCGCTTCGAAAGGCTCCGGACAGCCCTTTCCCACGCGGCCCATCCGCATCGTCGTGCCGTTCCCGCCCGGTGGCAATATTGACATCACCGCACGCGCCATCGCACCCGGCCTCGGTGAATCGCTCGGCCAGACCATCGTCGTCGACAACCGTGGCGGCGCGGGCGGCATTATCGGCGTGGATCTCGTCGTGAAATCACCGCCCGACGGCTACAACCTCGTGCTCGCTTCCAGTGGCACCATCACCGTCGCGCCGTCGCTCTACGCCAAATTGCCGTACGACCCGCTGAAAGACCTGTCGCCCATCGCGCTGTTGTCGTACGTACCCATCGTACTCGTGATCAACCCCAGCAGCCCCGCCAAAACGGTCAAGGAATTCATCGCACTGGCCAAAAGCCGCCCCGGCAAAATGAGCATGGCCTCCGGCGGCAACGGCACCAGCAACCATCTCGCGGGCGAATTGTTTCAACTCGATACCGGCGCGAAATTCATCCACGTGCCCTACAAAGGCGCAGGCCCCGCAGCCATCGACTTGATGGGCGGGCAGGTCGATATGCTGTTCGATCAACTCAGCGCTTCCAGCAACTTCATCCGCAGCGGCAAATTGCGTGCGCTGGTGGTGGCCGGCGAAAAACGTAACGCGGTCATACCTGACGTGCCAACCATGATCGAGAGCGGTCTGAAAAATTCGGACGCAGGCACGTTCACCGCGCTCATGGGCCCGGCAAAATTACCTGCCGACATTGCGTCCAAACTCAACACCGCGACCAACAAAACACTGAACATGCCATCCACGCGCGAACGTTTTAACGCAGTCGGCGCCGATGTACTCGGCGGCACGCCAGCGCAACTGGATACCAATCTGCGTCAGGAACTGGCGATGTGGACGCGCGTGGTGAAGGCCGCGAATATCAGGCTGGAGTAAGCAGGGGATCGCGATGCGGCATCGTCGAATTGAATAAAAATGTTTTAAATCAATTACTTACGAATACTCTGCATACAGCCACGGACGTTCATTGCGATACGCCGTCTCAAACGTATCCAGCTCGCGCCGGTATTGCACCGTGCGCGCAATATCATCCAGCCCTTCGAGCAAACATTTTTTGCGCACCGCGTGAATGTCAAAGCGATACGTCGTGCCTGTGGCATCGATCACGGTTTGCGCCGCGAGATCGACACTCACTGTAGCGCCGGGGTGGTCACGCAAATGCGCACGCATCGCCGCGCATTGTTCGTCGCTCAACACCACCGGCAGCAAACCATTTTTGTAGCAATTGTTGGCGTGGATGTCACCAAAGCTCGATGCGATCACGCAACGAATGCCGAATTCGTACAGCGCATACACCGCGCTCGCGCGCGACGAACCACTGCCCCAGTTGCGGTCGGCCACAATAATTTGCGCGCGATTGAACGGCTCCACATTCAGAATGTGCTCTTTCTCGCTGCCGTCGGCATTGAAACGCCGGTCATGGAACAGAATCTTCGCGTGCGCCGGGCCGCGCGGCACTTTGTTAAAGCGCGTTGGGCACAGTTGGTTGGTATCGACGTTGGGCTCGTCGATGGGCGCGGCGATGGCAGTGAGCTGGGTGAACGGCGTCATCTCATGCGCCTTTCAGTAGCGTACGCACATCCGTCAAACGGCCTTTCAGCGCCGCCGCAGCCGCCATCGCCGGGCTCACCAAATGCGTGCGCCCGCCGGTGCCTTGTCGTCCTTTGAAATTCCGATTGGAGGTGGAAGCGCAACGCTCGCCCGGCTGCAACTGATCGCCGTTAATAGCCGTGCACAGTGAACAGCCCGGCTCGCGCCATTCAAAACCCGCCGCCTTGAATATCGTATCCAGCCCTTCTTTTTCTGCCTGTCGCTTGACCAACTGCGACCCCGGTACCACCCACGCCGGCACCACCGCGCGACCCAGCTTGGCCACTGCCGCCGCTGCGCGCAGGTCTTCAATGCGCGCATTGGTGCACGAACCGATGAACACTTTATCCACGGTGATATCCGCCAGCGCCATACCCGGCGTAAGCGCCTGGTAATCCAGCGCCGATGCCATTTCCTGCGCTTTCATGGCGTCGCGCTCGTCGCGCGGATCGGGTACCACGCCGGTGACCGGACCACCCTGCTCGGGATTGGCACCCCACGTCACCATGGGCGCGATGTCTACGGCGTTGAGCGTGACCTCACGGTCGAATGTCGCGCCGGGGTCGGTGGGCAAGGCTTTCCATAGCGCCATTGCGGCATCCCATTGTGCGCCCTTGGGTGCATACGGGCGGCCTTGCATATAGGCGTACGTGGTGTCGTCCGGCGCGATCATGCCTGCGCGTGCGCCGGCTTCGATCGACATATTGCACACCGTCATGCGACCTTCCATGCTCATGTTGCTAAAGGTGCTGCCCGCGTATTCGATCACATGCCCGGTACCACCCGCCACGCCGATTTTCGCAATGATGGCGAGTATCACGTCCTTGGCTGCGACACCGAAGCCTAGGTCGCCATCGATGGTGATGCGCATGGTTTTCTGCGCGCGCTGCCAGAGGGTTTGCATGGCCATCACGTGCATCATGTCGGACGCGCCAATACCAAACGACAAACAGCCGAATGCGCCGTGCGTCGAGGTATGGGAATCCGCGCCGCAAATCAGCAACCCCGGCTGCGTGATGCCCTGCTCCGGCGGCACAATGTGCAAAATGCCCTGACGCGGATCGTCCATGCCGAATAAGGTGATGCCGTGCCGCGCTGCGTTGGTTTGCAACTGAATCACCATATTGCGAATCTCGACATTCGCAATGCCCGCCACGCCCTTGTCGCGCCCGGTGGTGGGCACGTAGTGGTCGTTGAAGGCAAACACCTGCTGCGGACGCGCTAGGGTGCGGCCCTGCTGCTCTAGCTTGGCGAAGGCGTGCGACGAGCCTTCGTGAAAAAAAGCGCGATCGACATGCAGTAGCAACTCGCCTTCTTCCTCCACCACGACGTGGCGGTTCCAGATTTTTTCGAAGAGGGTCAGTGGCATAACGGGCGGAAGCGATTTTTTTGTCGGCTAAATAAAACTTTTCACCACATCAATGCTCGCCGCTATCGCGCCACGTTCCACGCGTTTCACCGCCTCATTCATGTGGGCGTGCGTGTGTGCCGCCACCCCGATTTCAGCGCCCTTGTCCGCCACAAAACCGTTGATGTAATCGGTCTCAGTGCGTCGGCCTTTGAGCATGTCTTGCCCCATCGACGGACGCTGATCGTCGTCGCGCAACTTTGCGCCTTCGATCAGCACGTTTTCGATTTCGGCAAGCGCGTCGCCGCTGCCTTCGCCAGCGCGTGCCAGCGTTTCGGGCACCATGCCGAGCATGGTTTCGAGGTTGTAGCCCAGCGCTTGGCCCACGCGCACAGCCTCCGACCCCAGCCGTATCGACAAGCGGCGAGTGTCCACACGGCCATCACGCTCATTGCCGGACAACCCGGTAGCCGCCGACAGGCCATTGCGCATGGCATTCAACACCAGTTTCGACCAGCGCTCGCCCCACAGGTTATTCGTCACCCTGCTGCTGTCGGCCGTTGCCAGCAAATCGGCGACTTCCTGCGCGCGCTGCGTATGACGCCCGTGCACTTCACCCACGCGATACACAAGGTGCTCTGCGCCGCCCAAATGAATCGTGCGCTTGATACGCCCCGGTGCCACCAGCTCGGCGGCGATCAGGCTGGCGATGCAACCCATCACCTTACCCCAGCCCACCACGCCGGCGATGCGTTCTTCGTTAATGCAGTTTTGCAGCGACACCACGAAACCGCCGGGCGCAAGATGGTCTTTGATGAGATGCGTGGCCCACACGGTGTCGTACGATTTAACGCACACGAACGCGATGTCGAAAGGCCGTTGCTTCACCAGCGCCTGCACGTCGCTGATGTGCAGCGCATTGACTTTCACCACATGCGTTTCCGCTGGCGTCATGCCCGACACGTGCAGGCCGTGCGCACGCATCGCCGCCACGTGCTCGGGCCAAGCGTCGATCAAAGTCACGTCGTGACCCGCGCGTGTCATGTGCGCACCGGCGTAACCGCCGATGGCACCCGCACCTACCACCGCAATTCGCTTAGACAAAATAACCCTTTTAAAACAATTAGTTACGATATCCCGTCAGGCTAGTTGCTGTTCAGCCGCGCGATAATGGCTGCGGTCATGCGCCGCGTGCCGCCCGCGCCGCCGAGATCGGGCGTGACATCCACCTTGGCTGCCAGCACGTGCGACAACGCTTTGTCGATGCGATCCGCCGCTTGCGGCTGGCCGATGTAACGCAGCATCATCACTGCCGACAAAATCGCCGCCATCGGATTGGCGATATCTTTGCCCGCGATATCGGGTGCCGAACCATGCACGGCTTCAAACATGGCGCAATCCGGGCCGATATTCGCGCCCGGCGCAACCCCCAGCCCGCCGACCAAGCCGGCCGCAAGATCAGACACGATGTCGCCGTACAAATTGGGCAACAGCAAGCCATCGAAAATTTCTGGCTTCATCACCAGTTCCATGCACAGCGCGTCCACCACGCGCTGATCGAGCGTGATTTCGGGATACGCCTTGGCAGTCTCCTGCGCCGTTTTCAAAAACAGGCCATCGGTCATTTTCATCACGTTGGCCTTGTGCCCCACCGTGAGCTTCTTGCGCTTCAGGCGCCGCATGTAATCGAGCGCAAACTTGGCCACGCGCTCGGTCGCACGGAAGGTGATGATCTTGATCGCCTCGGCTGTGCCCTCGTCGATCATGCGCTCCATGCCGGTATAAAGGTCTTCGCTGTTCTCGCGAAAAATCACGATATCGACATTTTGGTAGCGCGACTGCACCGACGGATAGTTGCGTATCGGGCGCACATTCACATACAGGCCCAGCTCCTTGCGCAACGCTATCGCCACACTCGGATGCGAGCGGGTTTCGATCACGCCTTTGTCGTTTTTGCGCTCGATGCGCACACGGTAGTCGCCACCGAACGGCGTTTGCGTTGGGCCTTTGATGACCACCTTATTGCGTGCAATCGACTCGAACACCGCCGCCGACAGCGGCGTGCCGGTGCGCTCGCCTTCACGCATGCCTGCCGCCACTTCTTCAAACGCAACGGCAGCGCCGCTGGCGAGCACGATATCGCGCGCCGCGCCGGTGACCTCAGGCCCGATACCGTCACCGGGTATCCACGTCACTGTTTGCATCACACTCTCCGGCGGTTATTCGTCCTTGCCTTCTTCTTTGTATTTTTTGAGCATCGGCAAAATGAACGGCATGAGTATCGAAATTACCGACATGACGACCAACGTGATGGTAATGGCGCTGCTAAAAAATATTTTAGGATTGGCACCGGAAATCGTCATTGCCTGCCGGAACGACTGCTCCATCATGCCACCCAGCACCAGCGACAGTACCAGCGGCGCAACCGGAATATCAATCTTGTCAAACACATAGCCGACCACGCCGAACAGCAAAATCAGATAAAGATCAGTCATGCTGCCGTTGATCGCGTACGCGCCGATCACCGATATCGCAATAATCAATGGATACAAAATGCCTGAAGGTATCTTCAGCAACTGCACGAATATCCCGATCAAGGGCAGATTCAAAATCAGCAGCATCACGTTGCCGACGTACATGCTGTCGATCAGGCCCCACACCAGATCAGGCCGGTTCTGAAACAGCAACGGCCCCGGCTGGATACCGTACATGATAAACGCGCCCATCAGCACCGCCGTGGCGCCGCCGCCCGGTATGCCCAGCGTCAACAGCGGCACCATCGCACCGGCGGTGTCCGAGTTGTTGGCCGCCTCGGGGCCAGCCACGCCTTCGATCGCGCCTTTACCGAATTCGTCAGGGTTTTTCGACAGCCGTTTTTCCGTGGTATACGACATGATCGACGCAATGGTGCCGCCCGCGCCCGGCAGCACGCCGATGATGAAGCCAATCACACCGCCGCGCCAAATCGGGCCGATGGAACGCAACCACTCTTCTTTGGTGAGCCACAGGCTGCCGGTGATTTTCATGGCCTTGGCACCGGTGCCTTTGTAAATGTCTTCAAGCCCACGAAACACTTCCGCCACCGCGAACAGGCCCACCACCACCACCACAAAACCCACGCCGTCCTGAAATTCTGCCACGCCCATGGTGAACCGCGCCTGGCCGCTTTGCAGATCAATGCCGATGGTGGAGATCATCAAACCGAGGATGGTCGCCAGCAAACCTTTCGCTGCCGATTTGCCGGTGAGTGTGGACACCGCCGTCATCGCAAACAACATCAGCGTGAAGTATTCCGCCGGGCCAAACTTGAGCGCCATCGAAGACAGCGGCACGGCAAATATGGTCAGCCCGATCACGCCCAGCGTGCCCGCGATAAACGAACCGATGGCCGACACCGCCAGTGCCGCACCCGCGCGGCCCTTTTTCGCCATCTCGTAACCGTCGATGGAGGTCATCACCGAAGCGGCTTCGCCCGGCGTACGGATCAAAATCGCCGTGGTCGAGCCGCCGTATTTGGTGCCGTAGTAGATACCGCACATCATAATCAGTGCGGAAGTGGGGTTCATGCCGAAGGTAACCGGGATCAGCAACGCAATGCCCGCCGACGGGCCGATGCCCGGCAGCACGCCGATGATGGTGCCCATGAATACGCCGATAAAGGTGTACCACAGATTGATTGGCGTCAGGCAAACCGCGAAGCCGTTAAGGATGTGCGTTAAGGTTTCCATGTTCACGCCCCCTTAAAACGGCAACACGCCGCGCGGCAGATTCACGCCGAGCAACGTGGTAAACAGGTAATAGCTGACAAACCCGTACAGTAGGGAAGTCGGTACGTTGATCAGCATCTTGCCCTTGTTGAAAAAATGCGTCGTGACCAGCAGAAACAGCGACGTGGAAATCGCATAGCCGAGCGGCTCGAACAAGGCAAAGAAAATGCCCGTGGCTACCACTACGCCGGCGACGATTTTGTAGGTCGAGGTATCGTGCGGTTCTTCCGGCGCCGCTTTGGGATCAGGTTCGCTCTTGCGTGCTTTGAGCATCTCCGCCAGCAGCATCGCAGCAGAAATCAACAGCCCCACGCCCAGCAGTCTGGGAAAGGCTTTCGGCCCCAGCGGATCGCCGATTTCCAGCGTGGGAATTTCCGATGTAGCCCAAAAATACACGCCCGCCAGCACCAAAATACCAGCCAATATCACCCGGTCCGCCATCTGATTTTCTCTCTTTATGGATAGTTGGGACGTACAGACAAAACTACACTTTCCAAACAACGTACGAAAAGCGCACCTCCAATGCCTAGCGCGCACGCAGTTTACCGAAGAACGCGGGCACTGTCTTGCGGCCTCGTCCGTGGCGGCGCTGTGTTGCCGCCTTGTCTATGGCGGCGGCGTGTTGCCGCCTAGTGTTCTAACACCTGCTCGCAGGAAAAGACTAAAATGCCGCTTCTGCCGGGGTGCTGTCGCGCTGTTGCTCCGCTATCCGTCACCGCCTGTTTTGACATCAATTCGGCAATTTCTTTAACTATTTGATTTTAAAGAGTTATTTATGACATACGATCCGTTTAACAGCATCCGCGAATTCAAACTGAAATCCGGTAAGACCGGCAAAATGTATTCTCTCAAAGCGCTCGAAGAGGCCGGCTTGGGCAAAGTGTCGCGCCTGCCGGTGAGCTTGCGCGTGGTGCTCGAATCAGTACTGCGCAACTGCGACGGCAAGCGTATCGGCACCGACGTGGTGAAGGCGCTGGCCAACTGGAACCCCACCGGCGAGCGCACGCAAGAGCTGCCCTTTGTGCTGGCGCGCATCATGCTGCAAGACATGGCGGGCTTCCCGGCGTTGAATGACTTTGCCGCCATGCGCGCCGAAGCTAAACGCCAAAACTTCGATCCCACCAAAATCGAGCCGCTGGTGCCGGTCGATCTGGTGGTGGATCACTCGGTCGTGATCGACGTGCATAATTCCGTCGACGCGCTGCGTAAAAATCAGGAAATCGAATTCGAGCGCAATGGTGAGCGTTACACCTTTTTGAAGTGGGCCAAGGCTGCGTTCTCTGGCATCCGCGTGGTGCCGCCGGGCAATGGCATTTGCCACCAAGTCAATCTGGAATATCTGTCGCGCGGCGTGTGGGAACGCGACGGCGTGTATTACCCCGATTCCACCGTGGGTACCGACTCGCACACCACCATGGTTAACGCCATCGGCGTGCTGGCGTGGGGTGTCGGCGGCATCGAAGCCGAGGCTGCCATGCTGGGCCAGCCCTATTACTTTCTTGAGCCTGATGTGGTGGGCGTGCATATGTCCGGCAAGCTCAACCCCGGCGTCACCGCCACTGACTTGGTGCTCACCGTCACTGAACTATTGCGCAAAACCAAGGTGGTCAACAAGTTTGTGGAGTACTACGGCGAAGGCGCTGCTTCACTGTCACCCACCGACCGCGCGACAGTGGCCAACATGGCGCCCGACTATGGCGCGACCTGTGGCTTCTTCGCCATCGACGAAAAATCGCTTGAGTACTACCGCATGTCGGGCCGTGAAGAACATTGCGATGCCATCGAGAGCTATCTCAAAGCGCAAGGCATGTTTGGCATACCGAAAAAAGGCGAGATCGATTTCTCGCAAGTGGTTGAACTGGACCTCTCCACGGTACGCCCCAGCGTCTCCGGCCCCAAGCAGCCCGAAGAACGCATCAACCTCGAAGGCATCAAGGCGCGCTTTACCGAACTGTTTGCCAAGCCTTTAGCCGAAAGCGGTTACAACAAACCGGCTGCTGACATGAGCAACCGTTACCCGGTCGCCAACACGGCCATTGGCGATGTAGGCCATGGCGACATCGGTATTGCCGCGATTACGTCCTGCACCAACACCTCCAACCCCTGGGTGCTGCTGGCCGCCGGCTTGCTGGCAAAGAAGGCTGTGGAAAAAGGCATGAAGCCGCATCCGCGCGTGAAAACCTCCATGGCACCCGGCTCCAAGGTCGTCACCGCGTATCTCAAAGATTCCGGCCTGCTGCCCTACCTTGAGCAACTGGGTTTTCATGTGGTCGCGTACGGCTGCACCACCTGCATGGGTTTGGCCGGCCCGCTGGATAAAGAGCTGGAAGATGTCATTGTTAAAAATGACGTGATCTCTGCGGCTGTGCTCTCCGGCAACCGCAACTTTGAAGCGCGCGTACATCAATCGCTCAAAGCCAACTTCCTGATGAGCCCGCCGCTGGTGGTTGCATTTGCGCTGGCCGGCACGGTGCTGAAAAATGTGGATACCGATCCGCTGGGTAACGACAAAGACGGCAAGCCGGTGTTCCTGAAAGACCTGTGGCCCACGCCCGCCGAAGTCGACGCGGTGATGAAGTTCGCGGTGAATAGCGACAACTTCAAGCGCGAGTACGGCAATCTCGACGGCACCAAAGACCTGTGGGACGCCATTCCCGAAGCCAAAGGCGCGTTGTTCCAATGGGATAGCAAGTCCACCTACTTGCTAGAGCCGCCGCTGTTTGAAGGCTTCAAGGTTGAGTTGCCGAAAGTCAACGATATCAAAGGCGGTCGCGCGCTGGGCATCTACGGCAACAAGCTCACCACCGATCACATCAGCCCGGTGGCCCCCATCCGCAAAGGCACGCTGGCGGGCGACTGGCTGGTGGCAGCGGGCAGCACGGACCTGTCGAGCTTCGGCTCACGCCGCACCAACCACGAAGTCATGGTGCGCGGTGCGTTTGCCAACCCGCGCATCAAAAATCTGCTGGTGCCCGGCAGCGAAGGCAGCGTCACCATCCACCAACCCAGCGGTGACAAGATGACGATATTCGATGCCTCCATGCGCTATCAAAATGTCGACAAAGTGCCGCTGTTTGTATTCGGCGGTGAAGATTACGGCACAGGTTCGTCACGCGACTGGGCCGCCAAAGGCACGCAAATGCTCGGCGTCAAAGTGGTGGTGGCGCGTGGCTTTGAGCGTATACACCGCTCCAATTTGGTGGGCATGGGCGTGCTGCCGTGCCAGTTCAAGGGCAACGACACCGTGCAATCGCTCAACATCAACGGCGACTGCACCTTTGATCTCTTGGGCGTGCAAGGCGGTGACCTGAAGCCTATGCAAGACGTGACGCTGGTGATTCATCGCAAAGACGGCAGCACACAAAACGTGACCGTCACCCTGCGTGTAGATTCGCCGATTGAAGTGGAATACCTCAAGCACGGCGGCATACTGCCGTTTGTGTTACGTGAGTTGATGGCGGCGTAATACCCGTTCGTCCCAAGCTTGGCGCGGGACGAACGCCATCGTTCAAAGCCGTTTGCGGTAGTGCCAAAGTTTTCAGGCACTATCGTAAACGGCTTAAATATTCAATAAAATCAAATACTGTCTCTATTCAGGTCTATGAAAAGTCAAAAGCTTCCCTCATCCCAACCCTTCTCCCGAGGGGAGAAGGGCTTAGAACCCTCTCCCCCCGGGAGAGGGCAGGGTGAGGGAAGGTGT
>JAYTWR010000127.1:0-103919 GCA_043743335.1 Burkholderiales bacterium
GGGCTAATCTATGCACACATCTTTCTGCGGGGGTCATGAGGAGATAAGTTGTACAAATCTGCGCTATTGGGTAATCTCCGGCCAATGATAACCACAAGCGGAGAGAATTAGATGAAATCGGCGCAAAGCGTAGGGGAAAAGGCATTCTACGATGTGGGTGATTTTGGTGATGCGCGTTTAAAAAAACGGTGCTGTTCTGTTCCAGCGCATGGTATCGCAGCAAACCGTGTGTTTGCGGCAACTGGCGGGAAACCGGGCGCGGGAAGTTCAATTCGGCCGCTGGCTCGCGAATGACAAAGTGAGCGCTGAGGCGTTGCTCGCCACTGCCTACGCCCGTACCGGGGCGGTTGCGGCGGGGCGGCATGTGCTGGCGATTCAGGACACCAGTGAACTGAACCATCAAGCCCATGCTGGGCGCGTGCGCGGCTTGGGGACGGTGGGCAATGGCAGCGACCTCGGTATGTTTATCCATCCGCTGCTGGCCGTTGATGCGACGGATGGCGCCTGCCTTGGATTGGCGCACCTGCATCATTGGGTACGAACGACAAAAGCGGACCCCAATTACCGGCGACTGCCGATAGAGCGCAAGGAATCCTACCGTTGGCTTAAGGTAGCCGAAGCCGGCAAAAAATGCCTGTCTGAGGCGGCCCTGGTGACCATCGTTGCCGACCGGGAAAGCGACATTTACGAAGAATGGGCACGACTGCCCGATGCGCGCACCCACCTGCTCACCCGCGTTTGCCGCGACCGCACCCTGGCCACGGGCGGCAAACTTTATGCGTGGATTGATGCCCAGCCCGTGCAAGGCCACTATAGCGTTGAGGTGCCGGCCCGTCCGGGCAAGCGCAGCGCCCACCGGGCGCGGCTGTCGGTACGCTTTGGACGTATCGTGATCAAACGTCCCGCCTCCTGCCCGGACAAGCAGGCGCCCAAACGGATCGAGTTGAGCGTGATTGAGGTCAAGGAATTGCCCGACAGCGTTATCGGCAATGAAGAACCGATACACTGGCGATTGCTGACCACACATCCCATAGCGTGCTTTGAGGATGCCTTGCGCTGCGTGGGCTGGTACCGGCAGCGCTGGCATATCGAACAACTGTTCAGAACCTTGAAGCAGCAGGGACTGAAGGTTGAATCCAGCCAAGTTGAAACCGCAACCGGGTTGACGAAGTTGGCCTGTCTGGCAGTCCAGGCGGCGGTGCGCATCCTGCAACTGACTCTGGCTCGTGATGGGCAGCATGCGGCCCAAGCCAGCGACGTGTTCGAGGCGCAGGAGATTGATATCTTGCAGCGTATACTGCCGACACTGGAGGGAAAGACGCCAAAGCAGAAGAACCCACATCCCCCCGGCTCTCTCGCCCAAGCCACATGGGTAGTAGCTCGGTTGGGTGGCTGGAAAGGATATGCCTCCGAGGCCAAGCCCGGCCCCATTACCATGCTCCGTGGTTTGCAGCGTATGGAAGCTATCTACCATGGCTGGAAATTGGCTATGGGAGAAGTGTGCATAGATTAGCCCTCTGGGAGAGGGTTGGGGTGAGGGAGGCATTCGCTATCTTTTGCCCCGGACTGAATAGATGCATAAATACTAACTAATTGATTTTTATGAACTTTTCCCTTACCGACGATCAGTGCATCATCCGCGCCGCCATCGAAAAAATCTGCCAGAAATTCGATGACGCGTACTGGCTGAAAAAGGACAAAGAAGGCGGCTTCCCTGCGGACTTTCACGCGGCCTTTGCGCGCGACGGCTGGCTGGGCATCGCCATGCCGCAGGCGTACGGCGGTGCGGGGCTGGGCATCACTGAAGCCGCATTGATGATGCAGGCGGTATCCGAATCCGGCGCGGGGTTCTCCGGCGCATCCGCGCTACACATGAACATCTTCGGCCTGCACTCGGTGGTGGTCTACGGCAGCGATGAACAGAAAAAACGTTTTCTGCCACCGATGATTGAAGGCCGCGACAAAGCCTGCTTTGGCGTCACCGAGCCCAACACGGGTTTGAATACGGCCATGCTCAAAACCAAAGCGGAGCGCCACGGCAATCACTACATCGTACATGGCCAAAAAATATGGACCACCACCGCGCAAGTCACCAACAAAATGTTGCTACTCGCGCGCACCACGCCTATCGATAGCGGTACCAGACCTATCGACGGCCTGACGTTGTTCTACACCGACATGGATCGCAGCCACGTCGAAGTGCGCGAGATCGAAAAAATGGGCCGCAAGGCTGTCGATTCCAACCAAGTGTTCATCGACGGCCTCAAAGTGCCTGTTGAAGACCGCATCGGCGAAGAAGGCAAAGGCTTTCGCTACATCCTCGATAGCCTCAATCCCGAGCGCATCCTCGTCGCCGCCGAAGCGGTGGGCTTGGGCAAAGTTGCACTACAACGCGCCGCCAAATACGCGCGCGAGCGTGTGGTGTTCGACCGCCCCATCGGCCAGAACCAATCCATACAGCACCCACTGGCCGAACGCTGGATGGAGTTGGAAGCCGCGGAATTAATGACCTACAAAGCCGCGTGGCTCTACGACAGCAAGCAACCTTGTGGCGCAGAGGCCAATGCCGCCAAATATCTGGCAGGCGAAGCGGGCTTCAAATCCTGCGAAACCGCCATGCTCACCCACGGCGGCATGGGCTACGCCAAGGAATTTCATATCGAACGTTATCTGCGCGAATCGATGATTCCCCGCCTAGCGCCGGTGAGCATGCAAATGATTTTGTGCTTTATTGCGGAGAAGGTACTGGGGTTGCCGAAGTCTTATTGATTCAAGGTCAACAACTCTAACCACGGAAAACACGGAAAACGTAGAACTGGTTTCCTGGAGGGCACCAATAAGCGAAGCGCATTGCGCCGCATGTTTCGCGCCCGCCAAAAAAGGTGCAATGCACTCCGTTTATTGCACCCTACAAAAACAACCGATCATGCGTTAACGACGGAATCATCCCGCGCACCTTCACCACCCGCGCCACATCTATCTCGGCATACACAATCCCCGGCAATTCCCCGCCATCAGCGATCACCTCGCCCCACGGGTTGACCACCAGCGAATGGCCAAAGGTCTGCCGATTGCCCGCATGCTCGCCACACATCGCAGGCGCAATCACATAACAACCGTTTTCAATCGCACGCGCCTGCAACAACGGATGCCAGTGCGCCTTACCAGTCTGGCGTTGAAACGATGAGGGCACGGTAATGATTTGCGCGCCCGCTTGCGCCAGCGTGCGAAAGAGATGCGGAAAACGCAGGTCGTAGCAAATGGTAAGCCCCACTTTGCCCAGCGGCGTTTCCACCGCCACCGCTTTGTCACCGGGGCGATAAGCGGAAGATTCGCGGATCACCTTGCCGTCGGGCAGCGTGACATCGAACATGTGTATCTTGTCGTAGGTGGCCGCCACGACACCAGCGTCGCTGACGAGGAACGAGCGATTGATGATGCGGGTGTCGGTTTCATCATTGGCGCGCAGCGTAAGCGAACCCATCAGAAGCCACACTTTCAACTCGCTCGCCAGCGCCTTCAATGCCACCAACGGCGCGCCGCCATCGGCTGGCAAGGCGTTGTCGCGCATCACGCGCCCGCTGCCGTCCATCATCAAGGTGTATTCGGGGGTGAGTATCCATTGCGCGCCGTTGGCAGCGGCCTCGCGAACCATGGTTGTTACGGTAGCCAGATTAGCCGCAAGGTCATTGCCGGTGTTGGCCTGCAAGCAGGCGATTTTGGTTTTGTCGGTTTTTTGCATAGGGCTATTGTGCATGAGTCAAGCATTGCGCGAAAGCGCGCGAAGTGGAATCATCCGTGCTTCGCAATTTCACCTCATTCACCTCTGTGGCAAGATTTGGTTTTTAAAGGAGACAGCCGTGCTAAAAATAGGCGTATTACTGGGCGACGATATCGGCTTGGAAGTGGTTCCCGAGGCCGTCAAATGCATGAAAGCCGCCGCCGCTAAAACCGGCATGCAGGCGGAGTGGATCGATTTGCCCATCGGCAAGCGCGGGCACGAGTTGCATGGTGATACGTCGCCGAAGATCACGCTGGAAACACTGAAAACCTGCGACGGCTGGATCTGCGGCCCCATCGGCCACAACGCCTATCCGCGCAACGACCCGACGTGGGTGATGCCCGCACTGCGCAAGAAGTTTGAGCTGTTCGCCAATGTGAAGCCGGTGCGCTCGTACCCCAACCTGCCGTCGATCCACAAGGACGTGGACATTGTGTTCCTGCGCGAAACCACCGAGGGCATGTTGTCCTCGTCGCTGGTGGTGGCGGGCGCGGGCGAGTTCCGTCCCAATGACGAAATCTCTATTGGCATGCGCGTGGTCACGCGCAAGGGTGCCAGCCGCGTGGCGCGCGAGGCTTTTGAAATTGCCCGCACGCGCAAGAAAAAAATTGTCACCTGCGTACACAAAGAGCCGGTGTATCGGCTGGTGTGCGGCATGTTCGCCGAAGAGCACCGCAAGATGGCCAAAGAATACCCGGACGTGACGTTAAACGAAGTGCTGGTCGACGGCTTTGCGATGAAGCTGGTGATGAAGCCACAGCAGTTTGACGTGGTGGTCACCACCAATCAGTTTGGCGACATCCTCACTGACGAAGGCGCAGGCTTGGTCGGTGGCTTGGGCCTTGCGCCGGGCTTGGTGTGTGGCGAGAAGCAAGCCATGGCGCAGGCCACGCATGGCTCCGCCCCCGACATCGCGGGCCAAAACATTGCCAACCCTTACGCCATGATTATGTCCGGCCAAATGTTATTGGCGTGGCTCGGCCGCAAGCGCAATGACGCTGCTGCTACCGCCGCCGCAAAAATTTTGGATGACGCAGTCGAGCGTGTGATCGCCGAAGCCAAGCATCTCACCGGCGACTTGGGCGGCAAAGCCACGACCAGCGGCTTTGGTGACGCCATTGTCGCGGCCATGAACGCAGAGACGAAATAACTCAATTAAATCAATTAGTTAGTTACACTTAAGCCGCTTTAGACCACGCTGCGGCGTGGTCTTTTATTTTTTAAAAAGCATTTCATGACCATCTAACTATCGCCCGTGAGGCAGGGCTGGACGACTCCGCATTCCCGCTTGATCCCGGCGCTGATGCAACGCTCGGCGGCATGTGTGCCACAGCGCCTCCGGCACCAACGCCGTGCGCTACGGCACCATGCGCGAAAACGTGCTGGGCCCGACAATGGTGCTGCCCGATGGGCGCATCGTCAAAACCGGGGGGCTGATTGTAGAAGCGACGTTGCACCGGTATCCGCAACCCGAAGCCGCCACCTGCGCGTATCCCAATATCAACGCCGCCGTACGCACCGTACTTCAAACCATAGCTGTTTAATCGCGGCAAGGTGATCTGAATGTATTGTTACTAACTAATTGATTTAATTCATAAAATTTATAGACTACGCGAATATTGACAAGACCATCCTGACGTATATACTTAACATATATCTATTTTATTTGAGGTGCCCCGTGACCCACGCGCGCGTCTTTCAATCAGGCAACAGCCAGGCCGTAAGGCTGCCCAAGGCTTTTCGCATCAACGCCGACCGGGTGGAAATTTTCCGCCGGGGTGACGAGATCGTATTGCGCGAACAGCCGCTCAACGCCGCCGCGATTTTTGACGTGCTGGCCACACTGCCCGACGACTTCATGGCCGATGGCCGCGACGACACGCCGCCGCAAACGCGCGAAGGCCTATGATGGCGGTGCGCTATTTGCTCGACACCAACATCTGCATCTACATCGCCAAGAACACCCACCCCGCCCTGCGCGAACGCTTTACCCGCCACCAAGCCACCGAGTTGGCGATGTCGGTGATCACGCTGGGTGAATTGCGCTTCGGCGCGGAAAAAAGCCAGTCGCGCGAACGCGCCCTGCGCGCGATTGAGGAACTCGAAGCTGTCATTCAGACCGCGCCGCTGCCACAAGCCACCGGCCTGCATTACGGGCAAATTCGCGCCAACTTGCAGGCACGCGGACTGCCCATCGGCAACAACGATTTGTGGCTGGCCGCCCACGCACGCGCCGAGGGCTGGATACTCGTCACCAACAACGCGCGTGAATTCGCGCGGGTCGATGGCTTGCAGATTGAAAACTGGGTGGAGGGCTAACGTCCCTCCTCCACCGCCCGCGCCACCGCCGCCAGCAAGTCTTCCACCTTCTCCGCATCCGTCGCCTGCACCTTCTGATAAATCGCCGGCACCGCGTCCATTGGCATACGCGTCAATGGCAGCATCGTCAGCAGGCCGCTGCTGCGCCGCTGTTCAGCGAAGGCGAGTTCGTCGCGGCATTGCGGGCTTTCAAAGTAGCGCGAGGTATACACCGGCAAAAACACGCGCGAGCCGGCGATGGCGCGGTCGATTTCGCGCTTCCAGTCGCGCCCGCCGCGTATGCTGCCCTCGTCGAAGAACACCTTGAACGGCGTGCCATCGGCGTGCGTGGCCGCGAGCAGCGGCGCGTGGATATGTTGTTTGACCCACGTGGTGTTTTCCGGCGGCTGATGCGCATAACTCACAAACACGTCGTATTCGACCGGCGCGGCTTCCTCGGCTGCGCGCGCGTCGTAGAGCGCGTCGGCGGCGGCGTCATGCGCACGGCGCCAGCACAGCACCGCCGCCACCAGCACCGAAATCCACGCCAGCGTGCCGGGCAACGCCATGCGCTGCGCGTAGAACACCCCCCACAGCGCCACCCACGCCAGCAGCCCCGCCACTACCGCCGTCAGCGCCACGCCGGTCAGCCGGCGCGGCAGCGCAGCGGGCGTGCTCACGCGGCGTGCGAGGCGGTAACCGAAAAAGAACGTCAACGCCGTCAACAACGCCAGCGACAGCGGCATGCCCACCAGCACGGCAGGATGCGTCAGCGGCGCAACACCCCGCCCCGAGCCTTGCGCGGATAAATCCGACACTGCCCACGCCAGCAACTCCGGGCCGGGGCGATCCAGCGGATTTTTGCGGTCTTCGGTAAAGCTGCCGATAATCACCCGCTTGTCGCGCAGGCCGCCGGCGGGCAGAGGTTGCACAGCTTTGTCGCAGCGCCCTTCCCGCGAATAACAGTAAGTCGCCGCGGCGGTTTCACGCGCATCGCCCAGCGGCAACACCAGCCGCCGCGGCAGGCTCGCCGCCAGTTCCTGCGCATTATCGTGCAAGGCCACCGGTAGCGCGGGCCGGTTGTCGGGGCCATCGGTCACGTCGTACCACAGCACCCCGCCCGCATGCGCAATGCGCGTGTGGCCGAAATTGTCCATATGCCGCGCGTAGACCTCAGACAAATGCTCCGCCATGTAATCCGCGTTCACCGGCTGCCCCGCGTCGCCCAAACTCACCACCGCAAAGGCGCGCACTCGCGCGCGGCGCAGCGCCTCCAGCCCGGCGATCAGCGCCGCGCCGCCGGCAGGGTTCTTGAAAAAATGAAAATCCAGTATCACTTCGCGCGGTGCCTGAGTCGGATCGCGCACGAGTTTCTGCATCAACTCACCCAACTCACGCCGTAGCGGCTCGGGGTTGTCCTGCGTCTTGAATTCCGGCGGATACGGCACATCGATCAACGCAATGTCCGGCGCCAGCCGCGGTGGATCCAACGCCTGCACGCGGCCAAACAGCCACAAATCCGCCGCCTGCCACACGCCAAAAAGCCCGCTGGCGATGGCGAGCAGCATGGCGGCGGCGTAGAGGGCCAAGTGTTTCATGTTGAGGGGTGTTACTGCTTGGCCCCGGTGTTATGGGTTCCCGCCTGCACCGTAACGACAGGGTGGTTTTGAACGGGCAGACGAAAAGAACGCCAAGACGGTTAAATTATTGTTTTAAATCAATAAGTTACATTCTCACCGCTGCTCACGCTGCTTGATCCGCGCGGACATCGCCGCCGCTTCCTCGCGATATTTCGCAGTAGCAACCGCATCACCCAATTTCTCATGCGCATCACCAAGGTTGCGCAAACTTCGCGCTATCACATCCATATCGCGTCCCGCAAATAACCGCCTTTGCATCGCCAGCGCCTGTTCGTAATACTCGATAGCACGGCGGTATTCTTTTAGGAACTCGTAGGCAACGCCGAGGTTGTTATACAGGTTAGCGATATCGTTGTGGTCGCGCTCGCCAAACAGCCGCTTTCTCATCGCCAGCGACTGTTCGTAATATTCAATCGCGCGGCGGTATTCGTTCAGGTTCCGGTAGGCAACGCCGAGACCCTGTAGCGCATCCGCCTGTTCCGCCTCGTCCCTGTCTTGCCGCGCGGCTTCAAGGTTTTGCTGGAACAGCGTGGCCGCTTCCTGATACACGCTTAACGTGATCAGCATCCACCCCAGATTCTCCCGCGCGCGCTGGACGCGCTGTTTGTCGCCGCTTTTTTCCGCTGCTTCCAGTGCCTTGCGGAAATACGCCTCGGCCTCCTTGAAATTGCCGAACTCGCGCAGGTATTGCGCCTGCGTCAGATCGTAGCGTTTGCTCTGCCCGGCGCGCAGGGCTTCCACTTCGCTGACGTTTTCGATTTCCCGCGCCTGGCCCTGCGCATCCTGCGCAATGCGCACGGTGCCGGTGCGTTCGACTTCGACCACGCCCTCGGCCACCTTGAATTCGACGCTCTTGCCCGGCACCAGCGTCAGTTCGTAATCGGTGCCCTTGACGGAAGCGGTGAAACGATCCGGGGTGTTGACGTTGAAGTAATCGAGCGCCTTGCTGATGGAAAAGCGCGCGCGGCCTTCCATCATTTGCTGGCGCGCGCCGCGGTTGGACAGATGCAGCAGCACGATGCGCGCGCCGGGATACAGCGTGGTGCGGTTGCCGTTGGCGTCGAGCAATTCGACACTGGCGCGCGGCGGCACGGCGATCTCGGCACCGGGCGACAGTTTGTCGCCGGTTTTAAGGGTGATACGGGCAAGCGGATCAGCAGGCCGGTCGCGGCGACCCAAGCCGGTGAGTTCCGGCGTTTCCTTGCCGTCGAGCAGCAGTTTGGCGGCGGTCCACACCATGTCCTGTGCGTGGGCGGCGCAGGCTACCAATAGCAGCAGTGCGGCGGCGACTAACCGGGCGGGGGTGTAAAACCGGCGGGGGTGTAAAACCGGCGGGGTAATGGAAGCGTCATGACTGGCATTCTAAACCGCGATAAGCCGCCGTGGCACGCGCGGCAATACTTCCCCGATAACAGGATGCTTCGCATCGGCATCCGAGTTTGCGCTGGATTCCGCACTGCGCCGGAATGACGGGCGTTGTGTGGGAACGCACGTGCATGCGCCCAAGGTTACATTTTTGCATACGTGATCCGGTACACACTATTACACTAACCGTTGAAAAACACCCCCGCATCCAGTCTGCAAGGCGCTTAAACCATGGCTAAACCCGCCGCGATATTCCCCAACCTGCGCGATTTGCGTGCCTGTGCCGATCTGTGGCAACGCCGCGAGGGCCTGCGTGCCGGTAACAGCCCGCTGTGGCATGTGGCGCTGGCGCGGCGCGGCCTCGCGTTGGGCGAGCCGCTGTTTGCCTATGAAGTGTGTGCCGAGGGCGTGGAGCGCTGGAAAACGCATGCCGGTCTGCGTCAGGTGCTGGCGTTGGCACTAGCCCGCAGCGGCACCACGGAAAGCGCGCGTGTTGCCGCCGAAGCCGTCTACAAAAGCGGGCATCGCGACGCCGAAACGCTGGGGCTGCTGGGCCGCATCCACAGTGCCACGGGCGGCGGCATCGATCACGCAATGGGTGGGCGCAAACACCATTGCCATCGGCTACGCATCGGCAGCATCGGGTGGTGACCTGCTGTTTCTCGACGCTCTAAAAACCCATCGCGCCGAGCGGCATGTGATATTGCCCAATGACCGCGCGACCTTCACGACATACAGCGTGCGGCCCGCCGGAGCATCCTGGGTCGCCCGTTTTCAAAAGCAACTGCGCACGGCAACCAGCGTGATTGTCACGGGTGACGAGATCACGGATGGAGAGGCCTACCGCTTTGCCAACCACATGACTATCGGCCTGGCGCGCGCAAGAGCGCGGCGAGTCGACGCTGATGTCCATGGCTTGGCGCTGTGGGACGGCAAATCGGGCAAGGCTGGCGGTACCGGCTCCGCCGTCGCCCACTGGCAGGCAGCGGGCATGCCGGTGACGGTGATTGATCCGTTGACGGGATCGGCACGCGCGTTGAGGTTGAGTAAGGGCATCCGGTTGAACAGGGCGAATGCGCCCGCGCCGAAGTACGGCCAGCGCGAAACGGTGGCGCTGTTGTTCGCGGATGTCACCGGCTTTAGCAAAATAACCGAGAGTCAATTGCCGCTGTTTATCCGGCATTTTCTGGGGCCGGTGGGACGGTTGGTTGCAACGGGATCAGGCTGCCCGCTGACCGCGAACACCTGGGGCGACGGTCTGCACATGACGTTCAAATCGGCCAGTGACGCCGGCCGTTTTGCGCTAAAGCTGCGCGAAGTGGGTGCGCGATATGACTGGGCTGCGTTGGGCTTGCCCGAAAACATGAGCATACGCATCGGCTTGCACGCTGGGCCAGCCATACGCATCGTTGATCCCGTGACACGGCAATTGAACTTCCTCGGCTCACACGTCAGCCGCGCTGCGCGCATTGAGCCGGTGACGCCGCCGGGACAGGTGTATTGCAGTGAGCCGTTTGCAGCACTGGCGGAGGCGGAAGCCATTACATCGTTTGTGTGCGAGTACGTGGGTATCACCGCCATGGCAAAAAAATACGGCAGCTTTCCCACCTACCGCGTACGCGCGGCAACTCCAGCACGCCGCCAGTGAGCAGACTGCTGTCTGGCGGTCGGCTGTAAGTATTTGGTCTCTATTCAGCGTCTATGAAAAGTCAAAAGCTTCCCCCACCCGGAGGGCGAGGGCTTGTTCCCCTCTCCCTTCGGGAGAGGGGCTAGGGGTGAGGGAAGATGTTGATGTTTCGTAGGGACTGAATAGAGACAGTATTTGTTTTATTTGACATTTGGGGTTGTGAATATCAAACCACCTGTCAAACGCACGGCTGCTGCCCTCAATCTGCCGCCCCTGAGTTCGTATTACCTCGGTTTCGAGTCGGCAGACGGGCATGCCCTGTTCAACCCTGCAAACACGCCTGCGGCCATCGTCAGCATCAACGATTTGCCGATCACCGAGGCGGAACGCAAACTTCATTGGCCGCGCACGCAGCATGGGCGGCGGCCCGATGATCATCTGGGATTAAGTCAACTGTGCCTGTAAAAACCGTGTGATTTTTTTCGCGCCGCGATCAACAATCAGCGACAATCGCTATACACGTTCAACCATCTCATCACTGATCAATGACCATCGAACTATCCCCCGCCGCACACAGCAAAATCACCCAACTCATCGCGAAAGAACTGAACGCTCACGCCAATCAAATCACCGCCGCTGTAACGCTGCTGGATGAAGGCGCGACGGTGCCCTTTATCGCGCGCTATCGCAAAGAGGTCACCGGCAATCTCGACGACACGCAATTGCGCACACTCGAAGAACGTCTGCTGTATCTGCGCGAGCTGGAAGAACGCCGCGTGGCCATCACTGCCAGTATCACTGAGCAAGGCAAACTCACCGATCCACTCAAAATCGCCATCGACGCCGCCACCACCAAGCAGGCGCTGGAAGATATCTACCTGCCGTATAAGCCCAAGCGCCGCACCAAGGCGCAGATCGCACGCGAGGCCGGGCTGGAACCGCTGGCCGATGCACTGCTCGCCAACCCCACGCTGGAGCCGCAAGCTGAAGCGGCGAAATACATCATCAGCAAACCGGCAACGGGCGACATCGAAGCCATCAATGTGCCCGATGCCAAAGCGGCGCTCGACGGCGCACGGGATATTTTGTCTGAACGTTTTGCCGAAACCGCTGGGGTGCTGGCCGCGCTGCGCACGCGGTTGCAAAACGACGGCTATCTCACCGCCACCGTCGTGCCGGGCAAAGAAATGGCCGAAGAAGAAAAATTCCGCGATTACTACGCGTATAGCGAAACGCTGCGCACCGTGCCCTCACATCGTGCGTTGGCGTTGCTGCGCGGGCGCACGCTGGGCGTGTTGTCATTGGCCATCACACTGGGCACGGAGCTGGAAGCGGTGGTACCACACCCGTGCGAAGGCATGATCGCCAGCCAGGTTGGCATCGCCAACAAAGGCCGGCCTGCCGACGCATGGCTGGCCGATGTGTGCCGCTGGACATGGCGTGTGAAGGTGCAACTCTCCATTACCGGTGAGTTAATGCTGGCCCTGCGTGAAGCGGCGGAAATCGAAGCCATCAAAATTTTCGGCCGCAATCTGCATGAGCTACTGCTGGCCGCACCGGCTGGCCCCAAGGCCGTGATGGGCCTCGACCCCGGCATACGCACTGGCTGCAAAGTCGCCGTGGTGGACGCCACCGGCAAACTGCTGGAAACCGCCACCATTTACCCGCATCAACCGCGCAATGACTGGCAAGGCTCGCTCGCCACGCTCGCGCGCCTGGCGGTGCAACACAGCGTAGCCTTAATCTCCATTGGCAATGGCACCGCCAGCCGCGAAACCGACAAACTCGCGGTTGAAGTAATCAACCTCATTAAAGCCAAAAAGCCCGAACAAACAATCACCAAAATCGTGGTGAGCGAAGCGGGTGCGTCGGTGTACTCGGCATCCGCCTTTGCTGCGGCAGAATTCCCTGATCTGGATGTCAGCCTGCGTGGCGCAGTCTCCATCGCCCGCCGCCTGCAAGACCCGCTGGCCGAGCTGGTGAAAATCGAACCCAAAGCCATCGGCGTGGGTCAATATCAGCATGATGTGAATCAACGCGCACTGGCACGTGCGCTGGACGCCACGGTTGAAGATTGCGTGAATGCCGTCGGCGTGGATTTAAACACCGCCTCCGCGCCGCTACTCGCGCGCGTGTCGGGCCTTAACACCACGTTGGCTAAAAACATCGTTGACTATCGCGATGCCAACGGCCCCTTCGCCAGCCGCAGCGCAGTAAAAAAAGTGCCGCGCCTCGGCGAAAAAACCTTTGAACAGGCAGCGGGCTTCTTGCGCATCCTCAGCGACAAACACCCGCTCGACCGCAGCGCCGTACACCCGGAAGCCTACCCCGTGGTGGAACGCATCCTCGCGCGCATCAACAAAAACATCACTGAAGTGATGAACAACCGCGACCTATTGAAAGGCCTAAAACCCGGCGACTTCACCGATGACAAATTCGGCGAACCGACCGTGCGCGATATCCTGACTGAACTCGAAAAACCGGGCCGCGACCCGCGCCCCGAATTCAAAACAGCCACCTTCCAGGACGGCGTTGAATCACTCCACGACCTGCGCCCCGACATGATTCTCGAAGGCGTGGTCACCAACGTTGCTGCATTTGGCGCATTCGTTGATATCGGCGTGCATCAGGACGGCTTGGTGCACGTCTCTGCATTGGCCAACCGCTTTGTCAAAGACCCGCATGACGTGGTCAAAGCCGGGCAAGTCGTCAAAGTCAAAGTGCTGGAGGTGGACGTGAAGCGGCAACGTGTGGCACTCACCATGCGCTTGACGGATACGGCGGAATCGCACAGCAACAACCAACGCGCGAATGGGGGCGGTGGCGGCAGCCCTGGCAACCCTAGCGCCGGAAACGACCGTGCCCCGCGTGGGCAGCCCAATCAGTCGCGCAACGGCGGCAGACCCGCTGCGCCTGAAGCCCCTAGCGCCATGGCATTGGCGTTTGCCAAGCTAAAGCATAAATAATTCAATAAAATCAATTAGTTATGCCTTAACAGCATCAACGATTGCTTCGAATGCCGCAATAGTGGCAATCATCTCATCACCTGAAACCGGGTAAGCCGCGCGCCCGGCCACGGCATCAGCAAACGCATCGAACTCGGCGGCCAGTGAATCAACCGGATCGAACGTAAATCGTTCCGGCGCTTTACCATTCAAACGCACCACCAATTCATTTTCACCGACGGCCTCAGCGGAACCTTTATCGCCGTAGATGTGAATGCGCCAATGAAATGCCGTGGAACGTATCGCCGCCAACGTGCCGCTGACACGTTGACCAGCACGCTCGAACTCAAACATCACGGTGATGGTGTCCCGTGGATTGGGTTGCGGTTGTAGCGACAACACTTGTGCGTGTATTTTGCGCGCAGGGCCGGCGTAGCTCACCAACGCATCGAGCACATGGATGCCTGAGCCGGTCAATCCTGCGGCGGGCGCTTCGCTGGGGTTGGTGCGCCATGATGAAAAATGTTTACCCGTATTTTCATTGCTGTAGTGACCTTCGACATGCAGCATGCGCCCCAAAACGCCACTATCGACCACCTTGCGCAACTCGCGCATACACGGCCAAAAGCGTTTGTTAGTGCCTATGCCCAGCAGCACGCCAGCCTTGTGGCACGCTTCCACTGAACGGCGTGCATCGACGGCTTTTAACGCCAGCGGCTTTTCGCAAAACACCGCCTTGCCTGCTTGCGCGCACGCGATGATTTGTTCGGTATGCAACGAGTGCGGCGTGGCCAATACCACCGCCTGCACGTCAGGGTCGCGCAAGATATCACCCAGCTCGGTCGATAGCCGGATGCCATGACGCGTGGTGAAATCACGCACCTCGTCCGGCTCTTTGCTAACCCCGCGTATAAAGCACAGACGTTCGCTTTTACCCTGCACAGCAGTGACGATTTTTTGTCCCCACCAGCCGATGCCTACGATGGCGGCGTTAATCATGCCGCCCCCAACAGGGCGAACAGGCGCGCATCCAGTTGCCCGCGATACTTGGCCAAAATCGGCTGCAGGGCCGCCACAAATACGCCATGCTCATCTTCACTTAAGTATAGGATTTCATTTAATTTTTTATCCAGCTTGGCGAGGATCGCCTCATCCTCTGCGGCGGCGAGTTGATGTTGATACACGGTGGCTTCCGTGGCCGCAGCGTCAATCACGTCGCGCACTTCCGCGGGCAAAGCTTGGTAGCGCACCGCGTTAAAAATCATCGCCGACGCGCCGAAAAAATGCCCGCTCATCGTGATGTAGCGATGGTAGTGGTGTACGCCAAAGTGGTAGGTATTGGTGAGCGGGTTGTCTTGCGCGTCGAAGCGCTCACCGCCGATCTGCTCGGTGAATTCTTTCACGTCCGCCGGTATGGGCACAAAGCCCAACGCGCCCAACGCTTCGCCGTGCGAGGCGCTCATTTGCGTGCGTATTTTCAAGCCTTGGCAGTCAGTGGGCTTGCGGATGGGGCGCACTTTGTTGGTGAGATGCCGAAAGCCGTTGTCCCACAACCCCAGCAGTTTGAACGGCGAGCTTTCATCGAAACGCTGCTTGAGATAAGCGCCGAAGTCGCCCTTTAGCGCGCGCTGCACGCTGGGCCGGTCGCGCACCACAAACGGCAAGTCGATCACCGCCAGCTCCGGCACCCAACGTGTAAAGCGCACGGTCGAGATGTAACACGCCGACAACTCGCCGCTTTCTACCATGCCCGGCAAATCGCCGGATTGGCGGCCCAGCGCAAGCACGTCGCCGATAAGCTCAAACGTAGCGCGCTCACCCAAGCGCGCGCGCAGCAGTTCGCCAAAGCGCGTTGCGGCTTGATGGTGTATAGAGGCGGGCTTTTGGTAGCCGCCGAATGTGATGTGAATGTCGCTCACGAATGCTGACTCCGCAGGGGTACAAGCTGCACGATGAAATCACTGGTGGCCGAGTATAAATTAATGGATGCGGTTTCATACCGGCGGCGTGGTATGATTTTTTCCGTTCAAAGGAGCGTTCATTTTGCGGAAATTCGTCCTACCGTTTTTAACCACCACCCTCGCTACCGCCGCCCTGCTGCCGGCCCACGCACAAACCTTCCCTACACGCCCCATCCGCGTGGTGGTGCCCTTCCCCGCTGGCGGCAACGTAGACACCTACATCCGCCAACTCGCGCGACAAATGGAAAGCGGCCTCGGCCAATCCCTGGTGATTGATAACCGCGGCGGCGCGAACGGCATTGTCGGCTGCGATATCGTCGCCAAAGCCGTGCCCGACGGCTACACCATCATGGCGACGTCGATTGCGTTCGCGGTCAATCCGGCCATGTATAGAAAGCTGCCCTACGACAGCGAAAAAGATTTCACTCCCATCACCAATTACGCCAACGGACTGGGCTATGTGATGGTGGTGCACCCCTCGGTGCAGGCTAACAACACCAAAGAGCTGATCGCCCTCGGCAAAAAGCAGCCGCTGCGTTACGGCACGGCGGGCATCGGCAATGGTCAACATCTCGCGGGCGTGCTGTTTTCGCAACGCGCCGGTATTGAAATGCTGCACGTGCCGTACAAAGGCGGCGGCCCGGTGCTGGCTGCGGTGCTGGGCGGCGAAGTACATATCAACTTTCCCGGTGCCAGCGTGGCGGTGACGCATTTAAGGTCAGGCAAGCTGCGCGGCATCGGCTTCACCGGCGAGAAGCGCATTGCGTCGCTGCCGGATTTGCCCACGCTCGCCGAAAGCGGCCTGCCCGGCTTTAATTTCGACACCGGCTGGCACGCCATGTTCGGCCCCGCCAAGCTGCCTGCGGCGCTGGTCACACGCTTTCACACTGAGGTGCGCAAGGCGTTCGACGCCAGTGCGCCGCTGCGTGAAACGTTCTCCAGCACCGGCTACGAGCCTGCGGCGGCAGCCCCCGCTGACTTCGACAAGCTGTTCAAGGCCGACCTCAAACGCTTCGCCGGCATCATCAAAGCCGCGAAGATAGAACTTCAATAAAACAAATCGCCAAAGGCAACGGCGTCGCGCTCGTCGGCGGCGAACGCGCGGACATGGACGCTGCGCTACCGGTGCTCAACGCCCTGTGCAAACTTGCGCCTCAATCCCGCGCAGCCGCGCGGTAATCCTGCCCCAGCAGTTCGCCATGCAGTGCGTCCGCCTGCTGCGCGTGATGGCGTATGCGCGCCTGACTGATGAGTCGCGTCAAATGGTTGTTGGTGCGCGCCAGTGACTGCAGCAATTCCTGATTCACCGCGTGCTGAAACTTGAGCGATTCCGGCACTTGGCCGTCGTAGTAGCGGGCGAACGCCGTCGCCGGAATTTCCATCAGCGTGACCTGCTCGCGCGCGCTGGCCGACATGCTGTGCGGCCGGCCTTCGATCAAGCCGAGCACGCCGCACAGTCGCCCCGGCCCCAGTATGCCGATGCGCCGCTGTGTATGCGCCTGTTCGCGGCTGATTTCCAGTGCGCCACGCACCACCAGATAACACGCTGTGCCCGGCTCGCCCGCGCTGAACAACAACGCGCCACGCGGCAAATCAAACACCTGCGACGCCTGCAATAAGGTAGCAGCTTCGTCGACGCTGAAATCGCGCAACGCCGGCAACAGCCCGAGAAACGCGCGAAAATCGAACGCGCACGGCTGCCGTGCGTCCCGTCGATTCGTCAGCGCGGGCGCTAACTGCTCCGGCGGGCTGAGCGCGAGGATTTTGCCGTTCAGTTCACGCAAGCGTTGGCACAGCGACAGTGTGATGCGCCGGTTAATCGCCAGCACTGCCTGATTGCCTTGCGCGATCAGCATGCGAAAAGCGTCGCGCGCCATGCTCAGGCAGGCGGTCGGCTCCGTTGCCACCACGCTGGCCGAACGCACGCCGTGGTCCAGCAACGCCATTTCTCCCAGAACGCCGCCCGGCCCCAGCTCGCCCACCACGGTTTCACCGCCGCCCGGCAACGCGTTAATCACCTGCGCGCGACCGCGCGCCATGAACAGCGCACTGTCGGCGCTTTGGCCCTGCCGCACCAGCAGGTCACCGCTGGCAAACGACAGCGGTTGCGCCGCGCGAAACACATAGCGCAGATCATCGGCGTCCAAGTCCGCCAGCAGCGGAATTCGCCGCGCCATGTCTGCGATGTCCGCGCGTTCAGCCATGGCAGCGGCGCGACGACAGTAGAGGGTTCATAAATGGGTTCATAAACTGGTTCATAAATTTCTTTTTAAAAACAATTACTTATATGTAAATGCCCACGCGAACCCACTCACTCTGCACTCACGCCATATTGTTTGATCAGCGTTCCCCAGCGCGCCATTTCGCTGCGCAAGAAGGCCTGTTGCTGCTGCGGCGGGATGGTCATCACCCGTCCGCCGGCGGTCTCAATGCGCGCCGCGAAAGGGGCATCGCGCGTGACCGCCACGAATATCGCTCGCAACGCGTCCACCGTCGCCGGCGGCGTTGCCACCGGTGCGAACATGCCCATCCAGCTTTCGCCGTCGAATTGGGCCACACCACTCTCGTTCACGGTCGGCACCGCCGGTAATTGACTCGCGCGCTGCACCGAAGACACCGCCAGCGCCTTTACCCGTCCACCGCTCAACGGCACGCGCGCCGCAGAGAAATTGTCGAACATGACGTCAATCCGCCCGCCGATCATTTCCTGCGCCGCCATGGCGGCCCCTTTATACGGCACGTGCAACAAATCGAGTCCCATGCTTTTCAACAGGATCGTTCCCCACACGTGCTGCAAAGTGCCCACCCCAGCGGACGCATACGACAGTTTGCCCGGCCGCTCTTTGGCGTATTTCATGAATTCGGCCAAATTGGACACCGGCAAATCCGCCCGCGCGATCAATACAAACGGATACGCGGCAATAAAACCCACTGCGACAAAATCACGCAGCGCGTTGTAGGGCAAATTTTTGTAGAGAAAACCGTTCATCACCATCGCGCTGCCGGTGCTGACCAACACCGTATGCCCGTCCGGCGTGGCTTTGGCCGCATACTCCGTGCCCGTGGACGACCCCGCGCCGGGGCGGTTTTCCACCAGCACCGTGTGCTTCATCAAATCGCCCATGGTTTTGGCGACATGGCGGCCCGTGATATCGCTACCGCCGCCCGCACCCGACGCCACTATGATGCGGATGGGGCGCGCAACCAGCGCTTGCGCCGCAGGTGTGACACTTTGCGCGCACCCTATCGCCGGCAGACAGCACGTCACAGCCAACCCCATCATGGCTGCACCAGCTCTCATCGGCAAATCGGGAACCCCGCCCAAATGCATGCTCAAGCCCTTGCGATACGCAGATTTTGCGCGCACTCCGCCGTAGTCGATATGATACATTCTGGCATCCGCATTGAGTGAGCAAACACGCATGGCACATGAATTTTCCCTGACACTCAGCCACGTCGGCTACTTTGTCACCGATATTGCCAAAATGGTGGATTTTTATACGCGATTCCTGAAATTTGTGGTGTCGGATCGCGGTGATCGTGATGACGGCGGTGCCATCGTGTTCATGACGCGCGACCCCCGCGAGCATCACCAATTGGTGTTCGCCACCGGCAAGCCTGAAGGGCTTGGATTTAACGTCGTTAACCAGATTTCGTTTCGTGTCGGTAACCTAGCGACATTGCGCGAAATGTTTCATGCGTTAAAGCACGAAGCCGTCACCCTGCTGGGGCCGATTACCCACGGCAACGCACTGTCGGTGTATTTTCTGGATCCGGAAAAAAACCGCGTCGAATTGCTGATTGATACACCGTGGTATGTGCCGCAGCCGCATCGTTTGGACGTTGATCTCGATCAGCCCGATGAGCAGTTGTGGGCCGGCATAGAAAAGCATTGCCGCACCATGCCCGGCTTTACCACCAGCGAACAGTGGCGTGCCGGCATCGAACAAAAGATCGCTGCCGCTGCCCGCTAGTTCCACTCCCCCCCTCCCCCCGCCCCCCCTCCGCAATGGCCCATGGCCAATGATCTCAGGCGCCCGCCAAAATGACCGGCAACCGAATCGTGAAAATCCCCCATGGCGAATGAAGCTCCCGTAAAGCCTACCCTGCTCGTCGTCGACGACAGCGAGGATATTCGCGATCTGGTCACCCTAGTGCTGCAGGACACTTACATCATTCGCCCCGCGTTCGATGGCCGCTCCGCGCTCAAACGCGCGCTGGAAAAACCCGCGCCGGATTTGATCTTGCTCGACGTCGAAATGCCCGGTGCCAGCGGGCACGACGTGTGCCGCGCGCTGAAAGTCACTGCCGCTACGGCGGAAATCCCGGTGATATTTCTAACCTCCAAAGATGAGCCGGCTGATGTGGTCAAAGGCTTTCAACTGGGCGCAGCGGATTATGTGGTCAAGCCGCTCAACGCCGAGGTGTTACGCGCGCGCGTGCGCAGTCACCTCGAACTGTCGTACCGCCGCCGCGAACAAGAGTCGCTGGTGCGCGAGCGCACCGCTGAACTGGAAACCGCCCGCGTGCAATTGGTACGGCGCCTTGCACGCACCATGGAGTACCACGAAAGTACCGCAGTCGGTAACCGCGTGGTGCGGCTGGGCCATTACGCGCGCCTGATTGCTGACGCGGCCGGGGCCAAACCGGCGCTGTCCGATCTCATCATGAAAGCCGCACCGCTGCACGATATCGGCAAACTCGGCGTGCCCGCGCAAGTGTTGCACAAGAGCAGCGGGTTATCTGCGCCCGAATGGGAGCAGATGAAGAAGCACGCCGAGATCGGCGCTGAAATCATCGGCCAGCACGACGACCCGCTGCTGTCGCTCGCACGCACATTGGCCCTCACCCATCATGAGCGCTGGGACGGCAACGGCTATCCCAAAGGTCTCAAAGGTGAAGACATCCCGTGGCCGGGGCGCGTCATGGCGCTGGTGGATACCTTTGAAGCCCTGACCGTCACACGCTATCACCAGGAGCCGCTCACCATCGACGGCGCGGTGACGTTGATCGAGCGCGCCTCCGGCACGCAATTTGATCCGCAAATGGTGACGGCGCTCAAGCAAGCGCTGCCGGAAATGCGCACCATCCGCGACACCTACGCCGATCAACTCGGCGACCTTGTGGATCTGGATTTTGCCCAGCCTTCCACCCCCGACAAGCGCTCGCTGGTGCCGCCCAATCCCGCCGCCCAGCACGATCCTGAGGGCGTGGAGAAGCTGCAACGAGCCGTGATTGAAGAAGAGAAGGCCATGCGGGTTGCGCGTCAACGCAACCAAGCCGAGCTCCAAGCCATCCGCTCGGCCAGCGAAAAACAATTGGCGGAAGAAGCCTTCAGGCGCACGGCCGAAGCCCGCGCCGCCGCTGAAAACGAATCGGCCCAACTCGCTAAAAAACGCGCCGAAAGCGAACAAGCCCTGCTCAATCAAGCCAAGGCGCGCGCGAGCGCTGATGCCGCGGCCCGGCAGGCTGCCGAGACACGCGCTGCAACTGAAATCGAGGCCGCGCGCATTTCGAGCGCGCGGCAAGTGGCGGAAGCGCAAGGCAAAGAACACATTGAAGCCCGCAACAAAGCCGAGGCCGTGCTGGCCCACGCGCTAGCGCAAATTGAGCGCGCCAACAGCCGCACACAAACCAATATGCTGGCGCTCTCTGAAGCCAAGGCCGTGACGGCCAAGGAAGCCGAAGCCCAGCAACAACTGGAGCAACAAGCTCAGGCCGAAGCAAAAGCCGCCCGCGCCATACAGCAACGCACCGACGCCGAACGCGAGCAGGCGCAAGCCGCCGTGCAGCGCCAACAGGCCGAAGACGCGCTGCGTCTCGAAGCGCAAAAGCGCGCCGAAGCGGAAGCCGCGTTACTGCTAGCCACGAAAGAACGCGAGCGGGCAGAACAAAGCGCCGTTCAAGCCGCCCTCGCGCGGCAGGAAAGCGAGCAGGAAGCCGAGCGCCACGCCAAAGAGCACGCCGAAGCTGAGCGCGACGCCGCCGAACTCGCGCAATCGCGCAGCCACGCCGAGCAGGAAGCCGCGCGCTTGGCCGAGCAACGCGCCGAGGCTGAACGTACCGCCGGCGCGCAGGCGCAAGCCCGCGCTGCCGCTGAAGCCGAAGCCGAACGCACCGCCATAGCACGCGCACAAGCCGAGCAAACTGCCACGGCGGCCGCCGAAGCGCGTCAACACAGCGAGCAGGTAGCAGAAACCCGCGCCCAAGAACGGGCCGAAGCTGACCGCAGCGCAGCGGCGCAGGCAGAATCCCGCGTCCGGGCGGAACAAGAATCGACCCGCCTTGCTGAGCTACGTGCCGGCGCGGAGCGCGACGCCGCGCAAGCTGCCGAAGCGCGTACCCGCACTGAGCAAGCGGCCGAACGTCAGGCTGCCTTACGCGCCGAAGCCGAACGTGTCGCCGTGGCCGATGCGCAAGCTCGCGCCGCTGCCGATACCGAAGCCACGCGTGCCGCCGAAGCGCACGTCGAGGCCGAAAACGATGCGCTACTGGCCTTGCAGGAACGCAAAGCGGCCGAGGCCGAAGCGCATCAGCAATTAACGGCGCGCGCCAAAGCCGAAGCCGTAGTAGCCACTGTGCGTCGCGCGCTGGAAGAAGCCAAGAGCGCCACGCACGCCAATATTCTGGCGCTCGCCTCCACCCAGAAAATCATCACCGAAAACACCGAAGCCAAACGCGCCACCAAGGCCAAGACCAAGGCGGAAAACGAGCTCCAACATTCGGCACAGAAAAAACTCGAAGCCGAGCGCGAACTGGAACGCTTGGCTGCCGAGGGCAAAGCCGAAGACGAAGCCCTCCTGCAACAACTACACGAGCGCGCGCGCATTGACACCGATGCACTCGAAGCCACGCTGCGGCGCGAAGCCGCTGAACACGCAGCGCGGCAAGTCGCGGCGCAACGCGCCGCCGCTGAGGCCGCTGCCGCAGAACAGGCCCAACACCTTGCGGCTGCCGAAACCGCCGCACAGCGAGCCACTGCGGAACGCATTGCCGCGGAACAAGCCACCGCCGCACAATCCAAACACTTGGTTGACGCCGCGACCGCAGCCACCCTCGCTGCCGAAGCGCGCACCCAAAGCGAGGCCCGTCTGGCGCAGGCTGCCGCAGCCGGCAAGATCGCCGATGCCACCTTGCACATGCAACTGCGCGCGCGCGCCGACGCTGACAACGCGGCAATTGAGGCCGCACGCGTCCGTCAAGCCGCACAAGAGGCTGCCCGATTTGCGGCAGAACAGCGCGCTGCCGCCGAAGCCGCTGCCGCGCAGCAAACACGCGTGCGCGCCGAGGCGGAATCCGCCGCACAGCAGGCCGCAGCCGCTCGCATCGCCACAGAACAAGAAACCGCCGCCCAAACCCGGCATTTGATCGACGCCGAAGCCAGCGCTGCGCGTGCCGCACAAGCCCGTGCCGAAGCCGAAGCCGTGTTAACTGCAGCGGCGCTGGAAACCCAATCTCAAGAAGATGCCTTGCGCGCCCAGGCGCAAGCGCGTGCCGACGCGGAAGCTGCCGCACTTGAAGCCGCGCGTCTACGGCAGACAACGGAAGAAGCCGCCAAGCAGGCCGCAGAGCAACGTTTCAACACTGAGAGCAGCGCCACCCAGCTCGCCGCCGAGCGCGAAGCCGCCGATGCGCAGGCGCGGGTCGCCGCCGAGGAGCGCGGCAAAGAAGAAGCCGCTGCGGAAGAAGCCGCACGCCAAGCCAAAGAAGCCAAGGATCGCGCCTACACTGAGGAACAAGCGCGCATCCGCGCGGAGAAAGCCTTGGCTACAGCGATGAAATCGCGCGAATCTGCCGAGGCCACGCTGCAACGCAAACCGCGCGATTTCAATGCCGCTGATATCAACCGTCAACGCGCCGGAAAAGCCATGGCCGCCGTAGCACTGCTGGCGGCAGTGGGCGGTGGCGCGTACTTTGCCGCCTCTAAAGCGCCCCTATCGATACCGGGAGCTGCCGTGACCGCGCCACAGGGCGTGAAGCCCGCGATTGATCTGGGGCCCGCTACGCCCGTGAAGTTGCGCTTGGACAGTGAGTGGCAAAACGCGTCTGACAAGGCACGCAAGCCGTGACGCTGGCAGAAAATTCAGTAACTAATTGATTTTTATAGCTAATTTACAACGGCACGCACGGCGGCAATGCCCAGCAGCGTCATCAGCAGCGAGCCCAGTACATGCGCGCTTATGAGCGCGAACGCCCAGCCGTAATCCTGCCGCTGTAGCAGCCCTACTGCTTCTGACGAGAACGTTGAAAACGTCGTCAGCCCGCCCAAAAATCCGGTAATCACAAACAGGCGGATTTCCGGTGCCAGCACCGGATGCAGCGTAAAAAGCTCCACCGCCACACCAATTAAAAACCCGCCGATCACATTGGCCGCCAGCGTGCCCATCGGCAAACTCGGCAACAGCGCGTTCAGGCCCACGCCCAAGCCCCAGCGCAGCCACGCGCCGAGCGCCGCCCCGATACCGACTGCTGCGAATCCGACCGTGTTCATGCTTTAAAAACCCTTAGCCAAAGAGGACTCCGAGAATACCAAGAACACCGAGGTGAAACCGTGTCTTGTGCTGAAGCCTCCGCTCACCCACTGTGTATACCGGTAAATCACTGTAACCGCCTGATTTCTCGTGGCGTCCTCTGTGACCCGGTGGCACATGCCGTTTTTAACTTCACAGTGCGATCGTCGCCACTATTTTTGCCAGCGTTCGGCTGCAGCATCATCAGCCGCACGCGCATCGACCCAGCGCGCGCCTTGGCCGGTTTGCTCTTTTTTCCAGAACGGCGCGCGGGTTTTCAGGTAATCCATAATGAACTCGCACGCGGCAAACGCGTCACCGCGATGCGCACTGGTCACCACCACCAGCACGATTTGATCCAGCGGCTTTAGCGTGCCGATACGGTGGATCACCAGCGCGTCCATCACCTGCCAGCGGGCGCGGGCCTGCGTGATGATTTCATCCACGGATTTTTCCGTCATGCCGGGATAATGCTCCAGCGTCATCTCGGCCACACTGTCGCCTTCATTCAGGTCGCGCACCACGCCGATGAAGCTGGCAATGGCACCGATCTTCGGATTGCCGGCACGCAGCGCCGCAATCTCGCGGCTCACGTCGAAATCTTCGGGTTGCACGCGAACGGTCACGCTAGCCTCCGGTCACCGGCGGAAAAAAGGCTACTTCATCCCCCGCCTTTACCGGCGTGGTGCCTGTAGCAACCGACTGGTTCACTGCCGCGCGATAGGCACGCCCCGCTGCTAACTCCTGCGCCCACGCACCACCACGCGCCGCCAGCAACGCACGTACACCTTCCAGCGTATCGACGCCTACCGGCAAGGCAAGTGGCTCGGACACCTTACCAAAGGCTTCGCGCAGGCGGGCAAAATACAGCAAGATTATGGGTTCGGTCATGGCGAGTGTCGATTAACGTCCGGGCAAAGAAAAGCTGCGTTTGTTGCTACAGGCAGCGCAATATACAACGACAACGCTGAAGTCATTGCCCCAACCCCAAATGTTGCAGCATGAATGCTGCGATTTGCGGCGGCTGGTTAATATCGAGTTGCGGCAGATGCGTCTGCAGCGGCGTATCGCTCGCCACTGCCACCACGTTTGAGTCATGCGGATGCAGCAACGACTCGCCCACCACGCTGCGATACACCTCTATTTTCGGAATCGGATCGTGCTTGAAGCCTTCCACCAACAATAAATCGCAGGGCGACAGATGGCGGATTTGCTCGTTTAAATCTGGCTCTGCCGCACCGCGCAGTTCGTGCATCAGCACCCAGCGCCGCGATGATGTCACCAGCACCTCGGTACAACCGGCGTGACGATGGCGATACGAATCTTTGCCCGGCGTATCCACGTCAAACTGGTGATGCGCGTGCTTGATGAGCGACACTTTCAACCCGCGCGCAGTCATCAGCGGAATCAGCTTTTCTATCAGCGTGGTTTTCCCACTGCCGCTGTAGCCGGCAAAGCCAAATATTTTCATAACCGATAAATCATCGTAACTAATTGTTTTTATTGAGTTTTTAGTTTACGCCGCAGCATGACGATGGTCAAGCGATACCGCCTTCACCAGCGCGTAAACCGCCATCCCGGGCGTGAGCGCAAGCTGGCGCACGGCGCGCCGGGTGACGCGTGCGCGCAACGTTGCCGCGCCCACGGTGATCGCCACGTGCACGCTGCTGCCCGGCGATTCACCTGTCGTGTCAATGGCGCTGATCGTTCCTTGCAGGATATTTTGAATGCTGATGTGTTGCGGCTTGGCGAGGGCAATCGACACTTCCCGCGCTCGGATGCGCACTCGCACCCGCTCGCCGGCCTGCGCACCAAAATGGCCGACGGTGAGCGTGCCGCCGTCAAAACCCAGCGTGGCAAGGCCATCGTCGAGATCGACGCTGATCACGTGCGTTTCAATCACCGCGCCGCCTTCGAACACGCCCGCCGCCGAGCGCAAATCAGGCCGCCCCATCACGTCCTCGACGCCGCCGCTGGCCACCACCCGGCCTGACGCGAGCAGCACCACCTGATCGGCAAGCTCCAGCACTTCTTCCACGGAATGACTGACGTAAACCATCGGAATGCGCGTGTCGTCGCGCAGCAGGCGCAGATAGCGCAAAATCTCGCCCTTGCGTTCGCCATCCAGCGAGGCCAACGGCTCGTCCAGCAGCAGCAGGCGCGGTTTTGCCAGCAGCGCCCGTCCTATGGCCACACGCTGCTTTTCGCCGCCCGACAATTGCGCCGGGCGCCGCTGCAACAGTTCGCCGATACCCAGCAACTCGACCACATGCGCGAATTCCGCCGCCGAATACAATGCACGGTTAAACCAGTGCGCGTAAGTGAGATTTTGCCGCACGGTGAAATGGGGAAACAAACGCCCCTCCTGAAACACATACCCAAAGCGCCGCCGCCCTGCGGCAACCTGCACGCCACGCGCCGCGTCGAACAGGGTTTCGCCGTCGAACACGATACGCCCTGTGCGCGGGCGCGCGAGTCCGGCGATGGCGTTGATCAGCGTGGTCTTGCCCGCGCCAGAGCGGCCAAACAACGCGGTGACGCCCGCGCCGCACTGGAACGCCGCGTCAAGGCTGAATCCGCCTTGCGTGTGGCTAATGTTGACGTTCAGCATCGTAGCCCTTGACCCGTTGATTCGCGCGACGCACCAGTGCCTCCGACAGCAGCAGCGCAGCCAGCGACAGCACCAACGACAACACACACAGCCGCTGTGCCGCCGCTTCGCCGCCGGGCACTTGCCACAGGGCGTAAATCGCAAGCGGCAATGTCTGCGTTTCACCGGGAATATTGGAAACAAACGTAATCGTCGCGCCGAACTCGCCGAGACTGCGCGCGAACGCCAGCAGCATGCCGGTCAACATGCCCGGCAGCGCCAGCGGCAGCGTAATCGTTAGCAGCACGCCCCAACGCCCCGCGCCCAGGGTTTGCGCTGCGGACTCGAGCTTGGGATCAATCGCTTCCATCGACAAGCGCATCGCGCGCACCATCAGCGGAAAACTCATGATGGCACTCGCAATCGCCGCACCGCTCCAGCGAAACGCCACCACCAGCCCGAACCAGTCTTCAAGCCACGCGCCCAGCGCGCCTTGCCGTCCGAACAGCAGCAGCAGCCAATAACCCACCACCACCGGCGGCAGCACCAGTGGCAAATGCACTAGGGCGTCAAATAGGCTTTTGCCGGGAAATTGGCAGCGCGCCAACAGATGCGCCGCTGCGATGCCGAACGGCACACTGATGAGGACGCTCCACAGTGCCACTTTCAGGCTAAGCAGCACGATGTCGAGCTCAGCGGCAGACAACACGATCAGGTTTTCCCCGCCTCGACCACGAAACCGAATTTACGCCATAGGGCCTGTGCCTCGGCAGTGCGCAAAAATTGCAGCAAAGCGCCGGCACTGTTTGAGCGGCTACCGGCGATCAAGGCCGCCGGATACACAATCGGCGGGTGCAGATGGGCGGGGAACTCGGCCACTATCCGCACTTTGCCCTCGGCCAAAGCATCCGTACGATAAACAATGCCCAGCGGCGCTTCACCACGCGCCACCAGCGCCAGCGCCACGCGCACGTTTTCACCGGGTGCGAGCTTGTTCGCCACCGCAGGCCACACGCCCAAGGCTTCCAGTGCCGCCTTGGCGTATCGCCCGGCAGGCACCGCAGTGGGATCAGCCAACGCCAAGCGGTGCCGGCCCAAAGCCGCCGCCAGCGGAAACTGTGGCGCGATGGTCAGACTCACTGGGTGAGCCGCTGGCGCAATCAACACCAGACGGTTCGACACCAGTGTGACGCGCGAGTCGGCTACGAGACGTTGGCGTTGATCGAGGTAATCCATCCATTCCCGGTCGGCTGAAATGACAATATCCGCTGGCGCGCCCTTTTCAATCTGTCGCGCCAGCGCCGGGCTGGCACCGTATGAGACACGCACGGCGGTGCCCCGTTGTTTTTCAAACTGGCGAGTCAATTCATCCAGACTTTCTTTCAGGCTGGCGGCGGCGTAGACCGTCACGGTGGCAGTCGATTGCGCAACGGCAACCGGTACCCAATTAAGCCAAAACAGCAAACCAAGGAAAAATAAATTATTCATTAAAATCAACTACTTAGTATGTACTCTACGCATCGTTCTACGCATCGTTCTACGCATCGTTATATACATAAGAATATAACGTTTTCCACGCCACAGCGCAATCGGAACTTACCCGGTTTGCTACGGCTTGTGACGGCTTGTGACCGCTTGTGACGGTTTTTATGGCCCGCCACGCTTGGCAGTCGGCTGGCTCAAAAGGCGCGTGAATTGCGCCAGATCGTCTTCAATAGCGCGCGACGCCTTACCTTCCATGGCATGAAACTGCGCCACCAATTGGCGTCCAAAGTCAGTCACCGACGCACCGCCGCCGCGCTTACCGCCGATGGCGGTCACCACCACAGGCTCGACAAAACTGCCATTCAGGGCCTCAACCAACTGCCACGCGCGCCGGTACGACATGCCCATGCCGCGCGCAGCGGCTGAAATGGAGCCGCTAGCGTCAATTTGCGCAATCAACGCGGCCTTGCCCGGCCCCATGGCCGGATCGGCTGCCGCCAAAATACGCAATGTCAGACCCGGATATCGCATGATTGTCTTACGCTAAAAGGGATTTCAAAGCATAAGCGACATCCTCGTGCCGGTCAAAGTCACCGGGTGCCGCCCCAGTGAAATATCGCGATTTTTTGCCAGCCGCCCGCAGCTTACATACAATGCGGCTTTAGCCCTTCGCCCACACGTTACTACAGAACCTATGCCGCTCAGTTACATCGTTGATTCCGCCACCGCGCCGTGGAAACGCAGCGTGTCCGAAGGCGTGGCATTTGAGTGCCAGTTGTTGTTGTCCGGCGAAGACGGCGGGCCGGAAGCCATGCGCTTTCGCTTTGACGATTGCCCGTCAGTGTATGCGCACATGCATCTCACCTCGCAGTTTCAATTGCTGCTTAATGGCGCGATGGATTTTCCGCGCGGCGTAAAGCATCTGGAATCGCTGGCGATTCACTACACCGATCACAACATGCCGTACGGCCCCTTCGCGGTTTCCGGTCGGCACGACATGCTGGTGCTACACCCGCGCGCCGGCGGCATTATTGCCATGACCAATCACGACGCACGGCGGCAAATCAACTTGAGCGGACGGCTGTATGCCGCGCTCGGCGCTGACCTGACTTGGCAACCCCTGCCGGGCGTGCCCGACGGTTCATTCAAATTTCTCATGCCCCCGGATTTCGGCCCGGCAGCCGTGGTCACACGCACACCGGCGCACGCGGCGCTGTCCATGCCCGCACCGGTGTTCGGGCGCTATGAAGTGGTGCTCGAAGGTTCGGTTATCATGGGCGGGCAAGAAATCGCCGCGCCCGGGTTTCGCTATGTGCGCAACGACCAGCCGGTTGAAGCCATCATGACCGGCGACGCGGGTGCGACGGTGGCTTTTTTGACGTTCGACAAAGATGCACTCGAAGGCGGCATAACCGGTGAAGGCTTGGCGGTGGAAGCAGCCGCCGCGATGGCCCGAGCCATTTAATTCTCGTACGCAGACGCTTGATAAGGAGACTGGCCATGACAGCAACCCCGGAAACCAAAGAACCGTTTCGTGTCGCCATATTTGCGGATTTTGTCTGCCCCTACAGCTTTTTGGCGGTGGAACAAATCGACCGTCTGTCGCGCGAGTACGGTGTGAAGCCGATGTGGCGTCCGCACTGGCTGCACCCCGATACGCCCCCCGAAGGCTGCGCACGTGACACCTCGGCAGACGCGTCGGCCAAAGCCGAGCGGCGCAATGCTTGGCTTAAAGAAATGGCGCCGGATCAATTCGCCCGCATGCGTTACCCCGAAAAACGCCAATACAGCTTTCGTGCGTTTGAAGCGCTGGAATTCGCCAGCGATTACGAAATGGATTTTCCGTTCACCAACGCACTCTACGATTTGATGTGGACTGAAGAGCGCGATATCGGCGACACCGAAACCCTGCTCGCTGCCGCGAATCGCGTGGGCCTTGATGCGGCTGAACTCAAACTGGCTCTCGACGAAAACCAATACACCGAGCGCGCGCTTGAGGCGCTAAACCAGGCGCGACGCATCGGCATCACCAACACACCCACGATTTTTCTCGGCAAAACACGCATCAACGGCTGGCACTACTACGAAGTACTGCAATCCGTGATGGAAAAGCAGGGCTGCATGCCACTCGCCGCGCGCACGGCACTGGCAAGCTGACACGCGGCCAAACAAACAACGCGATTATTTTTTAGCGTTGGGAAAAAACAGCGGCTCGCCGCCGATTGTGTAGCCCGCAATGGCTTGCTGGCCTTCAATTGACACCAGCCAGTCTGAGAAGGCCTGCGCCCATACGCTTTTGATGTGGGGATGCTTGGCGGAATTCACCAATATCACACCGTAGGGGTTGAACAGTCGCTGATCGCCTTCGGCCAAAATCACCAAGTCGCCGCGATTTTTGAACGACAGCCATGTGCCACGATCGGTCAAAGCGTAGGCATTCATGGCTGACGCCGTATTCAACGTCGGCCCCATACCTGACCCCGTTTCTCGGTACCAAGTGCTTTTGCCGCTTTGCGGATCAACCCCCGCCGCTTTCCACAAGCGCAATTCGGCGGCGTGGGTGCCACTCTTGTCGCCACGCGAGGTAAAAAGAATTTTCGCTTCAGCCACTTTGCGAAACGTTGCCACCACGTCTTTTTCGCCCAAGATTCTCGCGGGGTCAGCTTTCGGCCCCACCAGTACGAAGTCGTTGTACATCACCTCAACTCGCGTAACACCGTAGCCTTGCGCCACGAAGTTTTCCTCAGCCGCTTTGTCATGCACGAACACGACATCGGCGTCGCCACGCCGCGCCAAGTCGAGTGCTTGCCCGGTACCAAGTGCCACCACGCGCACCTGAATCCCTGTTTTTTTCTCGAATACCGGCAGCAAATGTTTAAACAAGCCAGACTGCTCGGTGGACGTGGTTGACGCCACGGTGATGTATTTTTGCTGCGCCCATGTTGGTACCGCACAACAGAGAAATATAATTAAGTAATTGATTTTAAACAGTTTTTTTAAATATCTCACAACGCTTCTCCGCGCAAAAAATCCACGGCCTCTGGCGATTGCGGTTGGCTGAAAAATGCGTCTACGCCCGCTCGCTCTACCAGACGGCCTTCACTCAGAAAAAGTATTTCGTCGCCCAGCCGTCGCGCTTGGCTCAGGCTGTGCGTACTCATAATAATCTTGGTGCCACTGGCATGAATGGCGTTGATGATGCGTTCGATGTCGCGCGTAGCGCCCGGATCAAGGTTAGCGGTCGGCTCGTCGAGAAACAGTACATCCGGCTCCGGCGCCCACGCCCGAGCCAATGCGAGGCGTTGCTGCTCACCGCCCGACAACACGCGCGCGGGCTGCTGCGCCAAAGCCGTTAAGCCGACAGCCTCCAGCACCTGCAGCGCCCGCTTGTCACGCAAGTGAGGTGCCACGCCCGCCAGCTTGAGCCCATACAACACGTTAGCCATGGCGGAGCGCCGCAATACCACCGGGCGCTGAAACACCATGGCCTGCGCTCGCGCACGTGGCATGGCACCTTGAGTGCGCCATACTATGCTACCGGCTGTGGGCTTCAGCAACCCGTGACACAGACGCATCAAAACACTTTTACCGGCACCGTTCGGCCCGAGAATAATCGTGCGCGTACCGCTCGCGATGCAGCACGAAACGCCCTGAATAATGGCACGGCCCGCTATGGCATAGCCTACATTCTCTAGGTTTAGCGGCAGCATTGTTGCTCAACCATGGTGTCGCTGCGCAGTCAGCTTGACGGCGTGCGCCAGCAAATTCACGCCCACAATAATGGCCATCAATACCATGCCTAGGCCCAGCGCCAGCGGCAAATCGCCCTTGCTGGTTTCCAGAGCGATAGCAGTGGTCATCACGCGTGTGACCCCGTCAATATTGCCGCCGACGATCATCACCGCACCAACTTCCGCCGCCGCGCGTCCAAACCCTGCCAGCACCACCGTCATCAGTGCAAAGCGCGTGTCCCACATCAATGTTTGTGCAGCAGTAACGGCATCTGCTCCCAGCGAGCGCAGTTGCTCTTCATACTCACCCCATGCGTCTTCAATCACCTGTCGCGACAGCGCGGCGACGATGGGCAGCACCAACAGAGCCTGTGCAATGACCATCGCTGCTGGCGTAAACAGCAGGCCGAATTGCCCCAACGGCCCGGCGCGCGACAACGTAAGGTAAATCAACAATCCGGCCACCACGGGTGGCAACCCCATAAGCGCATTAAACACGGCTACCACCGCCTGCCGCCCGGGAAACCGCGCAATCGCCAGCAGTGCGCCCAACGGCAAACCAATCACCGATGCGATCAACACGGCGACCAAACTAACCCGCACACTCAACCAAACAATTTGCCCCAGTTGTGCGTCGCCGCTCGCGACAAGGCGCAGCGCTTCACGCAGCGCTTCTGTCATGTCGCTCACAATTTTTGCTTATAAATCAATAGGTTAAATAAACCCACTGCTCGTCCATGCAGCGCGCCATGTAGGCCGCTGCACCGGCAATGCCAGTGACTTCCGGGATGAAGTTCGCTGCATCAACAGCGTGCTCTGCCATAGCCTGACTGCACGCATAAAACTTGGCACCGTGTTCCGCCGCGCGCTGCATGAAGGTGTAAACCGTTTCACGCTGACGCGGCCCGGTAAACAGCGACGCTGCGACGCCGCGCTCTAAAAGCTTCACCGAGCGGCTGGTGAAATACATTTCCACCTCGGCATCCATCGCCGCTGCGGCAGCCGCCAGAAAAAATGGCGTGGCGCACAAGTGTGGCATTTCAGGATCGGCGGCCCACAGCAGAAACGCCACGTGGTTTTTCATCATACCCATTAGCTTCTAAAATTTTCCAGCGCCATTTCGGCTTCGAATGCAATGGCAATGTCGTCGCCACTGACCAACTGCGACAACGATTCCAGTTTGGCCTCAGATGTCAGGCGCACCAGCCAGCCGCGGCCGTAGGGGTCAGCACTGATCAGCGCCGGTTTGGCGGCTGCCGCCGTATTGACTTCAACAAGACGCCCCGCCACCGGCGTGCGCACGGACACTACGGTTTTAGAGAGTTCCAGCAAGCCTGCCGCCCGGGCTGCGGCCAGCACCGTGCCAACCGGCTTGGGTGTGAACGCAAAAAACTCGATGGCCAGCGCCACGCCGTACGACGTTGCGCCCAACGTGATTACGCCATCGGCACCACGCTGCACCCACACGTTATAGTCTGCGTGATAGTAGCGATCGTCCGGAAATTCGCAGCCACGCACGACGCTCATTCGAGTGCGCCTTGCCGCGCATTGCCAGAAGGCGCATCAGTGCGCTGACCGCGCGGGCGCGTGCGGCGCGTAGGCTCGAATGTGGCTGCGCGGCGCTTCAGCCACCATACCCACAACCCGGTGGGAAACATTAACAACATCGCTAGTCCGGTCAGGCACATCGCAATCTTTCCGGCCATGCCGAAGGCCGAGCCGCTGTGCAACGGAAACAGCCAGTGCATGACGCTCTCGCCCGCCGTGCGGTTACGCGCGCTGCGTTCAATTACGCGCGCTGCGTTCAAACAGGATTTCACCAGAGCCGGGATGCACCCAAACAATTGTATCACCCAGCCGGTGTACGTCGCCCTCAGCCTTGAGGTAGAACAAATAGCCCGCAGTCGGTTGCGCCACAAGCCACGACTGGACGGTGCGGACGCTGCCGGAAGAGACGAATGCCTGTGGACCATTGCGACCGTGTGCCACGCACACCCCAGCGATCAGCCCTGCCCCGGCACGAGGAAATAATTGGGGCTTGCGCGCTGATAGCCCGACTCATCGAGCAGAATGTCGAGCGGCAACGTCGCCAGATCGTCTGCCACTGGATCGGCCTGCGGATCTTTTTCCTGATTCAGCGATTTAATGTAGCCCTTGCATTCCTCGCAGGCCTCGGCGCGCACGGCGGCGTTGTTTTTATCGCCATCGTTCTCGTTCTCGATATGATAGTAAGCAAGCTTTTCCTGCGCCTCGCACTGGCTGCAAAAACCACGGCCCATGCGCCAGTCGGTGGCGCACAACACGCAATGCAAATAACGCGTTCCAGGCACCGGCACATCGACGCGCAGTACGCTGGCAATCGGCAGCGAGCCGCACACCGGACACACCGTGGGTACGTCGAGCTTGCGGCATTCGCCCTCGCCCAGCGCGGTGGCGCGTTTGACCCAATGGACTTGCAGCGCCGCACCGATGAAAGGTGCCAAGGCGGGCTCCAGCGCCGGGTAATCTAGGCTCAGCAGGCGGCCGGCCTGCGTATCGAGCGCGTCCTCAGTCATTTCTTTGATGACATTCAGCGCGCGCTGTGTGGCTGGCGAGGCATCCGCGTGTATCGCCTGCGCAATGTGGTGAAGCGCGCCGCGCCATGCCGCACCCGGCGGCGCATCCGCGCCCAGCGGCGGCAAACCGTGCGCCCGGCAACGCGCCAAATGCTGCGCGCTGGGCGCATCAGGCTCGGGATGCGCTTGCAATGCACTGTGCTGGGCAGCAGCCACGCGAGCCATCAACCGCATGAAGGCCGGCTCGCCTTTAGCGGCTGCGGCCAAGGCGTCAAACCGCGCGGCACGGTCGACAAACACATTCGCCGCATTAGCCAAACGAAAAGCCGGCGGCTCTTTCAAGCTGCCGGCTCCGGCGAGATCGCCTTGGGGAACGATTCTGATGGGCGGTCGTGACATCAAATCATCGGGCTGAACTGACTGAGCACACTGAGCCGACTACTTGCCGTCACCACTGACCTCACGGTACCAGCCAGGATGATGATGCTTGGCCCACGCCGCGCTAACGTTGCCGCGCATCATCGCGCGCAGGGTGCCTTTGACCCAGATGGCAGCGTACACGTGCACGATAATGCCAATCACCAAAATGACCGCCGACAGCGCATGCACCACTACAGCTATCCTGTTGATTTCAATAGGAAAACTGCTGGCGAAATAAGGCCGCCACATGAGCACGCCGGTGATCACCAGCAGCCACATGCAAATCACCATCAGCCAGAACATGTATTTTTGCCCCGCGTTGTATTTGCCGATTTCTGGCAAATCTTTTTCGCGGTTCATGATCACGTCGCGGATCGATTTCATCCAGGTGCGATCCGCATCGGTCATGCGATTGTGATGCCAGAACTTCACCATGGTGATGCAGAAAAACACAAACATCACCACGCCGATGAACGGATGCAAAATGCGCGCCCAAGGCCCGCCGCCGAATAATCCGCTGAAGAAAAACAGCGCCGGATGAAACAGTGACAATCCTGACAGCGCCGCGAGTATGAAACACAGCGCCACAATCCAGTGATTGCCGCGCTCTTTCGGCGTGTACCGCTCTACGAATTTTGCGTCGCTCATGCTTGCTCCTTCTCTTCGTCTTCAGCCACTTCTTTCGGCCCCACCATCACGTAGTGCAGAAAGCCCGCAAACGCCGCCAGCCCCATCAGCGCGGTGGCAATGGGCTTGGTCGCCCCTTTCCACAACGCCACCATGGCGCTTACCGAGGGGTCTTTGGGCAGGCCCACCAACTCGGGCCGGTCGGCGTGTTTGAGCACATACATCACGTGCGTGCCGCCCACGCCTTTGGGGTCATACACGCCTGCGTCTTTGTGGCCGCGCTCGCGTAATTCACCGACTCGTTTCTCGGCGTAGATCGACATGTCTTCCTTGCTGCCAAAGCTGATGGCACCTGTCGGACAAGTCTTCACGCACGCCGGGGCTTGACCCACGGCCACACGGTCGGAGCACAGCGAGCATTTATAGGCTTTGTTATCGACCTTGGAAATACGCGGCACATTAAACGGGCAACCGCTGATGCAGTAGCCGCAGCCGATGCAGTTCTCCGAGATGAAATCGACGATACCGTTGGAGTACTTGACGATGGCACCCGGCGACGGACACGCCTGCAAACACCCGGGTTCCGCACAGTGCATACAGCCGTCTTTGCGGATCAGCCATTCCAGCTTGTCTTTCTCGACTTCGACTTCAAAGAAGCGCATCAACGTCCACGAACTCGCCGTCAAATCCTGCGGGTTGTCGTAAACGCCGACGTTGGTACCGACATCGTCGCGCAAATCGTTCCAGCTCATGCACGCGACTTGGCAAGCCTTGCAGCCGATACATTTCGATTCATCGATCAGCTTGGCGATTTCGGTGGTATGTCGGACGCTCGGGCTGGGCGTAGTGGTGCCCGACCGTGCCGAAATATCCAGTGATTGCAGTGATGGCATGGTGTCCTCCCTTTACGCTTTTTCGATGTTGACGAGGAACGCCTTGTACTCCGGCGTTTGCGAATTGGCATCGCCCACATACGGTGTTAGCGCATTGGCGAGATAACCGTTTTGCGCAACCCCTTTGAAACCCCAGTGGTTCGGGATTCCCACGGTATGCACCTTTTTGCCGTTCACATCCAATCCTTTGATTCGCTTGGTAACCACCAGCGCGGCTATCACTTCACCGCGGTTGGATTTCACTTTCACCCTATCACCGTTCTTGAAACCTTTTTCCTTGGCCAAATCTTCGCCGATTTCAATAAACGGCGAGGGCTGCGTAATGGCATTGGAACGCGCATGTTTAGTCCAGTAGTGCATGTGCTCGGTCAGCCGATAGGTGGTGGCCGCGTACGGAAAGTCCGCTGCCTTACCAAACGCTTCCATGTCGCCCTTGTACACCCGCGCGGCTGGATTGCTGATGGCCTTGGGGTTGGTGTTCATCGGGTTCACACCCAGCGGCGTTTCAAACGGCTCGTAGTGCTCAGGGAACGGGCCTTCCGCCATGCCGATAGCGTGCAAGCGCGCCACACCTTCGGGGTTCATGATGAATGGCCCCACGTTCTCTTCGGGTGCAGCATTCGGGCGCATATCGGGCACATCCACGCCTGACCACGCCTTGCCGTTCCACGACAGATACTTGCGCGATGGGTCCCAGTGCTTGCCTGCCGGGTCCGCCGAGGCGCGGTTATACAAAATGCGCCGGTTGGCGGGCCAAGAATAGCCCCAGTTTTGAAACACACCCAAGCCTGAAGGATCGCTGTTATCACGGCGCGCCGTCAGGTTGCCGGCCGGTGACCACGAACCGCAATACAACCAGTTGCCGCACGAGGTCGAACCATCATCACGCAATTGCGCAAAGCTGGTTAATTGCCCAGCGGGCACAGCCACCGTCGGCTTGGCGGTGGGGTCTTTGGGATCGGGGAGCGTCATCAAATCCACGATCGCACGGCCTGAATATTCACGGATAATTTCACCGGGATGCGGCGCTTCAGCCACTTGGTATGGCCAACTAAGATTGACGATAGGCTCCGGCACTTTGCCGCCGTCTTTTTTGTACATCTCACGGATTTTGACAAAAATGCGCGCCATGATTTCGGAATCCGACTTGCCTTCGCCCGGCGCATCGGCGGCTTTTTCTTTCCACTGCAGCGTGCGACTGGAGTTGGTGAAGGACCCGGTTTCCTCGGCAAACGTCGTCGTCGGCAAACGAAAAACCTCGGTCTTAATTTCCGCCGGGTTGACGTCATTCAGCGGGCCGAAGTTTTTCCAGAATTCCGAAGTTTCAGTTTCCAGCGGATCGGCCACTACTAAGAACTTAAGCTTGGCCATCGCCGCTGACACTTTTTTCTTGTTCGGCAGTGCGGCTAAGGGGTTAAAGCCCTGACACAGGAACCCATTGATCTTTCCCTGATGCATCAGCTCGAACATATGCAGCACATCGTACGCCGCATCTTTTTTCGGCAAATAATCAAACGCAAAATCGTTGTCCTTAGTCGCCGCATCACCCCAGAATGCCTTTTGCTGGCTGGTGTGCCACTTCGGGAAGTTCTGCGTAAACGCCATTTGATTCGGACGCAGCGGTTTGCCGGTGAGCCGCTTCAAATAGGCTTCGCGATTGACATCGGAATCCAGCGGCGCGCCCAAGTAGCCCGGCAGCACTTCCGAATACAAGCACATATCGGTGATGCCCTGCACATTGGCGTGCCCGCGCAGCGCATTCACACCACCGCCCGGACGCCCCATATTGCCGAGCAGCAACTGGATCATGGCCATGGTGCGGATGTTCTGCGACCCGACGGAGTGTTCCGTCCACCCCAACGCATATAGAATCGTCATCACCTTGTTCGGTGCCGAAGTCGCCGCCATTTGCGCGGCGATATTCAGGAACGACGCTTTGGGTGTGCCGGTGACTTTTTCCACCATTTCCGGCGTGTAGCGCGCGTAATGCTTCTTCATCTGCTGGAATACGCAGCGCGGGTCTTCCATGGTGTCGTCCACCACCACGAAGCCGTCTTTGCCCAACTCGTAGCCCCACGTTGCCTTGTCGTAATTGCGCTTAGCTTCGTTGTAACCACTGAACAAACCGTTGTCGAAGTTAAATCCTTCCTTGGTCATGAAGGTGGCGTCGGTGTAGGCCTTGACGTACTCCGTGTGTATCTTGTTATTGCTCAACATATAGTTAATGACACCGCCCAAGAAAGCGATATCACTACCCACACGTATCGGCGCATAGGTATCCGCCACCGCTGCTGAGCGCGTAAAGCGCGGATCAACCACAATGAGTTTGGCCTTGCGTTGTTGCATGGCCTCGATCACCCACTTGAAACCGCAGGGGTGCGCCTCTGCTGCATTACCACCCATAATCAAAACCAGGTCCGTGTTCTTGATATCGACCCAGCTATTGGTCATTGCACCTCTACCGAACGTTGGCCCCAGACTGGTGACCGTCGGTGCGTGTCATATTCGTGCCTGAGTATCGAGCGCAACCATGCCCATCGCACGCGCAGTCTTGACGCTGATATAGCCGGATTCATTCGACGATGCGCTGGAGGCTAGAAAGCCGGTGGTGTTCCAGCGGTTGACGGTGGTACCTGCGGCATTCTTCTCAATGAAGTTCTTGTCGCGATCATCTTTCATCAACTTGGTGATGCGATTCAGCGCCTCGTCCCACGAGATGCGCTTCCACTCGTTGGAGCCGGCCTCGCGCACCTGCGGAAACTTCACGCGGTTGGGGCTGTGAATCATGTCCAGCACACCCGCGCCCTTGGGACATAGGGTGCCGCGATTGACCGGGTGATCGGGGTCGCCTTCGACGTGCATGATCACCGGCTTGATGTTCTTCGACTTGTCGCCGAGTGTGTACATAATGAGCCCGCAACTCACCGAGCAGTACGGACACGTGCTGCGATGCTCTGTGGTGCGCGATAGTTTGAAGCTGCGCACATCGGCCACAGCGCTGGGCGCATAACCCATCAGCGCCAGACTGGATGTGGCCATACCACCTGCTGTAACCCGGAAAAACTGCCGGCGCGAAACCTTCACGTCCATGGTGTGCCCTCCTCGATGACAAACTAAACTCGCTACCGCTTGAAGAGTGTCAACCAGCGAACGGCCGGATCCTCTCCGTCTGCGGTGCCCTTTACAGACCGCGCGTCCTTTGTTTTTTTGGGCTCGTTGCTTGCCAGTATTTTCTGCACAAGCCCGAATGTTGGACAAACGTAAAGTAACACACTTTTATTTCATTGCCACACTAAAACCCGGCGTGAATTCGACACGCTCAGTTATGGCTTTTTGCATCATGAGCGGCCTTGGTGCAAGCCGCCATCTGTCGCTCTGCGCTGGGCTGATATCTACACGCGCGCCAGAACAGGCTATTGTTTATAATTCAATAAAATCATTTAAAAACAATTAGTTATACCTATTTTCCCCAACAGGGCCAAGCCCTTTTCAAACGCTGCGCACGCGCAAGATAGTCTCCCGGCACGGCAGGCAGTCAGATAAAATTCCCCGCATCATCCGCACCCTAATCCTGAACAAAAGCTGACACCCAACATGACAGAACCCGCCACCCTGCGCGACGTAAGTTGCGCCGACGATTACGATCCCCATTCCATGCCGGTCGACAAAGCCCGTGCGCTGATAGCACGCTTTCTTACCCCACTGGCCGCCACCGAGCGCCTGCCGATCCGCAGTGCGCTCAATCGCGTACTGGCCGAAGACGTGATTTCGCCCATTAATGTGCCGTCGAACGACAACTCCGCCATGGACGGCTATGCCGTGCGCTTTGCCGATCTCAAAGCGGACGGCGAAGTCACGCTTAAAATCGCAGGCACTTCGTTCGCCGGCAAGCCCTATGCCGGCACAGTCAACGCGGGCGAGGCTGTGCGCATCATGACCGGCGGTGTGGTGCCGGATGAGGCCGACACCATCGTGATGCAGGAACACACAAAATTCAAAGACGGCTGCGTCACCATTGGCACCGGCCATCGCAAAAACCAAAATCTGCGCCGCGCCGGCGAAGACCTCGCCACAAGCCAGACCGCACTGAAACGCGGCCTGCCCCTGCGCCCGGCGGAAATAGGCTTAATCGCCTCTATCGGTATCGGTGAAGTCACCGTGTATCGCAAGCTGCGCGTGGCGTTTTTCTCCACCGGCGACGAGTTGGTGTCCATCGGCAGCGTCCCCGGTGCCGGGCAAATCTTTGACAGCAACCGCTACACCATCCACGGCATGCTCACGCGCCTGAACTGCGACGTCATCGACATGGGTGTGATCCGCGACGACCCGGCGATGATCGAAGCCGCGTTCCAGCAGGCAGCGGCCAATGCCGATGTGGTCATCACCAGCGGTGGCGTCTCGGTGGGCGAAGCCGATTTTGTGAAGGACATGCTCAACAAACTCGGTGAAGTCCTGTTCTGGAAAATTGCCATGAAACCCGGCCGCCCACTGGCCTACGGCAAAATCAGCGGCGCGCATTTTTTCGGACTGCCCGGCAACCCGGTGTCGGTGATGGTCACCTTCTACCAGTTTGTGCGCGAGGCGCTGCTCACGCTGTCCGGCCAAAACCCAGTGCCGCCGCTGCCCACCTTCAAGGTGCCGTGCACATCAGCGCTCAAAAAAGCGCCGGGACGCACCGAATTTCAACGCGGCATTTTGTCGTGCGATACGGCAGGTCATTGGAGCGTCAAAGTCACCGGTGAACAAGGCTCCGGCATTTTGCGCTCTATGTCAGAGGCGAACTGCTTCATCATCCTGCCCACCGATCAAGGCAATGTGGCACCGGGTGCGCTGGTGGCAGTGCAGGTGATGGAGGGGTCAGTTTAAGTAATTGATTTTATTCATTTTTTAGGCCACCTGCCGTGGCGGATCACGATGCAAATCCGCCGGGTCGGCAAAGCGCTCACGGATAGTAATAATCTCCGGCAGTATCCGCGCAAACAGGTTGACCAAGTTCGGGTCAAAGTGGCTACCCGCGTTGTCATGCAAATATTCGACGGCTTTATCCACCGTCCACGCGACTTTGTAGGGCCGCACGGATGTCAGCGCATCAAATACGTCGCAAATGGCGACGATGCGCGCTTCGACCGGTATTTTTTCGCCCGCCAAGGCAAGCGGGTAACCGCTGCCGTCCCATTTTTCGTGATGATGCTGCGCAATAGAGCACGCCGTTTTAAGCAGCGGTGCCGGGTGATTGCCGAGCATTTCCACGCCGAATTCGACGTGCTGGCGCATGATGACTTGCTCTTCGTCGCTCAAGCGCCCTTTCTTGAGCAAAATGTGGTCCGGCACACCGATCTTGCCGATATCGTGTAACGGGCTCGCCATGTAAATCATTTCCGTCAGGTGCGCGCTCAAGCCCGCCGCCTGCGCCAGCGCACGGCAACTGTGGCTGACGCGCGTGACATGGTTGCCGGTATCGCTGTCGCGGAATTCACCTGCCTTGGCGAGGCGGCGCAGAATATCGGTTTGCGTTTCTTTTAGTTCCTGCGTGCGCTCGGTGACTTTTTGCTCGAGGATTTCATTCTGCATTTCACGTTCGCGATACAGCATGCGCACTTCGAGGTAGTTGTGGATGCGGTGTGCGAATTCCGACTCGACGAACGGTTTGGGTATGTAATCGCGCGCGCCTTCCTGCAAGGCCTGCAAGCGCACTTCCGCACCTTCGTGCGCGGTCAGCACAATCACCGGCATAAACGCGCCGCGCAACTCGCCCTTTAATTGGCGCATGACTTGCACGCCATTCATCAGCGGCATTTCCATGTCGAGCAGAATTAAATCGTGCGGTTCGGCGGCGTACGCAGTCGCGACGGTCGTCGGGTCGTCGGTCAACTGCACGTTGAGATAGCCCTGCTTGCGCAGCATGAGCTCAATCAAATCCAACTGATCGGGATTGTCGTCCACCACCAGAATGCGCGCCGCGCGTATTCTCTTCGCGAGATCGCTGGTAGCGTTGTGGTTTGATGCTGTGTCAGTCATAGCCGCGTACCTCTTTGCCCGCATCGCATAGTGAATCGGCGACCATACTACCAAGCCCGTCCGGGATAGCGTACATTATTCGCAACGTATCGAAAAAAGTCAGTCAATTCAAGCACCTACGTGTAGGCATTTATGATGCTACCGTAACAATCCGGCGCTCGTTTACAGACTGCAAAACCGCATGGGTTACGGCTACGGTGTAGGCGCTGTCATCCCCGTCCGGCAGATTGCCGCGCTGGCCCTGCAATTCGCGCTCAAACGACTGCACCTGCCACTCATAAGCCGGGCTCGCCACAAACCGCTCTTCGGTCGCCCCATTTTTGTCGCGCACGGTGATAACGTGTTCCTGCGCCCAGCGTAACGGCGACGTGATGAGTGTGGCCTCGGAGCCTTCGATCAAGAGGTTGTTCTGACCTTGCGGCACCTCACGCGTGGCGCGCACCTGCGCGTGACCGCCGCCCGACAGGCGCCCCTGCACGGTGAAGCTGTCGTCGGCGTGACCGTCGCGCCGGTCGGGCTGGGTAAAGGCACTGACTTCGACAAATTTTTGTCCGCTCACCCACTGCACCAGATCGAGCAAATGCACGCCCACGTCGTACATCACACCGCTTTGCGAATTATCCAGCCGCCAAGTTTTGCGCGGCGGCATGGCCGAGGTGCGCTCCAGCGTCACCGTGACGATTTTGCCGAGCTTGCCCGACTGCACAATCTCACGCGCGCGCGTGACCGCCTCATCCATGCGAATCTGGTGCGCGATGCGCAAAATCACGCCGGCCTTGTTGCAGGCGTCGGCCATTTCACGCGCGTGATCCGCGCGCATCGCAAACGGTTTCTCGCACAGCATGTGCTTCTTGGCTTTGGCGCCCGCCAGCACAGCCTCGTGATGCATCGCATTGGGCAGCGCGATATACACTGCGTCTATATCAGGATCGTTCAACAGCGCGTTTAAATCACTAGGCGTGCGCGCCACGTGAAAGCGCTCGGCGTAGGCTTTGGATTTTTCCGGCGTGCTGCCTAGGCAAGCGACAATTTCCGAACCGGGACTTTTCACCATCGCCGGCCCGACAAAATCCACGGCCACCCAGCCCAGTCCCACCATGCCCCAACGCACCACCTTAGTATTTGATTTCATTGAGTTTTTTCGATGTGTGTCACATTAAACCGGGCGCAGCCGGTGGCGCGCGTCGAGGTATTCTTTTTCCAGCCGATCCACCAACACTGCCACGCTCGGAATATCGTCTATGCTGCCCACACCCTGCCCCGCGCCCCAAATTTCTTTCCAGGTTTTCGGTCGATCTTCGCGGTTGCGATACAAACCCGGCTCATCGTTCACCGGCAAGTTGGCCGGGTCCAACCCGGCGTTGCGTATGCTACCCGCGAGATAACTCCCGTGGACGCCCGAAAACAGCGGCGTGTAAACAATATCACCGGAGTTGGAATCGCAAATCATTTGCTTGTAGCCTTCAATCGCCATGGATTCGCGCGTCGCAATAAAGCGTGTGCCGATATACGCCAGATCACACCCCATGGCCTGCGCTGCCAAGATCGCCGAACCATTCGAAATCGCCCCCGATAGCGCCAGCGGCCCTGAGTGGATGCGTCGCAATTCGTTTACCAGTGCAAACGGGTTCAGCGTGCCGGCATGTCCGCCTGCACCACCGCACACGGCAATTAGCCCGTCCACGCCGGCTTCCAATGCCTTTTCCGCATGGCGCACCTTGATCACGTCGTGAAATACCAGCCCACCATACGCATGCACGCGCGGCACTATGGCCGTGGGCGCAGACAATGAGGTAATCACAATCGGCACCTTGTGCGCGAGCACCACCTCGGTATCCTGCTCAAGCCGTTTGTTGGCCTTGTTGACAATCAGGTTCACCGCAAACGGTGCCACTTTCTTTTCGGGATACTGCTTTTGGTAGGCGGCCATCTCAGTCTCGATGCGCGTCAGCCATTTATCGAGATCCTCTTGCGGGCGCGCGTTCAGTGCCGGAAACGAGCCAATCACGCCAGCCTTGCACTGCTCAATCACCAGCTCCGGGCCGGACACCACAAACATCGGCGCGGCCAGCACCGGTAAGCGCAAACGAGCGCTCAAATTTTGGGCAAGAGCCATTGATACTCCTCGCAACTTTTAAAATGGAATAGCATGTTGCTGAGATTTTATACCACCCCAGCAACCACCGACACCACGCATTGATAAACTGCGTGGAAAATTTTACGAGCCCTCCTGTGAAAACTTCCGCACCCGAAATGAACAAGGCCCTATTCTGGTTTCGCCGTGATCTGCGCATTGCGGACAACGCCGGACTGTACCAAGCGTTGAAGTCAGCAGCACACGTTTACTGCGTGTTTGTGTTTGATCGCGAAATTTTGGATGCGCTGCCGAGCAAAGCCGACCGGCGCGTGGCGTTCATCCACGGCAGTGTTCTGGCCTTGCAAAAATCGTTACGCAAAGCGGGCGGCGATCTGATGGTGCTGCATGAAACCGCGCGCGACGCCGTGCCACGGCTTGCGCAAGCACTGGGCGTAAACGCGGTATACACCAACGAAGACTATGAGCCTTCGGCGCTGACACGGGATCACGCGGTTGCCACACGCCTCCAAGCCGTAGACATCCGTTTTCACGCCTTCAAGGATCACACCATTTTTGCCAAAAGCGAAATACTGACCCAAGCGGGCGCACCCTATTCCGTGTTTACGCCGTATAAAACCACGTGGCTGAAAAAGCTCGATGCGTTTTATCTCAAGCCTTACCCTAGCGAACAATACCTGTCGCGGCTCGCACCTGCCGACAATAAAGCCAACCCGGCGTTTCAGCCTATCGCCGAGCTGGGCTTTGACCCCACGAATCTAAAAGCACTCGGCATTCAGCCGGGAGCCACCGGTGCGCTCACGGCGCTGGATGATTTTTTGGCGCGCATTGACAGCTACCACACTACGCGTGACTTCCCCGCCGTGCGCGGCGTGTCATACCTCTCAGTGCACAACCGCTTTGGCACGGTGTCGATCCGCCGTCTCGCGCGACTCGCGCATGAGCGCCGTTCAGCCGGTGCTGACATCTGGCTGAGCGAATTGATCTGGCGGGATTTTTATTTTCAGATCTTGCATCACTATCCTCAAGCAGCCACGTCAGCCTTCAAACCCAAGTATGAAAAATTATCGTTTAAAAACAATGAGTTACTTTTTTCTGCTTGGTGTAATGCCAGCACCGGTTACCCCATCATCGACGCCGCGATGCGGCAAATCAACCACAGCGGATTCATGCACAACCGGCTGCGCATGATCGTCGCTTCGTTTTTGACCAAAGATTTGTTGATCGATTGGCGCTGGGGCGAAAAATATTTCGCCGACCATCTCAACGATTTCGATCTATCGGCCAACAACGGCGGTTGGCAGTGGGCCGCTTCAACCGGCTGCGACGCACAGCCTTACTTTCGCATTTTCAATCCCGTGTCACAGTCGCAGCGCTTCGATCCGCAAGGCAAATTCATCCGCCGCTACCTGCCCGAACTGAACAACGTCACGGACAAATTCATTCACGCCCCTTGGACCATGCCGCCGCAGGAACAACAGCGATGCGGGGTCATTGTAGGAACACAGTATCCGCTGCCCATTGTGGATCACGCCGTGGCGCGCCGCGATGCCTTGGCCATGTATCAGGCCGTGTGAGCAAGACTACCTACACGGCGCGAGCGGGCCGCGCACAAACGCCGGCTTGCGCGCCGTCAGCGACTCCAAAAACGCCACCACATCGCTGATGTCCTGCTCGCTGAGCTTTAACGGTTGCAGCACGCCGTCGGTCGGCGCGGCTTCGGCAAACACGTCACCCGCGTAAATGTGCGCCTGATGCAGCAACGTGACATCGATCTCTGAGTAGTGTTTGACCACGTCGCGCAGCGTCGCCAGATGTCCGTTGTGCATATACGGTGCGCTCAAGGCGACATTGCGCAGACCGGGCGCTTTGAATTGCTCAAACGTTTGCGGCGCGAGATCAATGAATTGCGTGCTGTGCGCGGTGGATTTCGTTTTATCGTCGTTATACGCACCGAGCAAATTAAAGCGGCTCGCGCGCAGCATTTTGATGCCCTGATAGCGCCCCCAATCGATGCCGCCGGATTTCCGGATGATGGGAATGCCGATTTCGTGAAACTCGCCGTTGCTAAAATTCGGCCCGAAGTGACACAAACTGCAATTGCCCTGACCCATGAAAATTTGCGCACCGCGCCGCGCATTGTGCGAATAGGCTGCGGCGGCCTTCCAGTCGTTGCGCATCACCGCATCGCGAAAATCATCAAACGGCGTACGACCGGACACCAGCGTCTCCTGAAACGCCGCCAGCGCCTTGCCTAAATCCATCATCAGCGCTTCGTCATCTGCCGCGAGACTACGGCCAAAGGCCTTGCGGTAGCGGCACGCCAAGTCGGTATCGTCACGCACCAACTGCGCCACGTGGCGCTCGCTCGCGCCCATCTCGCGCGCATCCAGCAAGGGGCGCACACTTTGCGACCACAGACTGTCGTTCGCGCCATCCCAACCGAACCAGCGGTGGTGGCGCACATTCAGCACGCTCGGCGTATTGCGGTCGCCCTCGGCAATCGCCACGCCGAGCTTGCGGCCATCCGCCCAATTTTTTTCCGGCACGTGGCAACTGGCGCAAGACACCGTGCCAGTGCGGGAAAGACGCGGTTCGAAAAAAAGCCGTTCACCGAATGCGATAGCGTCAGGCTTGCCGGATACCCGGTTACTGGCGTCGCGCGTCCACGGCGCAGGCCACGGGCCGTGACGCAATATCAGGCGGATTTCTTCGGCATTAAGGCCCAGCGGATTGCCCTGCGCCGCCGCGAAGAACGGCAGGGCCGCTACCGCCATCGTCACCCACGCGGCAATGATCAGACGAAATCCGGACATTCAGCGACCATCGAGAATAGCTTGTGCAAATGAGTGTTGGATTATGGCATCAAATGGGCGAAAATCAGCACTGAAGCCCTATACGCCCTTGCATTTACTCTTACGCAGACTACCGGAATTCATCATGAGCAAAGACTATCAACCGCACTTCAAAGCACCGGCGCAACGCAGTGCCAGCGCCCTGTGGTTCGCCTTTGAAAGCGGCAAGGTCATGGTGCGCATGAACGGCGAAACGCCATCACTGCTCAATTGCGAGCACCCCGGCCAGCACGGGCTAGCAACGGTACAAGAGCATTATCTTGGCACGTATGACGGCGAACATTGCTACGCGGCCGAGCTCGCCGCTGCGCAAATTGCGCCAGATGGGCACGCGCTGCTGGGTTTGCGTGATTTGCTCGGCCACTTGGATGACACGCTGGCGGGGATTTCCGGTCGCGCCTTTCAGGTGCTCGAATGGAACCGCAATCATCGCTACTGCGGTCGCTGCGGCGGCGAAACCGCGCCGCGCGACGACGAACGCGCGCGCACCTGCAAGCCGTGCCGGCGCACCAGTTACCCACCGGTGGCCCCGGTGATCATGATTTTAATCAAAGATGGCCGCAAGCTGCTGCTCGCGCGCAAGGTGGGCTGGGGCAACACGCGCTATTCGGCACTGGCCGGCTTTGTGGAACCCGGCGAAACGCTGGAATCCACGGTCATACGCGAAACGCGCGAAGAAGTCGGCGTCGAAATCAAAAATATCCAGTATTTCGGCAGCCAGCCGTGGCCGTTTCCGAATAACCTAATGATTGCCTTCACCGCGGACTACGCCGGTGGCCCGGTCAAGCCCGATGGCGTTGAAATTGAAGAAGCCACGTTTTTTGATGTGGATGATTTACCCAACCTGCCACCGGGCATTAGCATTTCACGCCGCATGATTAACACCGTCGCCGCCGAATTGAAAAAACTACCGAAATGAACGTCCCCATGAATGTACTGCAACAAACCAAACAACTGGGCCAAAGCCTGTGGCTCGATAATCTATCGCGCACGCTGATCCAAGAAGGCGGCCTGCAAAAACTGATCACTGAAGATGGCGTGTCCGGCGTCACCTCCAACCCGGCGATATTTTTTAACGCCATCAGCAAAAGCCCTTATTACAAAGACGATGTAGCACGGTTAAAAGCACTCAAAACGCCTGCCGAGCCGCTCTACGAAGCGCTGGTGGTTCCCGACATTCAGGCGGCGTGTGATTTGATGCGCCCCGAGTACGACCGTACTGGCGGACGCGACGGCTACGTCAGCCTCGAAGTCTCGCCCGCGCTGGCGCATGATGCAGCGGGCACGGTCGCTGCCGGCCTGCGCCTCAAAGCCGCCGTCAAGCGCGTCAATTTGCTCATCAAAGTGCCCGCCACAGCGGCGGGATTGACGGCAATAGAAGAACTCATCGCGCAAGGCTGCTCAGTCAATGTAACCCTGATGTTCTCGCTGGCGCACGTGAATGGCGTCGCAAACGCCTACGTTCGAGGGCTGCAGCGGTTGGTGGCGGCAGGCGGCGATCCGCGCCCGGTGAAATCCGTGGCGAGCTTGTTTTTGTCGCGCGTGGACACGCTCGTCGACAAACAGCTCAATGACAGCGGTGGCGCAGCGCTCGCGTTGCGCGGCAAAGCCGGCGTGGCGCTGGCGAAACTCGCTTACCGCGAGTATCAAAAGACGTTCAAATCACCCGCGTTTGCTGCACTCGCCGCACGCGGCGCACAGCCGCAATTCATGCTGTGGGCCAGCACCGGCACCAAGAACGCGGCGTATAGCGACGTGCTGTACGTGGCGTCGTTAATCGGTGCTGAAACCATCAATACCGTTCCCGACGCCACGCTCGCCGCTTTCCGCGATCACGGCAAAGCCGCCACCACGCTGGAAGCCGCCATGGACGAGGCGCAAGCCCATTTCGATGCCTTAGCTAACGCCGGCATTGACATGCAGCAGGCCGGCGAAACGTTGCAAGGTGAAGGCGTGAAATTGTTTGAGCAGGCGTTTGACCAGTTGCTAAAGCTGCTGGCTTGATAATCGTAACTATTTGATTTTAAACAACTTTCCAAATAGCTTTACCACCACTGGCTTTGTCGATTTCCGCCAGTTGCGCTTCATGCGCAGCAAGCTCATCAGCGCTGGCGCGCAGCACGATAATGTCGACTTTCTCGCGCGTGCCAGCATCCATCTGCAGGCTGACGGCGGGCGTGGCGTCGATCATCAAACTGCCCTGACCGCGCGTCATCGCCAGATAAACCTCGGCCAGCAATTGCGCGTCGAGCAGCGCGCCGTGCAGCGTGCGGCCGGCGTTGTTTACGTCATAACGCTCACACAGCGCATCTAGGCTGTTGCGCTTGCCCGGATGCAACTCTCGCGCCTGCTTCAAGGTGTCGATCACACTGGGGCAAAAATCTTTGACCGGCTTCATTTTTAGCAGCCGTAACTCGTGGTTCAAAAAGGAGATATCGAACGGCGCATTGTGGATCACCAGTTCCGCGCCGCTGACGTAATCGACAAACGCCTGCGCGATTTCGCGAAATTTCGGTTTATCCGCGAGGAAATCGCTGGTGATGCCGTGCACCTGCAAGGCACCCTCTTCGCTTTCGCGCTCCGGGTTGATATAGCGATGAAAATGTTTTCCGGTGGGCTGGCGATTCACAATTTCCACACCGCCGATTTCGAGAATGCGATTGCCCAGCGCCGGGTCAAGGCCCGTGGTTTCGGTGTCGAGAATAATCTGCCGCAAATTGGCCATGTCAGTGCGCCTTTCCAACGGATTCAACGCCACGATTAGCCAATTGATCCGCGCGTTCGTTACCGTTGTGCCCTGCGTGGCCTTTGACCCACAGCCACTCGACGTCGTGCAGTTGCGCCAGTTCGTCGAGGCGCTTCCACAAGTCATCGTTCTTCACCGGCTTTTTATCGCTGGTGCGCCAGCCGTTTTTTTTCCAGCCGTGTATCCATGTGCTGATACCCTGCTGCACGTATTTGGAATCGGTGTGCAGTTGCACCGCGCAGCGTCGCGTCAAGGCCTCTAGGGCACGAATGACCGCAAGCAGCTCCATACGGTTGTTGGTGGTGTGCGCCTCACCGCCGAAGAGTTCTCTTTCATTTTTCCCCAGCACCAGCCATGCACCCCAGCCGCCCACGCCGGGATTGCCCTTGCACGCGCCGTCCGTATAAATTTTTACAACTTCTGTCATGGTGTCTTTCCGTAATCCCGCGCGGCGCGCAAATCGTCCTGTTTTTGCTGCACGGTGACCAACCGCTTGCTGCGCGCCTGTTGCGCCCAGCGCGGCGTGATCACGCGCATGCCGCGCACACGCTTGATGGCATGCAAAAACGTCACTGCACCGCTAAAAGGCCACCAGCGATCGCCGGCGGATTCCATAAACTTGAATCGATTTAACCACTTTTCGCTCGTACACGGCGGCACGTAGCAACCCATTGCCCCGCCCGCCACTTCAAACCCCAGCAGCGCCAGCCAGTCTTTCAACCGCATCAAATGAATAAAGCGCCCATGCCACGGATAACTGTCACGTTTGCCCAGCGTGTGCCGTGCGCCCCATAAACTCACCGGATTAAAACACGTCACGACCACGTGCCCGTCGGGCACCAGCACGCGCTCGACTTCACGCAGAATCTGGTGCGGATTGTCTGAAAATTCAAGCACATGCGGCAACAACGCAAGATCAATGCTGGCGCTGGTCACCGGCAACTCAGCGGCGTCCCCGCGCAGCAGGGCGACAGGGCTGCGATCCACGGTAGCACGCAGCGACATGCGGTTAGCTTGGAGCAGATCGACCTCCGGCAAGCCAATTTGCAGCGCGTTGTAGCCAAAAATATCGGCAACCGTTTTGTCGATGTAAGCACGCTCGCGCGCGAGCAAATACTGCCCCAGTGGCGTTTGCAGCCACGTTGCGGCGGCGGATTCAGAGGCAGGATTTTCGATTGACACACAGCAAGTTTAAATCAAATAATCCATCTACTGCACTGCAACGAAGGAATTCCCATGCCCCCCGTGACTACCAGCGCCGCACCGTACGAAATTGTCCCGCTACGCGCCTTCAGCGACAACTACATCTGGACCCTCCGCGACACGACCCACGCTGTGGTGGTCGATCCGGGCGACGCCAAACCGGTGCTCGCCTATTTGGCTGCAGAAAAGCTGGAATTGGCGGCCATTATTATTACCCATCATCACAACGATCACATCGGCGGGGTCAAAGAACTCATCGCCAACCGGACTATCCCGGTTTACGGCCCGCACGACTCGCGCGTGCCAGACGCTACACAACGGCTGGCCGAGGGCGAATCCATTACGCTGCCCCATTTCAACCTGTCGCTCACCGTGATGGAGGTACCTGGCCACACCAGCAGCCACATTGCCTATTACGGCGCGGAACCGGCAACCCAAGGCAACGGGATTTTGTTTTGCGGCGACACGCTGTTTGCCGCTGGCTGCGGGCGCCTGTTTGAAGGCACGCCTGCACAAATGCATGATTCGCTGGGCAAATTCATGCGCCTGCCGGACACCACGCGCGTGTATTGCACACACGAATACACGCTTTCCAACATCCGTTTTGCCCGCGCCGCCGATCCAGCCAACACCGCATTGCAGGACTGGGAAGCCCGCGCGAAAGCCCTGCGCGAGGTAGACGTGCCCACCGTGCCCACCACCATTGCCTTGGAAAAAGCCACCAACCCCTTTGTGCGCTGCACCGAAGCCGACGTGATCGCCACAGCCAGCCACCGGGCTGGCAAGCCGTTGGCCGACCCAGTCAGCGTGCTGGGTGCCATACGCGAATGGAAGAATAATTTCTGATACTTCGGAATTGTGACTAGCGCTCGCCCAACCTGTAAGCTCCTTATCGCAACTTTATGTTTTTAAAAGGTTTTTTTACTTGACGCCCATCACACCACAAGCTACCATTCGGCAGCTAAAAAGTGCGGAGAAGACTTAATGACTAGGCTTGCACGTAGTGTTGCTCATAAATTTTCACGTCATTCAGCCCATTTTGTATCCGTTGTCGTGGCCTGTGTGGCCGTGCTCAATGCCGGCTGCGCCCAAATGTCCGGCACGTATACCGTTGCCGGTGAGGGCACCCCCGCCTCTCCACTACCCGGCGAATGGCCCACCCCCAGCGTCTCACAGACTGCTGCGCCGCTTCCGCCGGAGCCGACCCATTTGCCTCGGGCATCGGTACCTGCTGAGCGGCAAAATGTCGAGTCGGCTCGCCGTAGCACCACACCGCGCCGCGACGCCAGCGCCCCGCGTGCAACGCCCTCGACAAACAATAGGGCTGCGACAACAGCGAATGCCCCGCGAGACGTGTGGCAACGCGTGCGTAACGGTTTTCAAATGAATGCGGTGCCCAGTTCGCTGGTCAGCGATTGGGAAACTTACTACGCCAGCCGCCCCGACTACTTTGCCCGCATGATCGACAACAGCGGCCATTTTCTCTACCACATCGCGAACGAAGTCGAGCTGCGCGGCATGCCGATGGAAATCGCGCTGCTGCCGATGATCGAATCGGCCTACAACCCGGTGGCGTATTCCAGTGCGCATGCTTCGGGGATCTGGCAGTTTATTCCGTCCACCGGCAAGAACTACGGCTTGAAGCAAAACGCGTGGTACGACGGCCGTCGCGATGTCATCGCCGCCACTGGTGCCGCGCTCGATTATCTACAAACTCTGCATCGCATGTTCAATGACTGGGAGCTCGCGCTGGCCGCCTATAACTGGGGCGAAGGTGCTGTGCAACGCGCGATTGAGCGCAATCAGGCTAGGGGATTGCCCACAGATTATTTAAGCCTCGCTGCCGGTATGCCCGCCGAAACGCGCAACTATGTGCCCAAGCTGATGGCAGTCAAAAACATTCTCGACAACCCGGCGCGCTTCGGTCTTACGCTGGCACATGTGCCCAATGAACCTTACTTCGAGGTCATTACGGTGCGCCGCCACATCGACGTAACGCTAGCCGCACGCTTCGCCGGCATGTCCATCGACGAGTTCAAGTTTTTGAATCCCGCGCATAACAAGCCGGTCATCAATGCCGACAGTGCTGAAACTATCGTGTTGCCCAAACACAAGGTCGCGGCCTTCACGGCCAGCATGGAGCAGCATTCTGACAAGCCCTTGGTGTCCCTGAAAACCCACCACGTGCGCGTCGGTGAGCGCCCGGAAACCATTGCCGCACAGTATGGTATCTCGGTCGCTGATCTAAATAACCTAAACCACATCGGCGGTCGTCGCCACATCGCCACAGGGCAAACCCTGATGGTGCCCAATCGCGATGATTTGCAGCCCGTGCTGGCTGATATACCCGTTGCCACCACGTTGATGGCCGCAGTCGCCCGCCCGATTTATGGCCGCACTGCGCGACAAGTCGTCGTCGGCAACGGCGCGCGGCGTAGCGTGGTAATTGCCGCAGCGACACAACGCGCTAACGCGCGGATACCTGTGCAACGCCCGGCTGCAGCAAGGGCCAGCGCACAACGCGTCGCTTACGCCAAGCCTGTGGTGAAAATACGTAATCGATAGTCGATAGTCGGTGGGATGACAGAAAAAAGGGCGCATAGCGCCCTTTTTCTTTTGCAAACTAACGGCTTCAGGCTCCGCCTGCTTGAACCAGCATGCGCGTGTAATCCGACTGCGGCATGTTGACGATAGCCTCCAGCGTGCCGCTTTCCACCACCACGCTATCCTTCATCACCAGTACCCGGTGCGCCATGGCGCGCACCACATCGATATCGTGCGTGACTAGAATGTAACTCAGGCGGTATTTGCGCTGTAGCTCGGCCAGCAATTCGAGCACCTGCTTTTGGATGGTGACATCCAGCGCACTGGTGGGCTCGTCCAACACCACAATCTGCGGCTTCAGTATCAATGCCCGCGCTATGGCGATGCGTTGGCGCTGCCCGCCTGAAAACTCATGGGGGTAACGTTGCAGCAACGGCGCAACCTCACCGTTTTCAGTCAGGCCCACATCCAATAGCGCGGCGATAATACGTTCGCGCCGCTGCGCTTCATTCAACGACGGTTCATGAATTTCCAAGCCCTCACCGATGATGGCCTCGATGGTCAAGCGGGGCGACAGCGACGACAGCGGGTCTTGAAACACCACCTGTATCTTGCGCCGCAGCGCACGGCGCGCGTTGGCATCGGCACCCTGCCAGCGCGCACCGGCTATGCTGATCTCGCCCTTGGTCGCCACCAGATTCAACACCGCCAACGCCAGCGTGGTTTTGCCGGAACCGGATTCGCCGATGACGCCTAAGGTCTCGCCCGGCGCCAATTCAAAATTCACATCACGCACCGCAGTAAATGCGCCCTTCTTGAACCAGCCTTTTATACCCGGCAGACGCGTGGGGTAATTCACTTCAAGGTGTTGGGCGGAGACTGCGACACCCTCACCCGGTGCTGCGACGTGGCGTTGCGGCTTACTATCCAACAGCTTTTTCGTATACGCGTGCTGCGGCGAGATTGTGACTTCACGGGTCACGCCCTGCTCCACAATCACCCCGCGTTCCATCACCGCCACGCGCTGTGAAAAACGCCGCACCAGATTCAAATCATGCGTAATCAAGAGTAAAGCCATGCCCGACTCGGCACTTAATTTCTCAATTAAATCAAGTATTTGCAAGCGTATAGCCACATCCAGCGCGGTGGTTGGCTCGTCCGCAATCAACATCCGGGGATTGCACGCCAACGCCATCGCAATCATCGCGCGCTGGCGCTGCCCGCCAGATAGCTGATGCGGATAACTGCGTGCGCGCACCTCGGGTTCAGGGATGCCCACACGCCGCAAGGCATCCACCGCACCCTGCGCAGCCTTAGCGGCATCCATGCCCATATGCAGTTGCAACGGCTCTGCGATTTGCCGCCCGACGGTGTATATCGGATTGAGTGCGGTCATCGGCTCCTGAAAAATCACCGCGATATCGTGCCCGCGCATGGCCTGCAATTTGGCCGGCGGCAACTGCAACACCGGTTGGCCATCGAACACAATCTCACCGCTGAGTTTTGCGGTTTCAATCAAGCGCAATAACGACAAGGCCGTCACCGATTTACCAGAACCGGATTCGCCTACCAGCGCCAGTTTTTCACCGGCATCCAGCGTAAACGACACGCGATCCACTACGCGGCGTTTGCCGAAATCGATGCTAAGGTCGCGCACCTCAAGAAGACTCACGTGCCGCCTCCCTCATCACCTTCCAATACCTTGCGCGGATCAAGCGCATCACGCAACGCATCACCGATCAGTATCAGCAATAACAACATCAGCACCAGCACGCCAAACGTGCTCAGCGATATCCACCACGCATCCAGATTTTCTTTGCCCTGATTCAGCAACTCGCCCAAGCTGGGAGTACCCGGCGGCACGCCCAAGCCCAGAAAATCCAGACTGGTCAGCGCACCAATGGCCCCCGCCATTTCAAACGGTATCAGCGTCACCACCGGCGTCAGACTATTCGGCAATATATGCCGCCACATGATCTTCCAGTCACTCTGCCCCAGTGCTTTGGCCGCACGCACATAATCCAGTGTGCGATTTTTCAAAAACTCGGCGCGCACATAAGCCGCCACACCCAGCCAGCCGAACAACGACAGCAAAATCACCAGCAATGAAAAGCTCGGCGCAAACAAGGCCGACAAAATAATCAGCAAATACAGCTTGGGCATCGCCCCCCATACTTCGTTAAAGCGCTCCATTGCAATATCTACCCAGCCCGCGAGATAACCCTGTATCGCGCCATACAACACGCCCAGCACCGTGCATACCGCCGCCACGATCAACGCAAAAAACACCGAGATGCGAAAGCCATACAGCAACCGCGCCAGCAGATCACGCCCCTTGTCATCGGTGCCCATCCAGTTATCGGCATCGGGCCGCGACGGATTGGGATTCTTCGCAAAATAGTTAATCGTTTTGTAATGGTAGGCATTGGGCGGATACACCGCAAAATTGTCGCCTGACGTGATGTTGGCGCGTATCAGCGGATCGAGGTAATCCGTGGGCGTGGGGAAATCGCCGCCGAAGGTGGTCTCCGGCAAGGTTTGCACGATGGGGAAAAACCACTGCCCCTTGTAGCTGACCACCAGCGGTGTATCGTTGGACAGCAACTCTGCGCACAAGCTGATGGCAAACATCACCAGAAATAGTTGCAGGCTGCGATAGCCCAATGTGTTGGCACGGAAGCGCCGCCATGCGCGCTTGGCTGGGCTGTTAGTCACTGTAGCCATACTCATTCAAATTTCACGCGCGGGTCCACCCACAGATAACTCAAGTCGCGCAACAAGTGCGCAACCAGGCCAATCAGGGTGAACACAAACAAATTGGCGAACACCACCGGGTAATCACGCCGTATCACCGACTCATACGACAACAGCCCTAGGCCATCCAGTGAGAACAAGGTTTCAATCAACAATGATCCGGCAAAAAACGCGCCGATAAACGCTGCCGGAAAACCGGTGGCAATGGGGATCAACGCATTGCGAAACACATGCCGCCACAACACCGTGTTCTCCGGCAAGCCCTTGGCGCGCGCAGTGAGCACATATTGTTTGCGTATCTCCTCCAGCATGGCGTTTTTGGTGAGTATGGTGATAAAGGCAAAGCCGCCCAGCACCATGGCTGTCACCGGTAGGGTGATATGCCACAAGTAATCCATCACCTTGCCCCACAGGCTTAACTCAGCCCACTGCGTCGAGGTAATGCCACGCAACGGAAACCACTGCACAAACGTGCCACCGGCGAAATACACCAACAGCACCACGCCCAACACAAAGCTGGGTATGGCATAACCCAGCAAAATCAAAAAGGTAGTGCCTGTATCAAACGGCGTACCCGCGCGCACCGCCTTGGCGATGCCCAGCGGTATCGAAATCAAATAGGTGAGTAAAAACGTCCACAGCCCCAGCGTAATCGACACCGGCAGCTTCTCTTTGATGAGCTCCCACACATCTTTGTTGTGAAAGAAACTCTTACCCAAATCAAACCGCGCGAACTGGCCGAGCATCTGCACAAAGCGCTCCGGCGCAGGTTTGTCAAAGCCATAGAGCTTCTTGATCTCCTCAACCTTGGCCGCATCCACGCCCTGCCGCCCGCGATAATTGGTGTCAGTGCGCGCTGCACCGGCCTCGCCGCCCGCATCGCGCCCTTGCAACTGCGACACCATTTGCTCCACCGGCCCGCCGGGCACAAACTGAATAATCGAAAAGGTAATCAGCAAGATGCCGATTAACGTCGGGATCATCAGCAACAAACGCTTTAAGAGATAGGCCCACATTATTTAGCACTCCACCAACTGCGCAATACCCAATCTTCCGGTTGGTAATACTGTGGCGCTACGGATGGCAGCTCAAACTTGCCCGCACGGTACGACACACGAAAGCCCTCCGCATACCACTGCGGCACGACATAGTGCCCGTGACGCAACACACGATCCAGCGCACGCAAACGCGCAATCAACTCAGGCCGTGTGCGCGAGGCCACTGCCTGATCCAGCAGGTAATCGACGCTGGCATCTTTCACCCCAGTCATATTGCTGGAGCCCTGCGTATCCGCAGACTTGGAGCCAAAACGATCCAGCAACTCACTGCCCGGCGCTTCAGAGCCGCGTATGCGCGCCGTGGTGAGATCAAAATCAAACACGTCCCAGCGCTTTTGTATCAGCGCAAAATCCGCGCGCCGGTAACGCGCGTCTATCCCCAGCTTAGCCAAAGCCTGCACAAAAGGCCCGAACGTGCGATCACCACTGCCGCCATCAAGATATTCCATCACCAGCGGCTCACCCTTGGCGTTGCGCAGCGCGCCGTCGCGATACGTCCAGCCCGCCCCTTCCAGTAAAGCCTTGGCCTTGCGCAAATTCCCGCGCAGGCTGTCCGGGGCAGCAGTGGACGGGGGCAACGGCACAGGCTCAGAGAATATTTTCGCGGGGAGCTTGTCGCGTATCGGCTCCAGCACCAGCAACTCATCAACACCAGGCAAGCCCTTGGCCTCAAAATCACTGCCGACAAAAAAGCCGCGGATGCGCGCATAGGAGTTGTAGAACAACTGGCGATTCATCCATTCATAATCCATCGCCAGCGTAATCGCCTCGCGCACGCGCGGGTCTTTGAAATGGTCACGCCGCGTGTTGAATAAATAGCCCTGAAAATCACCGGCATTCTTCGACTTTAAGTGCGTGCGTATGAGTTCACCGCTGTCGAATTTTTTGCCGGTCATGGTGCGCGCCCAATCGCGCGCTGAGAAAATTTGGATGTAATCAAACTCCCCCGCCTTGAACGCTTCGGTCTGCGCGGTGGTGTCCTTGTATATTTTGAAATTGATACGGTCAAAGTTGAACATGCCCCGCCGCACATTCAAATCACGCGCCCAATAGTTGGGGTCACGGTCATAGGAGATATCGCGCCCAAAGTTCATGCGGCCTATTTTGTAGGGGCCACTGGCGATGGGCTTATCGGAAATCACCTGATCAAATGGCTTGCCCGCGCCCCACGCCTTGCTAAACACCGGCAACCCGCCCACCAGCAGTGGCAGCTCCGCGCTGGCGCGCTTGAAGTCAAAACGCACGCTGCGTTCATCCAACACCACGGCTTGTTTAACATCGCCAAACACCACCCGGTACTGCGGCGCTGCCGCCTTGCTCATCAAGGTGTCGAAGGCATGTTTAACGTCAACGGCAGTGACCGGCGAGCCATTGTGAAACCTAGCTTTGGGGTTAAGGCGAAACGTGACAGACAGCAAGTCATCCGCCACCTCGATATCTTCTGCCAGCAAGCCGTATGCCGTATTGGGCTCATCGTAGGTGCCGGTCATCAGCGTCTCAAACATCAACATGCTGAGACCCGGCGCTGCGGCGCCCTTTAGCGTGAACGGGTTGAACTTATCGAAATTGGTGAGGCGTGTGGGTGCCACCAGCGCGATCTCGCCACGCTTGGGTGCATTCGGGTTAGCCCATTCGAAATTAAAAAATTCTTTCGGATACTTGATGTCACCAAACTGCGCATACGCATGGGCGGCATGGGCAACAGAGGCTGCACCGGCACTGTGGGCCGCCAGCAGCGCCACGCACAGCACCACGCACAGCAGAAAACGGCAGAGACTAATCACACACGCACCCGAGGAATTGCGCTAAGTAATTGTTTTGTATAGGTATTTTGTGGATCAGCATACAACGCATCGGCATCACCCATTTCGACGACTTCGCCGTCTTTCATCACCATCACGTCGTCGGACATGTATTTCACCACCGCCAAATCGTGCGAAATAAAGATGTAGCTCATGCCGAATTCGTCCTGCAAGTCCTGCAACAGATTGAGCAATTGAGCCTGCACCGACAAATCCAGCGCCGACACGGCCTCATCGCAAATCAACACATCCGGCTGCATGGTCAAGCAGCGCGCAATCGCGATGCGCTGGCGCTGACCGCCAGAGAATTCGTGAGGATACTTGAAGAACGCCGATTCCGGCAGCCCCGTTTTGCGTAAGAGTTCTTTCGCCAGAACTACGCGCTCCGCTTCGTTTGCGCCGATACCATGAATCTGCATCGGCTCCAGCAGGATTTGGCCCGCCGTAAAACGTGGATTGAGCGCGGCATACGGGTTTTGAAACACGATCTGTATGCGCCGCTTGTAGGGCATCGCTTCACTCGCCGACAACTTCAGCAAGTCGCGCCCGTCAAACACCGCGCTACCGCCCGACGCCGGTGTCAACCGCATCAGCGCCAACGCCATGGTGGTTTTGCCGCAGCCGGATTCACCCACCACGCCCAGTGTTTTGCCCTTGGCGAGCCTGAACGAGGCCCCCTTTAACGCCACAAATTCGCGCTTGCGGAGCAGGCCCTCACGAAACTCAAAGCTTTTCGAAAGCCCATTCACTTCCAGCACCGTGGCGGCGTCGCCCCGTCCCCCACGCGGCTTTTCAGCGGCGTTGCCGGCCACGCTTTTGCCGCCCAGAAAATCCTCCACTACCGGCAAACGCAGCGGACGCCGGTCAAGCGGCGGTCGGCAGGCCAGCAAGGCTTTGGTGTAAGCGTCCTGCGGTGCGGAAAATAGCCTCGCCACCGCGCCTTGTTCGCGCACTTCACCATCGCGCATGACTACCACGCGATCCGCCACCTCAGCCACCAGCCCGAGATCGTGCGTAATGAACAGCATGGCCATCTGACGTCGTTTCTGCAGATCGGAAAGTAACGCAAGTATTTGTTTTTGAACGGTAACATCCAGCGCCGTCGTGGGCTCATCGGCGATCAGCAGACGCGGCTCGCAGGCAATAGCCATGGCAATCATTACGCGCTGTTGCTGCCCACCGGACAGTTGATGCGGGTACGCGTCCATACGCGTTTCGGTCTGCGGAATGCCCACCTCTTTCAGCAATTCGATGGCGCGCGCACGCGCCCCCCTGCGGTGCAGACCCAAGTGTTTTTTCAGCACCTCCATCAATTGAAAACCGATACTGAATACCGGATTCAGCGAACTCATCGGCTCCTGAAAGACCATCGAAATTTCCGCGCCGCGCAATGCGGTCATTTCACGGGCCGTGAGGCGCAACAGGTCGCGGTTGCGGTAGGTGATGGCGCTGTCCGGCCCCACGTCGGCGTTCGCCTTGGGCAGCAGGCCGATCACCGCCAGTGCGCTGACGGATTTGCCGCTGCCAGATTCACCTACCAGAGCAACGGTCTCGTTCTCGGCCACTTCAAAACTTACGCCCTTGACGGCATGCAGGAGCACGCCATCGTCGAGCCTGAAATCGACGGCCAGATTGCGTACGCTGAGCAAGGGTTCGAGGGATTTCATCATCAGTTCACCAGCCGCATTCGCTGAACTGTCGTCAGGCCAGCGGAACAGGGCAGCAAGATGGCGTCATCTAAGGCGAAGACTGTGACACAGGCCATGCCGCGTGTAGCGCTACCGCGTCGCGTCATTGCAGCCTCGGATCCAGTGCATCGCGCAAGGCATCGGTAAACAAACTGAATGCCGTGACCAGCACCGCCATTGCTGCGGTGGCCGCCGCAAGCTGCCACCATTTCCCGAGAATCAACTCGGACTGCGATTCATTGAGCATGCTGCCCCACGACACCGTATCCACGCCCACGCCAAAGCCCAAAAAGCTCAGGATGACTTCCATCTTGATAAACAGCACCACATGCAGCGATAACTGTACCAATACCACATGGCTCACGTTGGGGAAAATATGCACGAACATGCGGCGCAGGTTTGAAGCGCCTACTGCGTCCGCCGCCAGCACATACGCCCGTGTGCGATGCTTGAGATATTCTGCTCGCACCAGCCGGAATATGCCTGTCCAACCGGTCAAGCCCAAAATCAGAATCACCGTTACTGTGCCTTTCTGATTTAGCACCGCCGCAATCGCCAGTACCAGCAGCAGATAGGGAATCGATGTAAATACGCTGTACACCCAATTCAGCACATCATCGACACGTCCACCGTAGTAACCGGCATAAGCCCCCATTAGCGTGGCTAAGGTAACGGCGAGCAACGCCGCAATCAGGCCCACAATCATCGAAGTCTCGGTGCCCTTAACCGCTTTTTTCAGCACATCGCGCCCCCACTTGTCGCCGCCCAGCGGCAAGGTCGTGGCTCTGGGCGGCTCGGCGGGCGCAGCGGCAAGGCCTTTGCGCAGCTCGCGGATCACGTCCGCCAGCGGATCGACGATGCCCGGCTCGGCAGTGGCGACGCCCACGATTGTTTGCTGGGGCGAAATAGCAGCCGGCTGCTCCGTCGTACCTACAAAACCAGGGGGTGCGTAATTCAGCCCGGCTTCGCGCGCCCAATCCGCCGCCACCCAACCCAGCGCCGCAGCGATCACAATCGCCAGATACAAACCCACAATCAGCAGCGACACCATACCCACACGGTCGCGCCGCAGCCGTCGGCAAGCCAGCGTCCACAGACCTGCAGAAACATTCGGGGCGTGCGTGGCGCTCATTTGAGCTGCACCCGCGGGTCGATGACCTTGTACAAAATATCCGTCAGCAAATTAATGACCAGCGTCGCCATCGCCACATATATCGTCACCGCTTTAATCAAGGGAAAGTCGCTGCGCTCCACCGCCAGCAGCACTTCGCGGCCGATGCCCGGTATGGAAAAAAACCGCTCAATCAAAAATGCCCCGGCCAGTAGCGCCGGAATTTGAATCATGACATTGGTCACCACCGGAATCGCAGCATTGCGCAGCACATGCACGCCCATCACACGCGCTTCGCTCAAGCCCTTGGCGCGCGCCGTGCGCACGTAATCCTGATTCATTTCGTCGAGGAAAAATGTACGGTAAAGCCGCGTGTCCGGTGCCAGCGACACCGCCACGCCCACCAAAATGGGCAACGCACTGAATTTCACCAGATTGGTGACCACATCCTGCCCCCATCCCTGCACCGGAAACCAGCCAAGTTGATAGGCAAAAACATACTGAAAAACAATGATATACACCAAAATACTGATGGACTGCCCTACCGTGCAGCCGATCATGATGGCGCGATCCGTCCATGAGCCGCGCCAGTACGCCACCAGTAGCGCCAGGCCCATCGACAGCAGGGTGCCAATCAACAGCATCGGCACCAGCACGGTCAGCGACGGCACAAGCCGTGTAGCAAATATCGCCGACACTTTTTCATTGGTGGACCAGCTCACACCAAAATCGCCAGTAACGATTTGCGTGAGGAATATCCACAGTTGCACGTAGTAAGGCTGATCAATGCCCAGTTGCCGACGAATATTTTCGATTTGCTCCGGGTTGGACATCTTGCCCGCCAGCAGGTACGCCGGATCGCCGCCGATCCAGTTGAACAAAATAAATACCAGCAGCACCACGCCCAGCAGGGTCGGCACAAACTGCAACAGGCGACGGAGTATGTAGGCCGCCATCAGCGTGGATCCATATCCATATACAAAAACTCGTGCGCAAACACCGGGTGTTTTTTGTAGCCCACCACATAGGGCTGCACCAGCACATTGCGATAACGGCTATCCGTCACCAGCCACACGGAATCCGCTTCCATCTGGCGCGCCATCTCGCGATAAAGCTGATTGCGCTCGGCACCGTGCGGCAGGCGACGCGATTTTTCGTAGCGCGCGTCAAACGCCGCCGAGCGGTAACACGCGGAGTTTGTCTGCCCCGAATTCGGGCCATACAGCAACTGCATGAAATTGTCGCCGTCCGGGTAATCGGCGATCCACGCGGCGTGCCGCATCGTCACCCGGCACTGATCGGCCAGTTTGTTGATTTCGGCGAAGCGCTCTTTGCGGATTTCCACGCGCACGCCGATTCGATCCAATGAGCGTTTCATCAATTCATCAAATTGCCGGTCGCGTTCAGTGGGTAAGGAATAGTATCGTAAAATCAATGACTTACCATCGGGATGCTGGCGGTAGCCATCGACGCCGCGCCGATAGCCGAATTTATCCAGCAAGGCATTGGCGAGACGCGGATCGTACGGGGTGCCTGAGACAAACTGCGGTTCATGCCCGGCAATATTCGGCGGAATCGGATACTGCGCGCGCACCGCCTGCCCCTTGCGGATGATTTTGATCTGATCATCTACGTTATACGCCATCGCCACCGCGCGCCGTAGCGCGATTTTCTCTGGGCTGAAACCGCCGAACGGATTGATCTCGTTGCCGATTTTCTCCTGCGTGTTCATGAACAGATAAATAATCTCCGGATCAACGCTGCGATCCATGCGTATGCCCAACGCCGTGAACGCGGGCGTCAGCTTGCCGTCGCCCGTCAGAAATTTGGGAGCGAGCTCCTCCAACTGGTACTCAATATCCGTTTCGCGCCGCTGAAACGCCAGCCAGCGGCTTTGCGCCTCGTCCATCACACTGATTTCCACACGCTCGATTTGCGGCAGCTTCTTGCCCTTCATGCGCGCAGCGATTTGTTGATCCATCGGATCATCGCCCGCCTCGGCGTTCCACAAGACCTCACGAAAATGCGCATTCTTTTCCAGCACCATCTTCGACGAGCGCACATAACGCGCCAGCGTGTAAGGCCCGCTGCCCACCGGATGCGCATTGGTGTCGTCACCGTACGCCGCAATCGCTTCATGCGCCACGGCACCCACCATCGGAAACGCCAACACATGCGAAAAATTAAAATCCGTCTCGTTCAAGCGTATGCGCAGCGTGTAGCGGTCGGGCATTTCCAGGCCCGCCACCGAAGCGTCGTAATCAAAGCGTCCCGACTTTTTAGCCTCAGTCGCCAGCTTGTCGAGACCGACGATTTTGCCTTCGAACAAAAACGCATACGGCGAGCGGTTTTTCGGATCGAGAAAACGCTTGATGGAATAAGCGTAATCAGCCGCCACCAGCTCGCGCGCTTGCCCTTTGAAAGCAGGATCGTTGCTGAAACGGATACCGGACTTTAGCCGCAATGTATAAGTCTTGCCGCCATCGGTGACCTCTGGCAAACCAACAGCCGTGTTCGGTACCAACTTCGCCGGACGCGCCAGATAGTCGTAAGTCAGCATGGGATCGAATATCGCTGCGATCACAACACCCGAGTAATAATCGGCGACTTTGACCGGATCGAAGCCCGTCTCCGCCGTTTGAAAGGTGAAGCGCAACACCTTGGCATGAGCAGTCGTCGTTCCCGCGCCGCCTTCTGGCGCAGATGATGGTGCAACGCGCTCACCGCAGCCCAGCAGGCCTGCAAGCCATACAACAGCAACGAAAACGCGAACGGTAGTCATGGCGCGCCAGTTTATCCGAAAGGCACGGCACGTGTGAGGGTCGCCGCCTTGGGGCAATTGGTATAATCATCGCACAATCAAAGGAATCGCCATGGCGCTGCTGCAAGACAAAAAAATCCTCATCACCGGTTTGTTGTCCAACCGCTCGATTGCTTACGGCATTGCGCGCGCGGCACATCGCGAAGGCGCAACGTTGGCCTTCACGTATCAGAGCGAAGAACTGAAAAATCGCGTGCTGGACCTGGCAAAAGACTTCGGCAGCGCGCCAGTGCTGCCATGCGATGTCGCTGACGATGCGCAAATCGCAAAACTGTTCGCCGACCTGCGTGGTCAGTGGGACGGGCTGGATGGCTTGGTGCATTCCATCGCCTTCGCCCCGCGCGAGGCGTTAAAGGGCGACCTGCTGGAAGGGCTGACGCGCGACGCCTTTCGCATCGCCCATGATGTGAGTTCCTACAGCCTCGCGGCGCTCGCGAAAGGTGCGCTACCGCTGATGGAAAACCGTAAATCGGCCGTGCTCACGCTCACTTATCTGGGCGCGCAACGCTCTGTGCCGAATTACAACGTGATGGGGCTGGCCAAAGCCAGCCTCGAAGCCAATGTGCGTTACCTCGCACAAGGTCTCGGCCCCAAAGGCATCCGCGTCAACGGCATTTCAGCCGGGCCGATCAAAACGCTGGCGGCAGCAGGCATTGGCGGCTTTGGCAAAATTCTGAAATTTGTGGAAGAGAATGCACCGCTGCGGCGCAACGTGACCATTGATGACGTGGGCAATGCCGCAGCGTTTCTCTTGTCCGATCTGGCCAGCGGGATTACCGGTGAAATCACCTACGTCGACGCCGGATTCAGCACCGTGGTGGGCGGCATGGGTGTTACTGCCTGACGGTCTGCTGGCCTGACCGCCTGACGTGGCACGCTCCCCCGCAGGGGCGCGCCTGCGGCTGCGTTTACTTGGTGTCTTTCTTCTCGCTCAACGCGTCTTTGCGAATTTTCACGTCGCTCTTTTGCTTGAGGCTCGCCAGAAACGCATTGTTTTGCTCGGCTGCCACCGCTTGCAGCACCGCTGACGCGAGATTCTTTTCTTTTTCCACATCCGGCTTTTCCGCTTCAACGGTGCGCGCAATGCGAATGAGCGTGTAGCCCTGTGACGTTTCCACGCCGGCAAATGCCGGCAATTTTGACACGTCAGTGCGTAAGATCTGCTTGCGCACCTCGTCTTCCAAGTCTTTGATTTGGCTGGAATAATTTACCAGTTGCGGTTTACCCCAAGCCACCTCTGCCGGCTTGCCCTGGCGTAAATTCTCGACTGCTGCGCGGCCTTCTTGGGCGGCTAATTGCGTGGCCCGCTGGCGTACCAGCTTGGCCCCGATTTCTACCTGCACATCTTCAAACGGACGCACCACGGCGGCCTTGTGCTCCAGCAAGCGCGCGGCCACCAGCGTGCCCGGTGCCACTTCAATCGCCTCAGTATTACGCTTGTTTTTCAGCACTTCGTCGGAGAATACCGCCTGCAACAGCTTCGGATTATTCAGCCGAGGATCGCTGACACCGCCGCCGCGAACAAACCAGTTGCTCTGCAGCAACGCGGTTTTCGCAAAATCCGCTGCGGGCTTCAAGCTCTCGGACTGCTCGAAAACCATATTATTGAATTGCTCAGCCATGGCGGCGAATTCTTTGCTGGCCATGCCGCGCCGCAACTCCGCCTCAATTTTGCCGCGCGTCTCCTCAAACGACAGCGGCTTGGTGGCGCTGATACTGGTGAGTTTGATGATATGCAGCCCAAATTCGGACTCCACTACGCCGGAAATATCGCCCACTTTCATGCTGAACGCCGCATCAGAAAACGGCTTCACCATGGCGTCACGCTTGAATAAACCCAAATCGCCACCGTTGACGGCCGAGCCGGGATCCTGCGAATTCGCTTTAGCGAGTTCCGCAAAAGCAGCCGGCTTAGCTTTTACCTGTTTCAGCAAATCGTCGGCCTTGGCGCGCGCCTTTTGCTTATCTTCAGCAGATGCCTTGGCATCCAGCGCGATCAAAATGTGGCTGGCCTGGCGCTGCTCCTGCACTTGCACGCGCTTGGCCTGATCGTCAAAAGACTTTTTCACGTCTTCGGGATCGACTTTTTGATTCGGCAACAAGGCATCAATGGACAGTAACGCGTATTCGATGCGCACTTGTTCCGCCGTGCGAAATTCGTCCGGACGGCTGGCGTAGTATTTTTTGGCTTCCTCAACATCGACGCTGACCTTGGTTTCAAAACTCGCGGGCGTCAAGGTAAAGGTGCTGGCTTCGCGCTGGGTTTCCATCAGCCGCGACAATTGCTGCACCACCGTTTTAGGCAGAAAGTTGGAGTCGCCGTAGGCATCATTCACCTGCCGCATCATCAGATCACGGCGCAAATCGCGCTCAAACTCCGCAGCGGACTTGTTGCGAGTTTTGAGGAACCCTTCGTAGAGTTCCATCGAGAACTTGCCGTTCTCCTGAAAGGCTGGGGCTTGGCCCAAGATAATCTGCAACTGTTGATCGGTCACCAACAGGCGCGTGCGGTTCGCCTGTTGCAGCAGCAATTGCTGATTCACCAGCGCTTCTGCCACGGCAAAACGCATTTCCGGATTGTCCAGCAAGGCCGGATCCATTTTGCCGCCGGCCATGTTCTGCATCATCTCCTGCCGCTCGCGCAAGGCAACGTTAAATTCCTGCTGCCCGACAGCCTGCCCATTGACGGAGGCGATGCTGGTGCTCGACTCCCCGCCACGCAAATAAGAATCTACGCCAAAAAATGCGAACGGCGGAATAACGACCAGCGCCAGAATGAACTGCAGCGCCCGCTTGTGTCGGTAAACGAAATTAAACATTTTGTGAACACCTCAAGCAAAAGGGCGAACCGAGGTTCGCCCTTTTCTCACAATGGGTGGAGTGGACGGGATTCGAACCCGCGACCCCCAGCGTGACAGGACTGACCTAAAGTTCTTAAAAATCAACCTGTTACATAAATTTATCTGAGGATTTTACTCGATTTTCGAAGTAAACTCCATAGGGAAGGAAATTTATCTTGCAAAGGTTTAGGCGGGCTACTCGGCGGGCTACTCAATACCACGCCACCTCGGATCCTCTTGGATCACTCGCCGCCACCGCCTCACCGGTTTTCTTCGACTTGAACACCGCCTGCATATTGCCCCACTTACGATTTACTTGCTGAATCGCGTGGCCCTTGCCTTGCAGCGCAGCGCGCCATGCGGCGCTAAAGCCTTCGGGTTCCACTTCAATACGGTCGGGCCAGAATTGATGGTGGTAGCGCGGCATGGCCACTAGCCGTTTCACATCCACTTGCGGTGTGCGCAAGTGCTCCAGAACACCCAGCAGTACCATGCTGATAATGCGCGAGCCGCCCGGAGCACCGAGAATCAAGACACCGCGTTCGTCTTCCACAAAAGTAGGCGTCATGCTCGACAGCGGGCGCTTGCCCGGCGCGATGGCATTCGCAGCGCTGCCGCGCAAGCGGTAGCTGTTGGGCAAATCCGCACGCAAGGTGAAGTCATCCATTTCGTTGTTGAGCAAAATGCCGGTGCCTTTGGCAACGAGGCCGGAGCCGAATATCCAATTCACGGTGAGCGTCGCGCCCACGCGATTGCCCGCGCTGTCAATCACCGAAAAATGGGTGGTGTTGTAACTCTCGGCTTTGTCACTAAGCGACGGGCCGAGCTGGTCAGTGGGCGTAGCCACCGCCTGCGAAATTGATTTAACTAATTGATTTATATAATCTTTTCCTGTCAGAGCCGCAACCGGCACTGTAACGTGATCGCTATCGCCTAACGCAATGCGATCCCGAAACACACGCCGCAACACCTCTGCAATCGTATGCGCAGATTCGGCATCCGACACGCCGCCGATACGCAACTGTTCGAGCATGCCGAAAGCCTGCGTCAGCGCTATGCCGCCCGCCGACGGCAACGCCGCCGTCGTGATGCGCGCGCCGCGATAGGTGACGCGCATCGGCTCGCGCTCCACCACGCGATAGCCTTCAAGGTCAGACAACTGCCACGCGCCGCCCGCCGCATTCACGCTATCAACCAGCGCGCGCGCCACGGGCCCGGCGTAAAAACCCGGTGCGCCTTCGCTCGCCAAGCGCGCCAAGGTCTGCGCGAGTTCGGGTTGTTTCAACACATAGCCTTGCGTCAGCGCCTGTCCGTCGGCGAGCAGCACGCGCGTGGCTTCGGGCTGCGTGCGCAAAAAGCTCTCGCGAATTTTCGCGATGCGTGCATAGCGGCCATCCACCGCAAAGCCGTCGCGCGCGAGGCTTATCGCCGGTGCCAATGAGGTCGCCAGCGGCAGCGCGCCATACGTTTTCGCCAAATGCACCAGCCCCGCCGGCGTGCCGGGGATGCCCGACGCGGTACCGCCCTGCAGGGTCGCGCCACGCACGGGTTCACCGCGCGCGTCGATGTAATGCTCAGGCTTCACGCCTGCCGGGGCGGTCTCGCGTGCGTCAACCATCACCTGCTTATTGTCTGACGCGCGATGCAGCAAAAAAAAACCACCGCCACCCAAGCCTGACGAATACGGCTCCACCACCGCCAGCGCCGCCGCCACGGCAATGGCTGCATCGAAAGCATTGCCGCCACGCTTGAGAATATCGTGGCCGGCTTCAGTGGCGAGCGGATGCGCCGAAGCGATCGCGGCCGTCGGCTGCGCGTAGCTAGGCAGGGTCGGCAACAGCCAAAAGCCTAACCACAATAATATAGGTAAGTAATTGATTTTAAGAGATATTTTATTGTATCTCCACTGGACACTCAGGCTGCGCCCGATGCGCGACCGATTGGGCCACAGGGCTTGCGTGATATCAACGGTGTTCATACGTGAGAATGCTAACACGCAGGCCGAGCATGATTGGCGACAGCTCGCGGGGTTACAAACAACGCCGCAGTGACGCGCGATACCAGTGACGCGCGATACCAGTAACACGCGATACCAGTAACACGCGATACGTTAGGCTACAGCCTTCAGCTCCCGCCGCCCCACAGGGCTGGTCAGGCGCTGCGTGATGTCACGTCGCACTTGGTTGAAATCCAGCGCCGACACGTCGCGCGGGCGCGCGAGTTCAATAGCGACATCAGCCTCCACGCGCCCCGGCCCTGCCGTCATCACCACCACGCGGTCGGACAACAACACGGCCTCTTCCACCGAGTGCGTGACAAAAATCACCGTCACTTTGGTGCGCACCCAGATTTCAAGCAACTCTTGTTGCAGGCTTTCACGCGTGAGCGCATCCAGCGCGCCGAAAGGCTCATCCATCAGCAGTAACTCGCATTCATTCGCCAGTACGCGCGCAATAGCCACACGCTGCTTCATGCCGCCGGACAACTGCTGCGGAAAGCGGTCGGCAAATGGGGTGAGGCCGACCATATCGAGATACTCGTCGGTGATTTCCCGCACATATTTTTTGGCCATGCCTTTCTGGCGCGGGCCAAAGCCGATGTTGTCGCGCACCGTCATCCACGGAAACAGCGCGTAGTCCTGAAACACCATGCCGCGGTCGCTGCCCGGCCCGGTGATGGCCTTTTCATAGAGGCTGACTTGCCCGACACTGGGCTGCTCAAAGCCCGCGATGATGCGCAGCAGCGTCGATTTGCCGCAGCCTGATGCGCCAATCAGACAAACAAATTCGCCTTTGTCGATACTGAGATTCACGCTGCGCAGCGCGTGCACGGATTCTGCGCCGATCTGAAACGTCTTGCTCACGTCGTTAATGGTCAAAAACCGGCGGCGCGCTTTGGTGTCATCAACCATGATGTTGGGGGCTCCAGCGCAGCATCCAGTTGTTAATGCTGACAATAATACGATCCGTCAGAAAGCCCGCGATGCCGATAATAATCATGCCGGTAATCACCAGATCGGTACGCGACAAAGTGCGCCCATCCATAATCACGGAGCCCAATCCCGTGGGCACGCCAGTCATTTCACCCACCACGATGAGTATCCACGCGAAGCCATGCGCGAGACGCAAGCCGTTGAAGATTCCCGGCGTGGCTGCCGGCAACACCACCTGCTGAAACATGCGCGAGCCGTCACAACCCAGCATCGATGCCGCCTCGAACAAGCGCGGATCCACCGAACGCACGCCAAAAATCGTGTTCAGCACAATCGGGTAAAACGCCCCCAGAAACACCAAAAACACCGCCGAGCGCGGCCCCAGTCCGAAGAAAATCATCGACAGCGGCAGCCATGCCGTCACCGGTATCGGCCGCAACAGCGACAACGTAGGGTCCAGCATTTGCCGGATGATTTTCACTTTGCCGATCAACAAACCCAGCGGCACGCCGATCACAATGGCGAGCGCAAACCCGCCGTAGACCCGCTGCATCGAAGCCAACAGATGCGTCAGTATGCTGCCACTAAACGCATCGTTGTAAATGCCGCCGAACGTGAAATCCCACATCATGACGCCCACTTGATACGGCGTGGGCACCAAGCGCGTGCCGGTCAGCACAACCAACCAATGCCACAGCACCACCAGCGCAATCGGAAACGCTGCCGCCAGCAGCGTGCTTTGCACGCGCTCCGGGATCACAGGGGAGGCCACGATGCGCTAATCCTCTACGGCTATGTCTATGTTCTTGCCAGCCTACTTTTTCGCAGGAACATCGACCGGCATGAATTTCGTGGTAATGAATTTGTCGTAGTTGGGCAGCTCGCGTATCTGCTTTTTCTCCAGCATCAACTCCCCGTAGGCTTTCGCACGCTTGATGAATTCATCATCGATCTTCCACGTGAGCGTGACATTGGGTGCGGCCATTTCAATCGACTTTTGTTGCTGCCCCAATTTTTGCATGGTCATTTTCACCATTTCCGCGCGGTTGCCCATCGCGTAATCGGTGGCCTTGCGGTGCATGTCCATCATGATTTTGATCAACTCGGGGTTCTTGTCGATCATCTCCTGACGCGTCGCCCAAACCATGTTGAGCGAACCGATGGGCGTGCTGTACGGATATTCGACAATCTTGCCATCACCACTCGCAAGACTGATACCGGGGCCAGGTTCGGCGCCGACATAGGCATCCACGTCGCCTCGCGCCAATGCACCGGCCATATCGCTAAACGGCAAACGGATCGATTGCACATCTTTGATGGTCATGCCTTCCGCTTTCAAACGCTCAAGAATCACCACCTCCTGCGTGGAGCCGGGCCAGATCGCGACTTTTTTGCCTTTCAAATCCTTGATGCTCTTGATGGATGATTTCGCACCGGCCACCACCGCCATACCGCCGTTACACTGCGGTGCAAAAATCACCACCGGCTCGCCCGCCGCTGCGCCCATCATCGCCGCTGCAAAGCCGAAGGTGCCAAAATCCACCGTGCCGGTGACCACCGCATTTTTGCCGTCGGTTGGGCTTTCAAACGGAATCACTTCGATCTTGTAGCCGGGCGGCGCAAATTGTTGATAAAAATACGGCGTGATGGCGTGTATCAATTTCAGCGTGCCGACTTTGATCACTTTTTCTTGTGCATGCACGTTTGGAACGCTGAGTGGCGCGAGCAAGGCAAACGCGGTGGCAGCTAACACATGGCGGCGTGAAAAATGGGGCATGGTGATTTCCTCGTTAATCCTCGTTAATCCTCGTTACGGTTCGATGATTGAAGTCATCGCACCCTTAACAATGCAACCATCGTGCCATGCGGTAAATTTCTTTTAAAAACAAATAGTTATATACATTCGCCCTTGGCCAACCGCACGACATTGGTGCGCGCATCCCGCAAACGCACTCAATAAGTGCCTGTCAGGTGAGCGAAAGTTCGCGCACCAAGGCGGTGAGCGCGCCCTCGGGTTGTGCCAACGCTTCCAGAATGGTGAAGTGATTGGCGCCCGCCATGCGCGTGAGGCGGCCCGGCAAGCCGGCTTGCGCGCGGGCAACGGCAAAGTCTGCCGATTGACGTTGCAGCTCCGGCAGCTCGTCGTCACCGCACGCCAGCATCAATGGCACCGAACGTGCAGGTAAATTTCGCAACGGACTTATCGGTTGCACGGCATCCGCGTCAAGCCCCAGTTTCGCATTCAGATAATTCAACCGTATGGGTTCCAGATCAAAAATGCCGCTGATCGCAAGGCCGCCTTTCACCACAGATTCATCTAGTGCCATAGCGGTTAGATGCCCGCCAGCCGACCAACCGGAGACGATGACGCGAGCCGGGTCGCCGCCGTAGTCCGCGCAATGCGCCGCCACCCAGCGCAACGCCGCGCGTATCTCGGCAACCATCCCCGCGATTGAAATCGCCGGCGCCAGCGTATAGCCCGGCAACGCGACATGTATGCCGTGCGCGAGCGGGCCGCGCGCGATGAAGCTGAAGGTTTCCTTGGCGCGCATTTGCCAGTAGCCGCCGTGGATAAACACCAGCACCGGCGCAGGTTTAGCCGATGAATCCGCCGCCGCAAAGTAATCGATACGATTGCGCTCTGCGGGGCCGTAGCGCAGGTTCAAATGCTGCGGCATTTCCGCCCGCAACTGCGCGCTGCGCCCATCGAAATCCGCCAACAGCGCGGGACTGTTTTGCACCGCAGCGCTGTTGTCGTACGCAGCATCCAGCGCCGCCCTGTCCATGCCGCGATAGCGCATCACGGCTGCGCCGCCCGCTGCGCGAGATAGTTGCGCCAGCCGCCGTGTGCGGAGATATCCTCAGCACCGCTAACAGCCCAAGCCTCACACACAAAGCCTTTGACGCTGCGGCCATCGGCCAGCAGCACCGTGCCGATAGCCAGCGGTGGCGGCACTGCGGCAACAAACGCACCGAACGCCGCTGGCGTCATGCCCCACAACTCGACGTCGATACACGCACCCGCGCTCGCGACGCGTACCATGCCGGGCTTGGGCGGCACCGTGGCGGGCAAAGCATACAGACGGTAATCCGGCGCGGTTTTGGCTGCCGCGATCCATCGCGCACCGCGCGCAGTGAGTTGATGATTGAGCGGCAAGCCGGATAAATGCGCACCCACGACCGCGAGCACAATTTCATCGTGCGCCGTAGCGGGCAGTGCTACTTTTACCGCTACGGCAGGCAATTCAAACGGCGTCGCACCCATGCGCACACCACTGGCGCGATGCAGGCGTGCGCCGATTTCAGCTAAAAAGAAATCACTATTGGCCTGCGCGATCAAGGTTACACCTGCGGGCAAGCCATCGGCGCGATACACACCGGGCACCGCCAGCGCACACAGATCAAGCAGATTGACGAAGTTGGTGTAGTAACCCAAATTCGTATTGCGCTCGACGGGCGCTTGCGCAATTTGTGCATGCGTGTAAAGGGTGCCGCTGGTGGGCACGACCATCACGTCCAGGCTTTGCCACACGCGATCGCAATGGCGTTTCAGCGCGCGCAAACGATACAAAGCCTCAAAGGTATCAACGGCATTCCACTGTGTTGCTGACGCTATGATGGCACGCGTTACCGGATGCACCTCGTTGGCCTGCGCAACGAAGAAGTCTTTGATGGCCGCATAACGCTCGGCCACCCACGGGCCGTCATACAGCAGACGCGCGACTTCATTAAAGGGCTGTAAATCAAATTCAACCAACGTCGCGCCGATACCGCGCACGTGGGCCAATGTGGCTTCAAACGCTGCACGCGCCTGAGCGTCGCCAAAAAATTCCCGTTGCGCAGGCGCCGGTACGCCAAAGCGCAGGGGTGAAGGCATGCGTAACGCCTCGGTATCGCTGCGGGCGTAGATATCGTATTTATCAAAATCCCTCATTAAATCAAATACTTGCAAAGCGTCTTCACAGGTCAGCGCAAATACCGATACGCAATCCAGCGAGCGGCACGCGGGCACTACGCCACCGGTGCTCACGACACCCGGCGTAGGCTTCAAGCCGACAATATTATTGAAACCTGCGGGGACTCGACCGGAACCGGCGGTATCCGTGCCCAGCGCAAAGCTGACCCATCCCGCCGCCACTGCCACAGCCGAGCCCGCGCTGGACCCGCCCGAAATATAGTCCGCGTTGAACGCGTTGTTGCATGCCCCATAGGGCGAACGCGTACCGACCAGCCCGGTGGCGAATTGATCGAGATTGGTTTTGCCGATCATCAATGCGCCCGCATCCAGCAGGCGCTGCACGGCGTGCGCACTTTTCTCCGGCCTGTAGGCGTATGCAGGGCACGCCGCTGTGGTGGGACAGCCGGCCACATCGATATTGTCTTTAACCGCAAACGGCAGGCCGTACAGCGGCAGTATTTCGCCGGCTGCGCGACGCGCGGCCAACACACGCGTTTCAACCAACAGTCGCGGCAATGGCACGCGATGAATAAACACCGGGTTGTCCGGGGTGGCATCAATGGCGGCTGAAATATCGCGCACCACCGTTTCCGGCGTCAGTGCATTTTGCGCATAGGCCGTGCTCAACTGCGCAATATTGAGGCTGTAGGGCGGGAGAACGGGCATCCGTTTTGGCATTGGCATTTCCGTAAAATGGCTTGCGTTGCAGCTTACCGCCTTTCGCAAGGCAATTTATGTGCCAAACTCCGCCCTATTCCTGCCGTATACCCGCCGACTGGATGACCTTTGCCCACCGGTCGTAATCGCGCTTAATCTGCGCGGCAAAATCTTCGGGCGTTCCGGGCGTGGGCGTTGCGCCGAGCGTGGCATAGCGCTCGCGCACCTCGGCAAGCCGCAGCAGGCGGCTCACTTCCATGTTGACCTGACGCACCACGGCCTGTGGCATGCCCTTGGGGCCGACCAGCCCATACCACACCAGCGCTTCAAACCCCGGCAAGCCCGATTCGGCTACCGTCGGTAAATCCGGCGCGAGTGGTGTACGCGTGCTGCCGCTGGTCGCCAGCGCGCGCAAGCGCCCGCTGCCCAAATGCGGTGCGGAGACAATGATGTCGCTAAACCCCAATTGCACTTGGCCGCCGATGATATCCATTAACGCCGGCGCAGCCCCCTTGTAGGGGACGTGCGTGATCTCTACTTTGGACAACGATTTAAACAACTCCGTCGCCAAATGACTGGGCGTGCCGGCCCCGGCGGTGGAATACGCGGCGGGCACGGTGCGCTTGCGCAGCGCGGCCACGAGCTCCGAAACGGTTTTGGCTTCAATCGACGGGTGTACCACCAGCAGATACGGGCTGATCGACACCATGGCCAACGCCGAAAAATCGCGAAACGGATCATACGGCAGCGAACGGTAGTAGCTCGGCCCGATGACATGTGGCCCCGCCGCTGTCATGAGCCACGTGTAACCGTCGGGTGTCGCCTTGGCTGCGAGCGCATTGCCCACCGTGCCGGCCGCGCCCGGGCGATAGTCGATCACAATGGGCTGGCCAAATTTTTCCGTCAGCGGCGGCGTCAACACGCGCGCCGTCACATCCGTGCCGCCGCCCGGCGCAAAGCCGATCAGCAGACGAATCGGCTTGGTGGGAAATGCCTGCCCTGCCCCGCTCGCCGCAGACTGTGCACACGCTGCCGCAGCGCTCAAGCTCAGTGCAACAAGAATACATAAGTATTTGTTTTTATTGATAATTTTAACTCGCCGCCACCGGTGCTTTCAGAGCCGCAGCGGATTCCGTCACGCGAAACCAGGCCGCATACAGTGCCGGCAAAAACAACAGCGTCAGCACCGTGGCAAACAACAACCCCCCCATGATCGCCACCGCCATCGGCCCCCAAAAATCACTGCGCGTGAGCGGAATCATCGCCAGGATCGCCGCTGCCGCCGTCAACACAATCGGGCGGAAACGCCTCACGGTCGAGCCGATGACGGCCTCCCACGGTGCTTTGCCGGCGGCGATGTCTTGCTCGATTTGATCGACCAGAATCACCGAGTTGCGCATGATCATGCCCGACAGCGCGATCACGCCCAGCATCGCCACAAAGCCGAACGGTATGTGAAACAACAGCAGAAAAAACGTCGCGCCGATCAAACCCAGCGGCGCAGTCAGCAACACCAAAAACGTACGGCTGATGCTTTGCAACTGAATCATCAGCAGCGTGATCGTGACAAAAATCATCAGCGGCATCACCGCCGCCACCGACGCCTGCCCCTTGGCGCTTTCTTCCACTGCGCCGCCGATATCAATGTGATAACCCGGCGGCAGCTTGTCGCGCAGCGGGTTGAGCAGCGGATTGATTTGCGCAGTAACGACCGGTGCCTGAACGCTGCCCTGAAGGTCTGCGCGCACCGTTACCGTGGGCAGGCGGTGGCGACGCCATACCACGCCGTCTTCGAGTTCATACGTAATCGTCGCCAGTTGCGACAGCGGCACGGTGCGCCCGCCGGTGAGCGGAATGTTGTAATCGCCGATGGCGCCGATGTCCATGCGCTCCGCCACTTCCGCGCGCGCCAGCACTTCAATCAGCTTGTCGCCTTCACGCAGAAACGTAATGCTGTAACCGCTGAGAATCGAATTCAACACTGCCGACAATTGCGCGGAGCTGATGTTGAGCGCGCGCGCCTTGTCTTGATCGACATGGACTTTAACCGCCTTGGCACGCTCGTTCCAATCCAGATGCACATTGAACACATGCGGGTTGCCGCGCAACACGGCGGCAGCTTCAGTGGCGATGCGCTTGACGGTTTCCGGCACAGGCCCGGACACGCGGAACTGAATCGGGTATCCCACCGGCGGGCCGTTCTCCAGCCGGTTCACACGCCCGCGCACCATCGGAAAATCCTTTTCCAGCGCCGCTCGCACGCGCTGGTAGACGCGCTCGCGCGCCTCATTGCTTTTCGTCAACACCACGAATTGCGCAAACGCCACGTTGGGCAACTGAATATCCAGCGGCAGATAAAAGCGCGGCGCACCGCCACCTACGTAGACTGACTGATGTTCGATATCCGGGTCTTTGGCCAGCACCTTTTCCATTTTCGCCACTTCGGCTTGTGTGGCACGTATTGACGAGCCTTCCGGCAATGAAATATCAATCAACAACTCAGGCCGGTTCGACGACGGAAAAAACTGCTGCTCCACCAGCGCAAACCCCACCAGCGCCGCCGCAAACAATAAGCCTGTCGCCAGCAACACGGTTTTGCGAAAGCGCACACACCACGTCACCATGCCGCGAAAGATCACATAAAACTTTTTGTGATACACCGCATCCTCGTGTGCATCGGGGTGCACGGTGTAATTCGGCAAAATTTTGTAGCCAATATAGGGCGTAAAAATCACTGCCACCACCCACGACACCAGCAGTGCAATCGTCACCACCGCGAAAATCGAAAACGTGTACTCGCCCGCCGACGACTTGGCAAAGCCCACCGGTAAAAAACCCACCGCTGTCACCAGCGTGCCGGTCAGCATGGGGAACGCGGTACTGGTGTAGGCAAATGCAGCGGCGCGTGCGCGCTCCCAGCCCTGCTCCATTTTATTGACCATCATTTCCACCGCGATGATGGCGTCGTCCACCAGCAAACCCAGCGCGATAATCAGCGCGCCCAACGAAATGCGCTGCAAATCAATGCCAAACATTTTCATGAACAAAAACGTTACCGCCAGCACCAGCGGGATGCACAGCGCGACCACCACGCCGGTGCGAAACCCCAGCGACACAAAGCTCACCACCAGTACAATCGCCACCGCCTCCATTAGCGTGCGCATGAATTCGCGTACCGAGCGACTGACCACCTTGGGTTGATCTGCCACCGAGTGCAGTTCCAGCCCGACCGGCAGATTGGCGCGTATGCGCGCGATGGCCGGCGCGAGCTGTTCGCCGAGTGCAATGATGTCGCCGCCCTTGGCCATGGATATCGCCAGACCCAGTGCCTCGCGCCCCTGATAACGCATTTTCAGCGAGGGCGGATCGGCGTAACCGCGATACACATGGGCGATATCGCCCAGCCGGAACTGCCGATTGTTCGCGCGGATGCCGATGTTGCGTATGCTCTCCACGCTGTCGAAATCGCCTGACACCCGCAAGTAAATGCGATCACTGGCGGTGTCCACACTACCCGCCGGCGTCATCGAGTTTTGCGCATCGAGTATGTTGAAAATCAGCAACGGTTCAATCCCCAGTGTCGCCAGCTTTTTGTGCGAGATTTCAACGTAGATTTTTTCCGCCTGCTCGCCCAGCAACTCCACCTTGGCGATATTCGGCAGACGCAGCAATTCGCGACGCGCGGTCTCGGCGTATTCCTTCATCTGCGCATACGAAAACCCGTCGGCCGTAAACGCAAAGATGGTGCCGAAGGTATCGCCGAATTCATCGTTGATAAACGGGCCTTGAGCGCCGCGCGGCAGCGTCTGGCGAATATCATTGACCTTCTTGCGCACCTGGTACCACACCTCTGGCACATCTTTAGGTGGCGTGTAGTCCTTGAGCAGCACAAAAATCATTGACTGGCCCGGACGCGAAAAACTGCGCACGTGATCAAGCCATGGCGTTTCCTGTAATTTTTTTTCGAGCTTTTCGGTGATTTGCAGCTCGACTTCTTCTGCCGAGGCGCCGGGCCAGATGGTGTTGATCACCACCACCTTAATGGTGAATTCGGGGTCTTCCGCCTGACCTAACTGGCCGTAAGCCACAACGCCCGAAATCAACAGCGCAAAAATAAAATACAGCACCAGTTGCTGGTGCGCCAGTGCCCATTCGGACAGGTTGAACGATTTCATGCGCTTGTTTTCACGCGCTTATTTTCGCGCTGCCGCTTCGCTGGCCACACGCACTTTTTGTCCCGCAGTGAGCTTGTGCACGCCGGCGGTGACCACCATGTCATCCACTTTCACCCCGGACACAATGGTCACACTGTCTTCACGAAACACGCCCACTTTTACCGGCGAGAGTTTCACCGTTTGTGTTGCCGCATCCACCAGCCACAGCGCGGTTTTTTCTCCCTGCTGGAACAAAGCGGTCAACGGCAGCACCACCACATCGCCCGCTGCCGCCTGTTGCAACAGGACGTTAGCAGTCATACCGAGGCGCATGGCAACATCCGCGTCCGGCACGGCAATGCGCACCGCGTAGGTGCGGGTGACGGCATCCGCACCCGGCGACACTTCGCGTACTTTGCCCAGATAGCGTTTGTTGGGCGTGGCCCACAGCGTGACTTCGATGCTTTTCGCCGACTGAATTTCAGTCAAGCGATTTTCTGGCACGGTGATGAGGATTTCTTTTTCGCCGTCGCGCGCGAGCCGCACCACCGATTGCCCGGCGGCGACCACCTGCCCCACTTCGGCGTCCACCGCCGTGATCACACCGGCGCGATCCGCCGCCAGCACCGCATAACTGCCTTGGTTGTCCGCCACGTCGAGTTGCGCCTTGGCCTGCGCCTGCCGTGCCTGCGCGACATCCAGCGTGGCCTTGCGCTTGTCGATCTCGGCGGCGCTGACGAATTTTTTCTGGAACAAGTCGTTATAGCGCGTGTAATCCGCCTGCGCCTGCACCCCATCGGCCTGCGCTGCCGCCATTTGACTGCGCGCAGCCGCTGCATTGAGCTGCAAATCGCGCGCGTCCATGCGCGCGAGCGGCGTGCCCGGCTTGACCGCCGCACCCACATCCACAAGACGCTCGGTGATTTTGCCGCCCACCCGAAAGCCGAGCACCGATTCGCTGCGTGCGCGCACTTCGCCCGCAAAGGTGATTTGTGTACGCGCATCGCCCATCACGACTTTTTGCGCAACCACCAGCGGCGTTACCGGCGGCGGCACAGACTTTTCGCTGCACGCGCCGATCAGTGCCGCGAGCACCAGTGTCAGAATAAATCGTAAGTAGTTGATTTTATTCAATTTTTTGACACTGACTACGGATGACTATTTCGCAGCAGGCTTTTCGAACTTGAGCGTCATGCGATCACTTTCGCCGATGGCGAAATATTTCTCCGGCTCCTGACGACCGCGAGAAGTCGGCGGCAAGGTCCACACGCCGTTGGGGTGATCCTTGGTATCTTTGGCGTTGGCGTTGATATCGGATTTTGCGACGAATTTGAAGCCTGCTTTTTCGGCCAGATCAATCACATAGGCTTCGGTCATGTAGCCGGATTTCACCATTTGCTCAAACGAGGCGCCGGGATTCGCACGATGCTCCACCACGCCGAGGATGCCGCCCGGCTTCAACGCATCAAAGAATGCCTTGAACACCAGTGCGTCATTTTTTTGTGCGCTCCAGTTGTGCACATTGCGAAACGTCAGCACCATGTCTTGGCTGCCCGCCGGCGCAATCGCCATGAAGTCTGGCGGTGCAAAGGCAGTGAATGCGGGTTTGCCGTACAGCTCGGCACGCTTGGCGAAGTCGGCTTGATGCTTGCGCAGGGCGTCGCGCTGCCAGCTCGGCGCGCGCGGGCTTTCCACGGCGTAATGGGCCATGGTGAACTGGCCTTTATCACGCAGCACCGGCGCGAGAATCTCCGAATACCAGCCGCTGCCGGGCCAAATTTCGAGCACGGCCATATCGGGCTTGAGGCCGAAAAACATCAGCGTCTCGCGCGGATTGCGGTATTTGTCGCGCAAGCGGTTGGCTTCGCTGCGGTGCTCGCCGTAGACCGCTTTATCCAGCAGCGCGTCTATGGCTTGTGCGTGTGAGTTACCCACGTTCAGTGCTGTCGCCAGCATCGCCAGCGACATCAAGCACTTCATCAGGACGGCAGTTCGTGTCATCGTCAACTCCTTAATAATAAGCGGGGACGGATTTCCTGCTATCAGGCCAGCAGGGTTTTCAACTTGGCCACCGCGCTGTCGGGCGTGGTGAGGATCGGCGTTTTGGTGCGCGCGGCCGCAGCCTTGAACGCGGGTGCCATGGAAAACTGCGCGAATGCGATCACATCGCACTGTTGCTGGGCGGCCAGCTCAACGATCAGCCGGTTGTGCTCGTCGGCATTGTTGCCCTGCAAGGCGGCGAGCGCGCCTTCGACCCACTGTGTGGTGAGCTTGATCGTGGTGCCAGCGGCTTTGGCGGTATCGTTGATCTCGGTGACCATCGAGGGAATCGAGGGCGGAAACGTCGCCAGCAAACTCACGCTGCGATCTTTGGATACCAATTGCTCGTACATCGCTTCGTTCGGCTTCAACACCGGAATTTTGATTTGCCGACGGCATTCCTCAATCGCCGGGCCAAACGCTGAGCAGGTAAACAAAATCGCATCGGCCCCGGCCTTGACGCAGTACTGACCGATCATCACGAAGCGCTCGATCATGGTGTCAGTCAGTTTGCCGTCGTTGGCCAAATCGGGCATCCACGATGCTTCCAGCAGATTGGCCAGATGGGCTTCCGGCCAGTGGGCACGAAAACTGGCGACGATGGGGTCTATCGCCACCGTGGCGGCGTGGGCGAGATAAATTTTAGGCGCAGATTTCATAAGCTAAATTACTTAACGAATTGATTTTAAATGATTTTTATTTGGTCACATCGCCCATGCACAGATACTTCACTTCGAGGAATTCCTCGATCCCGTACTTGGAGCCTTCGCGACCGATGCCCGATTCTTTGACGCCGCCGAACGGTGCAATTTCGGTCGAAATGATGCCGACGTTGATGCCGACGATGCCCGCTTCCAGCCCCTCGGCCACACGCCAAATGCGCCCGATGTCACGGCTGTAAAAATACGCAGCAAGACCAAACTCGGTGTCGTTGGCGCGTTCCAGCAATTCGGTTTCGGTGTGGAAACGATACAGCGGCGCTACCGGGCCGAAGGTTTCTTCATGCGTGATTTTCATATCGGATGTCACATCCGCCAGCACCGTCGGCTCAAAAAACTGCCCGCCCTTGGCGTGGCGTTTGCCGCCAGTGACCACGCGCGCGCCCTTGGCCAGCGCGTCGGCGATATGTTCTTCGACTTTCAACACCGCGTTTTTGTCGATCAGTGGGCCCTGCATCACACCAGCTTCCATACCATTGCCCACGGGCATGGCCGCGACGCGGGCTGCGAGTTTTTGCGCGAAGGCGTCGTATACCGCGTCCTGCACAAAAATGCGGTTTGCGCACACGCAGGTCTGCCCGGTGTTGCGAAATTTAGAGGCCATTGCACCTTCGACCGCCGAGTCGATATCGGCGTCGTCAAACACAATAAACGGCGCATTGCCACCCAGTTCCAGCGACACTTTTTTCACCGTGCTCGCGCACTGCGCCATCAGTTGCTTGCCCACTTCGGTGGAGCCGGTGAAGGTGAATTTACGCACCAGCGGATGCGTGGTGAGTTCTTTGCCGATAGGCCCAGATGAACCGGTAATCACCGACACCACGCCCTTCGGGATGCCTGCGCGCTCGGCCAGTTCGCACAACGCCAGCGCGGAAAACGGCGTTTGCGACGCTGGCTTGATCACCATGGTGCAGCCCGCAGCGAGCGCGGGGCCGGCCTTGCGCGTGATCATCGCATTCGGGAAGTTCCATGGCGTCACCGCCGCGCATACGCCGATGGGTTGCTTAATCACCACGATGCGTTTGTCGGTGGCCTGCGCCGGAATCACATCACCATAGACGCGCTTGGCTTCTTCGGAAAACCATTCAATGAAGGACGCCCCGTAACCGATTTCGCCGCGCGATTCCGCCAGCGGCTTGCCTTGCTCCAGCGTCATCAACACCGCGAGGTCTTCGGTGTTGGCGATCATGAGTTCGAACCACTTGCGCAGAACGGCAGCACGTTCCTTTGCGGTTTTTTGCCGCCACAACTTGAACGCCTCGTGCGCGGTTTCAATGGCTCGCTGCGTTTCTGCCGCCCCCATCTTCGGTACCGTGCCAACCAACGAACCATCCGCCGGGTTGTAAATGGTGAGCGTAGATTTATCATCGGCATCCACCCACGCGCCGTTGATGTAGCACTGCTGGCGGAACAGGCTCATGTCCTTGAGCTGCACGGTGGATTTGACGGTATCAAGCATGATGGGCCTCGGGGGAAATGTGGAGAGACTGCTGCGCGGGCATAGTCGGATACGCTTGGCGGCGCAAGGCGCGAGTGCCATATTCTAGCAAACGCGGCCTGTGCATCATTGATTAAAGACAAATAATCACTATAAATCAATTAGTTAATTAATCTATCTCATGTGAAACATAAAGTTATGTGTGGCGCATCGTGCCTGCGGCCCGCTTGGCGTACATCCGACACCGATGTCATTTAACGCTTTCCCCGCCGTTCATTTGATTCCGGCGAGTAGCTGCGCTTGCTATAATGTCAGAGTATTGTTGTCTGCGTGGTGCGTAGCGTTGGCGTAGTCTTAATGGCGAAATACCACGCCGAATAGCCGCGCGCCTTGGCGGCAAGTTGGGAAGCCCAGTGGGAAGCCAGCAGGGAAGCCCGTAGGGAATTCTGTCAAAACGAATAAAAACAAGGTCTTACGAAATGATCTTACATCCGAGCTCACGCTCGCTGCCGGCCCTAGTGATGGCGCTGTTGTTGCCGTTCGCCTTGCTGGGCGGATGCGCCACCAACAACCCGCGCGATCCGCTGGAGCCGATGAATCGCGCGATTTACGGCTTTAATGATGGTGTAGACAGCGCCATTATCCGCCCCGTGGCGGAAGGCTATCGCGCCGTGTTGCCCGCGCCGGTGCGCACGGGCGTCTCCAACGTGTTCGCCAACGTGAACGACGTCATCGTCGCACTCAACAACCTGCTGCAAGGTAAGGTGGTCAACGCGGTTTCCGATGTGGGCCGCGTGCTGGTCAACACCACCATCGGCGTGGCGGGCATTTTTGACGTGGCCACCCAATTCGGTCTCGAAAAACACAACGAGGATTTCGGCCAAACGCTGGGCTGGTGGGGCATAGGCGACGGCCCGTATCTGGTGCTGCCGATACTGGGGCCAAGCAACCTACGCGATGCGCTGGCACGTTCAGTGGATTACCGGACCGATCCCATCACCTACGTGCGTTCGATGCGCCTGCGCAACAGCCTGTGGGGCGTGCGTGCGCTGAGCCAACGTGCCGATTTGCTCGATACCTCGAAAATTCTCGAAACCGCTGCGCTCGATCCGTATGAGTTCCTGCGCGACGCCTATCTGCAGCGCCGCCGCAGCTTGGTGTATGACGGCGCACCGCCGCGTGAAAAAGACGACGACGCTGAACTGGACGGCAAGCCGATGACCAAAGGGCCGGAAGCGCCATTCCCGATTGGCTCGATAGACGCGACCCCAGCGGGGAAAACCGTATTGCCCACGGCCCACGCCGACGACTGGACGCCGGCCCGCGCTGCGGCGCAAGCGGCTGACGCTGCTATTCCCGCCACCGTGGTGCCTAACGTGCCCATCGTACCTATCGTACCCATGGTACCCACGGCACCTGAAGCAGCAGCCCCGGCCGCACCCGCCGCTGCAACTGCGCCAGCGTCTGAGCCGCAGGCAGAAGCCGAACTACCTGCCACCGCAGAGCTCGCCGCTCAGCGCATCGTAAAGGTGTGGGCACCCGCCGGTGACTGAAGCCAATTCTTGCCGATAAAAAAACGCCGCATTGCGCGGCGTTTTTTATGGGCAAGACAAAGTACAAAGCGCTGCGGTAGTCACGACGCTGGCGGGGTGCCGCTGCTCTTGATGGTATTCAGGGTGTTCATCGCGGTACCGATCATCGTGGCCACATCGGCGACATTACCTGGCACGATCATGGTGTTATTGGTCTTGGCCATATTGCCGAAGGCGTGAATGTATTGCTCGGCAATTTTCAGATTGGCGGCGTTCATGCCGCCCGGCGCGCTCATTGCCGACGCTACGGTGCGCACCGCTGCGGCGGTCGCATCAGCAATGGTGGTGATCGCCTTCGCTTCGCCTTCCGCTTTGTTGACTTGCGCGATGCGCTGGCCTTCAGACTCCAGCACCGCCGCCTGCTTAACGCCTTCGGCAAGATTGATTTCTTCCTGCCGCTGACCTTCAGATTTGGCAATCAGCGCGCGCTTTTCGCGCTCGGCGGTAATCTGCGCCTGCATCGAACGCAGGATCGCCTCCGGCGGCGTCAGGTTTTTGATTTCATAGCGTAGAACCTTCACGCCCCAAGTGCGCCCGGCTTCGTCGAGCACCGACACGACCTGGCGATTGATTTCGTCGCGACTCTCGAAGGTTTTATCGAGTTCCATTTTGCCGATCTCGGAACGCAGCGTGGTTTGCGCAAGCTGGGTCACGGCATTGACGTAGTTTGACGAACCATACGACGCCAGCTTGGGGTCGGTCACCTGATAGTAGATGATGCCGTCCACACCGAGCTGGGTGTTGTCTTTGGTGATGCACACCTGCTCCGGTACATCCAGCGGCGTTTCCTTCAGCGAGTGGCGATAGGCCACCTTGTCGAGAAACGGCGTAATCCAGTTCAGGCCCGGCTCCAGCACGCCATGAAACTTGCCGAGACGCTCGACTACCCACGCCTGCTGCTGCGGCACCTGGCGCATGGCCTCAATGCCGGCGACCACCACCAAGCCGATCACAAATGCCGGCACCGCCAGGGTGGTCATCCCCGAGGCGTAGAGCGCCACCGCGACAATCGCAACCCCTATAATTTTAGGTCCCATGCTATCGACTCCTCGTGAAATTCCGCTGTCAGTTCTGGATATCAGACGTTCTTGCTGCTGGAAACAAGCAAGGTGTTACCGTCCGTCGCGTTGATATAAAACACCGTGCCGCCGGGCGTGCGCGTGCCGCTGACTTTGGCGTCCCACGTGGCGTTGCGGTAACGCACCTTGGCGATGCCATCCACCTCGCTCACCCAAGACTCCAGTATCACGGTGTGCCCGATATCCAGCGAGTTATTGCTGGCAGGCGTTGCGTGGGATTTTTTCCACTGGCTGGCAGCTATCATGCCCACCGCACCCAGCGCCGCCGCCGTTACGGCTTGCGTCGCGAAGGAATAGCCTAGCCATGCCGCCGCCGCGCCCACAAACGCGGCCAAGCCAAGTATGAGTAAAATCAGCGTGCCCGACATCATTTCAACAATAATGAGGCCGATCCCCGCTACCGCCCACCAAACATAAGCATCCATGACTTCCTTAACTGATCCATACGTCGCAATCATTATAGTGCGCCGCACAACTTTGCGGATAAATTAAAACTCCTTTAAAAACAACTAGTTACAATTAATTCAAGCGTGACGCCCGTTCGCGCAGCACGGCAATTTTGCCGCGCACTGCGTGGGCATCCGCGGCCTGCGGCTGCAACTTGAGATACGTTTCAAAATCTGCCAGCGCGGGGCGAAAGCACTCCAGTTCCTCCAGCAAGCGCGCACGATCGCGGTAATCGTCGGCACCCTCGGGGCACAGATCGAGTACCTGACTCGCCGCCGTCAATGCGCGCCCCTTGTCGCCGCGCTCACTGTGTATGGCCTTCAGATTGCGCAGCATGCGCGCCAGTATGTCGGCGGGCTGCGCCACCGTCAGCAAACGCATCACTGCTTCCGGCGCAATATCCACACCGCCGCTTAACGCGCGCAGACGCTTTTGCAAATCCTTGATGCCGAGCGACGCACCTTTGGCGTAGGCATCGAGTATCACGGTGCCCTCGCCCAGCGTGCACTTCACGAGAAAATGCCCCGGGAACGACACGCCGGACAGCGACAATCCCAGCCGTTGGCCGATTTCGATATACAACACCGACAGCGTGATGGGAATACCGAGCTTGCGCTCGATCACGTCATTCAGGTAGCTGTTGCGCGGATCGTAATAATCATCGCTGTTGCCGGCATAGCCCAGTTCGGTGAAGAGGTAATGATTCAGACGCGAGAGCTTTTCAGTTTGTGCGATGTCAGCATGCAGGCGCTGCAGTAGTGCCGCTGCCAGCGCATCGATGCGCTGCACGGTCGCCGCAATGTCCAGATCGGGATACGCCTCACGCGCGATCACCAGTGCCGCGTCGGCGAGCCGCAACTCTGCGCGCGGAACCGCCAACACATCCTGCCAAGTTTGAAAGACGGTCACGGCTTAGTACGGCTCGGAGATTTCGACCAGATTACCGTCCGGATCGCGCAGGTATACCGAGCGCAAATCAAACCGCGCGCCCTGGCGTTTGTCCGGTCCGGCGATGATGGTGACATTGCAGGCTTTGAGATGCGCGATAACTTCTGTCAAAGGCTTGTCCGCCAGAAAACAAAAGTCCAGCGACCCCGGCGTGGGCTTGTCGGCGCGCAAGCTCGCCAAAAAACCCGGCGGATGCACATTGAACTTGCGGTCGCCGAAGCGCAGCGCGATACGCTCAGCACCTCGCGCACCAAAGCGCTCCACGCGCATGCCCAGCACACGCGTATAAAAATCAAGACACTTGTCAAGATCCGCCGTAGCGATAACCACGTGATCGAAATCCTTGATCATTGAAACTCCTGTTGCTGTGATTCTGAAAATTTGTTTTCTTTTATAGCCCGTTTGTCGTCGGTGGCAAACGTCTTTTTGAACTCGTATCCGTAAAACCGACACTGGAATCATAGCACCCGCCACGCGCTGCCAAGCGATAGCTTACTGGACATGCCATCACGAAAATCGGCGAAAATAGGCATTTCTGCCATCCGCGTTATCACAAGGTTCCATGCCCGTCGCCGCCCCGCACAATTCGCCCAATCCGGCTGCCATCGCCACCTTCCTGCGCACCGCCTGCAAGGCGCAAGCGGTGGACGTGCTGTCACTCGTGCTGCTGTCCGGCGGAGCGATTCAGCAAAATTGGGAAATTCAGGTTTCCATCAGCGGTGGCCCGCAGGCGGGCGACCACACGTGGGTGCTGCGCACTGACGCACCGGCAACAGTGGCCGCAAGCCTGCCCCGCGCGCGCGAATTCGCCATTATTGATTTCGCCCACCAGTACGGCTTGGGGGCGCCGCGCCCGCTATTCCTCTGTGACGACAACAGCGTGACCGGCAAACCTTTTTTTGTCATGCAAAAACTGCCGGGCATCGCCGCCGGACACAAAGTGGTTCGGCTTAAGCTTGATCGCGCCGCGATCGCGCGTGAACTCGCCGTCGCTGCCGCACGTATCCACGCGCTGCGCCCGCCGTTTCAGACACTGCCATTTCTCAAAACGCTGCTCGCGCGCGATGTGATCGCCGCCTGCCGCGCGTATCTCGACCCGCTGGACGAACCACACCCCGTGCTCGAATATGGCTTGCGCTGGTGCGAGCGCCACGCACCGGTAGAGGAAGAAACCACCTTTGTACACCGCGACTTTCGCACCGGCAACTATCTGGTGCATGAAGGCAAACTTGCTGGCCTGCTGGATTGGGAATTTGCCGCACTCGGCAACCCGCTCGAAGACATCGGCTGGATCTGCGCCAAGTGCTGGTGCTTTCGCCATGAACATCACATCGTCGGCGGCGTGGCCGACTTAGAGGAATTCATTTCCGCCTACGAAGCCGCCAGCGGGCGCAAGGTGTCGCCGGATGCGCTGCGATACTGGCAGGTGATGGCGCACATACGCTGGGCTATAATTGCCTTGCAGCAGGCGCAGCGACATTTGTCGGGGGTGGAGCCATCGCTGGAATTGGCGCTCACCGGCAAAATTGTGGCTGAACTCGAATGGGACGTTTTACAATTGACATCATGAAAGACAATCGACAATCCACCCCTGCAGGGCGTCGCGAAAGCAAAGACCGGCGCAACATCAAACCGGTACCGCCTGGCGGCAAAGAACGCCGCGGCCAAACCATTTTGCGCGAGGCCGACGTGTTTGAAATTCCGCTGCCGCCGCTCAAAGGCGCGCGCGACCGCCGCGCTGGCTCACGGCGCAGCAGTGGTTCCACCTAGCGAGCGAACCGCGCGTTGATTGCGGACGTAGATTCGCGGACGTAGATTCGCCCCGGCACGACGCCGTGGCTAGCCGTCGCCGGTAAGCACTTCGTTGCGTTTTTTACGCAACGCTGGCACGGTGAACAGCAGCAAAAGCGCCACAGTCGCCAGCATAAAACCGCCACTCAACGGGCGCGTAAAAAACACAGCCGGGTCGCCGTCCGACAGCAGCAGCGAGCGCCGCAGGTTCTCTTCCATCAGCGGCCCCAGCACCATCGCCAGTATCAGCGGCGGAAACGAGCATCCCAGCTTGATCAGGATGTAGCCGATAAAACCAAACAGCGCCATCAGCAAAACTTCCACCCCGGAGTTGTTCAAGCTGTAAATGCCGATCCCCATCATGGTCAATATGACCGGAAACAACAATCGATAGGGCACCTGCAGCAGCTTGACCCAAATACCGATCAGCGGCAGGTTGAGCAACAGCAGCATCAAGTTGCCGATCCACATGCTCGCGATCAACCCCCAGAACAAATCCGGGCGCGATGTCATAACCTGCGGCCCCGGCGTAATGCCGTGAATCATCATAGCGCCCAGCATCAACGCCATTGACGCGCTGCCGGGAATACCCAGTGTCAGCATCGGCACAAACGTGGTCTGCGCACAGGCGTTATTGGCGGTTTCCGGCCCCGCCACGCCCTCGATAGCACCCTTGCCGAAGCGCGACGGATCTTTGGCGAGTTTTTTCTCGGCCATGTATGACGTGAATGCGCTGATCGTGCCGCCCAACCCCGGCAACGGCCCGAACACAGCGCCAATGGAACAACCGCGCAGTATCGGGCCGAAGCAGATTTTCAAATCTTCCCAGCGTGGCATCAGCCCTTTGATTTCTCCGCGCAAGATCGTGTTGGTCATGTGCGCACCTTCGAGATTTTTAACCATCTCCGTCAACCCAAACACGCCCATGGCGACGACGGCGATGCCCACACCGTCGCTTAACTCGGAAACACCAAAGGTAAAACGCGATTTGCCGGAACTGACATCCGTACCGACAATGCCGATCAACAATCCCGCCACCACCATCGCCAGCGATTTGAGCAACGAGCCGGAACCCACCACCGATGCGCAAACCAGCGCCATCACCATCAACGAAAAATACTCTGGCGAGCCAAACTTGAGCGCGATGCCGGCGAGCGGTGGGCCCACCAGCGCGATGATCAATGTGCCCACGCAGCCGGCAAAAAACGAACCCACCGCAGCAATCGCCAGCGCTGGCCCCGCCCTGCCCTGCTGCGCCATCGGGTGGCCATCCAGCAGCGTCACCACCGACGATCCTTCACCGGGCAAGTTCACCAATATGGCTGTGGTTGATCCGCCGTAATCTGAGCCGTAATAAATGCCCGCCAGCATAATCAGCGCGGCAACCGGCGGCAGCGAATACGTCAGCGGCAACAGCATGGCCATGGTGGCCAGCGAGCCGATACCCGGCAATACGCCGATTAGCGTGCCAAGAAATACACCCAGAAAACAATACGCCAGATTTTGCAGCGTGAGCGCCACACTGAACCCGAGCACCAGATTATGCAGTAGCTGTTCCATCACGGGCTCCACCAAAACAAGCGGTACGGCAACCCCAGCCCATACGAAAAGATGGCCACCGCCCCGGCAGTCACCGCCACGCTGAGCAGCAGGGTTTCGCGCCAGTGCACGTCTTTATGCGCAAACGCGCAGCCAATAATGAGCACCATTAAGGAAGGTACAAACCCCACTTCCGCCTCCATCAGCAACGCGAACAGCACGAGGGTGGCTGTCAACACCAGCCACGGCCGAAAGGCCCACGTGCGCCATCCCAAGTCAGGCTGGCCTGCGCCGCTGAATCTAAGGGATAGACCGCCGATGACTACGCCAAAACCCACCATAATCCTGCCCAACCAAGTGGGAAAATAGCCGGGCCCCATGTTCAAGGCGCTGCCCATCTCGTAGTCCCGCGACAAATAAATCGCCAATGCGCCGAGTGCCGCAAAAAACAACCCGCACCCAAGGTCTTGGGGATTTTTGATTTTCATGTGCACTGCATCTCCTCCGGGATGGGCCTGTGCTACAGTGGGCTGCGTCCCTGACGTACCGATAGTCTGGCAAATACGGTCACTCACGGTCACTCACAGTCACTCTACCGCCTGCTGCTAAAACCGATTGGCGCATCTTAAAATGACTGAAACCGGCACCGCGCCATCTCCATCGCTGCCCAAAACAGCGCTGCACCCAGTGGCCCGTGCCGCACGCTTTATTGTGTTCGTTTGCTCGTCCGGCTGGCTGTTTCCGCACGCTTCCACAGAGGGCATGAACCTCACTGAAATCCAAAACCGGCATATGACACTAAAATCGTTGGCACCAAAGTCGTTGGCACCAAAGTCGTAACCCTGCCACCGCGCGCACCTGCCGTCGCAAGCCAGAACAAGGTTCCCCTAAAATTTCAAAGCCAGTGCTTTCACCTGTTGCTCGAGTTCGACGTACTCGCGTGCCAGCGCCGTTTTTAATTGGGCCGACGTCATGCGTGCGGCAGGTTCGCTTCCATCGCCGGCCAGCCGTTGCACCATCTGCGGCGCATGGATACCGTCGCTGACCACACGGTTGATCGCTTCGACAATCGGACGCGGCGTTCCGGCGCGCACCCAAAGATTATAGCGATTGGTAATCTTGAAGCCGGCGGGCAATCCCAGCTCGATGGCGGTCGGCAATTCAGGCAGCGAAACGGCCCGCGTGAGGCCCAACGCCGCTACCCCGCGCACTTTGCCCGATTTGATGGCTGACGTGGCGGACATCACACTGGTGCAACCCAACTGGATCTCGCCGCCCATCAACGCCAGCAGCGACGGCGCACTGCCTTTGTAGGCCACGTGCTTAAGCTTCATACCCGTCAGCACAGCGAGTTTTTCCATACCCAGATGAACGGTACCGCCGACGCCGGCGCTGCCCGAGTAGGTTAGCGGCTTGGCCGAAGACAACGCCACCAGTTCTTTGATGGTTTTGGCCGGCACGCCCAGATTCGCCAGCAAAATATACGGCTGTGTCGTGGTGCTGACCACCGGCTCAAACACCTTGAGTACGTCGAACGGCACACGCTTCGTCGCGGTTTGAAACATCAACCCGTCGCCCGATTGCAACAGCGTGTAGCCGTCGGGCGTTGATTTAGCCAGGGTCTCGGAGGCAATGACACCGCCACCGCCCGGCCGGGGATCAACCACCGCGTTTTGCCCCCAGCGTTCCGTCAAAATCTGCGCCGTAGCCCGCGCCACGATATCGGCGCCCGCACCCGGTGCCACGCCAATAATGATGCGTATCGGTCGCACGGGATAGCCCGCCGGTTTATCCTGCGCTGGCAGCGTTGCGCTGTAGGTAAACAGCAGGGGTATGAACCCAAACCCGCATTGCCTGATCGTGAAGTGCATAGATACCCCGCTTGAGATAAAACTGCTGTCTTACTTTAACCGACACGTCATCATGCAACGAGTCGATGAAAATTTCAAACGCGGGTTTTAACCTGCTTTGGCATTCAAGCGCCGAACGGTACCAACGACGAATGCGTCACACAGCCTGCTATAGTGCGCGCATCGCAACATTCGGGAGCACGTTTATGGTCAGAGCTTTTCTGATTGCACTGGCGGTGGGCATGGCATCGGTTGGCGCATGGGTTGGCGCAGCGGTGGCCGCCGAAGCCTATCCCTCAAAAGTCGTGCGCATCGTCGTGCCCTTCGCGGCAGGGGGTTCGACCGATCTACTTGCGCGCAATATCGCGCAGCGTCTAACAGAAGGTTGGAAGCAATCGGTGGTGGTGGAAAACCGCCCCGGCGCGGGTTCCATCATCGGCACAGAATCCGTGGCACGCGCAGCACCTGACGGTTACACGATTTTGATGTGCAGCGTGACGCACAGCTATGCCGAAGCCTTATATCCCAAGCTCACCTACAACGTGCTGCGCGATTTCACGGCGGTATCCGGGCTGGCGACGATTCCGCAATTGTTGTCAGTGCATCCGTCCATCCCGGCAAAATCAATCAAGGAACTGGTTGCGTTGGCCAAGGCGCGCCCAACCGAATTGGCCTACGGCACGGCGGGGCCAGGCAGCGCATCGCATCTGGCGATGGAACTCTTGCAATCATTGTCGCAAACCCAGTTAAATCACGTGCCGTACAAAGGCACCGGCCCCGCCATGGTGGATTTGCTGGGCGGGCATCTGTCGATGATGTTTGACGTGGTGATGACGACATTGCCGCATTTGCAGGCAGGCCGCGTGCGTGCGCTGGCTGCCAGCAGTCTGGAGCGCTCGAAAATCGTGGCGCATATTCCGACGATAGCCGAGTCGGGCTATCCGGGCTTTGATGCCATTGTGTGGTTCGGCTTGCTCGCACCCACTGGCACGCCGGCGGACATCGTGCGCAAAGTCAGCGAAGATTCGGCACGCGTGATGCGCGCACCAAAAATGCAGGAAATGCTGAACGCGCAAGGGCTGGATATCGTGGGCAGTTCGCCGGCGGAGTTTTCCAAATATCTGACGGCCGAGGTGGGCAAGTGGCGCAAGGTGATTGCTGACGCCGGGATCAAGATAAATCCATAAATCCCTAAAGCCATAAATTCATAACTAATTATTTTTAAAGGGTTTTTGTGTATCGTATCGGTATCGATGTCGGCGGCACATTCACGGATTTCACGTTGTTGGCGGAAGTCGGTGGCAAGGTCAGCTTTCACAAAGTTGCGTCAACGCCGCACGATCCCTCCGAAGCCATAGAGCGTGGCATTGCGGATTTATTGCGCGAGCACGCGATTGCGCCCGATCAAGTCACGCACATCGGCCACGGCACCACGGTGGCCACCAATTTGGTGATCGAGCGCAAGGGCGCACTCACCGGGCTTATCACCACCAAGGGCTTTCGCGATGTGCTGGAGATTGGCCGTCAAGTCAGGCCACATCTCTACGACTACAGCGTCACTAAACCGCCGCCCTTGGTCGCGCGTGAGCATCGCCTTGAAATCAGCGAGCGCCTGAATGCGCGGGGCACCGTGCTGACCGCGCTCGACGAAAGGGAACTCGAAGCCGCGGTCACCCAGTTAAAAACTGCCGGCGTGCAAGCCATCGCCGTGTGTTTTTTGCACGCTTATCGCAACCCTGTGCACGAAGAACGCGCGCGCAGCGCGATTACGAAGTTGTTCCCTGAAGCCTATGTGAGCATTTCACATGAGGTGCTGTCCGAGTTTCGCGAATACGAACGCATGTCTACGACGGCGCTCAATGCGGCCGTCGGGCCACGCATGGAGCGTTATCTCGACCGTTTTTTGCAGCGCGTGCGCGATCTGAACATTCCGCAAGAGCCCTTCACCGTTCATTCCAACGGCGGGCTGATGTCGGTGCGTGCGGTGCGCGCGTTTCCGGTGCGCACCTGTCTTTCAGGACCGGCGGCGGGCGTGGTGGGTGCAGCGGAAATCGGGCGCGTCGCCGGCTTTGAAAACCTCGTCACCTTTGATGTCGGCGGCACCTCCACCGATGTCTCACTGGTGTATCGCGGCAAGCCGCTATTTTCGTCCAACCGCACCGTCGCCGATTACCCGGTGAAAACACCGATGATCGACATCCACGTGATCGGTGCCGGTGGCGGCAGCATTGCGTGGATGGATGACGCAGGCGCACTCAAAGTCGGCCCACGCAGCGCGGGCGCAGACCCCGGCCCAGCGGCCTATGCGCGCGGCGGCAGCGCAGCGACTATCACCGACGCGCAGATTTGCCTGCACCGCTTGAACCCGGTTTCACTCTTGGATGGGCGCGTCAACGTGAGTGAAACTGCCGCGCGCGAAGTCATCACACACAAAGTAGCAACGCCGCTGGGCATCGCCATTGAAGCCGCAGCCGAAGGCGTGATCCGCATCGCCAACGCCAACATGAGCCGCGCGATACGCTCGGTATCCACCGAGCGCGGCTACGATCTTGCCGAGTTCGCGCTGTTTGCCTTTGGTGGCGCAGGGCCGTTGCATGCGGTAGAAGTGGCAAACGAATGCGGCATTTCTACCGTCATCGTGCCGCAAGAGCCGGGCACCCTGTGCGCGCGCGGCATGTTGCTGACCGACGTGAGTTTTGATTTTGTGCGCAGCGAAATTTCCACCGCCGACGCCGCAAGCTGGTTGCGCGTGTGCGCCTTATTTGACACCATGCAGCGCGAAGCAGGCGACTGGCTCGCACGCGAACGCGTTGCCCAAGCCGAGCGTGTCTACCGCGTGTTTATCGAAGCACGCTACGAAGGACAGAATTTTGAAGTCGCGGTGGCATTAGCGGAAATCAGCGCCAACGGCATGGCCGATTTCATCGCGCGCTTTCACGCCGCGCACCAGCGTGAATACGGCTACGACGTGCCCGGCAAGGCCGTCGAAATCGTCAACTGCCGCTTACAGGCCATCGGCCATGTGCCCAAAGCGCCCTTGCGAGAACTCGCGGTTCACGGCACCGTGGCAGACGCGCGCACCGGCAACCGCGAGGTCTATCACGGCACCGCACACGGCTGGCTTGCCACACCCGTTTACACACGCAGCAAACTCGGCGCGGGTGCGGTGATCGAGGGGCCCGCAGTGATCGAGGAAATGAGTTCCACGACACTGCTTACGCCGGGCCAGCGTGCCCGCGTGGATAACATCGGCAATATCATTATCAGGTTGTGAGATTTCGAGCATGACAAATCAAACGCGGCTGCTCGACCCCATCGCCATGGAAGTGTTTTCCAACCGGCTGCTGTCGATCACAGAGGACATGAACAACACGCTCGTGCGTTCCTCGTTCTCGACCAATATCAAGGAACGGCGCGATTGCTCGGTGGCGCTGTTTGATGGCAAGGGCCGGCTTATCGCACAGGGCACGCAGATTCCGCTACATCTGGGGTCGTTGAACGGCGGCGTGGCGGCGGTGCTGACGCATTGCCCCATTGAGCGCATGCGCGATGGCGATGTGTTTATTTGCAACGACCCGTATCTGGCCAATGGCACGCATCTGCCGGATATCACGCTGGTGACGCCAGTGTTTATTGGCGGCCGCGTGGAATTTCTCACCGCTAACATTGGTCATCACGCCGATGTCGGTGGTGCTGTGCCGGGTTCCATCGCGGGTGGCTCGCGCTCGATATTTGAGGAAGGCCAGCGCATCCCCGTGATACGCATCGTGCGCGAAGGCGTGCTGGATGATGACTTGATGAATCTCATCACCGCCAATATGCGCGACCCGGAAGAACGCACGCTGGATTTCAAAGTGCAAATCGCCACCAATGCTCGCGGTGCACAAGCGGCACGCGAGTTGGTGCGGCAGATGGGGCTGCAAGCCGTGCATCAGTCCATCGACGACGTCATCAGCTACACGCGGCGGCGCATACGCAACCGCATCGCGGAGTTGAAGCACGGCGAATACAGCTTCACCAATTACCTGGACGATGACGGCATGGGCGGCGACCCAGTGCCGATTACGGTGCGTGTGCGTGTCGAGGGCGACGTGCTGGATATCGACTTCGCTGGCTCAGGCAAGCAGGCGCGCGGTGCGATGAACATGCCGGTCAATGCGGTGCACGCCAGTGTGTTCTATTCGGTGAAAGCGCTGCTGGACCCGGAGTTGCCACCCAACGCAGGCTTGTTTGATGCCATGAAAATCCATACGCCGCTGGGCACCATCGTCAACCCGCATCCGGGTGCGGCGGTGGGTGCGCGCTCAATTACCTGTCAGAAAGTTGCGGGCGCCCTCTTCGGCGCGTTTCGTGGGGTACTGCCGCCCGAACGAGTGATGGCCTCGGGCAACGATTGCATCCCCGCCATTGTGTATTCCGGTGCGCTCACACGCCGCACCGGGCAATACGTGTATCTCGAAACGCTGGGCGGCGGCAGCGGCGCGCGCATCGAAGGCGACGGCATGGATGCAGTGCACGTACACATGACCAACACGTCGAATCTCCCGGCTGAGGCGCTGGAGAACGAATACCCGTTGATGGTCGATGAATACGCGCTGGTCGAAGACTCCGGCGGCGCAGGCCGCACGCGCGGCGGGTTGGGTATTGCGCGGCAGATACGCGCCATTGTGCCGGGCACAATTTTTTCAGTGCGTTCGGATAGCCACACGGTGGGCGTGCCGAGCGGCGTATTCGGTGGGAACGACGGCAGGCGCGCGAAATTAATTCGCAACCCCGGCACGCCCCAAGCCGAGGAACTCTATTCCAAAGTGGCGCGCATAGAATTACAGGTCGGTGAATCTGTGCGCATCGAAACGCCGGGCGGTGCAGGTTACGGTGCGGCGGCTGAACGTACGGCTGAAGCGCTGGCTATCGACTTGCGAAACGGGCGCGTGTCACGCGCTGCTGCAGAACGGGATTACGGTGTCGAGAAAGTCGGCGCCGCTATACGGGGGTCACACCAGTAACATCCCGTATTGGCAAAAAATAGGCAATCGCCGTAGCTCGCAAGGGGGGCTGCGTAGCGTGCCCGCCCCGCGATGTGACGCATTTCCTGTTTCGCTGAAACTACTCCGCCTTCAACCCGCTATCCTTAACCACCTTGGCCCAGCGTTCTTTTTCGCTGGCCAAAAACTTCGTCATTTCCTGCGGTGTCATGATCATCGGCTCGGTGCCTTGTGACAGCAGCTTCTCTTTGATGTCCGGCAGCGCGAGGATGCGCCGCACTTCATTGCTGTATTTGGTGATGATGTCGGCGGGCAGTTTCGCGGGACCGAAGATGCCCTGCCACGAGCCGGTGTGAAATCCCTCCAAGCCCGGCGTTTCCGCCACGGTGGGCGTGTTGGGCAATGCGGGATCGCGCTTTTCGCCGGAGATGGCGATCAGCTTGGCGCGACCACTGCGCACATGCGGCAAGGTTTGCAAACTGCCGAGGAACATTAAATCGCCCTCGCCGGTCACCAGCGCCAGCATGGAATTCGCGCCACCCTTGGTGGGAATGTAAGTCCAATTCACGCCCGCGCGGTTTTGCAGCAGCAGCCCCGCCAAGTGCGGTGAGCTGGACAACGCCGCAGGCGCATTGAGTTTGCCGGGATTCTTTTTTGCCAGTGCAATCAGCTCGGCCACACTCTTGACCGGCACACTCGGGTGCACCACCAGCAAATGCGGCGAGTACGACGCGGTGCTGATAGGCACCAGATCACGTTGCACATCGAACGGTACGCGCGGCAAGGTCATCGGCGCGATCAGCAAATTGCCCAAATCGGTGAGCAAGAAGGTGTAGCCATCTGCTGATGAACGCACCACCATGTCCGTGCCGATGGTGCCGGTGGCACCGGGCCGGCTGTCCACCACAATTTGCTGGCCCCACGCTTCGGTGAGTTTTTGCCCGATCAAGCGCGCCAAAATGTCGGATGTGCCGCCTGCCGGAAACGGCACAATGATGCGTATCGCTTTCGCTGGCCACGCAGTTTGCGCCTGCGCAGCACGCGTTGCCACCCCCAGAGCGAGCAGCACCATCAATCCATAACTAATTGATTTTAATAGGTTGTTTATCATAGTGCCTCCGTTGGCTTGCGCGTCTGTTGCGACACGTTATCACTGTAGACCCCGGCTGACCTGCCGGTCAACCGCAGATGGCAGCGTGCAATCCTCGCGCAAGTCGGCATACGCACGAGTTCACGATTGCGTTATTGCACAATGGCCGCAGCAGCAAAATCAACCTCAGCAGTAGCGAGCGCTCCTGCGCCGCGTGCGCAACGCATCACCGGAATTTACCTATACCGCCCACCCGCGCAAACAATGCGGTCCCCGGTGACATAAGACGATTCATCCGACGCCAAAAACAGCGCCACGTTCGCCACCTCGCTCGCCGCGCCCACGCGTCCCAGCGGCGGGCCTTGATCGCGCCCGGTGGTGGTGCCGTCCGGTTTATCACCGGCAAAACCGCCGGGCAGACCGTTGCCCTCGGGATACCACTCAGGGTTAAGGCGCTTGGTATCAATGCGGCCTACGGCAATCAAATTGGCGCGTACGTTAAGCGGCCCCAACTCCAGCGCCAGTGCGCGGATCAAACCGTAGAGGCCCGTCTTCGACGCAATCACATGGTGTTCCTTTGGCAATCAGATATCGTTCCCAATCGCAAGTTCCCAAGCGCAATGGTGTAGCCGATGCCGTGGTAGCATTTGCTGTCACTGCTCTGACGCCACATGACCATGCACGACCACCCCACACCGCTGGAACTCATTCGCATCGCCAACGAAACCCTGGTCAGCGAAGTGCTGCCCCACGCCAGGGCCGAGCAACTGTACCCGCTGCGCATGATCGCCAACGCGCTAGGTATCGCGGCACGCGAACTCGAATCGTCTGACCGCAATGCCGCACTCGAAACCAGCGGTCTCGACACGCTCTACAGCGACGCCCAGCCGCCGCACGCCCTACATGCGCGCAACGGCCAATTCGCGCAGGACATACGCGGCGGCCGGTTTGAAAGCAATGCCACGCAAGCCACAGCGCTGCGGCAACATCTGCTCGCTACAGCGCGCGCAAAGCTCTCAGCGGCGTATCCCAAGGGTTTGTCTAACCCGACGAGTGATATTAAATAATTTCGTTTAAAATCAATTAGTTATGATTAACAGCCCTATGTCATTCGAAGCCCTCACGCCCACGGCATTTTTGCGCCGCTCGGCGACGGTGTTCGCGGACAAAATTGCGGTCGTCGATGGCGCTGAGCGTTGGACTTACGCGCAGCTCTTTGATCGTTGCACCCGGCTGGCAGGTGCGCTGCGCGGCGCGGGCGTGCAGGCCGGCGAGCGCGTGGCCGTGCTCGCGCCCAACACCCACGTGCTGCTAGAAGCGCACTACGGCGTGCCGTTTGCCGGTGCCGTGCTGGTGGCGCTGAACATGCGGCTTACCGCTGCGGATTTGACTTACATCATTGAGCACAGCGACGCACACCTGCTGATTTACGACGCTGAGTTTGAAGCCACCGCGCACGCCATTGCCGCGGCAGTGAAACACAAGCTCACACTGATTTGCGCCAGCCACGCGCCGGGCAATCCCTATGAGGCCTTTCTCGCTGCAACCACACCTGAAGCAACGTCTTATGCGGCCGATGTCGCCGACGAACGCAGCCTCATCAGCATCAACTACACCAGCGGCACCACCGGCAAACCCAAGGGCGTGATGTATCACCATCGCGGCGCGTATTTGCAGGCGTTGGCGATGGCGCTGCACACAGGTCTTACCGAAAACAGTGTGTTTTTGTGGACGCTGCCGATGTTTCACTGCAACGGCTGGTGCTTCACTTGGGCGGTTACGGCGGCGGGCGGCACGCATTTGTGTCTGCGCAAGGCCGATCCGGCGCTGATCTGGCAACACCTGCGCGATTCCGGCGTGACGCAATTCAACGCCGCGCCCACCATACTCATCATGCTGGCGTGGCACGCAGGCGCGCAACCGCTGGCGCACACGGTCAATGTCGCCACCGGCGGTGCGCCGCCCACGCCCGCATTGCTCGCGCGCATGGCCGAGCTCAATATGAACATGACGCATTTGTATGGCCTGACCGAGACCTTCGGCCCCGCTGTGCTGTGCGAATGGCGTGACGACTGGAATCAGTGGCCGCCCGAAAAGCAGGCGCAGATCAAGGCGCGCCAAGGTGTGGGCAACGTCATTTCGCAAACGCTGCGCGTGGTGGACGACGCAGGCTGCGACGTGCCGCGCGACGCCGCTACGCTCGGTGAAATTGCCCTGCGCGGCAACAACGTCATGCTCGGCTACTACCGCGACGACGCAGCCACCGCGAAGGCCGCGCCCGACGGCTGGTTTCGCACCGGTGACTTGGCCGTGATGCACGGCGACGGTTACATTGAGATCAAAGATCGCGCCAAAGACATTATTATTTCCGGCGGCGAAAACATTGCGTCGGTGGAAGTCGAGCGCGCGCTGTCAGCGCACCCCGCCGTGCTGGAGGTGGCCGTGGTGGCCGCGCCCGACAAAAAGTGGGGTGAGATCCCCGTGGCTTTTGTCACGCTCAAACCCGGCCACACGCTCACCGCTGATGCGATGATCGCTTACGCGCGCGAGCATATGGCGCATTTCAAAGCGCCCAAGCGTGTGGTGTTCGGCGATTTACCCAAGAATGCGACCGGCAAAATCCAGAAGTTCGTACTGCGCGATAACGCAAAAAATATCATTTAAAATCAACTACTTACGATAATGAACTTCACGCTACCCGCTGACATCAAACGCTATCGCCTGCGCTACAAGGCCTTCGTCGCCGAACACATACTGCCGCTTGAGCGCGACCCGGCATCCTTCGACGATCACGAAAACATACGCCTCGATTTACTCGACACGCTGCGCGCCAAAGCCAAAGCCGCTGGCCTGTGGTGCCCGCAACTGCCGCTCGCCATCGGCGGCCTAGGTTTGCCCGTAGTCGGCATGGCCGCGTGTTATGAAGAAATGAACTACTCGATCTTCGGCCCGGTGGTGTTCAACTGCGCCGCACCCGACGACGGCAACATGACCGTGCTGGGCAAAGTCGCCACGCCGGAGCAAAAGGCGCGCTGGCTGATGCCCATCGTCGAAGGCACAGTGCGTTCGTCCATTGTGATGACTGAGCCGGCACCCGGTGCAGGCTCAGACCCGACCATGATGCTCACCACCGCCACCCGTGTTGGCGACAAATGGATCATCAAGGGTCGCAAGTGGTTTATCACCGGTGCGGGCGTGGCGTCGCACTTTTTGCTGCTGGCAAAAACGTCTGACGATCCGCGCAAGGGCCTGACGGCGTTTGCTTTTCACAAGGATCAGCCAGGCTGGCGCATCGTGCGCCGCATTCCCATCATGGGGCCGGAAGAACACGGCGGTCACTGTGAGTTGGCGTTTGACGGCCTCGAAATCGCCGACGAAAACCGCATCATGAATGTCGGCGATGGCCTGAAGTTCACGCAAATTCGCCTCGGCACCGCGCGCTTGACGCACTGCATGCGCTGGCTGGGCCTGGCGCGGCGCGCGATGGACATCGCCGCTGAGTACGTCGCCAGCCGACAAACCCACGGTGGCGCGCTCGCGGCCAAAGAAAGCGTGCAATGGCTGATGGGCGACGCCGCTATGCAAATCGAAATCGGCCGACTCTTGGTGATGCGCGCCGCCGACAAACTGGATCGTGGCGACTTCGCGCGTAAAGAAGTTTCCATGGCGAAGGTGGTCGTCGCCGACGTGCTGCATCAGGCGGTGGATACCGCCATACAACTCAACGGCGCGCGCGGCTACTCCAAAGATACCCCGCTGGAATGGATGTATCGCTACGCGCGCCAAGCGCGGCTCGTCGACGGCGCGAGCGAAGTGCACAAAATGGTACTCGCGCAGGCGTTCCTGAAAGAGCGGCAGGATTTCTGGAACTGGCAATAGTTTATCCATACCGAACGTACGTCGGACCAGCAGCAAGAAGGAAGCGATTTATAATACGCCCACGCCCCGGTAGCTCAGTGGATAGAGCAGCCCCCTCCTAAGGGGCAGGTCGGACGTTCGATTCGTCTTCGGGGCGCCAGTGGAATCAAGCACTTACATCACTTGTCGTTTTAGTCTTTCCCTTCTCCATCACACGCCCATCGCAATCGGGAGTGTGGAATGGCTTATATCAGGGAACTGGAAAGCGGAAATTGGCAGGTATTGATTAGGCACCGGGGCATGCAGACAGTCTTGAAAACACATGGCGGCGGGTATCACTGCCCTGCGCTTTCATGACCTGCGCCATGAAGCCGTATCGCGCCTGTTTGAACTGGGCTTGAACTCGATGGAAGTGGCGGCAATCAGCGGGCACAAGACGCTGCAAATGCTGAAGCGTTACACCCACCTGCGTGCGGCGGAACTGGCGTTGAAAATCGGCTAACTCGGCGACGGCTTATCCGCTCGCCAACAAAGGGGCAGCGACCGTTTGACACCTGTAATGCGTAAGATTACACTCCCTTGTAATGACTGACATTACAAGCTGACATGATTCGCCACTTCATCCACAAGGGTTTGGAGCGATACTTTACGAAAAGCGACCGCCGGGGCATTGATGCAAATCACGCTGACCGTATGCGCAGGCTGCTTGACCGGCTGGATGCCATCGCCAAGGCCGACGACATGAACATGCCGGGCTACAAGTTTCACTCGCTCAAGGGCGACCGCAAAGGCACCTACGCAGTGACTGTTTCAGGCAATTGGCGCATCACATTCACGTTTGAGGATGGCGACGCTACCAACGTTAATCTGGAGGACTAC
>JAYTWR010000128.1:0-10986 GCA_043743335.1 Burkholderiales bacterium
AACCCTCTCCCAGAGGGAGAGGGGGCAACCCCACGCCCGCGCTAACCTCAAATGGTGTCGTGATTGCGAGCACGGTTTGCTCCCCTCGCCCTCTGGGACAAGGGCACACTTGAAGCGCAGCAGAGGGGCGGGGGTGAGGGAAGATTTTGATGTTACGCACGCACTGAATAGATTCGAATTATTTTATAAAAGGCGGTTGCCGCAGAGGACGCGGATACCACCGAGAACACCGAGAGCAGCCGGGGTTTAGTCTTCGGCGACTACGCATTTACCGGGTGCAAAGGTGAATCGCCGTAACGCTCTGATTTTGCGCGGCGTCCTCTGCGTCCGCTGCGTCCGCCGTGGCAGATGCCTTTTTTCGATTGAAACACCCGCACTAAACCGGCTTGCGAAACAGCACAATCCGGTTGGTATTTGTCCCCAAGCTGTTGTTCGATACGCCCCAGATGTTCGCAGTTTTGGTGAATTTTTGCGCATTGATCGCCACCGCCATGCAGGCGAAGCCCGCTGAAATGCCGATGGGCGCGACCACTTCATCCAGTTTAATTTTGCCGCCGCGCACCTCGCCAACTTCAAACGCCACCCAGCCGTTGGGCTTGGTGACGCGATACAGCTCGCGAAACACCTGCAACATCGCTGTAGACCAATGCGACACCGTGCCGCACATGGTGATATTTGCGGCGATGTGCGTAGCGTCGAGCGCGTTGAACCAGCAGCGCAGCCAGTTATCGTTGGCGTATTGCACCACGTCGAGAAACGGCGGTGAGGTGACGGTGAGGTTCACCACTTCGCTGGGGATGCCCAGTGTGCTGGCAGCGCTGTCTTCCATGAAAGTGGCGGTCTCGGCGGCGGCACGCAAATTGTCGCGCTGTTGCGGCGTGAGCTTGCCTTGCAGTTGTTTGGATTTGCGCAGAATCAGGGCGCGCACGTCGCGGTATTCGGGCTTTTGCTTGAGGCGTGCGTTAATCCGAATCTGATTTTCCGGGGTAGTGGCCTGATTGGGCGGCAGCGTGTACACCGAAAAAAAGCCCGGCGAATGCCCTGTCAGCCGGTTAGTGGCAACCATGCGTATCCAGCGGTCGATGGCGTCTTCGGTGTAATCCGCGCGGCGGGCAATGAGGTAATTGCGCAGTGCGAGCAACTCGCGCATGGTGTCTGGGTGATAAAACATCGAAAGATTGATGTCCTTCGGTTGTTTCGCGCGCACGACAAGGGTTTTCAGGCGCAACTCGATGTCGGCCAAGTCGGGCAACTCCAGCCGCGGCTGGGTGAGTATCGACGACAGTGGATTGACATCATTCGCAATCACGCTGCGGCCCAGCAACGCGGCTTCCACGGCGGTGGTGCCGCGACCGCTGAAGGGGTCATACACAATGTCGCCGGGTTGGGTGAGGCGCTCGATAAAATACGCCGGCAACTGCGGCTTGTAGCAGGCGCGATAGGAAATTTCATGGATGGAACTTGCCTGCCGCTGCAGCGCAGTCCACAACTCGCCTTGGTAGACGGGCACGTCCTGCGTGAGCACCTCGCGGCTGCGTGCGCGGCGCGACGGAATCGACGCGCGCTCTAGGCGCAGGCTGCCTGCGTTAGCGATGCTGCTGAAGTCGATCATGGCGTAACCCCCTTAGTTAAGCTGGGGGCAGGGTACGCCGATTTTACAAAAAGTACAAGTACTTCAATAACTTACAGTCACAACCGGAAGTAAAGTACCAATTACCGAAACCCGGTGCGTATTTGCTAACGCTTTTTCCTGCCGCTTTTTCGCGCCGCTTTTTCTTTCCGCTTTTTCCCGCTATACCGGGCTGTGACCCGGCTGCGCGGCGTCGCTCTCAGAAGGCGGCTGCGCTAGACGGCTTTGCAAGCGGTCGCGCACCAGTTGGATATGGCTGCGCAGCGCGTAGAGCTCGTCGGTATAGGCCAGCGGCACCACGATATCGGCGGTTTTTTCATCCAGACTGTTGAGTTCGGCGAGCAACTCCGCTGGCTTGGCGGAGTTTTGCAGCAGCGAGTCTTCGATCTCACGCAAATGCCGGTACCAGCGAAACACGCGCGAGCGTACGCGAAACGTATACAGCGGCGGCACCCAGCGCGTGAGCGGAATCAGAATCGCGATAATCGACAAGCCCGCCACCCACATGCGGTCGATCAGATTGGCCAGCCAGAACGGCAGATAGTGTTGCAATAGCGGCGTGCCGTTGCGATAGAAGCGCTCTGCTTCGCCCGCCAAGGTGAACTGCGCAGATTGTGGCGACGGAAACTGCCCGGCCGGTGCGAGCCATCCTGCGCCGCCGTGAATTTTTTTGGCCGCCTGCACAAACAGTTGCTGAATGGCCGGATGGGTGCCCGTGCGCGCCAACAGCATGGACGTGGTGGCCACCAGCGGCACATCGTGCGCCGGCACGTTCGCGGCCAGACTCGCAATCGCGCGCGGCAGCCGCACCGCACTCAGAAACGGCAACTGGCGCGAATAGGCCTCGGCCTGCGGAAACTCAAACAGCTTGATGCCCGGCGCGTGCAGCAGCATTTGCACCATCGGCGATTCGGGGGCAGACGCAATCACAATCGCATCGCGCTCATTGCTGATGAGCGCCATCACCGCGGGCGTGAGCTCCTGCCGTGTGGACTTGAGCGTTTCAGCGTCTAGGCCATTGGTGTTGAGCAGCTTGGCCACCACATTGGGCACACCGCTGCCGCTGGCGCCGATATCCACTTTCCAGTCTTTTAATTCGCCGAGTTGCGTGAGTGCGGCATCCGGATTGAGCCGCTTGGCGGCTTCGGTGCGGTAGAAAATCCATACCGGCTCGTAGAATAAGCTGCCCAGCGACACCAGCCCCGTGCTGTCGGGTTCTTCGTCGATGGCGCGCAGCGCGTCGCCGGTGCCGCCGCGCACGAATCCCAGGTACACGGGGTCTGCGTCTTTATCGTCGCGCAACAAACGCAGGTTTTGCGCCGAGCCTTCGGTGGCGCGCAGTACCACTTCAATGCCGTAGCGTTTTAATTCCGCAGCGTAGCGTTTGCCGAATGCGGCATCGGCGCTGCCTTCCGGCCCGGTGGCCAGCACCACGCGCTTGGGCGGCGTGGGGTCGAGCACAAAATAGGTGACCACCAGCAGCGCGGCAGTGAGCAGCAGGAAAGGGCCCGCCGTGACCACCATGTCGCGTACGGATATTAGTGTAGATCGAACCATTTGAGGGATTCCGTAAAGGCCGTTTGGGATGGGTGATGGCATAGGGGCTTTCCCGGAGAAATAATGTTCCGTGCTGAAGGAAGCCCCATGCTAAACGCTGCGCACTGGGTTGTCGATCTACCGCTTGCCGGATTCACGCGAGGTGTGCGTCGAGTAATTCGATCCAGTGCCGCACGGGTTGTTTGCTGACCGCTTGCAAATGGGATTGGCAGCCGATGTTGGCGGTGACAATTTCTGTCGGCGTGCCAGCCTCAAGCGCGGCGATTTTGTTGGCACGCAGCCGGTTCGACAATTCCGGCTGCAAAATCGAATACGTGCCCGCCGAGCCGCAGCACAGGTGCGCGTCGGCCACGGGGGTGAGTTCGAAACCCAGTTGCGTGAGCAGTGCTTCGACGGCACCTTTTTTCTTCAAACCGTGTTGCAGCGTGCAGGGTGCGTGGAAGGCGATGCGTTTGGCGCTGGGCGCAGAGGGTTGAGCGTTGAGTGTTTGTAGTCGAGGGAGTTCTGCCGCAATGACATCGCTGATGTCGCAGGCCAATGCGGATACCCGCCGGGCTTTGTCGGCATACGCCGCATCGCACGCCAGTGCGTGCGAGTAATCCGCCACCATCACGCCGCAGCCGCTGGCGGTGATGACAATGCGTTCCGCACCCGCTTCGATGTGCGGCCACCAGGCATCGATATTACGGCGCATCGCCGTCAGCGCTTCCGCTTCGGCATTCAAATGAAACGACACCGCGCCGCAGCAGCCCGCCCCGCGTACCGCCGGTGCGTGCAGCAGTGTGATGCCCAAGCGATCCAGCACACGTGCGGCAGCCGCATTGGTGGCAGGCGACAGCGCGGGTTGCGCGCAGCCTTCCAGCACCAGCATTTTGCGTGCGTGTTGGGTTTGCGGCCACGCAGGCGCGGGGACTATGTTCGCGGGCACTTTTTGCTTGAGCGCGGCAGGCAAAAAAGGGCGCGCAAGTTGACCGAGTTTCAACAGCGGCCCGAAGCGTGACGGGTGCGGCACAACCGCGCGCAAGGCCATGCGTTGCAGGGTTTCGTTGGCGCTGCGGCCCACCTGTTGTTCAACCACGCTGCGCCCGATATCCAACAAGCGGCTGTAGTGTACGCCCGACGGGCAAGTGGTTTCGCACGAGCGGCAGGTAAGGCAACGATCCAGATGCAACTGTGTTTTTGCCGTGGCCTCGGCGCCTTCGAGCACTTGCTTGATGAGGTAAATGCGTCCGCGCGGGCCATCGAGTTCGTCGCCCAGCAGTTGGTACGTCGGGCACGTCGCCGTGCAAAAGCCACAGTGCACGCACTTGCGCAGGATGCTTTCGGCTTCGTCACCCTGGGGTGTGCCTTTGATAAACTCGGCGAGTGTTGTTTCCATGTAACTAATTGATTTTATTGAGTTTTACATGCCAGGATAAAGGCGGCCCAGATTGAGGATGCGCGCCGGATCAAAGGTCATTTTCAAGCGTTGGTGGAGTTTCAGTAACGCGGGCGACAGCGGGTGAAACGCGCCGGATGCGGTGCTGTGTCCATCCGCGGTACGAAAGCACGTTGCATGTCCGCCGACGGCTGCAGCGGCTTCGCGAACCTGCGTGACCGCCTGCGCGCTGGCGTCGGTGCGTAGCCAGCGCAGCGCGCCGCCCCACTCGATGAACGCACTGCACGGCAATCTGAGTGGCGGCGCGGTGGAGGCGATGGACACACGCCACAGCGTGGCATCCCCTTTGAACCAGCGGTTGCTGTGATCGCGCACGCCTTGCCAGTACTGCTGCGCTGGCGGTTCGGCCATGACTTCGCCGCCGAGCTTGCGGCGCGCCGCATCCACCGCGCTCGCTGCGCCGGACAAGCGTATCGCCAGCGCGCCGCCTTGCCATGCGGTGGCGGAGATCGGCAACGGCAGTCCAGCCCAAGTGTTCATTAAACGGATGGCGTCGGCTTCGGGGTGCTGCTGTTGTAGCGTCATTTCGCGGGCGGGCAGTGGTAGCGTTTTCAGCGAGACTTCAAGAATGACGCCGAGCGTGCCCATCGCGCCTGCCATCAGCCGCGAGACATCGTAGCCCGCGACGTTTTTCATCACTTGCCCGCCGAATTTGAGATCAGCACCCGTGCCGTCGAGGATGCGCACGCCCAGCACCAGATCGCGCACCGCGCCGGCGTAGGGGCGGCGCGGGCCAGAGAGGCCGGCAGCGATGCAGCCGCCGAGGGTTGAACTTGCGCCGAAATGCGGCGGCTCAAAGGCCAGCATCTGTCCTTGTTCTTTCAAGGCGGCTTCGATTTCAGCCAGCGGCGTGCCGGCGCGCGCGGTAATGACCAGCTCTGTGGGTTCGTAGTCGATGATGCCGCAGTAAGCTGTTGTCGAAAGCGTTTCGCCCGTGCAGGGATTGCCGTAGAAATCTTTGCTGCTGCCACCGCTGACGCGCAGCGGTGTTTTGTCGGCGGTGGCCGTGCGCAGGGTTTCCGCTAATTGCCGAACGATGGCGTCCATGGCTAATACCTCGGCAAATCAGGATGCGTCACCGCACCTGCATGCACATGCATGCGCCCCATTTCCGCACAGCGGTGCAGCGTGGGCACGGCTTTGCCGGGATTGAGCAGCCCGTCGGGATCAAAGGCTTTTTTCACCGCGTGAAACATCGCCAACTCCGGCGCGCGAAATTGGTTGCACATAGCATCAATTTTTTCTACGCCCACGCCGTGCTCACCGGTGATGGTGCCGCCGACATCAATCGACAGTTGCAGAATTTTCGCGCCAAATGCTTCTGTGCGCGCGAGTTCGCCGGGTTTGCTGGCGTCGTACAAAATGAGCGGATGCAGATTGCCGTCGCCAGCGTGGAACACGTTCATGCAGCGCAGGCCGTATTCTTTTGATAGATCGGCAATGGCCGTCAACAGTCGAGGCAGCGCGCGTTTGGGGATGGTGCCGTCCATGCAGTAGTAGTCGGGCGACACGCGGCCCGCAGCGGGGAATGCCGCTTTGCGCCCAGCCCAGAAGGTCACACGCTCGGCTTCCGACTGCGACACGCGCACTTCGGTCGCGCCGCTTTGTTGCATCACGGCTTTCATGCGCGCGATTTCGTCGGCCACTTCTTCGGCGTTGCCGTCCGATTCGCACAGCAAAATCGCCTCGGCGTCGAGCGGATACCCGGCCTTCACAAACGGTTCCACAGCGCCGGTGGTGATTTTGTCCATCATTTCCAGCCCGGCGGGGATGATGCCTGCAGCAATGATGTTGGCGACGGCTTGCCCGGCCTTAGTCACATCATCAAACGCTGCCAGCACGCACTGTGCGCGCTCGGGTTTGGGCAGTAGCTTCACAGTGATTTCGGTGGTCACCGCAAGCAGGCCTTCGCTGCCGGTGAGTAACGCAGCTAAATCGTAGCCGGCAGCATCCAGCCCGCTGCCGCCGATTTCCAGCAGTTCGCCCTCAAATGTAAAAGCCTGTAAATTCAATAAGTTATGAACGGTCAGCCCGTATTTAAGGCAGTGCATGCCGCCGGAGTTTTCGGCCACGTTGCCGCCGATGGAGCAGGCGATTTGGCTGGACGGATCGGGCGCGTAATACAAACCATACGCAGCAGCCGCTTCGGAAATCGCCAGATTACGCACACCCGGCTGCACACGTGCGGTGCGGGCGAGCGGGTCAATCGCGATAATTTTCATCAACTTCGCCAGCGACAGCAACACACCATGGCCCAGCGGCAACGCGCCGGCTGAAAGCCCTGTGCCCGCGCCGCGCGGTACCACCGGCACTTGCAGGCGATGACAGGTTTGCAGCACGCGCTGCACCTGTGCTTCGGTTTCCGGCAACGCCACCACCATCGGTAATTGGCGGAAGGCCGACAGGCCGTCGCACTCGTAGGGACGCACGTCCTCGGTGTTAAACAGCACTGACGACGCTGGCAGAAAAGCCCGCAATGCCGCCGCGACCTCGCGTTGGCGCACGGTGTCGATGGGGGCGGGCTTGTCCATTGCGCTCATGCGGGCATTTTAGCGTATTGACTCGGCGTAAGGCGCAGGGTACGTTGCGCTATCGTTACGGAGACAAAGCATGAAACTCGGCATGGCGTGTGTGGCGGTGTTATTCACGGTGATGGCGGTCGCGGGGCCGGCACTGGCCCAACAAAACTATCCGGCCCGCCCGGTGCGGCTGATTGTTCCTTTCCCTGCTGGCGGCGTAGCGGATGTGCTCGGGCGCATGACGGCGCAGAAACTCACCGCGCAATACGGCCAGCAGATGGTGGTGGAAAATCGTGGCGGCTCCGGCGGACATGTGGGTGCGGAGTTGGCCGCGCGTGCGGCACCCGATGGTTACACCCTTATGTTTGGCACCATCGGCATTCACGCGGCGTACGGTATTTATTCGAAGCTGTCGTACGATCCGTCACGCGATTTGCAGCCGGTGATTCTGCTCGCCGATTTGCCCAATATCCTGGTGGTGCATCCCTCTGTGCCGGTGAAGACCACCAAGGAGTTTATGGCATTGGCGAAGGCCAGACCGGGCGAGCTTAACTTCGGCACGGCAGGGGCGGGTTCATCCACGCACATGATCGCGGAGCTGTTTAACGTGGTAGCGGGTACCAAATTGCAGCATGTGCCGTACAAAGGTAGCGCGCCAGCGATGGCCGATTTGCTCGGCGGACAAATACACTTGATGTTTGAGAACCTGCCGGTGGCGATACAACATGTGCGCGGCGGTCGCATCCGCGCCATCGGCATGACCAGCCGCAGCCGCTCGCCCAGCATGCCCGAAGTGCCGACCATCGCCGAAACTGGCTTGCCGGAATACGAAGCCACCGCGTGGTTCACCATCGGCGCTACAGCAAAAATGCCGCAGGATATTGTGCGCAAGCTGAACGGCGACATCGACGCATGGATCAAGGCACCCGAGATGCAGGCGAAGTGGAAAGACATGGGCGTGACGCCGCTGGGTGGCTCGCCGGAAGTGGCCGCGAAGTTTTTTGCCAGCGAAGTGGTGAAGTGGAATCGGGTGATTAAGGCGGCTGGTATTCGAGCGGATTAGTGTCCTCCGTGACTAAGGGGTTTTAAACAAGACCATGAGCAACAAATTTAACGCCGTCACCCTCGAAATGCTGTGGACGCGGCTCATTTCTATCGTCGACGAAGCCGCTGCCGCGCTGGTACGCACGTCGTTCTCCACCATCGTGCGTGAGTCGAATGATTTTGCGTGTGTGTTGACCGATGCCCGCGGGCGTTCGTTGGCGCAGGCGACCGATAGCATTCCGTCGTTCATTGGCACAGTGCCGCGCACGATCAAGCATTTTCTTAACGAGTTCCCGGCGGAAACACTGGCGCCGGGCGACGTGTTGATTACCAACGATATTTGGCTCGGCACCGGGCACTTGCCAGACATCACTTGCGCCAAGCCGATTTTTCTGAAAAAGAAATTGGTCGGGTTTGCCGGTTCGGTGGCGCATGCGCCGGATATCGGCGGCAAAATGCGTTCGGCTGATGCGCGCGAGGTGTACGAAGAAGGCCTGCAAATCCCGATGATGAAGGTGATGCGCCAAGGCAAGCTCGATGAAACCTTCGAGCGTTTTGTGCGTAAAAACGTGCGTGTGCCCGATCAGACCATGGGCGATTTGTGGGCGCAGTTCACCGCGCTGCATTTGATGGAGCAGCGCGTGTTATCGGTGCTGGCCGACAACAAGCTTAATACGCTGGAACATCTGGCCGATGAAATTCATCATCGTTCCGAAGCGGCGATGCGCGCGGCGATACGCGAAGTGCCCAACGGCGTTTACCGCCACAGCGCGGTGTGCGATGGCTTTGAAAAACCCATTGAGTTGCACATGGTGATGACGGTCAATGATGAATCCATCAGCATCGACTTTGCCGGCTCAGCGGCACAAGTGCCGCGCTCGATTAACGTGTGTCTGGCCTACACCATTGCCTACACGTCGTATGGCGTGAAGGCTGTGCTGTCGCCGAATATTCCGAACAACGAGGGCGTGCTGCGGCCCATTTCCATCACCGCACCGCAAGGTTCGATACTCAATTCCACGCCGCCGGCGGCGGGTGGCGCGCGTGCGCTGATGGGGCATTTTTTGCCGATGATGGTGATTACCGCGTTGGCCAAAGCCCTGCCACAAAAGGTGGTGGCGACTATCGGCTCGCCGCTGTGGTGCATCAACCTTTCGGGGGTGCGCACCAACGGCAAAAGTTTTACCAATCTGTTCTTCATGAATGGCGGCTTTGGCGCAGCGCATGATCGCGATGGCGCAAATGTGTTGAGCTGGCCGAGCAATATTTCGTCTACGCCAGTGGAAATGATCGAGCAGTTGTCGCCGCTGCATGTGAAGCACCGGCGCTTGCGCACCGGCACTGGCGGACGCGGACGCTATCGCGGCGGCACAGGGCAGGAGATCGCGTTTGAGAACCGCAGTGAGACGCCGATCACTGTGGCGTTTCTCGCGGAGCGTACCCGCGCAGAGACCGCGCCGCTGGGTATTGCGGGCGGCGAGGCAGGTGCGCCGGGTGAGGTGCTAGTCAACGGTGTGCGCACGGATCCGAAGGTGCAGCACGTGATTGCACCGGGCGGTACGATCGAGTTGAAGACGCCAGGTGGCGGCGGCTACGGCGCGGCAGCGCAGCGGGATGCGACGCGTCAGGAAACGGATCGTCTCGATGGTTACGTGAGCGAGGCCAAGCATGGCTGATTACGCGCTCGGCCTCGACATCGGCGGCACGTTCACGGACATCGTGGTGTATGACGCCGCGCGCGGCACGTTCAGCGCGCACAAAGAACTCACCACGCCGGACGCGCCGCATCGCGGCGTGATCAGCGGCATCAATCATTTGTTCAAATTGCAGGGCATCGCGCATCGCGACGTGACGCGCGTGGTACACGCGACTACGCTCTTTACCAACGCGTTGATTGAGCGCAAGGGTGCTGCTACCGGCTTGATCACCACAGCCGGCTTTCGCGACACGCTGGAATTGCGCCGCGAACACAAGTACGAACTCTACAACTTGTTCATGGAATTACCGCAGCCGCTGGTACGCCGCAGCCTGCGGCTGGAGGTGCCCGAGCGTATCGGCCCATGGGGGGAAATTGAGCAAGTTATTGATTTAAAAGAACTTTTAGTGCAAGCGCAAAAGCTCAAAACCGCAGGCGTGACGTCGCTGGCGATCACCTTGTTACATGCCTATGCGAACGATGCGCACGAAGTGGCGGCACGCGATGCCATCCACGAAAAATTTCCCGAACTGTTTGTGTCGCTGTCATCCGAAGTGGCACCGCAGATACGCGAGTACGAGCGCACGTCCACCACGGTGGCCAATGCCTACATCAAGCCGTTGGCTGACGGTTATCTCGATTTAATGCGCAGCGAAATCGCCAATCTCGGCATCAAAGCGCCACTGTTCATGATGCTTTCGAACGGCGGCTTGACGCATATCGACGAAGCCAAACGTGTGCCGATTCAGTTGCTGGAATCCGGCCCGGCGGCGGGCGCGCTGGCGGGATCGACGTTCGGCTTGCGTTCGAAAGCGCGTGACGTGTTGGCGTTTGACATGGGCGGCACCACGGCGAAGCTAGCGATTGTGGAAGACGGCGCGCCGTTGATCGCGGTTCAGTTTGAGGCAGGCCGCCAGCAGCGTTTTATGGAAGGCAGTGGGCTGCCGATCAATATTTCTACCATTGAGTTGATCGAAATCGGCGCGGGCGGCGGCAGCATTGAACCATCGACGCGCTGGGTTTGCTCAAAGTGGGGCCAGAGAGCGCGGGTGCCGCGCCCGGCCCGGCGTGTTATCAGCGCGGCGGTAGTGCGCCGACGGTA
>JAYTWR010000129.1:0-7751 GCA_043743335.1 Burkholderiales bacterium
CGGCGCAGACGCCAGTGGTCTGGCGCCCATTGAGCGTGCCAACGTGGCCGCCGCCCGCGCGGCCGGTCTTGTGCCTCAGATGGTGAAGGTGCGCGGCCCTAAGCCCGATCTGGATACGGCATTCAAATCGATGGTGAGCGAGGGTGCGGAGGCGGTGGTCGTGCTGGAAGTCCCCTCCGTGTTCACCATTCCCAAAGTTGTCGCGGAGGTAGCCACAGCGCATCGCCTACCCTCGATGTTGTGGGGTGGACAAGGGGACGCGGGTAGCCTGATGTCGTATGGCACCAGCTTTTATGCGGCCTATCCGCGCGTGCCGGTCTATGTTGACCGTGTGCTCAAGGGCGCCAAGCCTGCGGATACAGCAATTGAGGTGGTGTCAAAACGCGAACTGGTGATTAACCTCAAGACCGCCCGTGAGTTGAGCGTGCCGGTTCCAGCCGGGATGTTGAAACGCGCCGACCGCGTTGTCGATTGAGCGGCGGTAGGCGCCTAACCGGAGGGCAGTGCGCCGTATGTGGTGATGTGTCGCAAACATGCAGCGCAATGCGCTTTGCTCATTGACGCCCTACGGATTGCGAGTTACGCGCGTTGACACGATTTTTTATACCTTGCCAGAAGGTGTTACCATAGTAGTACTTTACGCCATAAGTGACTGAGGAACACGCATATGACGGTAGCCGCAACGACATTAAAAATTCCGCAAAAACTTAAAGCGCGCGTACTTCGTCTGGCCAAGAAGTCAGACCGCACTCCGCATAGTCTGATGATCGAAGCCATTGCACGCGAAGTTGAGCGTGAGGAACGTTACCGCAGTTTTATCAACGAGGCATTGGCGGCTGATCGAGCCATTGATCGTGGTGCACCCGTATACGCAGCGGACGACGTGCACGCGTGGATGAAGCAACTTGCCGCAGGTAAGAAAGTGCCGAGGCCCAAGGCGTGGCGCGGATAGTTTATTCGCGAGTCGTTTATTCAGAAAGGGCGCTACATGATATCGAGCGTCTGTTTCTTTTTCTGGCAGAGCATGACAACCCGGCGGCTGACGCGTCGTGCGAGGCTATTACAAGCTCGATAGAACTCTTGAAAGCTCACCCGTATGTAGGGCAGCGTATTGAGGGTGAACTGCGGGAGTTGGTGATCTCGTTTGGCCGTAGTGGTTATGTGGCGTTGTATCGTTACCTGCCAGCCCGGAGCGAAATCCGCATACTTGCCATTCACCATCAGCGCGAGCTGGATTATCCGCTGTGATTGCACTGCGCTCAGACATTAAATGCTTATATTTGATGGCCACCGGCGATTGTCCGAGTGGGCGCAAATGACGGCCCCATCCTACGCTTGCACATATCCCCTTCCTCCACATTAACCGGCCAAGGTTCACTGGCTGCATGTTTTCTAGCCGATTGCAACTGAAGAAATCACATCGATGCAGACAAACCTCGCCAGCGAGCGTAGCCCGCAACAAGCCTGTCCTGAGCTTGTCGCAAGGCGCGCGTTTCACAGGGGGCAACCGCCAACCCTGTAATGCGCTGCTCTCCGTCCGCGCGACAGGCTTACTGCTGCGGAATACGCGCGTCCTTGATTACCTTCGCCCACTTGGCCGTTTCGGACTGGATCAATGCCGCAAACTGCTCGGGTGTCTGCGGCTCAACATCGAGGCCGATATCCGCAAAGCGCTGCCGCACATCGGGTGTACCCAGCGCTTTGACCACGTCGGCATTCAAGCGGGCGAGGATCGGTTTCGGCACCCCTGCCGGCGCGCAAAGCCCATACCAGGCGGTGACTTCCATCGGCACGCCCGATTCGATCATGGTGGGCGTTTCCGGCAGAAAGGCGTTGCGCTTCGCTGACGTCACGGCCAGCGCGCGCACCCTGCCCGACTTGATGGTGGCCAACTGCGTCGACAGGCCGTCGAACATTGCCTGCACATGCCCGCCGAGCACATCCACCAGCGCCGCCGAGCCGCCCTTGTACGGCACCAGCACGACGTTGATCCCCGTGGTCACGCGGAACAACTCCGTCGACATATGCGGCGTGGTGCCGATGCCGCCATACGCGATGACGATTTTGCCGGGATTGGCATGGGTGTGGGCGATGAATTCCTTCACCGATTTTGCCGGCACCGCGGGGTTTGCCACCAGCACAACGGGATTCGTGCCCATTAGCGTGATTGGCGCGAAATCCTTGATGTGATCATAAGGGAGTTTTTTGAACAGCGCGGGGCCGGCACCGTGCGTGCCGATATTGCACGACAGCAGCGTGTAGCCATCGGGCGCGGAGTTGGCGACAATCTCCGCAGCGATAATCTGACCCGCCCCCACGCGATTGTCGACCACCACTTGATGCCCCCAGTACTCGGAGAGTTTGGCCGCAATCACACGCGAGGCGACATCGACGCCGCCACCCGCCGATACGCCTACCAAGATGCGCCCCGGCTTGCTGGGAAACGCTTGCGAATACACGTTCCCGTGTAGCGCCAATGTTAGTGCCGCGATTAATGCGATAAAAATGTTCATAATTTTTCCTTTAAAATCAAATAGTTACATTATTTCCCTACGCCCGCTGTGACACCCGGCATCCGTAGCCAGGCGCAAGCGTTCGCCGGATGACCTGTTATTCCGCCTTGATACCAGCCGCCGAGCGCAATTTTTCAGCCACAAGATGCGTACTGCTTCCCAAACCGGCCGATCCGAAATTGATTTGGCCGGGTTTTGATTTCGCGGCGGCGATCAAGTCTGCAACGCTTTTAAAACCCGACGACGGCCCGACGACAAGCAAATACGGCTGGCTGCCGATGGGCGCAAGCTCCAGCAGATCCCTCGCGGGCTCATACGGCAAGCTCGCGTATATCGCCGGACTCACCGCGTACGTGCTCGAATGCGCGAGCAACACATAGACGTCCGGCGTGGATTTCGCCACCACCGCCACACCGATGGTGCCGCCTGCGCCGGGACGGTTGTCGATGACCACCGGCTGACCCCACGTTTCGGACAATTTTTGCGTCACGGAGCGCGTTACCGCGTCGGCGCCGCTGCCTGCGGGAAACGGCAGAACAACCCGCACCGGTTTGACGGGATAATTTTGGGCAAAGACGCCCGTTACCATGCCTGCGCCCAACGCAAGCGCAGCCGCGATTCTCGTTATTGTTATGGCCATGATTTTCTCTGTTAAATCAGCACCGTATGTGGAGGCGTATCGCAAACAGGCGGCGCAATGCGCTGCGCTCATTGACGCCCGGATTGCGAGTTACGTGCGTTGGCTGACCAGTTCGTCTTAACGCGCAATCGCCAGCCAGCCTCATCTAAAATTACCCGGCCAATTTGGCGGAACCGGCCGGGCGCGGCCCGTTGGGATGTCTACGGCTCCAGAGAGCCGACATATGCTGCGAGCGCGATAATGTCTTCCGGCGAAAGTTTTTCGACGGCTTGCTTCATAAGCGCGCTGGCGCCCGCCGAGCGAGCGCCAGTCTTGAATTCATAGAGCTGGCGCACGATGTAGGTCGGCGAGCGTCCGGCGATCGGGGGAATCGGGCCGACGCCCTTCAACGCAGGTCCGTGACAGATGCCACAGGCCAGGGTGATTCCGGCCCCGCCGGTCTTGGCCAGCGTTTCGCCCTTGGTCACGCTTCCGACCGGCACATAGGCCGTGAAAGTCGAATGCGTGTCGCGAAGTTCGAACTGTTCTTCGTTATCCGGAAATTCGACGATGCGGCGGCCGAGAGGCTCGCTACCACCCCCAGGGCTCTTGGTGAAAAACAGTCTTGCTTCTCCGGTCTTCGGAATTGTCGTGGCCTCGACGACCTTTACAGTACGCTTGGGCTTCAACGCCGAAAAATATTGCGCAGCAACAAGAGCCTCGGCATCGGTCATGCCTTTGACCGAGCCCATCATTAATGATATGGATGGCCTGTCAGGGCCCGACATTTTTCGCGCGCCACTTTTGAAATCGGCGATTTGCTGAACGAAATAGCTGATGGGCAGTCCGGCGAGATTTGCGTTCTCAGGGCCACCAGTGCCCTCAGCGCGATGGCAGGAGCCGCAAGCGCGAACATCCGGCTTGCGGCCGTTGGCGACAATATCCGGCATCGGTGCATGATCGCCCGAATGCCAGTCCGGCGCGACGAACAGATCGCGCGCTTGCTTCCAACTGTAACTCGCGCTACTGCCGGGGAGCGAATTGGGCTTGTCGTCCGGCGGCGGCACCTTGACGTTCGGGTCCCAGATAAAAGCCCAATTGGGAAGTCCGTCGGCGGCGGGCGCGGCGGGCGAGCCGCCGCTTTGGGCATGGCTACTGCTGATGGGGAAGGCGATTGCCAATACACCCAGCGCATGGAGCAAAGAGTTTTTGAGCGATTTCACGAATGATCGACCCTCATTTTATGGCTAAGTTATCAATTTCCGATCCTACCTGTCTAGGGTCGAATTAAAGCGCACATCGCGTGCCGGTGTAAGATGTTTAAACATTGATAGTGATAGGTAAACGGTTATCACCATGAGACTCACGCAAATTCGCGATTTCCTGGCGGTGGTGGAATGCAGCGGTGTGCGGGCAGCGGCGCGCAAACTTGGCGTCGCACAGCCCACGCTCTCCAAGAGCCTTCGCGAACTGGAAGCCGAACTGCACGTGCAGCTCCTCGGACGCAGCACACGCGGCGTGGTGCTCACCCCTGCGGGACGTGCGTTCCATGCGCGAGCGCAGGTAGCCGCCACGGAGTTACGCAAGGCCAGCGAGGAAGCGGCACAAACGGGCGGATCGGGCGCGGGCACGGTCACGTTCAGCATGGGGCGTGTCGGCGTTAGCGCGGTGCTGCCGGAGGCTGTCGCACGCTTTCGACGGCAGTTCCCGCTGGCGCGCATACGCATGGTTGAGGGCTATGGTGCGCCCATGCTGGCGGACGTGCGCAATGGATCGTTCGATTTTGCTTTCTTCCAAAAGCCTCTCAAGGGATTGGATGCTTCCATCCGGTTTCGTCCGCTTTTTCGAAGTGAATTCGCGATCTATGCGCGTAAAGGACATCCCCTTGGCCGCGCGCGCTCCCTCGCGGATATCCACGGCGCCGACTGGCTGGATACAGGAACCCTGTGGGAGCCCGGCGCCGCCGGGGAGTTGCTATTTCGCACGGCCGGCCTTGAACTTCCGCAGCCGGTTATTCAGTGCGTGGGCGGTCTTGGCATCGTGACCCTGCTGGCGAATAGCGACATGTTGACTCTGGCGCAGCGGCATCTTCTGGATCGTCCGCCCACGAGTGAATTTTTACAGGAAATCAAGGTAGCGGAAGTCATGCCGTCGGTGACCGTAGGCTTGTACACGCGCGCCGACACCCCGCTCACGCATGTCGCTGCGGCGATGGTGCGGCAGGTGACGGCAGTATCACGGGAACTGGCGCACGGCGAATGACGGTTGTGCGCCCTATGCCTTACGGATTAGCCAAGGATTTCCCGCCTGGAGCGGGTTGATACTCACGCGACAGATGGAAGCGCCAGACGGAATGCGCCCGCCATGCGATCCTGTTCGGCGCGTGAAAGGCCGTACTTGCGAGCCGCCTGCCGCCATCGCCTAACGGCGGCAGCCACCTCGCTGATGATTGCCTCGCGCCGCAGCTTGGTAATCCGGTACAGCTCGGCGGCTTCACGCGCGAGACCTAAGTCGAGATCGTTTTCATGCTCTGTCACGTTAAGGGTGAGGCCGCTGCCGCCGGCAACCGGGTTCATGTCGTAGGCAGGCGCGAGACGCCAGCCTTTGCCGGGCGCGAGCAGAAAGCCGTGGTTGCGTAAATGATCATCGGTGTTCGACACGCACATGAAAAACACGATGCGGCGCCAGAGTTGTTCGAGATCGCGCTTGACCGCAGCGCCGCCCGTGATGAGGATAGAGGCGATTTCCGCGTAACTTGCGCCTGTTGCGTCGTCGTCGCCATTGTCACCATTGCGCCGCGCGAGCAGCGTCATGGCGGAGGCGAAGTGGATGCGCGCGTTTGCCTGTGTGCGGTCAAAGCGCCGCGTGATAAAGGTGTGATGCCGCGCGGCAAAGCGCTGCGCGCGTGCTGGTGCTGTGTCGATGCCGGCAGCGCGCGCAAGCTCATGCACCACCATCTCCCACGCGCCGACATCGTGGCCGTCGCGCGTGCTGGGAAATTTGGCGATCCATGGCACGCCTTGCTCGTCGATCACACTCGCCTTCGGGCGCGCGCCGCCGAGCGAGCCGCCCGGCGCGATCAGCATGCGCAGCCATTTATCGAGGGCGCGATTGCGCAGCGCATCATCGCTGTCAAGACCCATCGCCGCGGCTTCGAGTTCGCGCAGCGTGGCCATCGGCGGCGCAGCGAGCGCAATCCGGTCGTCGACAAACGCGCCCGCAAGGCCGAGCTTAAAGCGCAGCGCACCCATACGATTGGCGTCGTGCACACCAAGCAGGTAGTCGGACTCAAAGAGCTTTCGCGGCTCACGCTGTTCGCGCCGCGCCTCGCGCGCTTCACGCCGATCCATGATGAGTCGGCCCCAGCGGTCGGGGCTGGAATCCAGAAACAGTCCGAAATTCGGCCGCTCGTCCGGCACGTACTGCGGCCCGCCGAAAAAGTTGAGATGAGGATCGAGTTCGTGGCGGTGCACGTTTTCCAGCCATTCAGGGCTATAACTGAAGGCGAAGGTCTCCGTGCTACGCGCGGAGGCCGGGGCCAATACGCCCATCAACGTGGGGCCGGCGAGACCTTCCCAGTCTGCGTAAACATGGATTTGCCGCTGCCGCGTACGGCGCGCCGCGCGTGTCATGACGCGGGGCGGCGTGGCCTGCGCACGCGGGTAAGCTGCGCATCCTGCAGGCGCCGGCCGAGCGGATCGTTGGCGGCAATGGCGGCAAGGTCTTTATCCAGACCCAGCACGCGCAGCACCGACGCATACGCACCCATGGTGGTCGCAGGCTGGCCCCGCTCCACAGCGCGCAGCGTGGGCAGCGACATCCCCGCGCGCTCCGACACTTGGCGCGCGGTGAGGCCGCGTCGGCGGCGCGCTAGGCGCAGGTTCTCGCCCAAGCCCTGGAGGAGCGTGCGCGTGTCGGGCAGCAGCGGAGCGGTCTTTTTTGGCATGGAAAGTATTATTTCACAATAATAATTTATATGAAGTAATATTTTCACTTTTGGTGAATGCGTGCATGTGTCGAGTGGATTTGATGACGAGCGAAAAACCGCTCGATGTTTCGCCACAGGTGCGCGTAACGTACCCGCGCCGGGCACGGGTCTCGCGAGGGTCTAAGCGGCGCGAGAGGGGATTACGGGCGGCGCGAATTGCATCACATGGCGTTTGAAGTCGGCTCGCTCGACGAAGTGTTTCTCGCGCGCGAGCACGGGGTGACGATTGTTTTTGAAGGTCGGCGGCGCGCAGGGGCACAAGTGGCCATCGAGTTTCTCGACCCCGACGGACACAACCTCGAAATCTACTGGAACATCGATCAGATCGGCGCGGATGGCATCGCGCGCCCGCCGCACGAGTGTCGCGGTGCTACATCGCTGGAAGAAGCACTGAAAAATCTTCCTGCTGGAAAAACGGCGGCACTACGCGACCAGTGAGACCCCCCAATATTCTCGTCGTCCATCCTTCCCTGCCGGTCAAGCGTGTGAAGGATCTGGTGGCGTTGGCAAAATCACGTCCGGGCGAGATTACCTAGTGCCTGACCGAAAACCCTATCAAGAGCCGATTTCCCCTCGCAGCGGGGGCATGTTCGAAGGCGAAAGCGACCACGAAGATAGACAAGAAGTGTAG
>JAYTWR010000130.1:0-52392 GCA_043743335.1 Burkholderiales bacterium
ACACCTTCCCTCACCCTGCCCTCTCCCGGGGGGAGAGGGTTCTAAGCCCTTCTCCCCTCGGGAGAAGGGTTGGGATGAGGGAAGCTTTTGACTTTTCATGGCGACTGAATAGAGACTATTACTCAATAAAAACAAATAGTTAAGGCGAGAGCCGTGAACTTATCATCTAGCACAACTTCAAACGGATCTTTTCTGAAATCCGGGCATACGCCGACGTTATTCGCGGCGTTTCTGTATTTCGATTTGAGCTTTATGGTGTGGGTGATGTTGGGGCCGCTCGCGGTGCAGATTGCCAAGGATTTGCATCTCGCGCCGGTGCAAAAAGGCCTGATGGTGGCGACTCCCGTGCTTGCGGGTGCATTGTTGCGCGTGGTGATGGGCATGCTGGTGGATCATTTGAAGCCCAAGATGGCGGGCCTGATCGGTCAGGTGATTGTGATCTGCGCGCTGTTGATTGCGTGGTACTTCGGCGTCAAGACCTACGAGCAGGTGCTCGCGCTGGGGCTGGCGCTGGGCATGGCGGGCGCTGCGTTTGCGGTGGCGTTGCCGCTGGCGTCGCGCTGGTATCCGCCGGAACATCAAGGCAAGGCGTTGGGTATCGCGGGCGCCGGCAATTCGGGTACCGTGTTCGCGGCGTTGTTTGCGCCGAGCTTGGCGGTGGCTTACGGCTGGAACAATGTGTTTGGCATCGCCGTGATCCCGCTGGTGATCGCACTCGTCGTGTACGCCATTATGGCGAAGGACAGCCCGGAGTGCCCGCCGCCCAAACCGCTGACGGAATACCTGAAGGTGTTGCGCGACAAGGATGCATGGTGGTTTATGTTTTTCTACAGCGTTACCTTTGGCGGCTTTGTGGGGCTGGCTTCATCGCTGACGATTTATTTTAACGATCAATATGGTCTTGCGCCTGTGACGGCGGGCTATTTTACGGCGGCGTGCGTGTTTGCGGGCTCGCTGGTGCGGCCGATAGGTGGTTTTGTGGCTGATCGGGTGGGCGGCATCAAGTCGTTGTCGATCATGTATGTGTTCGCTGCGGCGTTCCTTGCGCTGGTGAGTTTGGGTATGCGTGAAGTGTGGATGGCATTGCTGCTGTTTGTGTGCGCCATGTTGGCGCTGGGCATGGGCAATGGCGCGGTATTTCAATTGGTGCCGCAACGCTTTCGCAAAGAAATCGGCGTGATGACCGGCTTGGTCGGCATGGCGGGCGGCATCGGCGGGTTTTACTTGGCGTCATCGCTGGGCTACTCCAAACAAGCCACGGGTAGCTACCAAATCGGCTTGATGATCTTTGCCGGGCTGGCGCTGGTGGCGCTGGTGGGGCTGACCTCGGTGAAAGGGCGCTGGCGCACCACGTGGGGTGCGGCGCATATGACGGCGGCGAAGGTCTGATGCTGTCGTGAAACGTGAAACGTGAAACGTGAAAAGCAGTGTCGTGATAGCGTGAAGTCTACGTTTCACGTTTTACATTTCACGCCAGCACGTTTCACGTAAACAATGCCCCTGCAATTCCAAACCGGCTACGCCACCCGCACCGGCAAGCGCGAGCGTAACGAGGATTTTGTCGGTGCCGTCACGCCCGACGCCAACGAGCTGGCTGCGCGTGGTGCGTTGATGGCTGTTGCCGATGGTGTGTCGGGCGGAAACTCCGGGCGCGAGGCGGCGGAGTACACGGTGCGCGGGCTGCTGGCCGATTATTACGCCACACCGGAAACGTGGGGTGTCACTGCCGCGCTGGATCGCGTGCTGGCGGCGATCAACCGCTGGTTGATGGCACAGGGCAACGTGGACAAGAACCGCGCAGGCATGGCCACCACATTGAGCGTGCTGTTATTGCGCGGCAATCGTTACACCATTGGCCACGTGGGTGATACGCGGGTGTACCGGTTGCGTCACCATGAACTGAACTTGCTCACGCAAGACCATGTGTGGGATCGGCCCGAGATGCGCCATGTGTTAAAGCGTGCAGTGGGCCTCGACCAGCATCTGATGGTGGATTACTCGGATGGCGAGCTGGCACCCAAAGACAAGTTTTTGATTTGCAGTGACGGCGTGTGGGAGCCGCTGGGTAACAAGCGTGTGCATGAATTGCTGATGTTGCACGACGACCCGCAACGTGCCGCCGATGCGCTGACTGACGCTGCGCTCGATGCAGGCAGCAGCGACAACGCCACCGCGCTGGTGGCGCGCATTGATGCCGTGGCGGAAGAAGGCTGGCGCGAGATGCTGGGCGCGTACGTGAAGTTACCGGTGCCGCCCCGCTTGAAGCCGGGTGGCGTCATCGATGGCTACACCGTGGAGAGCGTGCTGCATGAGTCGCGCGCTACCTTGCTTTACAAAGTGCGTTCTTCGTCGGGGCAAATCTGCGCGTTAAAAACGTTGCAACCGGCGCTGGCCGATGACCGCGCGAGTGGTGAAGGCCTGCTGGGCGAAGAGTGGCTGGCCAAGCGGCTGGTGGCCAAGTACTTCCCGCAAGTGGTGCCTATGCCACCGTCTGCGCGGCATCATCTTTACTATGTGATGACTTTTCACGCCGGTGCAACCTTGCAACAGCATCTGGATAGCGGCAAGCATTTCAGCGTCACCGACGTTGCTGCTATCGGCGTGCAAGTGGTCAAGGCACTGGGTGTGCTGCACCGCATGTCGATAATCCACCGCGATGTAAAACCCGCCAACCTGATGCAGGAAGAACGCGGCGACCTCAAGCTGCTCGATATGGGCGTTGCATTGGCTGCGGGCGTGCCGTACCCCGAGCTTCAGGGCAACGCCGGCACGCCCAGCTTTATGGCACCCGAGCTATTCGCCGCTGAAAGTGCGAGCACGCAAAGTGATTTATATGCGGCGGGGGTGAGCCTGTATCACTTGCTCACGCGGAAGTATCCGTATGGCGAGATCGAGCCATTTCAGCACCCACGCTTCGCCGACCCTACGCCCCCCACGCGTTATCGCCCCGAATGCCCGCAGTGGCTGGAAAACGTGTTGTTGCGTGCAGTAGCGCGCGATCGCAAGCATCGCTTTGAGACGGCAGAAGAAATGTTGCTGGCGCTGGAGCGGGGTGAACTCGCGGCTGTCAGCGTACCGCCGCGCACCCCTTTGGCGCAACGTCCCGAAGCGCTGTGGCAGGCGGTGGCGGTGATTTCGTTGATCGTTAACGTGTTGCTAATTTACTTTCTGCTGGCGCGTTGAAATTTGTTGTGTTGCTGCGCCATTTCAGCACAGCGCCCGCTTCCTGTGCACCATGCTGATGCTGATTTGCTGGGCAATAGTGCTTTCAGCCGCTTAGCGCCGTGAAATAGGGTTGATACGCCACGCACAACAATGGCGCGTTCCTTGCTTATCAATATAGGTGCGCACGTTCGCGCGCCCCATTGCGGTTCATGCTAGAGCCGCCACGCACTTTCTTGCGAGAAAAAAATGTCTTATCTAGTTCCTTCCGAGTTTGTGACCAAGATGGTCGATGCTGGTGAATCAAAAGTATTCATGTCGACCAAAGACACGCTGATCCGCGCCTTTATGGCGGGCGCTATCCTTGCCTTGGCAGCGGCGTTTGCCATTACGATTACCGTGCAGACCGGCCAACCGCTGTTGGGCGCAGTGCTGTTCCCGGTGGGCTTTTGCATGCTGTATTTGCTGGGCTTTGATTTGCTGACCGGCGTGTTTGTGCTGACGCCGCTGGCCTGGTTAGACAAGCGGCCTGGCGTCACGATTGCGGGCATATTGCGCAACTGGGGCTTGGTGTTCGTGGGCAACTTTGCGGGGGCGTTTACGGTGGCCGTGCTAATGGCGATTATCGTGACCTTCGGGTTTTCGACCGAGCCCAATGCGGTGGGCAAAGCCATCGGCGTTATCGGCGAAAGCCGCACGTTGGGCTACGCGCAGTACGGCGCGGCGGGCATGCTGACATTGTTTATCCGTGGCATGTTGTGCAACTGGATGGTATCGACCGGTGTGGTGGGTGCGATGATTTCCACCACGGTGAGCGGCAAAGTGATTGCCATGTGGATGCCGATTATGGTGTTCTTTTACATGACCTTTGAGCATTCGATTGTGAACATGTTTTTGTTCCCGTCGGGATTGTTGCTGGGCGGGAAATTCTCGCTTTTGGATTATTTGATTTGGAATGAAATTCCGACGGTGCTCGGCAATCTCGTGGGTGGCCTCGCGTTCACGGGGTTAACCCTCTACGCCACGCATGTTAAAACCGGCCCCAAGCGTTCGGCTGTTTAATTCGCATTAACCTGAGCGGCGCTCCCGCCCCATCGTGGACGGGAGCGCTGTCGTACGACCATGCTAAAAATCTCGGTGGGCCAATATTCCAGCGCGGGCCGCAAGGAAATCAATCAGGATTTTCACGGCATCTATTTGCCCAAAGCGCCGCAATTGGGTTCCAAAGGCATCGCGATTGCGCTGGCGGATGGCATTAGCAGCAGCGATGTCAGCCAAATTGCGAGCCACACGGCAGTCACGAGCTTTCTGGACGATTACTATTGCACCTCGGACGCATGGTCAGTCAAAACCTCGGCTGAGCGCGTGCTGACCGCGGCGAATGCGTGGCTGTATTCGCAAACGCAGCAAAGCCAGTACCGCTACGACAAGGATCGCGGCTACGTCTGTACTTTGAGTGCGCTGGTGATTAAATCCACCACCGCGCATGTTTTTCATATCGGCGATACGCGGATTTACCGCTTGCACGGCAATACATTGGAGCTGTTGACGCGCGATCACCGGGTGTGGGTATCGCGGGAGCAGAGTTACCTGGCCCGCGCGCTGGGCATGAACCCGCAGCTTGAAATCGATTATCAAACGCTGCCGGTCGAGACCGGCGACGTGTTTCTGCTGGCGACTGACGGCGTGTATGAGCACATCAACGACAGCGCCATGGTGCAGTTGATCCACGATAGCGCTGACGATCTGGATTTGGCCGCTAGAAATATCGTCGATAGAGCGTATGCGCAGGGCAGCACGGATAATTTGACGCTTCAAATTATCCGTGTTGACGAACTGCCGCATCAGGCGGCAGACGAAATCTATCAACGCTTTGCCGAGCTGCCGTTGCCGCCGATGCTGGACGCGCGCATGCACTTTGACGGCTACAAAATCGTGCGCGAGGTGCATGCCAGCCACCGCAGCCATATTTATTTGGCGGTGGATGAAGCAACGCAGGAGACGGTGATCCTCAAAACACCGTCCATCGACTTGCAGGCCGATGCCGCCTATCTGGAGCGGTTTCGCATGGAAGAATGGGTGGCGCGGCGCATTAACAGCCCGCACGTGTTAAAGCCGTGCCTGCAAACGCGCAAGCGCAACTATGTCTATGTGGTGACCGAGTTCATCGACGGGCAAACGTTGACGCAGTGGATGATCGACCACCCCAAGCCCGATCTGGAGGTGGTGCGTGGCATCATCGAGCAAATCGCCAAGGGCCTGCGCGCGTTTCACCGCATGGAAATGCTGCATCAGGATGTGCGGCCCGACAACGTGATGATTGACGGCACCGGCACTGTAAAAGTCATCGACTTCGGCGCCACCCGCGTAGCCAGCATCGCGGAGAGCGCTGCACCGGTGTCGGGCAGCACGCAAAGCCACATACTGGGCACGGTGCAATACACCGCGCCGGAGTATTTTCTGGGCGAGAGCGGCACGTCGCGCTCGGATTTGTTTTCGTTGGGCGTAATCGCCTATCAAATGCTGACCGGCCGTCTGCCGTATGGCGCTGCTGTGGCCCGCACCACCAGCCGGGCAGCGCAACTGAAGCTCACGTATCAATCCGCGTTGAGCGGACGGCGTGACATCCCCCAGTGGATCGATGGCGTGTTGCGCAAGGCCGTGCATCCCGATCCCAGCAAACGCTATGAGGATGTCGCCGAGTTTGTGTTTGATTTGCGAAACCCGAACACTGAGTATCTGAAGGCCATACGCCCGCCGCTGATCGAGCGCAATCCGGCGCTGTTTTGGAAAAGCGTGTCGTTGGCGCTGGCGGTCATCATTATTCTCATGGCGGGTTTGATGCCGGCGCTCAAGTAGCGTTGCGCCAAACTGATGCAATCGCCTTGCGGCGCGCACCCTTTTGTGGGTGCAGTGCAGCATTATTTGGTGCGTGCGCACGCACCAAAATAAAATAAATTAATAAAATCAATTAATTACGATTTAAATTGCACTTGGCATTTATCTTGCAATGCGGTCAAGGAGACGCTGATCGTCAGCGTCCAACCAGCCACCGAGGAGCAATCAATGTCTGACAAGCGAATAGCAGAGTCCGTCGTAGCCAAGCCCACGCCAGCCAGCCGGCGCAAATTTTTGCAGTCTGGTGCAGCGTTGGGTGCTGGTGCCGTGATGTCGATGACGCCTGGACTGCCGGGTTTGCGCGGGGGCGCATGGGCGCAGGGCTCTGATGCCCCGGAAAAAAAGGAAGTCAGAATCGGCTTCATCCCGCTCACTGACTGCGCGTCGGTGGTGATGGCCTCGGTGATGAAGTTCGATGAGAAGTACGGCATCAAAATCATTCCGACCAAAGAATCGTCTTGGGCGGGCGTGCGCGACAAGCTGGTGAACGGCGAGCTGGATGCGGCACACGTGCTCTACGGGCTGGTGTACGGCGTGCACTTGGGCAGCGGCGGGCCGCGCAAGGATATGGCGGTGCTGATGACCCTGAACAACAACGGGCAGGCCATTACATTGTCTAAAAAAATCGCCGACAAGGGGGCGGTTGATGGTGCCGGGCTGGCCAAATTGATGGCGAGTGAAAAGCGCGAATATACCTTTGCCCAAACGTTTCCGACGGGCACTCACGCCATGTGGCTCTATTACTGGATGGCGTCCGTGGGGATCAATCCGCTCAGGGACGCCAAGATCATTACGGTTCCGCCGCCGCAAATGGTGGCCAACATGCGCATCGGCAATATGGATGGCTACTGCGTCGGTGAGCCGTGGAATCACCGCGCTATTGCCGATGGCATCGGCGTGACTGCCGTCACCACTCAGGACATTTGGAAAGATCACCCTGAAAAAGTGCTCGGCTGCACCGATGAGTTCACGCAAAAATATCCGAACACCGCGCGTGCCATGACGGCGGCCATACTCGACGCCAGCCGCTGGATTGACGCGTCACTGTCGAACCGCATGAAAATGGCGGAAGTGGTATCGAACACCGCTTACGTCAACACCTCGGTCGATGTGATTAATCAACGTATTCTTGGGCGCTATCAAAACGGTCTGGGCAAAACCTGGGACGATCCCAATCACATGAAATTTTTCAGCGACGGTGCGGTGAATTTTCCGTATCTGTCGGACGGCATGTGGTTTTTGACGCAGCACAGGCGCTGGGGCTTGCTGAAGTCGGACCCGGATTACCTGGGTGTAGCCAAGCAGATCAATAAAATCGAGATCTACAAGCAGGCAGCAGCCGCAGCGAAAGTGAGCGTGCCCAAGGATGTCATGCGCAGCTCAAAGTTGATCGACGGCGTGGTGTGGGATGGCAAAAATCCGGTGCAATACGTGAGTGCATTCAAGGTCAAGGTGGCGTAAATCCGCAGGGCAGGGCGGCAGGGCCGGTGGTCAGGACTTGCCGGTGCTGCCGAACCCGCCCGTGCCGCGATCGGAAGCGCCGAATTCTGTCACCACGTTGAACACAACCTGCAGCACGGGCACGATCACCAACTGCGCGAGCCGCTCCATGGGGTTGATGACGAACGGTGCGTTGCCGCGATTCCACGTCGAAACAAACAACGGGCCCTGATAATCAGAGTCGATCAGCCCCACCAGATTGCCGAGCACAATGCCGTGCTTGTGGCCAAGGCCGGAACGCGGCAGGATCATTGCAGCGTAGCCGGGATCGGCAATGTGTAGGGCCATGCCGGTGGGGATGAGTTCGGTCTGACCGGGGTTCAGCGTGAGCGGTGCGTTCACGCACGCGCGCAAATCCAAGCCCGCCGAGCCGGGCGTGGCGTACTGCGGCAGTTGGTCGCGCAGGCGTTCGTCGAGAATTTTTACGTCGATGTTCATGCGGCTGCGGGTTTCGCTGACGTGCGGCGCCGAGACGCTTTGTAGAGTTTAGCCAGGTGCGCCACAATGTCTTTCGCCACGGCTGCTTTGGGCGCGCGCGCGAGCTTGTGTGTGCCGCTATCGTCGAGCAGCATGACTTCGTTGTCGTCCGCGCCGATGGCGTTTTGCGCGAGGTTGGCGACGATCATGTTGACCTTTTTACGGCGGCGTTTTTCGTCGGCGTAGGTTTCGAGGTGTTGGCTTTCAGCGGCGAAACCCACCGTGAACGGCGGCTTGGCCTGCCCCGCTACCCACGCGAGAATGTCGGGGTTAGGCAACAGCTTCAAGGTTAATACCGCCTTGTCAGTTTTTTTGATTTTGTGCTCGCGCGGCGAATCTACGCGGTAATCGGCCACGGCGGCCACGCCGATAAAAATATCCGCCTTGGCGGCATGACGCTTGACCGCTTCGAACATATCTGCGGCGCTTTGCACGCGAGTCAGCGCAGCGCCCACGGGCACCGGCTGGCTGGTGGGGCCGGAAATCAAGGTCACGTTCGCACCGGCGCCGATGGCGGCGCGCGCAATGGCATAACCCATTTTCCCGGAACTGCGATTGGTGATGCCGCGCACCGCATCGATAGGCTCGAAGGTGGGCCCGGCGGTCATCAGCACATTGACGCCCGCCAGCGTTTTAGGCGCAAGAAAAGCAGCCACGGTGTCGGCGATATCTTGCGCTTCGAGCATGCGCCCGTTGCCGGTTTCACCACAGGCCTGATCGCCGCTGTCGGGCCCAAGCAGGGTGACGCCATCGGCTTGCAACTGCGCCACGTTGCGCTGCGTGGCGGGGTGATCCCACATTTGGCGGTTCATTGCCGGGGCCACCAGTAGCGGGCAATCGCGTGCAAGGCACAGGGTGGACAGCAAATCGTCGGCATGGCCGTGCACGAGTTTGGCCATGAAATCGGCCGTGGCCGGGGCAATCACCATCGCGGCTTTGTCGCGCGATAGCTCAATGTGCGCCATGCTGTTGTGGATGCGCGCATCCCACATATCGGTGTAAACCGGGTTGCCCGACAACGCTTGCAGGGTGGCAGGGGTAATGAAGCCGCAGGCCGCTTCGGTCATCACCACATGCACCGCAATGCCATGGTCGCCCAGCCGCCGCACGAGCTCGGCGGCTTTGTATGCCGCGACCCCGCCAGTGATGCCCAAAACGATTTTTTTGCTTGGAATATCAGTCATATAGCAGCTTTCTGCGGTTGGCGCGTAGGGATTGGGCAGTGTAGCCGTACCGCCCTAAAACGTGAAGCGCAGCGTCCCAGTGTGACAAGTGTGACTTATGACCGGTTTTGAGTCATTTCAGATAAGCCGCGCGGCTCGCCGGGTGTAAGCTTGGTTACCTAAACCCGGAGTTCTTACTCCCTAAAACCGGTATTTGAGCGCGCACCCCATGGCAATTACCGATTGGCCCGCTGACGACCGCCCCCGCGAGAAGCTGCTCGCCAAAGGCGCTGCGGCACTGTCGGATGCCGAGTTAGTGGCGATATTTTTGCGCACCGGAGTGACGGGTAAATCGGCAGTGGATTTGGCGCGCGACATGCTTGCGCAATTCGGCTCGCTGACGTCTTTGTGTAGTGCGGATCAGCAAACCTTCTGCAGTATCCACGGGCTAGGCGAGGCCAAATTTGTGCAGCTACAAGCGGTGCTGGAAATGGCGCAGCGCGCACTGGGCGAAACGCTAAAACGCGGCGTCGAACTGAATTCGCCCAAGGCGGTGCGCGATTACCTGTGGCTGCGGCTGCAAAATCGCCGGCACGAGGTGTTTGTGGGCGTGTTTTTGGACGCAGCCAACTGCGTGCTGGCCGTGGAAGACCTCTTCAGCGGCACGCTGACGCAAACCAGCGTCTACCCGCGCGAGGTGGTCAAGCGTGCGCTACATTACAACGCCGCAGCGATGATTTTTGCGCACAATCACCCGTCGGGTGTGGCGGAACCCAGCCGCGCTGACGAAATGCTGACCGCGAGCCTGAAACGCGCGCTGGCGCTGGTGGATGTGAGCGTGCTCGATCACTTTGTGGTGAGCGCGGACATTACCCTGTCGTTTGCCGAGCGGGGGTTATTGTAACTAATTGATTTTAAAGGATTATTTTTGGAGACCCCGAACGGAGGGGTTAAGTGGGGTTTCCACGCCACAGCGCGGCTAATCCGCTGCATAAAATCGGCGTCGGTACCTTGAGCGTAGCCCCGGATTTCGTGTAGAATTCGCCCCCTTTGCTGGAACTATTCCCTTACGGTTGTTCCGGTCGTTAATTCAGTCATTCAGGTTCCGGGGTTCACATGTCACGAGTATGCCAAGTTACCGGCAAGAAGCCGATGGTCGGGAACAACGTTTCCCACGCCAACAACAAAACCAAGCGGCGCTTTTTGCCGAATCTGCACAACCGCCGTTTCTGGGTGGAATCTGAAAACCGCTGGATACGCCTGCGTGTGTCGCAAGCGGGTCTGCGCACCATCGACAAAAACGGCATTGATGTCGTGCTGGCCGATCTGCGTGGCCGCGGCGTCGCGGTTTAATTAACGGACAAGCGGAGAAACCATCATGCGTGAAAAAATCAAACTCGAATCGACTGCCGGTACTGGCCATTTTTATACGACTACCAAAAACAAGCGCACGCAGCCGGAAAAAATGGAGATCAAAAAATTTGATCCCGTCGCGCGCAAGCATGTGTCGTACAAGGAAGCCAAGATCAAGTAACGCAGCAAGCGTTCACAAAAAAGCCCGCCAATTTGGCGGGCTTTTTTGTTTGGCGTTAAGAGTTGAGTGCAGGTTTGGGTGCAGGTTTGGGTGCAGGTAGCGCAGATTTAGCGAGCGCGATCCGTTACGCCGAGCCCTCAAGCCCAAACGCTAAACCAAGTTACGCGTAACAGCGCAGCCGCTTGGAGAAATCCCGCAGCGGTGCAATACCGCTGTTTTCCGCGCGATGGCACCAGTCTTCGAGCTTGCCGACGAGTTGCTCTTTGCTGGCGGTGGAACGCTGCCACACGCCAGCCAGCTCGTCGCGCATGGTATACACCGTCGATAGCACCGTGCTGTGACTGATGACTTGCGCGCGTTCTGCAAGTTCTTTTTCCGGCAGCGCTGCCGCGTCAATATTGAGCCAGCGCTTGAGCCGCGCGCCGTCTACGCTCACTGCGCGCGACTTCAGTGATTGCAGTTCCGCCGAGCAGGTTTGGCCCAGCGAGCGCGCGTAACGCGTTACCACGTCGTAGCGGTGCGTGATGACTGCTTGCAGCGTATCGGCGTCGCACAGGGTTTTAGAGGGGTCGAGCTTGATCTTGGGCGCGATTTTTTTCACGGTGGCGAGGCCCAGCGCTTGCAGAATGCAGATATACATCCAGCCGATATCAAATTCATACCAGCGATTCGACAGCTTGGCCGAAGTGGCATAGGCGTGGTGGTTGTTGTGCAGTTCTTCGCCGCCGATCAAAATGCCCCATGGAACCACGTTCCTGCTGGCGTCTTCTGACTGAAAATTGCGGTAGCCCCAAAAGTGGCCAATGCCGTTGATCACGCCAGCCGCAAGAAAAGGTATCCACATCATTTGCACGGCCCAAATGGTAATGCCGATTGGGCCGAACAAAATCACATTCGTAACCACCATCGCGCCGATGCCCCATCGATCATGCACACCGTATACATTGCGCTCAAGCCAGTCGTCGGGCGTGCCGTGGCCGTAGTGTTCCAGCGTTTCCTGGTTCGAGCCTTCGACGCGATAGAGTTCCGCGCCTTCAGTCAGTACGCGTTTAAGGCCAAAAATCTGCGGGCTGTGCGGGTCTTCAACCGTTTCGCATTTGGCGTGGTGCTTGCGATGAATCGCCGTCCAAGCCTTGGTAGTCATGCCCGTGGTACACCACAGCCAGAAGCGGAAGAAATGGCTCACGATCGGATGCAAATCCAGCGCGCGATGCGCCGAATGCCGATGCAGATAAATCGTCACGGCTGCGATGGTGATATGCGTTAAACCCAGCGTCGCCAGTATGTAGCCCCACCACGGCAGGTCCAGCAATCCTGTGTACATAAATTTCCTCGTTTATAACGTCTTATACCTGTACAGTCTACCGAAGTTCACGGTAGTCGGGTAGCGCTTTTTAGTAACACATTTGTGTCCTGGATGGATTAAATTAAGTAATTGATTTAATTGGGTATTTTAAGGATTATTCATGGGCGCTTCCATCCTCGCAGGAGTGCTCGCCAGCCGCACCACGCGCTGCGGGTAAGGAATCTCGATCCGGTGCTCGCGGAACGTTCGCCAAATCGCCAACTGCAAGTCCGATTTCAGCGCCTGCGTGCCCGCCTGCGGGTCGTCCACCCAGAAGCCCAATTCCAGCTCAATGCCGCTATCGGCAAAGCGCGTCAAAAACGCTTTCGGCGCGGGGTCCTTAAGAATGCGGGGTTGCGCGGCGGCGGCGTCAATCATCAGCCGCATCGCCTGCTCTGGGCTGCAGTCGTAACCGACTTGCAGGCCGATTGCTTGCCGCACGTTTTTGTCGGTGTACGACTGATTAATCACCGTAGACGTAATCAGCGTGTCGTTCGGAATAATCGATTCCACGCCGGTGAGACTGCGCACCACCACGTAACGCGCGGTCATTTTGGTGAGTTGGCCCGTGTGATTGTCGATGGTGACCAAATCGCCGAGCGACACTGAGCGATCCAGCAAAATAATAAAACCGCTGATGTAATTGCTGGCGATTTTTTGCAGGCCAAAACCCAGCCCCACGCCCAGCGCGCCGCCGAACACCGACAGCACCGTGAGATCAATGCCCACCGCCGGCAGCGCAAACAAAATCGCCGCCAGCACCAGCAGCGCCTGCGCCAGCTTGGAAATCATCACCCGCAGATTGATATCCAAATCGGTGGCCGCCATCGCGCGCACCTCGATCAGCCGCCCCACCCACAGCGCGATCAGCAGCGTCGCCAACACCGAAGCAAGCCCGCGCAGAATCAAAAACAACGAAATGCGATGCTTGCCAACCGAAAATCCGAGGCTATCGAGAAAGCGCAGCAAATCCGGCAGCAGGCCCGCGATATACACCGCAAAACCCACCCAAACCGTGACGGCAATCACGCGCATCAGCGAGTCGCGCCAGCCGCTGGGCGCAAACACCTGACGCAGCATCAGCACCACCAGCCGAATGATGATCGCGGCCGTTAACAGCGCGATCAACATGTTCAGCAGATTTTGTGTCGTGCCGCCCAGCGCCGCACGCGCGGCAAAAGCCAGCCCCAGCGCAACCGCCGGAAACAAAATCGTTGCCAAAGCCTCATGGCCCAAATGTTTTTGCGCGTCCCCGGCGGCTAGTCGGGGTGACAACGCACGCGACACCCCCCAAGCCACCAGCAGACAAACCAGCGCCGCCCCCGCCTGCCACAACACCTTGATGTCGTGCAGATCAGTCCACAGTTCCAGCAGCAGGCTGGGGATTTCTGCAGTTTTCAGCATTTGATGTAATTGGGGGTGAATGCTGGAAATACTAGCATGCTCTGCGTGGCCATCTGCCCCGTCTCGTGCTGTCCTCGACATAAAAAAACCCGCCGAAGCGGGTTTTTGAAGGATGGTGAAAAAATGCTTACGCAGCGGCTAGCTGCTTGCGGCGGCGCGCGGCAAAACCCAGCAGGCCCAAACCTGCGAGCAGCATGGCGTAGGTTTCCGGCTCAGGTACCGCCGAAATCGACGCAACGCCTTCGTAGCCCGGATTAAACGAACTACACTGGATGCAACCCGTCAAATCGCCGCCACTGCCACCTGCCCCGAACGCGAACCATGCCACGCTTGAAAAGGACCCTGCGGACGTATCATGCACGGTAAAACCGGAAACGGTTGAACCACTAGGAAGCCCAGCGAACGAAAAATCAATCCAGTTGTTATTGTAGATACCCGTTCCACCAGAGAGCGTATTGTTCCAAGTAAGCCACACATTACTGTTGAAACCGGAAGGGTCGTTGGTGGGATTATGGTCGGGTAAATTGACACCAAAGAAATAAAGATCTTGCCCGCCACCGATGTTGTTGGTGACCGAAAAATCATAATCCCAAGAACCTGCTGAACCTGTTACCGAATAACTTACATCTACAGGCGCCGCGTTGGCCACTGCCCCGACTATTGACATACAAACTGCACCGAGCATGCTGCGAATTTTGACTGACATGGTTTTTTCCTAGATTGAATGCCACTGAAAATGGCACTCTGACTATAGTTGTACTGTGTCACCTTAGAGGGAAATTAAGCACAAAAAGGTTTTGCCCGTCAGAGGAGAAAATCCATTTTTGTAACACAGCACAAATAGTTAGCGTCGTTTTTATAGTCAATAGTCCGTTCGGACTAATTTGAGATGTTTTGTGAACCAATTCACACTTTGAGATTGTTTTCCCAAAACGCACTCCTAGCAAGTGTCGCGCAAGGATGCGGCGACGAAGGAACCGCATCGATTGAGTAAGCTGCGCCACGACACGCGATTGATGCGGTTCGCTACACTCACCGGCATCCTACGGGCCAATCAAGCCTTCGGCGCAGAAGTGCTCACAGCCAACCCGTTCCGCACCCGCAAGCGCGCTACACCCCGCGCGTCAGCACCGCGCCAAAAAAGCCATCCGTGCCATGTTGATGCGGCGCGAGCCGTAGATATTTACCGGTGCGCAATGCAATGTTTTGCTGCGCCAACACACTGTCGCAATCCACCAGCGTAAACGCCGGATTCGCCACCAGAAACGCTTCGACGATGGCTTCGTTTTCCTCGGCGAGCAGGCTGCAGGTGGCGTAGACCACGCGGCCACCGGGTTTCACCATCGCGGCGGCAGCGCGCAGGATCGACGTCTGCTTGCGGGTGAGTTCGGCCACGCTTTCCGGCGACTGGCGCCACTTCAGGTCGGGGTTGCGACGCAGCGTGCCGAGGCCGCTGCACGGCGCGTCAATCAGCACGCGATCGGCTTTGCCAGCGAGGCGTTTGATGCGGATATCGTTTTCGTTGGCGATGGTTTGCGGATGCACGTTCGATAGCCCTGAGCGCGCCAGCCGCGGCTGCAATTTTTTCAGTCGCGCCGCTGACACATCAAACGCGTACAGCCGCCCGCGATTGTGCATGATCGCGCCCAGCGCCAGTGTTTTGCCGCCTGCGCCCGCGCAAAAATCAATGGTGAGATCGTGCCGCGTGGGGGCGAGCAGGCTGCACAACAATTGGCTGCCTTCGTCCTGCACTTCGAGCGTGCCGTCAAGAAACAGCGGCAGACGGTTTATCGATGGCCGTCCGGTAAGCCGCAGGCCGTGCGGGGTGTAGGGTGTGGGGGTTGCGGTAAGGCCTTCGGCGGCGAGTTTTTCCAGAACCTCGTCGCGTTTGCCGCGCAGGGTGTTGACGCGCAGATCGAGTGGCGCGGGTTCGCTGAGGCTTTTGCCTAGTGCGAGAATTTCTGTTTCTAAACAATGCGTTAAAAGTTTTTCGACCACCCAATCCGGCAACTCGGCCTGCACTGCCAACGGCAGATTATCGACGGGCGCGGCCTTGATCGCAGCGACCACGGCAGCGTCGCTACGCCGCAGCACCGGCTCCAGTTCGCGCGCATTGAGGCCCTGCACGCGCGAGAGCCAAGCCAGCAACAGCTCGCGCGGCTTACCGCTGCCGATACTGTTGGCGGTGAGGTGATCGAGCAGCCGCTTTTTGCGCAGCACGCCGTAGACGGCCTCAGCGACGACGGTGCGATCCGTCGGGCCGAGTTCGCGGCGCTCGCGAAAGAACCGACTCAATATGCCATCGGCGGGGTAATCAAAGCGCAGCACGGCGACCAGCGCGGTGACGGCGTGTTCAAACTGCGAGGTGGAAATTTTCAATGGGTGGGTGCTTTACTCGACCTGAATGCCGGTGACAATGATTTCGCCGCCGGGCGTGCCGTCGCGATTGAAGTGCAACACGCGCACCGGCAGATAGCGGTACTCGGTGGCGAGGTAAACGGTGATGCCGTCAACGTCCGCGCGCGGGGCCCGTTTGATGGGCAACACGCGCAACGGCCCCATCGGGGTTTCAAGCGTTTCTTCGGGCAACACGTCGAGTTCGTAGGTTTCAAAGTTGCGGCCATTGGTGATGGGCATCGACAGGCGGCCGGGCGGTGGTGGCGCAAGCGACAACTGGAACATGAAGCTGACGAAATCTTGGCTGCCGACGGGTAGCGCGGCATTTTTTTGTTCGGTGGCGCGACCGAATTGCAACTGATTTTTGTCCCAATCAAATTGCGCGGCGGATTCGTTGGTTGAGCCGCGTTTAACTTCGCGCGAGGTGTAGCGCTGCGGCACCAAACCGCGCTCGGTGATCTGCCCGATGCTTTGGTATTCATGTGGCCCAATGGAACTGAGCCGCGCCAAACCGACGGGCACAGATTTGCTGTCGAGCTTGTAGCTCGTGCCAGTCGTCTCCCACGATTGCGTGGTGCGCGCCACGTCGGTGAGGAAATTATTGTAATAAATCAAGAACTTATAATCGATGCGCCCACGCCGCGGCAGTGTTTTCACTACGGCAGGTTCGGGCGTGAAAGTCGTCGGCGCGGCGTTGGCGACAATGACTGGTTCGGGCGCAGGTGGTTCTGCTGGCGGCGCGAGTGCGGCGGCTTCGGGCTCTGCGACGGGTTCGTACGCGGGGGGTTGTGCCCACGGCGCAGGCGCGTCGGTTCGCACGTTTGATGGCGCTGCTGCTACTGCTACCGCCGCCCGCTGGGCGGCACGTTTCACAAGCGCAGGTTTGGGTGCCGGTGTAACGGTAGCGGGCGGCGCAGGTTCCAGCCTTGCGAGTAAGGGCGGTGGATTCGCTTTGTCCTTGCCTTGCGGTAAATGCAGCCAGCCGCCGGTCATGGCGACGGCGTGCGCCAGCACCGACAGCATCAGCGCCATCAGCAGCGGCGCGGTGCGCGCGCGTTTCACGGCTTGATTTCCACGTGCGTGGCGACCTGCTCATAGCGCACGCCGTCGTTTTCGATAATCAACACTTTGACCGGCACGTTGCTGTACGCCGGTGCAACCCAAATCTCCGTGCCGGTGTCGTCCGCTTCGCGCTGCTTCACCAGGTGCGTGGTATTGATGCGTTTGAACGGCGTATCAATCGTCACATCGGGCTGCGCGGTGTAACGGTATTGTTCAAGCTTGCGGCCATTGGTCATGGCGAAATTCATGTGCGGCGCTTTGCTGTTCACCGTGCGCATGGCAAACATCAGTTGATACATGATCGACAGTCGGTCTTGCGCACCGGGCGGCAACGCCAGCGTTTGATTGACGCCATCGTGAGTGAGCATGAGCTTAGCGCCGGGCCAATCGAAATCGGCTGACATGGATTTGCCTGATTGACGGCCCTCAAAGCGCTGCGGACGCAAGCCGTCTTTGGTCAGTTCGCCCACACTGGTAAAGCGCACCGGCTCACGTTGCACGAAGGCGAAAAGGCCCGTGGCGTTGGCTTCGCTGCTGGCGCGGTAACTGCCGTCTTTGGTGTCGAACTGCTCGGTAATCGTGCCGAGCAGAATATTGTTGCGAAACAGGTTGTAGGTCACCGATGCCGACGCGGGTGCAGCGGCACGCGCCGTCAAGCTTGCGGCCAACAGCAATACGCCCAGAGAGATGATAAATTTTCTATTTAAAATCATATAGTTAGAGTCATTCGTCGAGCGCAGGCGAGATCAGCTTTCCCACCGCAGCCTGCATGCCGCTATAGACGACTGACTCGTCGGCAAGTTGCACCCTGCCTTCACACAGCCAGCGCACGGCCTGCGGATAAATGCGGTGTTCCTCAGTCAATACCCGCGCGGCGAGCGTGTCTTCATCGTCGCCCGGCAACACCGGCACGGCGGCCTGCGCAATGATCGGCCCGCTGTCGAGGCCCGGCGTGACAAAATGTACCGTGCAGCCGTGTACACGCACGCCAGCATCCAGCGCCCGCTGATGCGTGTGCAGGCCGGGGAACGACGGTAACAGCGAGGGATGAATGTTGATCATACGACCCGAATAACGCACCACGAATTCTTCGGTTAACACTCGCATAAACCCCGCCAGCACGACGAAATCCGGCTGATAGCGGTTGATTTCCATGGCGAGTACGCCGTCGAAAGTTTCGCGGTCGGCGAAGGCTTTGTGCGGCACCACAGCGGTGGGAATGCCCCGGCTTTGCGCCGTGGCTAAACCCTGGGCCGCAGGTTCGTTGCTGATAACCGCCGCAATCTCCACCGGCAGGCGCGCATCGAATATTGCCTCCATGTTCGAACCGCGGCCGGAAATGAGGATGACAATGCGCTTCATCCCAATGCGCCGTTACAACACCACGGTTTGCGGGTCGCCGCGCTTGCGGCGCACCACCGCGCCGATGGGCCACACTTGCTCGCCGGCACGCTTAAGCCGTGCCTGCGCACGCGCGGCGTCGCGCGCTGCCACCACGATAATCATGCCGATGCCGCAGTTAAACACGCGGTGCATTTCGCTGTCCGCGACGTTGCCCTGCTGTTGCAGCCACGTAAACAGCGGTGGCATGGGCCACGCACTTCGGTCGATGCGCGCACACAGCTTGTCGGACAACACACGCGGAATATTTTCCACCAGCCCGCCGCCGGTAATGTGCGCCAAGCCTTTTAACGGCACTTTCTTTGCCAGTGCCAGCACCGGTTTGACGTAAATGCGCGTGGGGGCGAGGATCAAATCTTTCAGCGCGGTGTTGGTGCCCGCGAGTTTGGCCGACAGATTCACCTTGCGTGTGCTGATGATTTTGCGGATCAGCGAATAGCCGTTGGAATGCGCACCGTTGCTGGCCAGCCCCAGAATCACATCGCCGGGTTTGATGCTTTTGCCGTCGATGATGTTGGCTTTATCCACCACGCCCACGGCAAACCCGGCAAGATCGTATTCGCCCGCCGGATACATGCCCGGCATTTCGGCCGTTTCGCCGCCGATCAGCGCGCAGCCCGCCTGCTCACAGCCCGCAGCGATGCCTTTCACCACTTGCGTAGCGGACTTCACATCCAGCTTGCCGCAGGCGTAATAATCGAGAAAAAACAAAGGCTCAGCACCCAGCGTGAGGATGTCGTTCACGCTCATCGCCACCAGATCGATGCCCACCGTGTCGTGGCGCTTCAGTTCAAACGCCAGCTTCAGCTTGGTGCCCACGCCGTCGGTGCCTGACACCAGCACCGGGTCTTTGTAGCCACGCGGCACCCGAAACAGCGCCCCAAAGCCGCCGATGCCCGCCAGCACGCCGGGGCGCATGGTGCGCTTGGCGAACGGCTTGATGTTTTCGACAAGATTGTCGCCAGCATCGATGTCTACGCCGGCGTCGCGGTAAGTGAGACGTGCAGGAGATTTTTGGGTGGTTTTCACGGTTCGGCGGCGCGGGTAAAAGGCCAAGTTAGCCAAGGCCGCTATTATCCCCGAAGCGGGGGTTACCCGCCTAATGTGTCATAGCCCTGCGGTGTCGTAGCCCTGCGGTGTCATAGCCCTGCGCAGGAGCTTTGCCAGCCGGATACCGCGGCGCTACGACGCCTTGGGTAACTTCGCTTCCCAATCTTTCGGTAAGCGCACCTTCTTACCCACCGGATATCCCAAAAACCCATTGTGCGCAAACACATACATATTGTTGCGCAGTGGGTCGCCGGATACGGCAATCATAAAATCCTCGGGCTTCCACACAATAGGCACCAGGCGGTTTTCGTCGTCGCTTTCGTGAAACGCTTTGGGAATGCGACCGTGCTTCACATCGTCTTTCAAATCCCACACGCCGCGGATGTTCCAGTCGCGTAGTTGACGTTCAAACTCCCATGCGGGCAGGCGCGCGTGGTCGAACAGGTATTGCTTGACCTTGGCCTTGTTCCACCCGGCTTTGGCGATGCTCTCGGCGAGGATGGGGCTGATGACGACCAGCGGGCGCAGCATGCCGTTGCCGTGGCTGGTGGTGAAGGTCAGTTGCCACATATGGTATTTCAACACCGAGTCGGCCACGTACGGCAGCAGGGTCTCTGGCGTGTCGCCCGACACCGATGAAAACGAGCCGCCGCCGGTGTAACGCGCAATGGTCACCACGTTGTCGTTAAAGTCATGGCCCATCTCTTGCGCGGTGTTGGTCCAGCCGATTTGCTTTAACACATCATCGTTTTCTGCCAGCACCACACGCCAGGTGTTGCCAAAGGTGGCCTTGTCCGTTTTGTGCGGCAAGAAACCCGCCACATTGCGCAGATACAAGCGCCAGAAGCGCCCGATGGACGTATTCGCCTGAAAGCCGTCGCGCAGCGCGCCTTGCGTGTAGTTAAAGCCGAGCTGCTTGATGATGGGCCCGTTGATGATGATTAAGTTCTCACCGCCGGGCGTGTTGCCGCTGTGTTCTACGCCGTATTTCGGGTCGCACATGCCTTCGATGGCGGCGATCAAAACCGGCATGTATTCAGGCCGGCAACCCGCCATCACGCCATTGACAGCGATGCTCCAGATGGTTGCGGCGCGGCTGTCGGGCAGGATCACACCCAGCACTTCATTCGGGTCGCGGTCGGTGAATTGCAGAAATTCTTCGACCGCATCCTGCGTCGGCGGCACGATGGGCAGGCCATCCGACAATTCGTGCTCGTAGAAATAGCGGTTGATTTCGGCAAAACTACCCTTGCACACAATGTCACGTGCGGAGGGTTCGTTGGTCTTTTCCTTGGGTGCCGGTTGCACGGTGAGGTTATCGATCACCTGCTGCGCAGTGACATCGATCACATCGCGCTTCAGTTGCTCAGCACTCTTGGTGCCGATGTGGCCGGGCACCATGGCCAAGGGAATGTTGGGCATGCCCAAACCAATGGAGGTAGCCGCAGCCTGGCGGAAAAACCCTTCACACGTGAGCGATGACGTGGGTAACCCCAGTGCTTCGCACGCTGCACTGGCCCGCAACACGGCGGGCGTGCAAGAGCCTCAACACGCCATGCCGGAGATCACGGCATCAACGCCCATTGCTTTGAATTTTTTGGCGAACTCGGCGATGGCCTCTTTCTCGTCGCCGCCATGCGTGCTGCCAAATTCACGCCAGCTCACAAATTTAACGGCGGGGAATTGCGCCTTGATCGCTTCTTCCAAATGCGCAAACACCACATCGCCCTTGAACAGAAAATCCCAAATCTGCGCAATGGTTCTGCCGTTTAAGGATTCAAGTCGCCCTGCGAGCGGCTTGATGCCCGTTTGGCGCGGTGTGCGCGGCCAGTACACTTCGAATGGTTCGGTCATGACAGTGTGTTCCGTAAGTAGTTGATTTTATTGATGAAATTATATTTAAATACAGCGTGCCATGAGGGTGTTTATTTCAACAGATCCATCAATGGCGCGATGCAAGGCAACCGTTCCAGCCGTGCCACGGTCTCCACGACTTGCATGGCCTGGGCTTTGCTGAATGGCGTGAGGGCCGCAGCCGCGCAATCGACAAACTTGCCGATGCGTTGATCTTCGGTCATCGGGTTGTCCGGGTGGCCCAATGCAATGTCGCAACGCGCGTGTAGGCGCTGGCCGCGGGTGGTGGTGATCTCGGCGATGCTGGCTTCAAAGGTGTGGCCGTCGAGTGCGGCATCGTAGCGCCAGCGTACCTTGGGCATGGCGTGCGTGATCACCTCATCAGCCAGGTGTGTGTCGTGATAAAGCGCCAATGGTATGCCGCGATGGCGTATTGCAGCGGCCACCGCGAAGTGCATATTACCGGCGAGATCAATGTGATTTTCCGGCACGCTGCCCAGCGCCACCGGGCGGCAGCGATCCACATTAATGTGGCCCAGGCTCAGCATCACGTGATCGATCGTGTCGAACTTAAGATCGTGTTTGTGCAGCAGCTCCATCACAGCGGTCAGCGCGGTGTGCAAATGGCGTATGCAGGGCCAAGGCTTGAGTGACACACGTTCGGTTTCGTAGCGCTGGCCGAGGTGTTGCAATAACTGCGCACGCTCGTAATCGCCACGGTAAAACGCTTGGTAAAAGCCATACGGCCCGTCGAACACTTCACGATCGCCGCGTAGGCCGTTCATGGCCAATTCGGCTGCGAGTACCCCGTTGCGATAGGCCAGCCCATCGCGTATTGAGCGCACGCTGGAGCCTTTGTGATGCAGGCTGGCCCACGTGCCGCTGACCTGCGGCAGTGTCAGCCCCAGCGCGTTCACGTGTTGTGCAGCGCTGGCGTTCATGATTTTGGCCGATGCTGCGGTTGCGCCAAACAAGCCAATCACCGGCGCGCGAAACCACGGGTGATCCCACATGCGCCCGCTGGCAGCAAGGCCCACGCGGCTGGATAAATCGTTGCCCAGCGCCACAGCCGTGATGACATCTTTTCCAGTGGCGTTACCGGCAGCTTCAGCCAGTGCCAGCGCGGGCATCAGGCTGGCCGAGGAGGGGTGCATCACCGCAACGTCGTGCGTGTCATCAAAATCAAATTGGTGGATGGCGGATCCATTGCCGAGCACCGCGCTGGCAGCGGGCAACTTCATGCCGCCACTGCCGATCACGGTGCTGGTGGCTTGCCCGCCCCACGCAGCGGCGACCTTGCGCACCGCGATCACATCGTCGCACGGCGTGCCCGCGAGCACACAACCCAGCGTATCCAGTATCGATGCCTTGGTGGCCTCGACCACGGAACGCGGCAAGTCTTCAAAGCGCGTGCGCGCGAGATGGGCAGCGATGGCCTCGGCGGAATCTGGTTCTCGTGCCGCGTCGGGGCTGTGTTTTTCGTTTAAGTCAGTCATTCCGCGCGCGCCCCTGATAGTTTGACCACGTTGGCCCACTTCACGATTTCACGCTTGATAAAGTCGGCGTATTCATCGGGCGTGCTGTTCATGGCATAGGCACCGATTTCCGTCAGCATGGGCTTGAGTTCTTTCACCGCCAACGCGGTTTGTGTGTTCAGGCGCGTGATGATCTCGCGCGGCGTGCCTGCGGGTACGAGTAAGCCGTTCCATACCGTCGCTTCATAACCGCTGACGCCGGCTTCGTGCATGGTTGGCAAATCAGGCATGTCGCTCAAGCGTTCGCGTGCGGTGGCCGCCAATGCACGCAGGCGCCCGGCCTTGGCTTGGGTTTTCACCTGTTCGGCGTTAAAAATAAACAGCACTTGCAAATGCCCGCCCAGAAAATCGGTGGTGGCGGGACCTGCGCCCTTGTACGGCACATGCACGAGGTTGGTTTGCGTCATCGACTTAAACAACTCAGTGGCCAGATGCGAAGCGCTGCCGCTGCCCGACGAGCCGTAGGACATTTCACCGGGCCGCGCCTTGGCGAGTGCGATGAATGCTGTGACCGATTTCACCGGCAGCGAGGCGTGCACCGACAAAATGCTGGGAATATCCGCCACTGGCGATACGGGCGCAAAATCTTTCTGCAAATCAAACGGCAGCTTTGAAAACAGCGTGACGTTCACCGCCAGCGTGCTGGTGGCGTAGAGCACGGTAAGACCATCGGGTGCCGAACGTGCCACCGCTTGCGCCGCGATATTGGACGAAGCCCCCGCGCGATTTTCCACCACAAACGATTGCCCCATGAGGTCGGTGAGCTTGCGCGCCAGCAGCCGCGCCACGACGTCGGTGCTGCCGCCGGGCGCGAAGCCGACGACCAAGCGCACGGGTTTGGCGGGGTACGGTTGTGCAGCAACCGCAAGGCTGATCGAGATCAGCGCTGCTGCGAGAAGTGATTGTAAGTAGTTGATTTTAAACAATTTATTTTATATCGTGCTACTGCTGCACCATGCCTAACTCGCTCAACACGTCTTTGAGAATACCGTGCTGCCGCCGCAGTTCTTTGCCAAAATCTGCGCTATTGAGGTAATGCTCGATCCATTGATTTTTTTCTACGGCTTGCTTCCAGTCGTCCGATTTCACCAGCCGCGCAAACGCGCTGTCCCAATAGCGCACCTGATCGGCGGATAAACCACGCGGCCCGATAAAGCCGCGTGGCACATCAAATACGGCGTCGATACCTTGCTCCTTGAAGGTTGGCACAGCGGCAATCGCGCCCTTCAATCGCGTGTTGGACGCAATGCCAATGATGCGCACCTTGCCCGCCTGCACCAATGGCATCACGGTTGCTGGCGTCGCCGCCATCACGTCGATGTGTCCGCCTGCTGCCGCGATTACGCCGTCACTAGAGGCGTTAAACACCACGATCTTGAGCTTCTTGATATCGGCCTGCACCGAGCGCCCGACCAGCGCTGCCGTGATATGAAACGAATTGCCGCGCGCGGCAGACAAGCCGATGCTGACGGATTCCGCATCGGCTTTCAGTTTCGCCGTCAAATCGCGCGCGGTTTTCAACGGGGAATTCGCCGCCACCACAAAGGCAATCGGTTCCGAAATCAAATTCACAATCGGCGTGAACTCGAAGTAGTTCAATTTGATCTGGCCCTGAATGGCAGCGGTGAGGGGCGTGGAGGTTTGCACCATCAGCTTGTGCGCGTCGCCGTTGTGTTGCGCCAGATAATTCAGCGCAATGCCGTAGTTGCCGCCGGGCTTGTTGCTGACGTTGATGGTCTGCTCGACAATTTTGCCGGACTGAAATAACTGCTGCACCGTTCGCGCTGAAGCATCAACGCCGCTGCCGGGGCCGGTGGGCACGACCAGCTCAATGACTTTTTCCGGCTTCCAGTCGGCGGCGTGGGTGGCACCGAAGGCCAAGGTGAGCAGGGTGAGCAGGGCGACCCTCGGTAGCGTTTGAAAAAAGGGTAACAAATCAAGCTCCTGTGTGACGGGATGCGCAGTTTACAGGGGTACTTGCACGGCTGTTGGTGCCCGTCCACTTTATGATAGGAACACGGTATGATGTCTGAGCTTTTTGGGAAAGTTTCGATTCTGGTTTTTTCGATGGAGCATTAAATGCGTTTAAAACCGTTGACCCTGAGTCTCGCTGCTGCGCTCATCCCATTCGCTGCAGCCAGCGCTGCACACGCCGCCGATTACCCCACGCGTTCGATCCGCTGGATCGTGCCCTACGTGCCTGGCGGCACCACGGATATCCTCGCGCGCATCATGGGTGCGCGCCTGACGGAACGGCTGGGCCAAACCGTCGTCATTGACAACCGCCCTGGCGCGGGCAACAACATCGGCACCGAAATCGCTACCAAAGCTGCGCCCGACGGCTACACATGGTTTCTGGCCAACCCGGCCAATGCCATCAACGCCACGCTCTACGAAAAACTGCCGTTCAACTTTTTGCGTGACATGGCACCGGGGGCCGGGCTGATCCGCGTGCCTAACGTGATGACGGTGACGCGCAATCTGCCGGCGAAAAGCGTGCCCGAGTTTATTGCCTACGGCAAAGCCAATCCCGGCAAACTCAATTTCTGCTCCGGCGGTGCAGGAACTTCAGTTCACCTATCGGGTGAGTTATTCAAGTCGATGACGGGCATCAGCATGGTGCACGTGGCGTATAAAGGCTCAGCACCCTGCCTGATCGACATTATGGCTGCGCAAAACCACGTTATCTTTGACAACATGCCGGGCGTCATCGGCTACATCCGCAACGGCGACGTGCGCGCGCTGGCGGTAACCACTGCGCAGCGCTCGCCAGGTTTGCCCAACGTGCCGACGGTCGCGGAAACGGTGCCCGGCTTTGAAGCCAGCGCGTGGTTCGGCTTGGCCGTGCCTAAGGGCACGCCCGACGCCATCGTCACGCGCATCAATCGCGAAGTCAACGAGGTGCTGAAAGAGCCGAAAACCATGCAGCGACTCGCCGATCTGGGTGGCGTTTCCATTGCCGGCACGCCTGCGGAATTCTGGGCGCTGCATACGATGGAGACCGAGAAGTGGGCTAAGGTGGTTAAGGTTTCTGGGGCAAAAGTTCAATAAAATCAAATAGTTATATTGGTATTTCCCCATCGCCTTCTCGGATGGTTTCGCTACTTCACCCGTAACCCCGCATCCTTAGCCACTCGCGTAAACGTCGCAATATCCGCGCGCAAGGATTTGTCGTATTCCTCCGGCGTGCTGGTGAGGATGTTGAAATCCACGCTCAGCAGTTTGTCGCGCACCTCGGGCATTTCAAGAATGCGCGCCACTTCTTTGTTGATTTAGACTTTCGCCGAGTTTGGGTGCGAACAGGCGCACCAGCGTGTCCTGCGTGCCGCCTGCGCTGGACGGCACGATCAGGCGTATGGGTTTGGTGGGGTATTTTTGCTGGGCGTCGGCAGGCGACACAACCGCACACAGGCTCATAGCCATGGCTACCGTCCGCGTAGCGCTGCCTTTGTTTGCAGGGCCCGGTGCGATGGGTTCCCGTTCGCGCGACAACGCCAAGTTGGGTGGTGGGTTCATGGGTGCATTATGCCGACTGCTGCGGACTAGCGATTACAATTCGCTCATTGGCTCATTCGCATTCAAACGCTACTGATTAGGGAGTACGCCCCATGGTTACCCGACTTGACATCCAATCCCGTGCCACGGTTCTCGACGGCAAGCCCTTCGGCAACAGCGGGGCCTACGAAAAAATCGCCGGTACCCTGCGCTTTGCGGTGGACCCCACGCACCCGCTGCATCAGCGCGTCACCGACATGGCGCTCGCACCGCGCAACGCGCAGGGTATGGTGGAATTCACGGGCGATTTTTATTTGCTGAAGCCGGTGGATATGAACAAAGGCAACGGCTGTCTGCTGCTGGATGTGCCCAACCGTGGCCGCAAGGTGGCGATTGAGATGTTCAACAGTACGCCGCGTGTGCCCGATCCCGCCACCGCCAAGGATTTCGGCAATGGTTTTTTGATGCGGCAAGGTTACTGCGTGGCGTGGGTGGGTTGGCAGGTGGATGTGCCGCGTCAAGACGGCTTGATGGTGCTGGATGTGCCACGTGTGCCGGGGGCGAGTGGTTGGGTGCGCTGCCGGTTGCGGCCCAATGTAGCCGCAGAGGTTTTGCCGCTGGCGGATCGATACCACATCCCCAACCCGGTGACCGATTTGAACGACCCCGATGCCTCGATCACCGTGCGTGAAAGCGGTAGTGCCACGCCCGTGGTGTTGCCGCGCGAAGGCTGGCGCTTCGCCGACGCGGGCCATGTGACCATCAAGGGCGGCTTTGAGCCGGGCGTGATTTACGACGTGCTGTATCGCTCGGCGAACCCGTTGCTGGTGGGTGCGAGCTTTCTGGCGGTGCGTGATACCGCAGCGTTTCTGCGCTGGGGTGCGGCGGCGGATGGCAACCCGTGTGCGGGCGGGCTCGAGCGGGCGATCCTGTTTGGCGTGTCGCAGAGCGGGCGTTTCCTGCGGCAAATGTTGCATCTGGGTTTGGATGCCGACGCGCAAGGGCGCATGGTGTTTGATGCGGTGTGGCCGCATGTGGCGGGCGGGCGGCGCGGCGAATTCAACTTGCGCTTTGGCCAACCCTCGCTCAATTCGCAAGGCACCGTGGGCAGCCTACCGCCGTTTAACGACGAAGGTTTGTATGCGAACCTGCGCGATCGTGGCGCAGGCAAGCAGCCCAAGATTTTCGCCACCAATACCTCGGCTGAATATTGGCGTGGTGATGCGTCGCTCATTCACACCGACGACAGCGGTACGCGAGATGCAGAACCGGCGCCTTTTGTGCGCACCTATTTATTCGCCGGCACGCAACACACGCCGGGCGCGATTCCGCCGCCGGCGACTGATGCCAATACCGGCGCGCGCGGTGCGAATATGTTCAACATTGTCGATTACGCGCCACTGCTGCGTGGTGCGCTGGTGAATCTGGGCGCGTGGGTGCGCACGGGTACTGAGCCACCGGCCAGTGCGTTTCCGCATCTGGCCGACGCTACGGCGGTACTACCGGAGCCGCTGGGCGCGTTCTTTCGCAATATACCCGGCGCAACAGTTGCCGCGCGCTTTGTGCGCCCGTCCGCGCTGGACTTCGGCCCGGATATCGCACGCGGCATCGCGACGTATCCGCCGAAACCGGGCGCGTCGTACAAGAGCTATGTGTCTGCCATCGACGCCGATGGCAATGAAGTCGCGGGCATCGTGCCAGTGGAAACCGCGGCACCGCTGGCGACGTTTACCGGCTGGAATCCGCGCCATCCTGACCAGGGCGCTGCGGATGATTTGATGCAAATGCGCGGCTCGACGCTGGTGTTCGCACGTACGCGGGCGGAGCGTGAAAAATCAGGCGATCCGCGCTGGTCGATAGACGAGCGTTATGCCTCACGCGACGCCTACCTTGATGCGGTGCGTGCGGCGGCGCAAAAGCTCATTGCTGCGCGGCATGTGCTGGCGGAAGACGTGGACGCGATAGTCGAGCGCGCCAAGCTGCGGTGGGATTTTTTACTACAAGCGCACTAAGCGGCAGTGATGCGATTCGCTTGGCGGAATCACGCAGCGCTAAACGATTCGCGCATCACCAGAAATTGGTCGGGGTGAGAGGGTTCGAACCTCCGACTCCTGCGTCCCGAACGCAGTACTCTACCAGGCTGAGCTACACCCCGAATTTGGAACATTCACAGAAAACCGCACATCAACAGTATCATCAGTATCACCATTATTACGACTAGAGACCCACAGAAAAAAACACGCGGCAGCGCCGCGCATGTCTCATTTGCAATGTTTGATTCTGGTAATGCTGACGAAACTATCTTGCCGCTTTCAGTAACTTCGCGTTACCGCAAAGTCTGACAATTGTAGCAGATATTCACGCTGCCTGCCGGGTGCCAACCCCTCCAGCTCGGCGCGGGCTAGGCGCGCTTCGGCTCGGGCGCAGTCACGGGCGTAGTCCAGCGCGCCGGTATCGCCTATGGCTTGCAGCACGGCGGGCAGCTCGTCGCGTCCGCCCGCTTCGATAGCGCGGCGCACCGCGGCCACTTGCGCCGGCGTGCCGCGGCGCATGGCGTGGATGAGCGGCAAAGTGGGTTTGCCCTCGGCCAGATCGTCGCCGACGTTTTTGCCGATGACGGCGTGATCGCCGCTGTAATCAAGCACGTCGTCAATCAACTGAAACGCGGTGCCCAAGTGTGCGCCGTAGCGAGCCATGGCGTCTTCGCCGGCTGGGTCTGCGCCGCCCAACAGTGCGCCGATACGCGTTGCTGCCTCGAAAAGTTTTGCCGTTTTACAGCGGATAACCTGTAGGTAACCCGCTTCGTCGATGTCGGGATTGCGGCAATTCATTAATTGCAGCACTTCGCCTTCGGCGATGACGTTGGTAGCCTCGGCCAGCACCTCAAGGATGCGCATATTGCCGGTCTCTACCATCATCTGAAAGGCGCGCGAATAGACGAAATCGCCCACCAGCACGCTGGCGGCATTGCCAAACAGGGAATTGGCGGTGGGGCGGCCACGGCGCAGGCCGGATTCGTCCACCACGTCGTCGTGCAGCAGGGTCGCGGTGTGAATGAACTCAATCACAGCGGCGAGTTGATGGTGCAGCGTGCCTTGGTAGCCGTGCGCGCCCGCCGACAGCACCACCAACGCGGGCCGCAGGCGCTTGCCGCCGCCGCCAATGATGTATTCGGCGACTTGCCCGATCAGGGCGACGCCGGAATTCAAACGCGAACGGATGACGCGATCTATCGCCTGCATATCCGCAGCAATAAACTCGCGGAGGGCTTCTATGGACACAATTCGATACCGCGAAAATGGGCGATGATACCGTATCCGGGCGCAGCTTTGGCGGCCCAAAGGTCGTGTTTATCAAGGGTTGCCATCAAATAGTTGTTGAAATACAAGCACTTGTGATTGGCTGTCAGCCTTGCATTGTCTTTGACATTAGGCATGTTTTTTTGTAGAATAGTCGGCTTTCCAAGTTACAGGCATTGCGCTTTGTTGTGCTTGTAACGGAGTTAAATCGGGGTTAATCATGTACGCAGTCGTAAAAACAGGCGGCAAACAATACCGCGTCAGTGGCGGCCAAAAAGTCAAGGTAGAACAACTACTGGCTGACGTCGGCGCTGAAATTACGCTGGATCAAGTGCTGGCCGTCGGCGAAGGCGAGTCCGTCAAGCTGGGCAAGCCGCTGGTAGCTGGTGCGACAGTCACCGCCAAGGTGGTTGCGCACGGTCGTGGTGACAAAGTGCACATTTTCAAAATGCGCCGCCGCAAGCACTATCGTAAACAGCAAGGCCACCGTCAAAATTACACCGAGCTGGAAATCACCGGCATCAACGCTTGATATTTAGATAGCCTAAGTAGTCAAGCGGTAAGCGGTCGAGCGGTAACTTGGTAAATCGGCAATCAGGAGCAGATCATGGCACATAAAAAAGCAGGCGGCAGTTCACGTAACGGGCGCGATTCAGAGTCAAAACGTCTGGGCGTCAAGGCCTTTGGCGGTGAGTTGATTCCCGCTGGCAGCATCATCGTGCGTCAGCGCGGCACGCGCATGCATGCAGGTGACAACGTCGGCATGGGCCGCGATCACACGCTGTTCGCCAAGGTCACCGGACGCGTGGATTTTGCGAGAAAAGGCCCGCAGAGCCACACCTTTGTCAGCGTACTTCCGGCCTGATTTTACGTTCGCGTCGGCAACAAGCCCTGTCGCCGACAGGGCTTTTTTGTTGGATGTTTGAGATTTTTTCTCCGCCTCGCGCCATTGGCTTTACCTTGGAAAAAACATTGAGCCGCAGAGGACATAGAGGGCACAGAGGACGCAGAGGAAAAAGCAGTGTCGTGGCCTGAATCGTTTACTCACCGACCGGGCGATAGCGCGCATCGCGTCCCCCGATTTTTCTCTGTGTTCTCTGTGTTCTCTGTGCCCTCAGTGGCAAATGCCGTTTATAGCTTCACACACCTGACCTTGCTGCGGTAAGCTGACGTTGCCATCATGAAATTCATCGACGAATCCACCATCGAAGTCCACGCCGGGAAGGGCGGGGATGGGGTCGCCAGTTTCAGGCGCGAGAAGTTCATGCCCTTCGGTGGCCCGGACGGCGGGGACGGCGGGCGCGGCGGCAGCATTTACGCCATCGCCGATTGCAATATCAACACGCTGATTGACTACCGCTACGCGCGCATCCATCGCGCCAAGAACGGCGAAAAAGGCCGGGGTGCAGATTGCTACGGGCGCGGTGCCGACGACATTGAATTGCGCATGCCGGTAGGCACCCTCATCACGGACGTCGAAACCGGCGAAGTCGTTGCGGATCTCGCGCGCGACCAGCAGCGCGCGCTGATTGCCAAGGGCGGCAAAGGCGGCATTGGAAATTTGCATTTTAAATCAAGCACTAACCGCACTCCACGCCAGTTCACACGGGGTGATCCGGGTGACACCCGTTCGCTCAAACTGGAGCTCAAAGTGCTGGCGGATGTGGGCCTGCTGGGCATGCCCAATGCCGGCAAATCCACGCTGATACGTGCAGTGTCGGCAGCTAAACCCAAGGTGGCCGATTATCCTTTCACTACGCTGCATCCGAATTTGGGTGTGGTACGTGCTGGCATGAACCACAGTTTTGTGATTGCCGATATTCCTGGCTTGATCGAAGGCGCGGCTGAGGGCGCGGGGCTGGGCCACCAGTTTTTACGCCACCTCGCGCGTACGCGGCTACTGCTGCACATGCTCGACATATTGCCGCCTGACGCAGGCGCTGATCCGGTGAAAGACGTGCGTGCGATCGTCGCCGAATTACGCAAGTACGATGAAGCGCTTTATCAAAAGCCACGCTGGCTGGTGCTCAACAAAGCCGATTTGATGGATGATCTTGAGCGCGAAAAATTCACCAAGAGTTTGTTGCGGCGCCTACGCTGGAAAGGCCCAGTGTTTGTGATTTCGGCTGTTTCCGGTAGCGGTTGCCCGGAGTTGGTACACGCCATCATGGATTACCTCGACAGCCTGCCGCGTCCCGTTGACGATGCCCTCGCGGAAGAGCAGGCGCACGCCAGCGCTGTAGGCTGATACGCGATGATCAGCACGATTTCACCGCTGAAAACCGCCAAGCGATTCGTAATTAAGGTCGGCTCCAGTCTGGTGACCAACAACGGGCAGGGGCTCGATCACGCCGCGCTCGCGTTGTGGGCTGCGCAAATCGCGCAACTGCGCAAAATGAATCGGGAAGTGGTGTTGGTCTCAAGCGGCGCCATCGCCGAAGGCATGCAGCGACTTGGCTGGAGCAAGCGTCCACACGCAGTGAACGAGCTACAGGCCGCCGCCGCTGTCGGCCAAATGGGTTTAGCGCAGGCGTATGAGTCGTGCTTCCGGCAGCACGGCCTGCTGACTTCGCAGATTTTGCTCACGCACGATGACCTGTCCGATCGCAAGCGCTATCTGAATGCGCGCTCGGCCTTGCGCACGCTGTTGGCGCTGGGCGTGATTCCGGTGATTAACGAAAACGACACCGTGGCCACCGACGAAATCCGCGTTGGCGATAACGACACCCTCGGTTCGCTGGTGACCAATCTGGTGGAAGCGGATGTGCTGGTGATCCTCACCGATCAGACCGGGTTGTTTAGCGCCGATCCACGCCGCAACCCCAATGCCACCTTGATTGCCGAAGCCGATGCCAGTGACCCAGCACTGGAAAAAATGGCTGGCGGTGCGGGCAGCGCCATCGGCCTCGGTGGCATGCTGACGAAAATTACAGCCGCACAACGTGCCGCGCGTGGTGGTGCGCACACGCTGATTGCCTCAGGGCATGAGCCCGACGTGCTGGTGCGGCTGGCGCAGGGCGAGCGCATCGGCACGCTGTTGCTGGCAAAATCCGCCACGCTGGCCGCGCGCAAACAGTGGCTGGCCGATCACTTGCAGTTGCGCGGACGCCTGATGCTGGATGCGGGTGCGGTGAAGGCCTTGCAATCCGGCGGCAAGAGCTTGCTGCCGATAGGGGTCTATGAGGTGAGCGGCGAGTTTGAGCGCGGCGAAGTGGTGAGTTGCCACGATGAATCCAGTCGCGAAATCGCGCGCGGCCTGGTTAACTACAGCGCCTCAGAGACGCGGCGCATCTTGCGCACGCCGTCGAGCGAAATAGAGGCCAAGCTGGGTTACGTTGGTGAGGCAGAACTCATCCACCGCGACGATATGGTGTTGTTGTAAATTCTCAATGACGCCAGCGTCGCGCGGCTCATTGTCCGGGCGCAGGCGGGCCGCCACGCTTTAGCGCGGCGATGATTTCCTTGATGGTCGACGCTTCACGATTGCGTGTTTGCGTGCACAAATAATTGCGATACAGCGCATTGTGATAGCCATTGATGTCGCGCTGCGAAATGTCGCGCCAGCCCGGATTGCGCGCACGCGACCATTCGCTGTTCGCTGCATGGCCGAACGCATACACACGCACCTGCCGGCCATCGCAGCGGATGCCCTCGAACGACACATTCGTCGCGCCGCCGCCGGTTTTCACCACCACCGTGTAGCGCACTACCTTGTCTTCGCCGACGGACAGCGATGCCGCGTCGACATGAAAATGGTTGGCACCTACAGACTCCACATCAAACCTGAGTAAATTTGCTGCTTTGGGGTACGGGGGTAGCAGCGTTTGCAGTTCTTCCCACGGTTTTTTTTCTTGATCGAGTTCGTAGTCCCAATCTTTCCACTGCGCGGCCGCAGGGAGCGCGAGCAGTGTCAGCAGCCCGACATCTGCGATTTTCCATGCGAGTTTCCGTAGAAAAATCATTTAAATCAATTAGTTATGATACGTCCAGCAGCAGCGATTGCCGCACCGGCGGCGTCAGCGGATCGACGGACGCCCGATAGCCGGGATGATCCACCCCCAGCGCCAGCGCTGCGCCGGATAGCAGTGCCTGCTGTTGCTTGGCATCCAGTTCGAAGCGCAGAAAATGCACCGCAGCGGTTTTTTCTTCAGTCGAGCGATCTAAGTCTTCATCGGCAATCGCGTACACCGGCGCAAACCCGGTGACACGCGCCCACACGCGATCCTCAATGCCGACCAGCTTGGCCAGCATGCGCTGACGCTCTTCGACATCCGGGTACTCGATCATCATGGTCGCCTTCCAGTTGCTGCCGTCGGGCACCATCGGGTTGTAGGCTTCGAGTTCATCTTGAATGCCGGCTTCTTCGAAGGTTTTTTCCACGCGCAGCATTTCCTGAATCTGGTAACGCATGGTGAGCTCGTCTTCGAAAATCAGCGTCACGTGCTCGCCTAGCGCTACCGTGCGTGTTTGCTTGTGCGCGATGACCCGGGCGCGAAATTCAATGCGCGCCTTGGCATAGGCTTCGAGGGTCATCAGGCTGTCACGGGTTATTTTGGGCATTTCTTTTTCACTTCGCCTTCAGATTAAAGTCCGTACGCGATGCGCAGCAGCGTCACCGGATGTTGCTTTTCGGCCTTGCTGTCGCCGCCGGCTTCGTTGATGCCTTGCTGGATATGGCGTCCGGCAATCGCGCAATCGGAGCTGATGTAATCGGGTTGTGACTCGCTCATCAGCCTGAACACCGGGCGGCCGATTTTCATGGAGTTTTCGTAGTACTCGCTTTTGACGCCCCAAGTGCCGTCGTGGCCCGCGCAGCGCTCGACCGTAGTGACGGTGGTGCCGGGAATTTTTTCGAGCATCTCGCGCGTTTTCAAGCCCATGTTCTGCACCCGCAAGTGACACGGCACGTGATACGACACTTTACCCAGCGGTTGTTTGAAATCGGTTTTCAACAGGCCGTCTTTTTGCCGCAGCACCAAATATTCGAAGGGGTCATACATCGCTTCTTTCACGGCTTGCACGTCCGCATCGTCGGGGAACATCAAAGGCAATTCCTGCTTGAACATTAGCGCGCACGACGGCACCGCGGCAATAATCGCGTAACCCGCGTGCGCCAGCTTGGCCAGCACCGGAATATTAATCGCCTTGTTGCGTGCGACAGCCTCCAGATCGCCCAGTTCCAATTTGGGCATGCCGCAACACACTTCTTTCTCCACCAGCTTCGTTGGGATGGCGTTGTACGCCAGAATTTTCAACAAATCGTGGCCGATGTCCGGCTCGTTGTAATTGAGGTAACACGTTGAATAAATGGCGACTTTTCCGGGTGTTTCTTTGCCATCCACCACCTTAAAGCTCGCATTCGCACGCGCTGTGCTGCGGAATTTAGCACTGTTGTATGCGGGCAGTATGCGGTCTTTGTGCACGCCCAGCGCGCTGTCGAGCAGCCCGCGCGCGGCGCTGTTCTTATTGACGGCGTTGACCACCTGCACCACCACCGGTATCGACGCGAGCTTGCCCATCGCATCGGTGCTCGACAACAGTTTGTCGCGGAAACCGACTTCGCCCTTTTTGTATTTGATCGCTTTAGCGCGCAGCATCAAATGCGGAAAATCCACGTTCCAATCGTGCGGCGGCACGTATGGGCACTTCGACATGTAACACATGTCGCAGAGATAACATTGATCGACGACCTTGCCGAAATCTGCTTTGGCCACGCCCTCGACTTCCATCGTGGGGTTGTCATCAACCAGATCAAACAGCGTGGGAAACGCCGTGCACAAACTCACGCAGCGGCGGCAGCCGTGGCAAATATCGAACACGCGCTCCATTTCTTTGTGCAGCGCGCCCTCGTCGTAAAACGCCGGCGATTGCCAGTCGAGCGCGTGCCGCGTGGGTTTGCCGAGGCTACCTTCTTTGACGGTGATGGGCATGGTGCTGGTTAGCGTTGAGCGTGGGTTATTGAGGGATGTTGCGTTAGTGTTTCGAGTTTGGCGAAAAAAGTGGGGGGCAGGCTACGACACCTACCCCCCAACTCTGGACACCTAACGCCGAACGATCTTAGTCAGTCAGTGCGTCCAGCGCTTTTTGGAAGCGATTGGCGTGCGAGCGCTCGGCTTTCGCCAGGGTCTCGAACCAATCGGCGATTTCGCCAAAGCCTTCTTCGCGCGCGGATTTCGCCATGCCCGGGTACATATCCGTGTACTCGTGCGTTTCGCCGGCGACGGCGGCTTTCAGGTTGTTGCGCGAGCTGCCAATCGGCAGATCGGTTGCCGGATCACCGCAGGCTTCCATGTGCTCCAGATGGCCATGCGCATGGCCGGTTTCACCTTCAGCGGTGGAACGGAACAGCGCGGCGACGTCGTTTTGACCTTCCACGTCGGCTTTCGCTGCGAAGTACAGATAACGGCGGTTAGCTTGTGATTCGCCAGCGAAGGCGGCTTTCAGGTTGCCGTGGGTTTTAGAACCTTTGAGTTGCATAAAAATCTCCTTTAAAAACAAATAATTACACCGCAAAACCACATAAATGCCGCTAACGGTACCGCCACTCGCGGCCATCAAAAACTGACTTGAATTCGAGGATTTAACGCGAGTTTGCGGCACTTGTCTGCACGCCTGCGCAGTGTAAGAGACGCGTCCAGCAGTGTCAAACCATTGCGGTGGTGCTCAACACGTTGGTTAGTGCCCGCCCTCCGCAGCGCTGATAGCATGCGCACTTTGCTCAATTTGACGGCGCGACCGTATATCACGGGTATTGCTGTGGGATTCCAAAAAACGCACCAATTCCGCCAAGGCTTTTTGATACACGTCGCGCTTGAATTCGACCACCGATTCCGTCGGCACCCAATAATTATGCCAGCGCCAAGCATCGAACTCCGGCTTGTCGGTGGCGCGCAGGCAGACATCGCAGTCGCGCCCGACCAAGCGCAGCAGGAACCAGATTTGCTTTTGCCCGCGGTAATTACCGCGCCACTCACGGCGGATCCAGCGATCAGGCACCTCATAGCGCAGCCACTCGCGCGTGCGGCCGAGTATTTTCACGTGCTGCTGGCGCAGCCCGACTTCTTCGTGCAGCTCACGGTACATAGCGACCTCCGGCGACTCGCCCGGATTAATGCCGCCTTGCGGAAACTGCCATGAGTGCTCGCGCACCCGCTTACCCCAGAAAACCTCGTTCTTTGTGTTGCAAAGAATGATGCCAACATTGGGGCGGTACCCATCGCGGTCTATCACGATCACGACCCCACATTATCTTCAGTTAAGGTGATTCTTCCACACTTTTGACCCTGTGGAAAGCGTCTTAATTCCCCTGAATTAACAAGTACTTGTCGTCATGCCGGTTCACTTTGCGCAGCGCCTCGACAAAGCGCGTAAACGCCAGCCCGTAGTGCGCTTCCAGAGTCATCGCCCGCTGCGCCAGCGCCAGCCATTCCGCCCTAGCTGGCGTGCTACGAAAGCCAAACACAATCACATTGCCCGGCTTTTCAGCCGGCAAACACAGCGTGCCTTCGGGGAACGCGGCTTCGATGCGCTTCAAAGTGTCGTGAAACTGCCGGTCGCCGCCCCACAAATTAACCACCAGCATGCCGCCTTTGTTCAATCGCTCGTGGCAATCGCGGTAAAAAGCCGCGCTCGCCAAATCCTCAACCAGCGATTCGCCATCGTAGCCGTCTACCATAATGAGATCGGCGCACACTTTGGGGCGGCTCACAAACTCCGCGCCGTCGCCGAGTATGATTTCGATGCGCTTGTCGTCGTCGGGCACGGAAAAATAGCGCCGCGCGACCGTCAATACACGCTCGTTAAGCTCAATCACGCGAACCGTTGTCCACGGCATGCGGTGATAGACAAACTTTGTCACCGAGCCGCCGCCCAGCCCGATCATCAACACCGATTGCGGCTTTTCGTTAAACAGCAAAAAGCCCATCATGCTGCGCGTGTAAGAGAGTTCCAACTCGTTGGGCGCAGCGATGCGCATGGCGCTTTGCACGGTGTCGCTGCCGATGTGCAGCGTGCGCACGCCGAATTTTTCACTGATATAAACCGTCTCGGCATCGTCGGCGGCCTTGCGGATGCGCCAACTGCCCGACAAGTTCATGATTTCTGCGGGGTCTTTTTCCATGTCCGGTAGAATACGTTTTTTTTCGACATTGTGAAACTTGGCAGCCATGCGCGCATCTAAATTTTTTATTTCCACGCTCAAAGAAGCGCCGTCCGAGGCCGAGGTCATCAGCCACAAACTCATGTTGCGTGCCGGACTGATCAAGCGGCTCACCAGCGGGGTTTACACATGGATGCCACTGGGCCTGAAGGTGCTGCGCCGCGTTGAAACTATTATTCGTGAAGAGTTGAACCGCAGCGGCGCGATTGAGCTTTCCATGCCTGCCGTGCAGCCCGCCGAATTGTGGATTGAATCCGGCCGCTGGGAGCAATACGGCCCTGAACTGCTGCGCATCAAAGATCGCCACGACCGCGAGTTTTGCTTCGGCCCTACACACGAAGAAGTCATTGCCGACGTCGTGCGGCGCGAGGTCAAAAGCTACCGCCAGTTGCCGCTGAATTTCTATCAGATTCAAACCAAATTTCGCGACGAAATCCGTCCGCGGTTTGGCGTGATGCGCGGGCGCGAGTTTGTAATGAAAGACGCTTATTCGTTTCACACCTCGTACGAAGATTTGCAGGCGACTTATCGCGAAATGTACGATTGCTACTCGCGCATTTTCACGCGGCTGGGGCTGAAGTTTCGCGCGGTCGCCGCCGACACCGGCTCCATAGGCGGCACCGGCTCGCATGAGTTTCACGTGCTCGCTGATTCCGGCGAAGACGCAATCGCGTATTGCCCGAATTCGGAGTACGCCGCCAACGTGGAGCTGGCTGAAGCGGTAGCACCTGCCGCCCCGCGCGCAGCCGCCAGCCAGCCGCTGACGAAAATTCACACGCCCGGCGTCAAAACTATCGCCGAGTTGTGCGCCTTCCTCAAAGTGCCCGCTGAACAAACCGTCAAAGCCGTGGTCGTGGACGGCGCGGACGGCCACCCGGCGTTGCTGATGGTGCGCGGCGATCACGAATTAAACATGATCAAAGCTGGGAAATTACCTCAATTAAAACAACCCGTTACGTTCGCTGCACCCACCAGTATCCGCACTGCGTTTGGCGCAGACCCGGGCTCGTTGGGGCCGGTGGGATTTAAAGGCACGGTGATCGCCGATCGTACGGTGGCCGCGATGGCGGATTTTGTCATCGGTGCCAATGAGAACGACCACCACTACACCGGCGCTAACATCGCGCGCGATTTTGCCGAGCCCATCGTCGCTGACTTGCGCAACGTCGTGAACGGCGACGCCTGCGCCGACGGCAAAGGCCCACTGGATTTGTGCCGTGGCATTGAAGTCGGGCACATTTTTCAGTTGCGCACCAAGTATTCCAAGGCGCTCAACTTGGCGTTTCTTGACGAAGGCGGCAAATCGCAGATCATGGAAATGGGCTGCTATGGCATCGGCGTCACCCGCGTGGTGGCTGCGGCGATTGAGCAAAACCACGACGAGCGCGGCATTATTTTCCCTGCGAGCATCGCGCCGTTTGATGTGGTCATCGTGCCCATCGGCATGAAAAAAAGTGCACAGGTCAAAGAAGCGGTCGAAAAACTCTACGCCGATTTGCGCGCAGTCGGACTCGACGTGCTGCTTGACGACCGCGACGACCGGCTCGGCTCCATGCTGGCCGACATTGAGCTGATCGGCATTCCGCAACGCGTCGTCGTCGGCGAGCGCGGGCTGAAAACGGGGCAAGTGGAATATCAGCAGCGCATCGCCAAACAGGCCGAGTTGATTAACGTGAGTGATGTAATAAGTCGTGTAAAATCAAATACATGCGAACATTGAGTCATCGGCTACTATCGACTGCATTAGTCTTCAGCGCGCTCGCGGCAGTGCCCGCGCTGGCGGGCAACCAGCTCGAAGAAGCCATGTCCCACAGCGTGCGCGCCGCGCTGCATAAAGCCGTTTCCGACCAATCCGCACCGTTTCTCGCCTTCGCCACGGTGAGCGAAGCGCGCGCTTGGCTCGACGCCATGTCAAGCAAACTCGAACGCCGCATGCCCGACAAAGCGTTACGCGAAGATTTTCTCGTCACCGTGCACTACGAATCCAAACGCGCCGGTCTCGATCCGCAACTCGTGCTCGGGCTGATACAAGTCGAAAGCGCCTTCCGCAAATACGCCGTGTCCAGCGCCAGTGCGCGCGGCTTGATGCAAGTCATGCCGTTCTGGGTCAAAGCCATCGGCGACGACAGCAGCAACCTGTTTCACCTGCGCACCAACCTGCGCTTCGGCTGCGTGATCCTGCGTCACTACATCGACATCGAGAAAGGCGACCTCTACCGCGCGCTGGGCCGTTACAACGGCAGCTTGGGGCGACCGGAGTATCCGAATATGGTGCTGGCGGCTTGGAAGCAGTGGGAGATTGCGCCGTCTACGGCGGGTGTCGTGAAGACGGGGAATTGAATCTAGCCCTTCATCACTGGCGCTACCGACGGGTTATCTGTCTCCCCGCCCGCCTCAAATAATTCCGCCACCGTCATCGCTGCCCCATCGCCGATGCGGTCGCCAAAGCCCCGCGCGAGTGACATCAATTCGGATTGTTCGGTTGGTCCCGGCACGGGCAGTTCGGGGTTGAACACGAAGAGTTTGTAGATGTCTGCCACGGCTAGGGTGTCCGGGTTGCGCACCAACACCCAGCCGGTGGGCTCCGCGCGGTTGACCCATGACACGCGCTGCATGGTTTCGAGCACGAGTTCGATGCGCTCGTAGCGCATGCGCAGGCTATTGTGCAGTTGCGGCACGGTGACCACGTCGCCGCGCTGCTGCGCCTGCCACAGCGCTTTTAACACTTGCAGCGCGTAGACAAAATTGCTGCCCGGCGGATGGCGGCCCGGCACGGATTCTTGGCGCCACTCGGGCAGCGCGGCGACGACCACCGCGCCAAACAGCACCACCAGCCACGACATATATAGCCACACCAAAAAAACCGGTACAGCGGCAAACGCGCCGTACACCAACTTGTAGGTCGGGAATTGGGTAATGTAAAAACCAAAGCCTTGTTTGGTGAGTTCAAACACCACGCCAGCGAGAATACCGCCCTTCAGGGCATCGCGGATGTTCACCGGGCGGTTAGGCATGGCGTAGTAGAGCAGCGCCAGCGCAGCGCTGGTCAGCGCAATGGCGGAGAGTTTGATGAGCGTGACACCGGCGTAAGGGATGCCGTCCGTCCAGCCGGCCGAGGCACTCATCAGCAGCGAGCTGAGCGACAGGCTGCCGCCGATCAGCAGGGGACCCACGGTGATCAACGCCCAATAAATCAGCACGCGTTGCAGCATAGGGCGCGCCCGGCGCACGCGCCAGATATCGTTGAACGCGTCGTCGATGGTCATCATCAGCATGATCGCGGTGACTGCGAGGAACGCGAGGCCGACGGCGGTAAGCTGGCCTGCGTTCTCGACAAATTGGTCGGCGTATTTCTGAAACGCGTCCACCGAACTGGGCATCATATTGTTAAACACCCAATTTTGAATCACGCTCGCCAGCCCGTGAAACACCGGAAATGCCGACAGCAACACGGCGGCCACCGTGATCACCGGCACCAGCGACAACAGCGTGGTGAAGGTGAGGCTTGAGGCGACCTGCAGGCCGTGGTCTTCCTGAAAGCGGTGCGCGGTGAGGCGCACCAGTGCATCCAGTCGTGAAAGCAGTTTGCGCAATGTTTTTACCCGGTTATGGCAACTATAATACCTGCATGAATGAAATTTTGGTTCTCTATTACAGCCATCACGGCGCTGTGCAACAGATGGCGCAGTGGGTGGCGCGCGGTATCGAACAGGTGAGCGGCGTGGCGGCACGCGTGCGAACCGTGCCGCGAGTGTCCACTGTCATTGAGGCGACTGAACCCGCAGTGCCGGACAGCGGCGCGCCTTACGCAGAACTCCAAGATCTCGAAGACTGCATCGGCGTCGCAGTCGGTTCGCCCACGCGCTTTGGCAATATGGCGGCACCGATGAAATACTTTTGGGATGGTACTGCCGGGTTGTGGATGAAGCACGCGCTGGCTGGCAAGCCTGCTGCGGTGTTTACCTCAAGCGCTTCGATGCACGGCGGGCAGGAAACCACGCTCACGTCCATGATGTTGCCGTTGCTGCATCACGGCATGGTGATTGTCGGCCTGCCGTACCGCGAACCCGAATTACTCAATACCACCAGCGGCGGCACACCGTATGGTGCGAGCCACACCGCAGGCGTGGCCAGCGATCAGCCGATAACCGAACACGAGCGCAAGCTGTGCATGGCACTCGGCAAACGGTTGGCACTGACGGCGGTGAAGCTCGCGCGCCCGTAAGCCGACGACAAAGCTTAGGCGTCGATGAACGCCGTTTTCTGCACCGAATCGCGCGCCGAGAATTGCGCCATCCAGTCTGCTGTGCGCGGGTGGCCATTGCGCCAACCCCTATCCGCAAAACGGAAGTCGATGTAGGCCAGCGCCGTACCGATAGCGACATGGCCGATATGAAATGGTGTGTTGGCGAGCGCGCTGGCTTCGCTTTCGATCACCGCCAGCGCATTGCGGGTTTTGAGGGCAAAGGTGGTCAGCCATTCCGGCGTTTGCCGCGCGGCGGGCTTCATGATTTCGGAGCGCCACGGCAGCAGTGTATCCAGCATGCCGGTGCCTAGTGCTTGTAGGCGCAGTGCGTTCCACCGTGCGTCGCCCGCAGCCGGGAACAATTTGCCGCCATTGTGCACGCTATCAATGTACTCGCAGATCATGCACGAATCGTAGAGCACGCGCCCGTCGTCGAGCATCAGTGTGGGTATTTTGCCCAGCGGGTTGTCCTGCATCACGGTTGCGTTAGGCTGCGACAGCGACACTACCGAGTGGATGCGTTCAATGTTGTCAGCGATGCCAGCCTCAAACGCGCAAATCATGACCTTGCGCACATAGGGCGAACGGGAAGACCAGTGCAGTTTCATGAATAGATTTCTTTGTAGTGGATGTGAGGTTGCAACTATTCGAGTTTGAAGCCGATTTTCTTAATGACTTCGCCCCACTTGCGGGTTTCGGCGGCGCGCAGGGTACGGAAATCTTCAACCGAGGTGCCCGTTGCCGTCGCGCCCAACGCGGCCAGCCGTTGCTGTGTTTCCGGTGCCTGCACCGCAGCGCGCCACAACTCGTTGGCGCGTTGCACCAGCGCCAGCGGCGTCGCAGCAGCAGTGGCGACGCCGTACCAACTGTCGGAACGCACCGCCGGATAGCCCGCTTCGGTGGTGGTCGGCACCTGCGGGAGTTGTGTAATACGCGTGGCGCTGGTGACGGCCGAAGGCCGGATACGGCCCGTAGGCAGGTAACTCATAATAGCCGGCACGTCCAGCAGCGCGACTTCAACATGCCCGCCCGCGAGATCGGTGATCACGTTGGCGCCGCCTTTGTAACTCACGTTGTTCATGTCAATGCCAGCCGCGATTTTGAAAAGCTCGGTACCCAAATGAATAACGCCGCCGGGGCCGATGATCGCTGCGTTGATTTGTCCGGGGCGTTGTTTTGCCAGTCGCGCGAGATCCTGCAAGCCTTTCACTTGCAGCGACGGGTGCGCCACAAAAATCTGCGGTACCGATACCGCCTGCGTCACCAAAGCAAGATCACGCTCCGGATCAATCGGCGGCTTGGCCATCAACAGGTAGGTAAACGACAGCGCACTGACCGCTGAAAACCAGAACACATGCCCATCGGGCGCGGCGCGCGCGACTACTTCCCCGGCAATGTAACTGTTACCGCCGGGCCGGTTTTCGATAATCACCGGCTGCCCGCCGAGTTCGGTGACTTTTTGGCTAATGATGCGTGCCATAGTGTCCGCCGGCCCGCCTGCCGTGAAACCCACGATGACACGCACCGGCTTGGCAGGATAGGGTTGATGGGGTTGATAGGGTTGTGCCATTGCGCCAGACGCAACGGCGCACAGCAGCGTGGCAATAGCCGTTACCCAGCAGATTTTTAAATGTTCCATCGGTACGGGCGAATTTGCGTGCATGGTGGCGGACTCCGGCTACCGGTAACCACACCATCTTAGCGTACGGCCATCTTGCGATAGTGGCGAAACCGGGCGCAGGCGACGCCGTGGTACCATACGCTGGCCATGCAATTACGATCATTCACGGTTACGGAATTTCACTCGTGAGCCTCGCCCGCGACGCCCGGCGTTGGCTGCGCGCGCACCGCCACGGCTTGCTATCCACGCAGTCGCTGGCCATGGCGGGTTATCCGTTCGGCTCGGTCGTGCCCTACGTGATGGATCACGAGGCGTGCCCGGTGTTGCTGATCAGCCGCCTTGCCGAGCACACCAAGAATATCGCTGCTGATGCGCGCGTGAGTTTGCTCATTCACGAGGCCGGCGCGGACGTGCAGGCGCAAGCGCGCGTGACCTTGATGGGGCAGGCCGAGCGCGTAGCCCACCCGGACGCCATCGAGCCGCGCTACGAACGGTTTTTCCCCGCCACACGCGGTTATCGCACGCAACTGGATTTTGAGTTTTGGCGAATTGTGCCGGTGACGCTGCGCGCCATCGCTGGGTTTGCCAAGATGCACTGGGTTAGCCGCGAGGCTTACGCGCCGCCAGCTAACACCCTGGCCGTTGATGAGCCGGGCATCGTGGAGCACATGAACACCGAACACGCCCACACACTGCGCGATTACTGCCGCTTGCACAACAGGGCGGATGTTCAGACTGCCGTCATGATTGGCATGGATTGCGACGGTTTTGATGTCAACGCCGACGATACACTGTTGCGATTTGAGTTTGACGAACCGGCGCTCGATGCGCAGGCTGCGCGTGCTGCGCTGATTGCCTTAGCGCAAAAGGTGCGATCCTTGTGAACGCCCGCGTGCTGAATGTCATCACCAGTGCGAGCCTGATCGCGTTGATCGCGCTTTGCCTGGCGTGGGAACTGTGGCTCGCACCCTTGCGCGCGGGCGGGTCGTGGCTGGTGCTGAAGGTGTTGCCGCTGCTGATACCCCTGTTCGGTATTTTGCGCGGCAAGCTTTACACGCACCGCTGGATGACGCTGTTCATCATCGCGTATTTTGTTGAAGGCGTGGTGCGCGCTTATACGGACAAAGGCTTGTCCGCGCAGTTGGCGGGCGTGGAAATCGCGCTGGCGGTGGTGCTGTTTGCCAGCGCGATTCTGTACGTGCGCAGCGTGCAAGTGAAGAATTAAAAACCTAATAAAATCAATTAGTTATATCAATTCTAGACCTGCGGATTGAGCCGCTCCGCTTTGGTGTCGAGCTTGTTCAGCGCGTTGATATAAGCCTTGGCCGAGGCCACCACGATATCGGTATCGGCACCTTGGCCGTTAACGATACGCTCCTGTTTCGACAGCCGTACCGTCACTTCACCCTGTGAATCGGTGCCGCTGGTGATGTTGTTCACCGAATACAGTAGCAGCGACGCGCCGCTGTGGGCGACCGACTCCACGGCTTTAAACGTCGCATCCACCGGGCCGCTGCCTTGGGCTTCGCACCTGCGTTCTTTACCGGCTTCGGAAATCACCAGCTTGGCGTACGGTAACTCGCCGGTTTCCGAGTGCGCGGTCAGCGACACCAGCCGCCAGTGTTCGCTTTCAACGAGATCAATTTCTCCTTCGGTAATCAGGGCCTGCAGGTCTTCGTCGAAGATTTCACGTTTTTTATCCGCGAGATCCTTGAAGCGTTTGAACGCGGCGTTGAGCGCTTCCTCGGACTGCAACTCAATGCCCAATTCCAGCAAGCGTGACTTGAACGCATTTCTGCCCGACAGTTTGCCCAGCGTCAAACGATTGTTCGCCCAGCCGACTGACTCGGCGCTCATGATTTCATACGTTTCGCGATGCTTTAGCACGCCATCCTGATGAATGCCCGACTCGTGCGAGAAGGCATTGGCACCCACCACCGCTTTGTTGGGCTGCACCGGGTAACCGGTGATGCCCGACACCAGTTTGGAAGCCGGCACAATTTGCGTGGCGTCGATGCCGGTATCGCAGGTGAAAATATCCTGCCGCGTGCGCACTGCCATGACGATTTCTTCGAGCGAGGCATTGCCCGCGCGTTCGCCCAAGCCGTTGATGGTGCACTCGACCTGACGCGCACCCTGCATCACCGCCGACAGGGAATTCGCCACCGCCAGGCCCAAGTCGTTGTGACAATGCACCGACCACACCGCCTTGTCGGAATTGGGAATGCGCTCGCGCAGCGTGCGTATCAGGCTGCCAAATTGCTCAGGCAGCGTGTAGCCCACGGTATCGGGCACGTTGATGGTAGTGGCCCCGGCTTTGATGGCCGCCTCAATAATGCGGCAGAGAAAATCGATGTCCGAGCGCCCGGCGTCTTCGGGCGAAAATTCGATGTCGTTGGTGTAGTCGCGCGCCCAGGTGATCGCACGCACCGCCTGATCGAGCACTTGCGAGGGCTCCATGCGCAACTTCTTTTCCATGTGAATGTTCGACGTTGCGATAAAAGTGTGCAGACGCGGACGCGCCGCCACGCGCACCGCCTCGCCGCAGCGACGCACGTCGCTTTCGTTGGCGCGCGCCAAGCCGCAAATCGTGCTGTCTTTGATGATGCGCGCGACCGACTGCACCGCGTCAAAATCACCGTCGCTCGACGCGGGAAAGCCCGCTTCGATAACGTCTACATGCATGCGCTCCAACTGGCGCGCGATGCGGATTTTTTCTTCTTTGGACATGGACGCGCCGGGGCTTTGTTCGCCGTCGCGCATAGTGGTGTCAAATACGATGAGTTTTTCTTGGGCCATGATGTTCTCCGTTGCTGGCGCTGTGCCCGTGAGGCGCAGACGCAAAATAGGGGGTTCCCGGCGATTCAGGCCGGATCGGATACTACGGGTACTGCAATGGGGTGTAGGTTAGTTTGCGCTTGCGCGCAGCAGCAGACCCGCCAGCAGCAGGGCGCTGGGCGAAAGTTGCAGTGCGGACACTGCGAGGGTCTGGGAACGGATGTTCATGCGGCTAAATATAAAGGCATTTCTGCGCTGGCGCAAGTCCATGTGGGCGCGCCTTGGTGTGAAACCCTGAAAACTGTTGCGCGGGTGCGTCATGTGCGCACCCGCAAACCGCAGATGAGCTACTCCAGCGGTTCAAACGCGCTGGGTCCCATGCCGTAAAAATACAGGGTCGTGCCTTCTTCTTTGGTCAGTCCGAAGTGGCCTTGATTCGGTGGCTCGGAAAACCAAGTGCCCGCGACGTGACGATGCAGCTTGGCCTCGTCGTACTTGTCGCCGTAGCCGATGTAGTGCACACCTTCCATCACCATAGCGCAGCGCCAATCCGGATGCTTGTGCGCCAGCGCTTTACTGTGCGCCGGCCATTTCACCGCGACCACGTAAGGGCCGGGCTTGCTGGGATGGCCGTGCAGATAGCACTGCTCCCGCCCCGATTTGGAGGGTTCCCATTGCATTTCCGACAGATGCTTCAGTACAACGCCCGGCGGCAGAGTGATATTGGGTTGGTCCATGGTGTTCCTTTCCGGTCAAGGTGAATACAGCCGTTTGATGGGTCGCTAGACGTTTGCAAACACAACATTCAGGTGGGCCGAAGTGCCACCCAAAAAAATACAAACAAACAGATTATTGCATGGGTATGCCAGCCGCTTTGGCTACTTTACGATAACGCTCAATTTCGCGCGGCAGCAAATCGGCGAGCTGTTGTGGTGTGGCGATCCAAGCTTCGGCGCTTTCCTGTTCCAGAAACCTTTTCAGCTCCGGGCCGCTCAACAACTTGTTGATGGTGGTGTTGAGGAAATTCAGTCGGTCAGCGGGAATCGCCGCTGGCGCAAAGATCGCCCACCACAATTCGTATTCATAGCCGGGCACGCCCGATTGCGCAATCGACGCCAGCCCAGGTAACAGCGGCGAGGGCTTCGCGCCGCTCATGCCCAGCGCACGCACGCGCCCCGCGCGCAGTTGCGGATTCACTGCGGCGGAACTGGCGATCACCACTTCCACTTCGCCCGAAGCCACCGCCGTCATCGCGAGCGAAATGCCTTTGTACGGCACGTGCAGCATGGACGTGCCCGCCGCCAGATCAAACAGCGCGCCGGAAAAATGGTTGTTGCCGCCTATGCCCGATGAGCCGTAATTCAGCTTGCCCGGATTTTTCTTGGCGAGTTCCACAAACTCGCGCACGGTTTTCACCGGCAGCGACGGGTGCACCACCAGTACCATCGACGATTTGCCGATGCCCGCCACTGGCACAATCGCGCGCGCTGGATCAAACGGCAGCTTGGCGCGAATGGCGGCCGTGCCGGTGTACGAAGACGTGTGGCCCAGCAGGACGTGCCCATCCGGATCGGCTTTGGTGACTTGCTCGGTGCCGATCATGCCGCTCGCACCGGGGCGGTTGTCGACAACGATGTTGCGGTTCAGGGCCTTGGACAACTCCGCCATCACCGTGCGCGTCATCACATCAATCGAACCGCCGGGCGCATAGGGCACGATGGTTTGCAGGTTGCGGGTGGGGAAGGGTTGGGCGATAGCCGCCATGGAAATAAAGCTCGATACAAGAAGCAGCGGCGGCATGCTTCGCAGAATTGATTTCATTTAGTGGTACTCACTTTACGATTGACGCAGATATTCCAATCAAAATGGAATTCATAGAGAGCCGCATAACATCACAGCACAGGCGCGTGATTGATCCAAATGCCTGATCGGATTCGTTAGATAAGCAGTATACAATGAAGGCGTCGCCTATGTGGTCCATGTGGTCCATGTGGTGCATGTGGTGCATGTGGTGCATGTGGTTGTGCGCACCGACAATGCAGGCCGCGAGCTTGAACGCAATTTTGAACATTCAGTCGACCGGCGAAATCTTCGCGCGGGCGACGATATCTTTCCAAGTCTGGATTTCGCGACGGTACCATTGCGTCAACTCGCCCACGCTCATGGACACAGCATTGCCGCCCTGTTTGCGCACTTGCTCGCGCACTTCGGGCAAGGCCACCACGGTGTTAAGCGCCGCATGCAGCGATTGCACGATGGGGGCCGGGGTTTTGCTGGCGACGTAGACCGCCGCAATCGCGCCAGCCTTGTAATCGGTCAGCCCCGCTTCGGTGGTGGTCGGCACATCCGGAAACGACGGCAGCCGCCGGTCGCCCGCCACCGCCAGCAGCCGCACGCGCCCGGAGGCGAGGAACGGTAAAAAGGGCGAGCTGTCCATAATAGCCAACTGGGTTTCACCGGTGGCGACGGCCAACGCAGCTTGGCCGGTGCCGCTGTACGACACCACTTCAATGCGCACGTTGTTGCGAATGCGAAAGAGTTCTACCGACAGCCGCGTGCCAATGCCGCCGGCAGAGGCATTCAAACTCGCCGGGTTCTTTTGCGCCAGCCGCACCAGATCCTGCACACTTTTCACCGGCAATTGGGTGTTGACCACGAACGCATACGGATATTCCGCAATGGCGGCAACCGGCTGGATGTCGTTAATCGGATCAAAGCGCAGATTGCGAAAAAGCGCCGGGTTTTGCGTCGATGCCGTCGCGCTGAACAGTATTGTGTAGCCGTCCGGCGCGGATTTGGCAGTGGCTTCAATGCCGACATTGCCCGCCGCGCCAGGCCGATTCTCTACCACCACTTGCTGGCCGAGCACTTTGGCCAAGTGTGGCGCGATCATGCGCGCGGTGATGTCGTTGGTGCCGCCCGTGGAGAACGGCACTATGGCGCGTATCATGCGCTCCGGGTATTGGGCGTGTGCGGGGACGGTCATCGAGGCGAGCGCGAGCAACGCGGCCAGCGTCGCATGCAGTGTCGCATGCAGTGTCATAGGGAAATCGTGAAAATTGCGAAAATCACGCGTCGCGCGCATAGTGCTCCTCTGGTTTCTCGATGCAGCACAACCACTTATACTCGCGCCGATTATACGGCGTGGCCGCACGCGGTTCTGGGCCATTGGGCCACTAGGCCACTAGGCCACTGAGCCGGACGACAATCGAAACAGCGAAAGACCTAAAGTGATATCGAAAGCAGCGCAGCGTATGGCCGTTGGCGTGATCTGGGTGATTTTGTTGCCGTTCGGCGGCGCGGCTCACGCGCAGTACCCGGAACGGCAATTGATTGCCGTGGTGCCGTTTGCCGCAGGGGCATCGAATGATGTGATTGCGCGCCGCGTCAGCCCGCATCTGGCTAAGGCGTTGGGGCAGCAGGTGATTGTCGAAAACCGCCCTGGCGCGGATGGGCGTATCGGCATTGAGGTGGCGGCGAAAGCCGCGCCGGATGGTCACACCATCTTATTCAGCGGTGGTGCCGTGGCATTGATACCGGCGCTGCGTAAAAACGTCGCTTGGGACCCGGTGCGCCAGATACAGCCCGTGGCCGAGCTGGGCACGATACCCTATGTGATCGCGGTGAACCCCAATGTGCCGGCGCAAAGTGTGACTGCGTTTCTCAAACTGGCGATGGCGCAACCGGGGCGGCTCAACGGCTCCGCCGGTGGCAATTCATCGGAACTGGCGATTGCTTTGTTTCGCATCAAAACCGGCACGCGCATGGAGATTATCCCCTACAAGGGCACGGGCCACGCCGCGCTGGCCGTGGCCACTGGCGAAGCGGATTTCGCCATCATGGATGCCTCTGCTTGGCTGCCGTTTGTGGCGGCCCGGCGGGTGCGCGCACTGGCGGTGATGGGCGCGAAGCGCCTGGCGGCGCTGCCCGATGTGCCGACCATGCTTGAAGCGGGTTTTCAGGATTTCAACAGCGGCGCGCAATTCGGGGTGTACACCACGGGCGGCACGCCCATCAACGCGGTGCGGCGGCTCAACACGGAAATCAATCGTATCGTCGCCACGCCCGAGATGACCAAGAGTTTTCTCGCTATCGGCCTCGAACCTGCCGGCAAGTCCGTGGAAGAGTACACGCGCTTGTATTTGTCCGACTTGGCCATGTGGAAAGACGTGGTGGCGCGGGCCAAGATTCCGATGACGGATTGACGTTCGTCGTCGATCGCTCACACCACCGACGCTTCATTCTCTAGCGGCTGCTCGCGCAAGTAATGCTCAAGATTGCGCAAAAAGATTTCTACGCCACGTGCGGCGGTACCGGTGGACGCGCCGGCGTTGTGTGGCGATATCAGCACATTGGGTAAATCCCATAGCGGCGATTCCGTCGGCAGCGGCTCGGTGTGAAACACATCCAGATAAGCGTGACGCAAGCGACCTGCTTTGAGGGCTGCGGCGAGCGCGGCTTCGTCGATGATTTCACCGCGCGCAATATTGGCTACAGCGGCACCAGGCTGCATAAACGCGAGTCGTCGTGCGTCGATCAGGTTGTGCGTTTCGGGCGTGAGTGGGCACGCGATGATCAGCCAGTCGCAGGCGGGCAGCAGGCTGTCGAGCGCGACCGGCGGCAGCATTTGATCGAAGTGCGCTTGTGCGCCTGCCGTGCGGCGAATGCCGATGGTTTTCATTCCTGCCGCTTGCAGCACGCGCGCGATAACCGTACCGATATACCCCGAGCCGACAATGACCGCCGTTTGGCCGGGGACATCGGGCGGTACGTCTTTGCCGCGCAGCGGCGACCACTCGCGCCGTTGCTGCGCATTGAGCCAATGCGGCACGCCGCGCGCCAAAGCGAGCACGCCGGCAACACAGGCCAGCCCCACCGATTCAGCTTGCGCACCGGCGCTGCTGGTCAGGCGTATGCCGCGCTTCATTGCGTCCTGATAGCGCTTCTGATCCATGCCCGCCGAGTACACCGCCATCCATTTCACGTTTTGCGCGCGGTCGATGACAGCCCAGAACGCCTGCGCAGCGGGGCTCAACACACTTTTCTCCGTGCCTTCCCAAATATCGCGCGAGTAGTAGGCGGCTTCGATGCGGTTGATTTCATCAGGCGCGAGTTGCAGCTCAGGCGTGAACGGCAAAATGGCCAGCGGGCGCGGCGCGGCGGTGACGATTTCATTCAGACGCAGGCCGAATTCGGCGAGCACTTTGCTGGAGATGAGTAGCGTTGGCTTCATGGGCGTGGCGGTTTGAATCACGTTCAGGTGGGCTGCCTGCTGACCGCAGGGGCAAGGTGTTTGGCTGATTCGTTGTAACTAGTGGATTTTAAAGGGTAATTTGTGTTTCGTTAAGTCTAGCTGTAAAACTTTATTTTACAGCGCAAGAGCCATTGATGGATCGTGCGCGGCCTTTGGTGCGACAAAGCTGTCGAGCATTAAGGTGGGTGGTTACGCTCCCTGCGCGTAGTGGCAGCACGGCGCGGCCCATCGCTGATGCTGAGGGGGGCTGCTTGGTGTGAACGCACGCGCTAAAACCAGCTATTATCGCAGCCCGTATTGACTCGCAGGAGGCTTTCATGACTATCGTAGCCGACAGACCATCCACCCAAACCGCTGAAAGCACACGCGCCAAATTCAATTACGTGGTCGATACCGGCGTGCCAGCGGTGCGCTATATCGATTGGCCGGAGATGGCGCATAACGCGGTCGAACCAGTCTACCGGCAACACGAAATGATCGTGCGCAATGGTCGGCCAGTGCGCGACACATTTAATATCGATACCCACGGCTTTGTGTTCGTCGATCATCACACGCAGGTGAAGGATTTCACCCTTGAAGCACAGCGCAAAGGCGTTTACGATTCTGAAGTGCAGGCACTGATTAAACGTAATCGTTCACGTCGCTGGCTAAAAAGCAAAGAAAGTGCTTGTACAAAAATAAAGTGTAGTTCAATATTGGCGGCATGTCATCAGACCCGGCACCGCAAGTTGCAACACTCGAAGAGGCGCGAGAGCTGAT
>JAYTWR010000131.1:0-50669 GCA_043743335.1 Burkholderiales bacterium
GCCCTCCGGGACAAGGGCACACTTGAAGCGGAGCAGAGGGTGGCGCGCAGCGCCGGGTGAGGGAAGCTTTTGACTTTCCATAGAGGCTGAATAGAGACATTTTTTCTTTATTCGGTCTCCATGAAACATCAACATCTTCCCTCACCCCTAGCCCCTCTCCCGAAGGGAGAGGGGAACAAGCCCTCGCCCTCCGGGACAAGGACGCACTTGAAGCGGAGCAGAATAGCCAGGCGCCGCGAAGTGCCGTGTGAGGGAAGCTTTTGACTTTTCGTAGAGGCTGAATAGAGACGATTTTTTATGATCAAAGAACCGGATCGCCATCCCGTGCATCCCGCGCATGCCGCGCAATTGATCGCGTATGTGCACGACTTAACGCAACAGGCCCTTCCGCAAGTGACGCTCGTCAACGCCAAACGCTGTTTGCTCGATGCCATCGGCTGCGGGCTGTTCGGCGCGAGCCAACCTTGGTCTGCCATTATGGCGGCGCAGATGTTCGCGGAGAAATCGCAGGGCGCTTCCACGGTGTTGGGCCATGCCGCACCGCTGGCAGCGCCGGCAGCCGCGTTGTGCAATGGCACAGCGATACACGGCTTTGAACTGGATGATCTGCTGCCGGCAGCGATTATTCATCCCGGTGCCGTGATTATTCCTGCCGTGCTCGCCGCTGCGGAAAACACGGCTATCAGTGGCGAGCAACTGCTGCGCGCCATCGTCATCGGCTACGAAGTCACCGCGCGCATCAGCCTGGCGATGGGCGCACAGGCGTCGCAACACGGCTTTCACAAAACCAGCGTGGTGGGGCCGGTGGCATCTGCCATTGCAACGGGATGTGTGTTGAATTTGAGTGCGGCGCAAATCATTTGTGCAGCGGGCATAGCGGCTTCGATGGCCTCCGGCATCAAGAGCTATGTCGCCAGTGGCGGCGGCGGCATGGTGAAACGCCTGCACGCAGGCTGGGCTGCGTCGTCGGGCGTGCGCGCGGCGCTGCTGGCACGTGACGGGTTCACCGGGCCGGGCGGCGCGGTGGACGGGCGCTATGGCTTGCTGGAAGTCTTCGGCGGCAGCGCTGCCGATCCGGCACCCCTGACGGCGGGCTTGGGTGAAAGCTGGGCCATCAACGCCGTGTGGTTCAAGGTATATCCGCTGTGCGGCTGGATACAGGGCGTGGTGCAGTTGCTCGGCGCCATGCGCCGCGAGCTGCACGGCAGCGCCCCCGTGCCGACCGATCACATTAAAAAAATCGTCATCGGCACCAGCGCCTTTGCGGTCAACGGCAACAGTAACCCCAAGCCCGCTGACACCATGGACGCGCAATACAGCATGCCGTATTGCGCGGCGCTGGCGTTGACGCGCGATCCCGGCGACCCACGCGCGTTTGAGCCCGCCGGTTACAACGATCCTGCCCTGCTTGCGCTGGCCGCGCGCGTCGAAACGCGGGTAGATGCCGAGTGCGACGCGGTGTATCCGCAGCGCTTCGGCTCGCGCGTGCAACTGCATCTGACCGACGGCACGGTGAAGGAGGCGCTGACATTGGATCCGCATGGCACGCCCGCCGATCCCTGTTCGGATGACGAGCTGTCCGCTAAGTTCTTGCGACTGGCGGCGTTGTCGCCACTGAAAGTGGATGCTGGCGCTATTGCGCACGCGGTGGCTCAGCTTGAGCAAACCCGTTCATTGCACGCGTTGAGCCGGTTGTTGCGCGCTGGCACGCAGTAAGACACGCAGTAAGGCGCGACCACTCAGACCGTGTATGCTGACACCACTCGTAAGTGCCGCTTTTGCCATTTAACTCAAGGAGAACCACCATGAAACACTTTCCGTCTCTCGCCTCTTTTGCGCTGTTTGCCGCAGGCCTATGCGCCGGCACGCTGGGCGTGGTTGCAGAATCCCAAGCACAAGCTGGCAATCGCATCTATGAGCTGCGCACCTACACCTCACACGAAGGCAAGCTCGATGACGTGGTGGCGCGCTTTCGCAATCACACCACGAAGTTGTTCGAAAAGCACGGCATGGTAAACGTCGGCTACTGGGTGCCGCGCGAGCAACCGAATACGCTGATCTACGTGATCTCGCACGCCAACCGTGATGCAGCCACCAAAAGCTGGGATGCGTTTCGCAAAGACGCAGATTGGATCACAGCGCGCACGGCATCCGAAACCAACGGCCCGATCGTTGCCAAAGTGCAATCGGTGTTTATGGACGCGACGAATTTTTCCGCGTTGAAGTAAACCCGATTCGTGCGCCCGCGCGGCGCGGCGTTACTCGCAGCGCTGGCGAAAGGTTTCGCCGGGGCGCAACGATTCTGCGCAACGCAGTATCTGCTCCAGATGCGTGTGGCGGTTCTTTTTGACAAACTCCATGGCCGTCATGCCGCCCTGCACACGGACATTCGCGTCCGCGCCCGCGCGCAACAATTGCAACGCGGTGTTGCGATGCCCCTGCATCGCCGCCATCATCAACGGCGTATTGACGGCAGTCTCGCGGTCGCGCGCGTGGGCATTCGGCTTGGCCCCTTTGCTGAGCAAATACGCCGCCGCGCTCTCGCGTCCCGCATAGGCGGCGTACGCCAGCGGCGTGTAGGCGTTGCTGTCTTCGTGTTCAAGCGACGCGCCCGCGTCCACCAGCATGCGCACGGCCTGATCGTAGCGCAGGGTTGATCCGGTGCCGCGCTCACGGTCTTCATCACGAAACAAGGCGGCCAGCATCAGCGCCGTATCGCGATCCGGTGTGCGCACGTTGAGTTCCGCCTTTTGCGCGATTAAATAACGCAACACTGCCAACGACGCATTGCGCGCCGCCACGGTAATCATCGGTGTCGCCGCGTAGCCCATGGCCGTCGCGGCGCTGTTGATCGTGATAACGCGCGCCTCCACCCGCGCGCGCACGTAATTCACGTCATCAATCGCCACCGCGTTGCCCAATGCTTCGAGATCCAGCGGTGCCTTGGCGTTGGTGGCGCAGCCGGTGGTGACAACCACGGCGAGCAGCAGTATTACCGTCACTAAGTAATTGATTTTATTGAACATTTAGGCATTCCCGTTGTTTGGGCGATGGCATAGCATAGCGCAATCGCCGCTTAGCCAAAGCAATCGGGTTTAAACATTAAACCGAAAGTGCATCACATCGCCATCCTTGACGATGTATTCCTTGCCTTCCAGCCGCATCTTGCCCGCCTCTTTGGCACCGTGCTCGCCCTTGCCAGCAAGGTAATCGTTGAACGCGATGACTTCGGCGCGGATGAAGCCTTTTTCAAAATCCGTGTGTATCGCCGCAGCCGCGCGCGGGGCGGTGTCGCCTTTACGGATGGTCCAGGCGCGGACTTCTTTGGGGCCGGCGGTAAAGTAGGTTTGCAAACCCATCAGCGTGTAGCCTGCGTTGATCACACGGTCGAGGCCGGGTTCCTGCATGCCCATGTCAGCGAGGAACACGGCTTTGTCTTCGTCGCTCATGTCGGCGATTTCGGCTTCTATCGCGGCGCACACCGCCACCACGGGCGCGTGTTCGGCTGCGGCGTATTTGCGCACGGCGTCCAGATGCGGGTTGTTTTCAAAACCGCCTTCCTTGACGTTGGCGACAAACATCGCGGGCTTGGCAGTAATTAAACAGAGCGGCTTCAGGATGACCCGTTCTTCTTCGTAAAGATCGAGCGAGCGCACGGGCTTGGCTTGATCCAGCACTTGTTGACATTTTTCCAGCACGGCCACCATGCGTGCGGCTTCTTTGTCACCACCGGCTTTGGCGTACTTGGCGAGTTGCTTTTCGACTGCTGCGAGGTCGGCCAGTGCGAGTTCGGTGTTGATGGTTTCTATGTCAGAGATTGGATCGATCTTGCCCGCCACGTGAATGACATTTTCGTCGTCGAAGCAGCGCACCACATGGGCGATGGCGTCGGTCTCGCGGATGTTGGCGAGAAACTGGTTGCCCAAGCCTTCGCCTTTGGAGGCACCTGCCACCAGTCCGGCAATGTCGACAAACTCCACCACAGCGGGCAGAATTTTTTCGGGTTTAACCAAGGTAGCGAGTTTGTCCAGCCGTGAGTCGGGCACTTCGACGATGCCGACGTTGGGCTCGATAGTGCAGAACGGGTAATTTTCTGCCGCGATGCCGGCTTTGGTCAGCGCGTTGAAGAGGGTGGATTTGCCTACGTTGGGCAGACCGACAATACCGCATTTGAGTGACATGTTTTTAGACCGTGAACGAGTGATCGGGTGAGCGAGTGAGCGGGTGAGTGAGCGAGTGAGCGCGTAGTGTCACACGCGTGTATGGAGTTTTAGCATCGCCGCTTCCATAGTGTCCGCTACTATTTGCGGCCACACTTGCAGAGCGCGGTTCATGGCTTCGTCGATGGCGTTTTGTTCTTCAAGACGCGGTGCGTGCAACACGTAATCAACGACTTCGCCTTCGGATGCAGCAGTGTCGCGCGGGTGGCCAATGCCCAAGCGCAGCCGCCAGAAATCCTGTGTGCCCAAATTGGCGGCAATGCTCTTCAGCCCGTTGTGGCCACCGCTGCCGCCGCCGAATTTGAGTTTAACGCCGCCCGGCGGCAAATCGAGCTCGTCGTGTACCACGAGAATTTCTTTCGGCGCAATTTTGTAATAGCCCGCCAGCGCGGCCACGGCCTGACCCGAGTTGTTCATGAAGGTTTCTGGCTTTAGTAGCCACAGATCGCCGCTGCCGGTTGAACTCTTCGCGGCGGCGCCCTGATAACGCGACTCGCGCCGAAAGTCGGCACGCGTCTGACCGGCGAGCAAATCCAGCCACCAGAATCCCGCGTTGTGGCGCGTTTTTTCGTATTTGCCGCCGGGGTTGCCGAGGCCTACAACGAGTTTCATGCGGTGTGGCGAAAACAGGTTGAATGATAGAAAAAGCCCGCTGAATCAATGAGATACAGCGGGCGTTCGTGATCGCAGCAAGCCTGAAGCCAGATCGGGGCTTGTGCGCTGGCTTACCTGCTGCCTTATTTCTTGGCAGGCTCTTTCTTGGCCGGCTCTTTCTTGGGCGCTTCTTTCTTGCCGCCGTCTTTGGTGCTGCCGCCGCCTGCCGCAGCTTCTTCGGGTTTTTGACCGGTGATCTCGGTGGCCTTGGCAGCGACTTCGGCTTCGTCGGCTGCCGATTCTTTCGGCAACTGCACGGTGACTACGCCGGGATTTTCTTTTTTCCAGCGCGGAATCGGCTCGACGCCCTTGGGGAACGCGATGTCGTTGACGTGCATGGAGTGCGCCACTTGGAGGTTGGTGACATCCACTTCAATGAATTCCGGCAGATCGTCCGGCAGACACAGAATTTCGAGATCGTTGATGATGTGTTGCACTACGCCGCCACCGGCTTTAACGCCGACGCAACTCTCGGCGTTGATAAAGTGCAGCGGCACTTTCATGTGAATTTTCTTCGTCTTGTCGACGCGCTGCATGTCCACGTGCAGCGCCATCGGACGGAACGGGTGCATCTGGAAATCACGCAGTAGCGCGGACGTGGTGACGCCATCCACAGTCACGTCGAGCACTGAGGCGTGAAACACCTCAAGCTTCAAATGACGCAGCATCGCCGCTTGATCGAACTCGACGTTTTGCGCCGGTTGTCCGGCCCCGTAAATAATGCCGGGGACGCGCCCGCTGATACGCAGGCGGCGGCTCGCACTCGTGCCCTGTTTCGTACGCGGGTAGGCAGTTACAGCAATCTTCATTACATTCTCCTGAAATTCGGGATGTCCGCGACCAGATCATCCCTGATTAAAATACCCATTAAAAATCAATAGGTTACAATAAAATCGCCTTGTTACTCCACAAACAACGAACTCACGGAATCGTCAGCACTGATACGCCGCACGGTTTCGGCAAACAATCCGGCAATACTCAACACCCGTATGCGGCTACACGCCTTGGCGTCTTCGCGCAGCGGTATGGTGTCGGTTACCACAATTTCATCCAACGCCGAGTTGCTGATGCGCTCCACGGCCTGGCCCGACAACACCGGGTGCGTGCAGTACGCCATCACTTTTGCTGCGCCACGACGCTTTAATGCCGCTGCCGCTTCACACAAGGTGTTGGCGGTATCCACCATGTCATCAATAATCACGCAATTGCGGCCTTCGATTTCGCCGATGATGTTCATCACCGTGGCCACGTTGGGGCGCGGACGGCGCTTGTCGATAATCGCCAAGTCCGCCTCAAGACGTTTGGCTAACGCGCGCGCGCGCACCACGCCACCCACGTCGGGCGACACCACTACCAGCCCGTCGTAACTCTTTTTCCACACATCACTCAACAGCACCGGGCCGGAGTAAATGTTATCCACCGGAATATCAAAAAAGCCCTGTATCTGCTCGGAGTGCAAATCCATGGTCAGCACACGATTCACGCCCACCGTGGTCAGCATGTTCGCCACCACCTTGGCGGTGATTGGCACCCGAGCCGAACTCGGCCGGCGATCCTGCCGCGCGTAGCCCATATAGGGTATCGCCGCAGTGATGCGTCCGGCAGAGGCGCGCTTTAAGCCATCGACCATCACCAGCAGTTCCATCAAATTATCGTTGGTGGGCTGGCATATCGATTGCAGCACGAACACATCGCGGCCACGCACGTTTTCGAGAATTTCCACCATCACTTCGCCGTCGGAAAAGCGTCCGACCTTGGCGCGCCCCAGCGTTACATTGAGGTGCTTGGCGACATCCACCGCCAACTGCGGAATCGCGTTCCCGGTAAACACCATCAGACGATCAAGCATTACGGCGTAACCCCGATTGGAGGAATAAACGAAGCGATTGTGAACGAACGGCGGGCGGAAATTTTGGCTGGGGAGGTAGGGATCGAACCTACGAATGCCGGAATCAAAATCCGGTGCCTTACCACTTGGCGACTCCCCAAATACTTCAATAAAATCAATTACTTAAAGAAAATACTACAACCCGGACAATGGATGACGCGCCAAACCTTCTGCGACAAAGCCTGTCATATCGGGAGGCAGCGCTGCCAACACCTGCCGCGCCGCCTGCTCGCTGTCAAACGGCGCGAACACACAGGCACCCGAGCCGGTCATCACAGCCGGGCCGCTGCGTGATTCACAGCGATCCAACCAAACCCAATGCCGCGCTACTTCCGGGTAAAGCTTTACCACCAAGGGCTGTAAATCGTTAATTCCGCAATTAAGTTCATTAAGCAGAAGATTTACTACCGCAGCCCCAGAAAAGCCTTGAATTATAACCTTTTTGGAGTCCCTTTTCAATTCGGGATGGCTGAAAACCGCTGCCGTAGGCACCATCACCGGCGGGCATAAAACCACATACCAAGCCGGCGGTAAGGCGAGGGCTTGTAACTGCTCGCCGATGCCTTCCGCCAAGGCGTTTTCACCGAACACAAACACCGGCACGTCTGCGCCAATTTTCACTGAAAAATCAATAAGTTGCGATCTTGTCAGCTTGGCGTTCCACAGCCGGTTCAGCACCAGCATTGTAGTGGCCGCGTCCGAGCTGCCGCCGCCCAAACCGCCGCCCATAGGCAGGCGCTTGTCCAGCCAAATGTCCGCCCCCAGCCGGGTACCGCTGACCGCTTGCAACAGCCGCGCAGCACACACGCACAAGTCACTGTCCGCCGGCACGCCGGGCACGTCGTTCACCCGCGCGATCACGCCATCGTCGCGCACGCGAAACCGCAGCGTGTCGCCGTAGTCAATAAAGCGGAAGACCGTTTGCAGCAGGTGGTAACCGTCGGCGCGGCGGCCCACCACGCGCAGCATCAAATTCAGTTTGGCGGGCGCGGGAAACGGTTGCGAAAAACCATCGGCGGAGCATTCGGGCATCACATCACACGTGCAGCGCGTGCCGCGTCAGGGGGCGTCTTTGCGCCAGGTGTCGATCACCAGCCGCAGGGTTTGCGTCGCACCCACCACTTCCATACGGCGCGGCAGGCCGTCGTTTTCGGCGGCGGCATAGTAGTCGTAACTGATTTTCCAGCCGTCCTGCGCGAGTTGTTTGATTTTGCCGGCGGCATCGCGCTCGGCAACCTCAGACGGCGTGTTGGGCACCGGCGCGCCGCGTATCCAATACTGCAACCGCGCCATCGGCAATTCCCAACCCAAGCCTTGTTTGGTCAACGCTTCGACGCGATCCGCGCGGTACTGCCGTTGATCCGCGCTGGTGAGCACCGCACCTGCGGCGTCTTCACGGATGTGCGCGAACGCCTGCCCGGTGGGCGTCATCAGCCACAGTTCATCGGCATCCGCCGCATGCAACCAGCGCACATTAGCGCTCATGGCGTTGCCTTGATGATGCACCAGCACGCGGCCTAGCACTTCAAAGGGGGCGGCGCGGGCGGCGTTGGGCACCGGCTGCACGCTGGCGCAACCGCCCAGCGTCAGCGCCGCCACCAAGAGTAGTGGTGGCAGCACAAAAAACCATTTAAAAACAATCATTTACCAATAGATTGCGCAGCAGGCTGCGATGCCGGCAGCAGCGCTGGCGCCAAGCGCTTCACCGTACCCTGCAAGGTGTCGTTAGGGGTACTTTCTTTGAGCAGATTCGACCAAATTTTGCGTGCTTCATCGCGTTGGCCGTCTACCCACAGCGCTTCGCCCAAGTGCGCGCCGACCTCGGCCTCGGGGCGTAGTTCAAACGCCCGGCGCAGTTGCGCCACAGCCTCGCGCAACTCGCCCATGCGAAACAGCACCCAGCCGAGACTGTCGATGATGTAGCCATCCTGCGGCGACAATTCGAGCGCCTTTTCGATCAGCTTGCGCGCTTCGGGCAAACGCAGATTGCGATCGGCAAGCGAGTAACCCAACGCGTTGTAAGCATGTGCGTGATCGGGCTGAATCTCGATCACTTTGCGCAGATTGCGCTCCATCACGTCTACTTTGTCGAGCTTCTCGGCGATCATCGCCTGGTCGTACAGCAGATCCACCGATTCGGGCGCCGCTTCGAGGGTTTTGCCCAGCAGATTGAACGCGTCGTTGTACGCCTGCGCCTCGCGCAGCAAATTGGCTTCGGCCTGCACCAGTTGGATACCCTGTGCGCTGTCGCCGGGCTTGATGGATTGCAAATGCTTACGCGCCTCGTCAAGCTTGCCCTGCTTTTGAAGCACGCCCGCGTAGCGCGCCTGCGCACTCAGGTAACGCTCGCCGGTGGTAATGCCGCCGTACCACTTTAAAGCCTCGTCGTAATTTTTGCGCTCTTCGTTGATTTGCCCCAAGAAAAGCCAGATGGCGTCAGGTGTTTTATGCCCCGCCGCCAACGCGCCTTGAAAATGCTTTTCTGCCGCATCGTAGTCGTTGGTTTGCATGGCCAATAGCGCTACCGCCATGGCGATTTCCGGATTTTTCGGCGCTGCCGCAACCAACATTTCAAATTGCACGCGCGCGTCGGCGGTGCGTTTTTCATTCGCCAGCAAGCGCGCGTAGGTGAGCCGCACCTCGTTGGCTTTTGGATTGCGTTGCAGAAAATCTTCAAGAAAAGCCAGCGATTGCGCATTGGAGCGCTTTGACAACGCCTGCGCGTGAAACAGCACCGCCAGTTCGAGATCGGGTTTGATTTTCAACGCCGCCTGCGACTCCGCCAGCGCGCTATCCACATCATCAGCCGCCCACGCCGCCTGAGCCACCGCCAGACGCACATCGGCGATATCGTTGTAGGGACGCGCCAGCGTTTTCAGCAATGCCAGCACGGCTTTTTTGTCTTTGTTACGCGCCAGTTGCTCGGTCATTTGCGCGAAGTTGCGCGCCACATTGGGCTTGTCGGCCGCCAGCCACTGCTCAAGCGGCGCGCGTGCTTCGGTAAGATTGTCCTGATTCACCAGCAAGGCGGCGACCAATTGCCGCGCCTGCGCACTTTGCGGATCGGCCTTCAGCCAAATACTCGCCGCTTCGAGCGCCTCTTTCATCAAACGCGCATTTAAGGCGACTTCGGTGGCGCGCTGCGCCAGACGCGGATCACGGGTTTCACGCGCCAATTCCAGAAACGCCTGCGCGGCCGACTGCGGCAGCCCGCGCTGCAGCGCGATCTCTGCCATCATGATTTTGTAGAGCAGCTCCTGCGACAGATCAATCGTCGGCAGCGTGGGCGTCGGTGTCGGCTTGGCGCGCGACGCGGGTGGCACCGGTGTTTGCGCGTGAACAGCGCCAGCCGCCGTCAGCAAGGCTATCGCGACGAACGCCATTCGGGATAAGGTGGTCACAGGAAAGTTCCGCAAAAGAGTTGAATAACCAAATGATTATTCTGGGAAATTTGATGAAGAATGCTTCATTAAGTTTCACAGTTTAGGTATATTTCGCACACTCTACAAGCGCCAGATTCACGCCAAGCCGTAGATCACGTCAGCCCTGTCGCTTGCCGCCATAATTGATGCCACTTCCCGCAGAACCCACCATCCTCGCCAGCGGCCTGTCGCGACGCTATGGTGCGTCCGGTGCGTCCGGCACGTACAGCGCGGTGGATGGCATTGATCTAACGCTGCGGCGCGGCGAAGTCCTAGGGTTTCTCGGCCCCAACGGCGCGGGCAAAACCACCACCATGCAAATGCTCACCGGCAACCTTGCGCCCAGCGCGGGCGCGATCCGCATTTGCGGCGTGGACATGCTCGAATCGCCCGTGGCCGCCAAGGCCCACATCGGCTATCTGCCGGAAACGCCGCCGCTGTATCGCGACATGCACGTGACGGAATTCCTTGACTTGGCCGCGCGTCTGCATCGCGTACCCAAGGCGCGCCGCGCCGCCGCCGTGGCACGCGCCAGCGAGCGCTGCGGCTTGGGCAGCGTAAGTCGCAAACTCATCGGCGCGCTGTCCAAGGGCTTTCAGCAGCGCGTGGGTATCGCACAGGCCATCGTGCACGAGCCCGATGTGATTATTCTCGACGAACCAACGGTGGGCCTCGACCCCAATCAAATCCGCGACATACGCGCCTTAATCCGCGAGCTTGGCAGTGCGCACAGCGTGATTTTGTCTACGCACATCTTGCCGGAGGTTGAGGCGATTTGCGACCGCGTGCAAATCATGCACCACGGCAAAATGGTTTACACCGACACCATCGCTGGCCTGAAGCAATTGCACAGCGGACGCACGCTGTTGGTAGGACTGCAACAAGCGCCCGAGTGGGATGTTTTGCGCGCGCTGTTGCTCGGCATCCACGGCGTGGCCGAAGTAGAGCCCGCCGGCGACAAGCTGTTTCGGGTGCGCGTGACTGCGGATGCAGACCCCACGGCACACATCGTCGCGTTGGCCGCCGCGCAGCAGTGGGAACTGCGCCAAATCGGCCCGGCGCAAACCAGCCTAGAAGACGTGTTCGCGAACCTAACGCAACACGAACCACAGCCATGATTTTTACCATCGCAGGCAAGGACTTGAAGTCGCTGTTCATCTCGCCCATCGCGTGGGTGGTGCTGACGTTTGTGCAGGTGATCGTCGGCTACAGCTTTCTCAAACGCTTTGATGATTTTTTGCAACTGCAGCCGCAGTTGCTGCAATTGCCCAGCCCGCCCGGCTTCACCGAGCTGGTGGCTGCACCGACGTTTTCCCTCGCCGCCGCCATGATGTTGTTCGCCGTGCCACTGCTGGCCATGCGCCTGATCGCCGAAGAACGCCGCAATCTCACCATGACGCTGCTCACCTCGGCACCGGTGTCGACACTCGACATTGTGCTGGGAAAATTTTGCGCGCTAATGGCTATCTTATTGATTTTATTGAGTTTAATTGCATTGATGCCGTTGTCGCTGATGGCCGCGACGCGGCTGGACTACCGTTTGATCGGCAGCATTTTGCTGGGCATCGGCCTGCTGGCAGCGGCGTTCTCAGCGGTGAGTTTGTATGTGTCGAGCCTCACCGCGCAACCGCTGGTGGCGGCGTTGGGCGCGTTCGGCGCGCTGATTGCGATGCTGTTGATGGGCGAACACGCCGCTGACAATTTGCAGGCGCGCGGCCTCGGCGTGCTGGCCGCGTTTGCGCAGGTGTTTTCGCCGGTAAAAAACTTTGAGCCGCTGGGACGCGGGCTGCTCGACAGCTACGCGATGGTTTGTTTGCTGCTGCTGGCGGCGCTGTTTTTGGCGCTCACCGTGCGGCAGCTTGAAGCGCGTCGGCTGCGGGGCTAAAGGTAAAGTGCGCGATGAAAATCACCCGTAGCGTTCGCACGCAACTGCTCGCGCAAGGCAGCCTCTACATCGTGCTGTTGCTCGCGCTGGTGATGTTGCTGGCGTGGGTGGCGCGCGAATATCGTGTCGAACGCGACGTGACTGCCAACGCACGCAACACGCTGTCGCAAGGCACGCAGGATGCGCTGCGGCAATTCGACGGCCCGGTCAGCGTCACCGCCTACGCCGTGGCGAAAGACGGCGGCAACGATATCCACAAACTGATTCAGGAAAAGCTGCGTCCGTGGCAACGCATCAAGCCCGATTTGGCGTTGACGCTGGTCGATCCGCGCGACGACCCCAAGCGTGCGAACGCTGCCGGGCTGCGCTCAGCCAACGAAATGGTGATCGAACACAAAGGCCGTAGCGAGCATCTGCCGCTGGGTGATTTTAACGAGCAGAATTTCGTCAATGCGCTGATACGTCTGTCGCGCACCAGCACGGCGATGGCCTATTGGCTGGATGGCCACGGCGAACGCAAGCTCGACGGCGTGGCGAATCACGATCTGGGCGAATTCGGCCGTCAGTTGCAGTTGAAGGGTTACAAACTATCGAGCCTTAATGTGTCGATTGCGCAGGACGTGCCGCGCAACGCGGCGCTGCTCATTATTGCCAGCCCACAAGCCGATTTGCAAGACAACGAAGTCGCCAAAATTCGCCAGTACGTTGAATCCGGCGGCAACCTGCTGTGGCTGATTGATCCGGAATCTCAACGTGGCATCAATGGCTTGGAACCAGTGGCCGAGTTTCTCGGCCTGGTGCTAACGCCCGGCACGGTGGTGGACCCCGGCCTGCGCCCCAAGAGCGGGCCGCCCACGCTGGCGGTGGGCGCCAACTACGCGCGTCATCCGATTACCAGCACGTTCCGCCTCAACACACTGTTTCCCGGTAGCCGCCAAATCGGCACGGCGGAACGCGATGGCTGGCGCATGACGCCGCTGCTCGAAGTCGCACAAAACGGCTGGGTGGAAACCGGCAAGCTCGACGACAAACCCGCGTTCGACAAAGACCGTGATTTTGCCGGCCCGGTGAACATTGCTACCGCATTCGAGCGCACCACGGGTGACAAACAGCAACGCGTGGTAGTGGTGGGTAACGGCAATTTTCTGGCCAATGCGTTTCTCGGCAACGGCGGCAATCTGCAACTCGGCGTGGCCATGATGAGTTGGCTCACCGGCGACGACAAAATGATCAACCTCCCCGCACGCCCGGCGGCGGATGTGCAGATCAATATCGATCAAACCATGCTGTATCTGATGGCCTTCACGTTTTTGCTGGTGCTGCCGCTGGCGTTTGCTATCACCGGCGTGGTGGTCTGGTGGCGGCGGCGCAAGGCGTATTAACGGTTTAGTCGCCGATTAACGATGCAAAAAAGCTGGATCACTTTGGGCGTGCTGTGCGTGTGCGTGGCCGCGCTGGGCCTGTTTGTTTGGTTAAAGCCGCCCAAGCCGGAACGCGTGGCCAACGCCGTGGCCACGCTGAAAACCGCCGATGCGCGCACGCTGCACGTGAAGCGTAAAGACGTCACACTCGCGACGCTGGAAAAGCGCGGCAACGATTGGCATTTGACTACGCCCATCCAGGCCCCCGCCGACAGCTTTCAGGTGCTGCGCCTGCTGGCGGTGCTCGACGCCAAAAGCGCCGCGCAGTACCCGCTTGCAGACGCTGGCAAATTTGATCTGGATACACCGCAGGTTGAACTCATCATTAACGACCAGCGATTCGCCTTCGGCACCATCAACAACGTCACGGGCGAACAATATTTGCTGACGCAGCAGCAGATTTTCGCGGTGGAACCGCGCTTTGCCGCCGCCATACCCGCAAACGCCGCGGCAATAATGCGCCGTAGCGTACTCGCGGCGGGTGACGTGCCGGTACGTTTTGACTTGGGTGATTTCGTGGTCGCCCATGACGGCAAAAAATGGAGCACCACGCCCGCCGTCGGTGACATCTCGCAAGACGACTACAACCGCTGGGTGGCGCAGTGGCGCGAAGGCAGCGCACTGCGCAGCGAGATAGCGCCGCATGGAACAGCAAACCGCACTGTCAGTATTACCCTCAAAGACGGTGCCAAGCTCGCGCTGGGCCTGATGCAAAGTATGCAAAGCGACGCCGAACTCGTCGTGCACCGCGCCGATCTGGGATTAAAGTTCGTCTTTACCGGTGACATCGGCAAACAAATGATCGCGCCGCCCGCCCCGCTCGCACAGCGCGAAAAATGATATAACTAATTGATTTTATTGCATTATTTAAACACATTATGCCCGAACTACCCGAAGTCGAAACCACGCGCCGCGGCTTGTTAAAAGCCACGCAAGGCGTGCGCATCGACCATGCGGTGGTGCGCGAGCGGCGCATGCGTCAGCCGGTGTCGCGCGCGTTGCCGCAATGCGTGGCGGGCCTCACCATTCGCGCGCTCACGCGCCGCGCGAAATATTTGTTGATCGATTGCGGTGCCGGTACGCTGATTATTCACCTCGGTATGTCGGGCCGTCTGTGGCTGGTCAGTCACGATACGCCCGTTGAAAAACACGATCACTTTGATCTGGTGCTCGCCAACGGCAAAACCGTGCGCCTGCGCGATCCACGGCGCTTTGGCTTGGTGTTGTGGCATCCCAATACCAATACCAATACTGTCGGCGACGTACTGCAAAACCCGTGGCTGGCTAAATTGGGGCCGGAACCCCTGTCGGCGGATTTCAACGGCGCTACGCTCCACGCCGCGATGCGTGGCCGCAGTTCCGCCATCAAACTGGTCATCATGGATAGCCACGTGGTGGTGGGCGTGGGCAACATCTACGCCAGCGAAGCCCTGTTCCGCGCCGGCATCAGCCCGCGCATCGCTGCGCGGCGGCTCACCCGCGCACGCTGCGACGCGCTGGCGCAAGTCATTCGCGAAACCTTGAGCGAGGCCATCACCGCCGGCGGCAGCAGCATCCGTGACTACGTCGGCAGCGACGGCATGACCGGCAACTTCCAAAGCAACTTCGCGGTATATGACCGCGCGGGCGAACCGTGTAAGCACTGCGGCACTACGATCAAACGCTTGCAGCAGGGGCAGCGGTCTACGTTTTATTGTTCGGGGTGTCAGAAATAGTGGCGCAAAAAGCCTCGGCTAAAAGCGGTACAACTGCGCAGGATTACGCACCAGAATTTTCTCCCGCACCGCCGCATCCGGCACCCAAGCCCCCAGTCGCTCCACCAGCGTACCCGTGTTGGGCATTGCACCTTCCATCATCACGTGCGGCCAGTCAGTGCCGAACAGCAGCCGATCCGGTGCAGCCGCCACCAGCGCGTGGGCAAACGGCGTGATGTCATCGTAGGGAATCGGTGCGCGTGACGTGCGGTACGGCGCAGAGAGTTTCGACCACGCGCGACCATTCTTCAACGCACGCAGCAGCGCCTGAAAGCCCGGCGCATTGACGCCCTGACTGACATCGGGCCGACCCATGTGATCGATCACCATGGCGCACGGGTAGGCGTCGGCGATGCGATCAATGTCGGGAAACGTTTCAACATCCATCAAAAACTGCGCGTGCCAGCCCAGCGGCGCGACGCGTGCGGCGAGTTTTTTTGCCGCCTCAAACTGGACGCCGATTTTCGCCACGAGGTTGGCGCGAAAGCCACGCACGCCGGCTTGATCGAGCGCCTCAAGCGCTTTGTCGGTGACATCCTCGCGCAGCAAAGCCACGGCGCGCAGCCGGCCGCCGGTTTGTTTCATGGCATCCACGATCACGCGGTTGTCGGTGCCGTGCACGCCCGTGTGCACCATCACCCCGCGCGTGAAGCCGATGGTGTCGAGCATGGCGAGGTAATCGTTGAGCACCACGCCCGGCGGCGGCGTGTAGAGGCGGTTATCGGCGTAGCCGTATGTCGCGCGCTCGCCGAACACGTGGGCATGGCAATCCGTTGCGCCCGGCGGCAGCTTGAAGGATGGCTTGGCGTGATTGCTCAGTGGCGCGGAGCAAACAGGTGGTTCAGGTTGAGCCATAATTTATTCAATAAAATCAATTAGTTAATTAATCTAAGCGTGCGCCAGACGCCTTGACCACTTTTGCCCAATCCTGCATGTCTTTGCGCAAGTAAGCGGCGAACTGTTCAGGCGTGTTGGTCACCGGTTCCGCGCCCAGCGCGAGAAAGCGCTCGCGCGTGTCGGCGTGCTTCACCACGGTGGTGGCAAAGCCGTTGATGCGCGCGACGGTGTCCTTGGGCAAGGCCGCTTGGCCGACGAAGCCGTACCACGTCACCGACTCATAACCCGGCAGACCGGATTCCGCGACCGTCGGCACTTGCGGCAACACCGGCGAGCGCGTCTTGCTGGTCACCGCCAGTGCGTTCAACTTGCCGCCGCGGATGTGCCCAAGCAGCGGGCCCACGTTGACAATCAAAAAATCGCACTGCCCGCCAATGACATCAATAATCGCCGGGCCACCGCCTTTGTACGGCACATGCAGCATGTCCACCTTAGCCATGCTTTTGATGAGCTCAACGCCCAGGTGCATGGTGTTGCCCGCGCCGCCAGAAGCGAAACTGAGTTTACCCGGCTGCTTGCGCGCAATGGCCAGCAAATCCGCGACCGTTTTTACCGGCAGCGAAGGGTGCGTGGCAAGCACGCTCGGCGTTATGGCCGCCAAGGTAATCGGGGCAAAATCACGCAGCACATCAAACGACAGCTTGCTGTAGAGCGACGGGTTGATCGCAAACGAACTGTTGGCGAAGAACAGCGTGTAGCCATCGGGCGCGGCGTTGGCCGTGGTTTCTGCCGCGATGTTGCCGTTGGCACCGGGCCGGTTGTCGATCACCCACTGCTGGCCGGTGAGTTCTGCCAACTTGGGCGACAGCGGGCGCATAAAGGCATCCGCACCGCCGCCGGGCGGGAACGGCAAAATGACGCGGATGGCTTTGACGGGGTACGTTTGTGCGCAGACTGTCACTGGAAATAATTGCGCTGTGCACACTAAAATTGCGAGGCTTCGGGTGGTTCTCATAAATGCGCCACTTCCTTAAACAATTTGCCTGAGATTTAACCAAGCCTACCGCTCTTTGCAATACCCTGTAATCGTGACTTGGAAACCGTATTCTCAGTGAGTCCAAATTGCAATCCTAAAAACACAGATTGTTGCAGTTTGACCACAGTTTAGTGCGCCCCCCCCCCCCGATATTGCCAACATTCCGTGGACTGATAGTTGGCGACTAGGCTAGACTCAATCTCGTTCCCAAACTGTGACATTCGGAACGTTGACCCGCATTGTGGCAATCCATGTTTTGCGTCTATCAGAGATTCACATGACTAACAAATTACACCAGTGGCTGATTGCGTGGGGAATTTTTGCCGTGGCATTTCCGCTGATCGCGCATTCCGCCATTAGCGACGATGTCAAGGCACTGGTTGAGCAAGGCAAAGCAACGGAAGCCTATGCGTTAGCCAAAAAAAATATCGATCAACTCGGCGACCCTCCATTTGATTTCTACTTTGGTATCGCCGCCATCGACTTGGGGCATGCCGGTGAGGGTGTGCTGGCGCTGGAGCGTTTTATATTGAACTATCCAGACAACGTTTCCGCGCGATTGCAATTGGCGCGCGGTTATTTTGCGCTCGGCGACGACCCCCGTGCGCGCAGTGAATTTGAAGATGCGCGCAAACTCAATCCGCCTGCCGAAGTTAACGCGACCATTCAGCGCTATTTGGACGCAATTCGACTGCGCGAATCGCGTTACACCCCCACTGGCGGCCTTTACTTGGAGGCAGGCGTAGGCCGCGATAGCAATATCAACAGCGGCGTGGCCAACGCCAACATATTTCTGCCCGCGCTCGGTGGTTTGGTGCAAGTAAGCCCCACGGGCCTGAAGACGCCGACCCATTTTGCCGCAGGTGGTTTGGGCGGGTACTACTCACACCCCATTGCACCGGGCCTGTCGTTATTCGTCAACGGCCAAGGCGAACGCAAATTTCACGATAAGTCTGGCACCCATCAACTCGAGCTGGGTAACTACAACTTGGCTGGCGGCGCGTCGTTTATACGCGATGAACATGTGGTTCGCGTCACAGCCAGTTATGGTTTGATCACACTGGGATCAGAGGGCTACCGTGACTCCGCGGGTCTCTCCGGCGAATGGCAGTATCAATTCGACGAGCGTCAGTCGATCTCACTGGGCGCGCAATTTGCCACTTTGCGGTACAGCGACATTAACAACACCACGGGCGCGAATCAGCGCGACGCGGATTTCTGGGGCATCAGTGCTGGTTACCGGCGTATCTTCAGTTATGCCTTCCAGCCGATACTGTCAGTTGGCCTGAGCTATGGCGACCAACAAACCAAGAAGGGGCGGGCGGATTTGGTGTCGCGCGTCACCGGTGCCAACATCGGCCTGAGCTTCACACCGGCGGCAAAGTGGGGAGTCGCCTTGGGTTATAACTACCTCAGAAGCGACTACAAAGGGCAAGACATTATTTTGGGTCAAACCCGTGAAGACCGTTACGACTCGGTTAACGCAACGGTTTCGTACTTGGTCACGCGCAATATTTCAGTACGTGGCGAAGTCATGCAGTCCAAAAATCGCTCGAACATCGATTTGTATTCCTTCCCGCGCGATGTCTACGCGATGAAAATCCGTTACGAATTCAAGTAAGGAAACGCCATGAAAATCTTCACGCCCATAGTCTTGGCGGTTGCCGCACTGGTGGCACCGGTCACGTCGCTCGCGCAACAAGCGGCAGGCCGCATTCTCGTAGCGGTAGGCGAGGTATCCATTCTTCGCGCTGCCAAAACGATACCTGCGCCCACCGGTACAGCCGTGCTTACGGGCGACACCGTGCAGTTGGGTGCGCGCTCAAACGCGCAAGTGCGCTTTACCGATGAATCCATTGTCGCACTGCGGCCTGACACAGCCTTTCGCGTGGACGAATATCAATTCAGGGAACAAGATGCCGCTATAGGCCGGGCCTTTTTCAGCCTGGTTAAAGGCGGGCTGCGTACCATCACCGGCGTCATTGGGCGCAGCAATCAAGAAAATTATGCGGTAAGAACCACCACCGCAACCGTCGGCATACGCGGCACCCACTACGTGCTCGTGGTGTGTGACGCCAATTGCCTCAACCCGGATGGGTCGCAGGCGCTCAGCGGCACCTATGGTTCGGTAACCGATGGGCGTATTGGCGTCGTAAATAAATCCGGTGAAACCCAATTCGGGGCGAACAGCTTCTTTCGCGTAGCCGATATCAATACCGCCCCCGTCCGCCTGCTTGCCCCGCCCGGTTTCCTACAGGATGTGCTTGAGGGACGCGCGCGCCGCTCTCAAAGTGAGTTGGCCGCAACGCCGCAACCGGAATCACAATCGCCAGTACAAGTGGCCGTCGCAGGTGTCATAACAGACTCTTTATCGCCGCTTGCACCCACGGGATCCACGGGGTCGACAACAGGCGACACGCGCGTTTCCTCCATAGCATCGACGCTGGCCGCACCGGTAGCACTGACGACCACCCAATTTCAGGCAACCAACCAACTCAGCACTGCTGGCCCATCATCGATAATTACACCGGGCTTTACGGGAACGACCTACTACCGCATCAATGGCCCATTCAGTTTGCCGGTTAGTTGTAACAATCCCCCTTGCTCAACGGTGACAGCAGGACAGATTGTGCTTGGGGTGAATTTGAGCCTGCAGCGCGCGACATTGAGTACCGCCTTACTGGACAGCAACGGCACCATGTTCAATGTGGGCACACCACTCAATTCCGGCGGCGTCCCGATTACCCTATCGGGAAATCAAATCACGTTCAGCGGAACGCTATTGCGCAGTGATCCGCTTTTTGTTGAACAGTCCGGTAGTTTTCGCTGCACGGGATGCGGCCCGTCCAACAATTTTGTAGACAGTATCACCATAAGCGGCACCATTAGCGGTGGTATCGCTAATCTTACGCTGCGCTTAGTCGATGCAGGGGGCGCAGGCCAAATTACCGTCTCGTTGCCGTCAGCAACCCCGCCCAACAATCTGGGTGCCGCCATGGTTATTCAGACTTGCACTGCGAACTGTACGACGGCGAACCCCACGACAGCGGGTGCTGTCGCAGTTGGGCAGTCGCTTTGGAACGTTTCCGTAAATGGCGCTGGGCAGCTTACCCGCTTCGGCGCGCAGGATTCCGGGGGTACCGGGCCGTCGAGCGCAGTGACCAACTCTGTGGGCCGCTTAACGGGATTTGTTAACACGGCGGTAAATACGACGCTGGGTAGCGACGCGACTGCCGGAAACCTTATATGGGGTACTTGGACGGGACCAGGTGCAAAGCTTACCGATGGCGAATACACCGCATACACCTCCGGCAATAACCAGCGTCAGCCGTGGATGGTAGGGGATTTAACCAACACCGTACCCGCATCCTTGGGTACGCAAACCTACACGCTGATCGGCGTAGCGCCCTTTGCCTCGGCATTCAGCAGTGCCACACAACGCGTCAACAGCGCATCCCTGTCAGCGGACTTCGTGAATCGCACCATGAGCCTCTCAGTCAATGTGACCAACAACGCGAGTCCTACCAATAATAATACTTATCAATCCGTTGGCAGTTCGGGCATTTCACCGATCAACGGGCGTTTTTCAGCGGGCTTCTCCACGACGACCTGTACTGGGGCCTGCAATAGCGGCGTAGGCACACCCGACGGCAGCTTCAGTGGTTTCTTTACCGGCCCGCAGGCGCAAGGTGCTGCAGTGGCGGTGACAGTGGGGTATGGCGCAACTGCCAGCCCGACGACGGGTGCAGGCGTAAGCGGCGTGATTGGCCTCAAGCGCTAACGCAGCACGTTGCGCAATGCCGCCTTGTTTCTGAGCGGCACAAAATTCAAGATTCGAAGCTCAAACCGCCAAGCGGTATACCCGCGCCGCAGTATCGCGATACATCGCGAGCTTTTCTGCTGCCGAGTAATTTTGCGTGATGCGTTTTAACGCGTTCCACAGCACGCCGTAGCCGGTGGATTCTTTGTCCACCGGGAAGTTGCTTTCCATCATGCAACGATTGGGGCCGAAGAGTTCGATGCAGGTTTCGACATACGGGCGCCACTCGGCGGCGAGTTCTTCTGATGAAGGTGGCGTGTCGCGCAAATGGAAATCCCAGCCGCAGTAGGTCATGCCAAGGCCGCCGACTTTCACCACAAGGTTGGGGAACTGCACCAGCTCGCGCATGTTGTTACGCCACACGTCGAATACAGCTTTGCGGTTGGTGTGCGGCGCAATGCCGAGCAAGCCGCCGCAGTGATTGAGAATCACGCTGTTGTCGGGGAAGGCGCGTAGCAAATCCACCGCATCGGGCAACTGCGGATGAAACTGCCACGATTCAAACGTCAGGCCGAGCGGTTTCAAGTGCGCGAAGCCCTTGCGAAACGCGGGGTCAAGCACTTGATGCTGCGGCGACTGGCGGCGACCGAACTTTGCGGCGTTGCCCGTATCCCACGTCACGCCGTGGCGTATGCCGCGAAAGCGCCCGTTGCCCGCCGCGATCAACGCTTCGAGCACGGGCCTTGCGTCGTCGCCCAGCGTTAAGTCTGCATGGCCGATAATGCCCGCGCACAATTTCGTTTTGCCATACTTGCCGCTGGCGCTCATGGCGGCAATGCCGTTGACGAACTCTACTTCGCCGACGGGCTTCATGGCCTCTGGCCCACCGGCGCGATACATCGAGCCCGCCTCAATGAACACCGTGGCGACGATGTTGTGACCGCTGTCCACTTCAGCCGCCAGCTCGTGAATTAGGTAGCGGCCCGCTTCTTTTTCCCACAGGTGATGATGCGGGTCGATGATGGGTAAGTCCGGCTCAAGCGCCGCTTCTTTGCGCTTTTCCGTCCACGCTTGCAGTTCGGTTTGTTTGCGAAAGGTGCTGCCGCGAAATTCTTTGGATACGTCAAATTGGGCCACAGGCGTCCCCCCCTACTTTGTTTATGTAACTAATTGATTTTATTGCATTATTTTACCGATTTTTGCACCATCAAAGCCTGATACTTGATCTGTAACTGCGCGGGCGTTTCCACCACGTCAGGGTTCAGGGGAATGCAATCGACCGGGCACACGATCTGGCACTGTGGCTTGTCGTAGTGGCCCACGCACTCGGTGCATTGTTTGGGGTCGATGACATAGATTTCCTCGCCGGCGGAAATGGCGTCGTTCGGACACTCGGATTCGCAGACGTCGCAGTTGATGCACTCGTCCGTGATCATCAACGCCATGTCGGTGCCATGTCGGTGCCTATTGCCCTTGACGTTGTTTGGTTTTTTCAGCGAGCCGCGCCGCCACGATCGGCGAGACAAATTGGGCGGCGTCGCCACCCAACAGAGAAATCTCGCGCACCAGCGTCGCTGACACATAAGCGTATTTCGCGCCGGGCGTCATGAAGATGGTTTCCACGTCGGGATACAACTGCTGGTTCATGCCCGCGAGCTGAAATTCGTAATCGAAATCCGTTACCGAACGCACGCCGCGCACCACCACGCGCGCACCGTGCTGCTGCACAAAATTCATCAGCAGGCCAGAAAAACCCGTCACCTCAATATTCTTTAAATCACTGAATACCTCGCGCGCGATGTCAACGCGCTCATCCAATGTAAACAGCGGCTTTTTGGATTTGCTGTCGGCAATCGCGATAATCACGTGATCGAACAGGCCGGCGGCGCGGCGCGTGAGGTCTTCATGGCCTGCGGTGATGGGGTCAAAGGTGCCTGCGTAGACTGCTTTGGTGGACTTGGTCATTTTGAGCTATCCGTTTCGCGTCTGTTAAGCGTGCTCAACACCAACACCTTCCCTCACCCCCGGCCCCTCTGCCGGGGGGAGAGGGTAGCAAGCGCATCTTCGCAATCGGAACACAGTTCAAGCGACGAAGAAGTGGGGTTGCCCCCTCTCCCTGCGGGAGAGGGCTGGGGTGAGGGAAGGTGTTGAGTTTTTCCTGGCTCAGCCTGAACAGAAACTCCGTTTCAACAATTGATAATGCACCTGCCCTGCGCGGCCTTGTTTGTGAACCACCCAGCCTGCCGGGACGGCATCGCTGCTGCCGCTTTCGCGGTACACCAGCCCGCCATCCGCCACCTGTTGCGACAGCAATTTAAACAACGCGTCCCACAGCGTAGCGGCAATACCAAACGGCGGGTCGAGAAAAACAACATCATACACACCCGGCGTGCTACGCAGGAAATCCAGCGCATCGGCCCCGATGATTTTAACTTGCGTGGCGTCGAGAGCCGTGCGGTTGGCTTCCAGCGCAGCACAGGCACCGCGCTCGCGCTCCACCATCGAAACCGCTTTAGCACCGCGCGACGCCGCCTCAAACCCCAGCGCGCCGCTGCCCGCGAACAAATCTAGGCAACGCTGGCCCGCCAAATCCTGCCCCAGCCAGTTGAACAGCGTTTCGCGCACACGGTCGGGTGTGGGACGCAGGCCGTCTTGATCAGGAAAGCTAATCATGCGGCTGCGCCATGCGCCGCCGATGATGCGCACACGGTTTTGCTTCATTCAGCGCGCCGCCGCCGCCGCCTTATCTGTTGTTTCTGTTGTTTCCGCTTTTTCCGCCGCTTCCGACCCCACCACCACGGTAATCAGTTTGTCGGGATCGATATTCGCCGCGAATGCACGCTTGATGTCAGCCCGTGTGATGCGCTCGATGTTGCCGACGAATTCGTCTAAGTAAGTCAGCGGCAGCTTATAGTAGCCAATCACCGCCAGATACTCGTGTATCTTGCGGTTGCTGTCGATGCGCAGCGGGAAGCCGCCGATAAGATTCGTCTTGGCGTCTTTCAGTTCCTGCTCAGTGGGGCCGTTAGCAACAAAATCACGCAGCGTTTTGAGGGTGACATCCATTGCCTCTTGCGCCTGATCTTTACGCGTTTGCATGCTGATAACGAACGAACCTTTTTGCGCCAATGGCGAAAAATAGCTGCCGGCCGAATACGCGAGGCCGCGCTTTTGCCGCACTTCGTCGTTGATGCGCGAGGCGAATCCGCCGCCGCCCAAGACATAGTTGCCGACGAACAGCGGAAAATAGTCCGGGTCTCCGCGCGCAATGCCGATGGCACCAATGAGGATGTGGCTTTGCGTGGCGTGATGCGCGATGAGGCGCGTGACTTTCTCAGCCTTAGCGTCCACCGGCGACAATGCGGGCAGTTCGCCGGATGCTTCGCCCTGGGGCAAACCGATGGCCATGCGTTCGGCAATGGCGTTGGCGTCACCGCGCGATACGTCACCCATGATCGCTATCACCGCACTGCGCGCGCCGTAATGCCGCTGGTAAAACGTCACCAGATCGTCGCGCGTAATTTTGCCCACTGAAGCGATGTCACCGGAAGCACGCAGGCCATAGCTGTGCGTGCCGTACATCAGGCGATTGAACGTCACGCCCGCGATGGTGCCCGGCTGTATGTCAGACTCTTTCAGCGACCCCAGCAAGCGCGTTTTCTCGCGATCAAACGCGGGTTGCGGAAACAGCGGCTTGTGCAAAATGCGCGTATAGACGTCGAGCGCCTGTTCGAGTTCAGCGCGGCTCGATAACGTGCGCATGGCCAAGCCCGCGCGGTCACTGTCGAAACGACCGGAAATGCCGGCACCGATATCGGCAGTTTTGCTAGCGATGTCGTCTTCGCTCATGCCCTCCGCCCCTAAGCGCATGATGCGATTGGTCATGCTCGCCACACCGGGTTTTTCACTGCGGTCAAAGCCGGAACCCGCCGAGAAATCGATGGAAACATCCAGCATCGGGATATCGCGGTTTTGCACAAAGTACACGCGTGCGCCGTTGCTGGTTTGCCAATGTTGTATCGGCAGAATGGCATGCGCCCATCCAGGTAACAATAAAATTCCCAATAAAATCAATAGCTTATTGCGCATGACGCACTCCTGCCGCAGGCGTAGCTGGCTTGCGCGCGCCCACGGGTTGCGGATCGAGAAAGGCCACGGTGAGGGTGTCGTCGATCAGGTATTTTTTAGCCACGGCCACCACCTGCTCGGCGGTAACCGCCTTGAACTTTTCCGTCATGAGATCGATGGTTTTGTGCGAGAAGCCGATGGTTTCCATGGAGCCGATTTGCCGCGCCTGTGACATCATGGAATCGCGCTCGTACACGCGTGACGCAATCACCTGCGCCTTGATGCGTTTTAACTCATCTTCGGTGACACCGTTGTCGATGATTTTTTTGACTTCGTTGCGGATGGCCTGCTCAAGTTGCTCCACCGTTTTGCCCGACGTCGGCACACCGGAAAAATAAAAGAACGCCGGACCACGCCCTACGCCGTCGTAGCTGGCATCCACGCTGCTGGCGATTTGCGTGCCGCGAATGAGCTCGCGGCTAAAGCGCGAGGCATCGTTGCCGTCGAGCACGCTGGCAAGCATATCGAGCGCGTAAGGCTCCCAGTCTTTTTCCGCGTCCACCAACTGCGGCGCACGATAGGCCATCAACAGATACGGCTGTTCGGCGGGCGCCTTGACGGTGATGCGGCGTAGGCCGGTTTGCGCGGGCTCGTCCTGCGGCTTGCGCTGCGGCAGGACTTTGACTTTGTGCGGGCCAAAATGCTGCTGCGCGAGTTTGAACACTTCTTCGTGCGACACGTCGCCCACCACCACCAGCGTGGCGTTGTTGGGCGCGTACCATTTTTCGTAGAACGCGCGCGCGTCTTCGGCGTTCATGTTTTGCAGATCGTTCATCCAGCCCACGGTGGGGATGCGATACGGATGCGCACGCAAAGCGGTTGCCATCAGTTGCTCATACACCACGGAGCGTGCGCGGTCATCGGTGCGCATGCGCCGCTCTTCCATCACCACTTTGATTTCTTTGCTGAATTCTTCTTGCGTGATCAAGGTGTTGGCCATGCGGTCGGCTTCCATTTGGAGCATCAGCGGCAGTTGCGACTTATGCACCGTCTGAAAATAGCCGGTGTAATCGCGGCTGGTAAACGCGTTGTCGCGCCCGCCCACCGCCGCCACCAGCTTGGAAAAATCTGCCTTGGGGTTGGTTTTGGTACCCTTGAACATCATATGTTCGAGCACGTGCGCGACGCCGGTGACGCCATTGACCTCATCCACACTGCCAACCTTGTACCAGACCATCGACACCACCACCGGTGCGCGGCGGTCAGTTTTGACAATCACACGCATGCCGTTGGCGAGTGTGTGTTCGCCAACGGCACTGTCCGCCGCGTGCGCGCTGCCCCACAACCCCGCAATGGCGCACAGCATAATCCCGCGCCGGATCAAACGATTCATGTTATACACAATAGACACCACTTAAGAATTAACCGGCAAATTGATCCGGGTAGAATTGTATCCAATTGCGCCACGCCAAGGGCATTTGCTTTGCCTTCAACTTGTGCTGCGGCTTTGCTCACAACCCCGCTTCTGACAACACACCCGATGTTTGGTTTCCTTAAATCTAAAGACAAAGACAAAGCGCCCGAACCCGCGCCCGCCGCCGCCGCCGCCGTCGCCGTTGCCGCCGCCGTTGCCGCCGCCGTTGCCGCTATTGCGCCTGCCGCGGCAGAAGTCACGGTCGAACCCAGTCAACCCACCGGTGGCTGGCTGTCGCGCCTCAAGACGGGCCTCACCAAAACGCGCGAGAAGCTCGGCGCGCAGGTGGCCGGGCTGTTTGGCGTGGGGCGCAAGCTCGACGAAGCCTTTTACGAAGAACTCGAAACTGCGCTGTTGTCGGCGGATGTGGGCATCAACGCCACCGCGTTTTTGCTCGACGCCTTGCGCGCACAGGCCAAACGCGAGCGCTACACCGAGGCCGCACAACTCAAACAGGCGCTGGCGGATAACCTGACGGCGATGTTAAAGCCCATCGAGCAGCCGCTCGACATCAGCTCGCACAAGCCCTTTGTGATCATGCTGGCGGGTGTCAATGGCGCGGGCAAAACCACGTCCATCGGCAAACTCGCGCATTACTATCAGGCACAAGGCAAAAAAGTGCTGCTGGCGGCTGGCGATACCTTTCGTGCCGCCGCGCGCGAGCAATTAATCGCGTGGGGCGAACGCAACAACGTCGCGGTGATCAGCCAAACCTCCGGCGACGCGGCGGCGGTGATGTTTGATGCCATGCACGCGGCCGTTGCGCGCAACATCGACGTAGTGCTCGCTGACACGGCGGGCCGATTGCCCACGCAACTGAATTTGATGGACGAAATCAAAAAGGTCAAACGCGTTATCGATAAGGCGCTGCCGGGCGCGCCGCATGAAACGCTGATTGTGCTCGACGCCAACAACGGCCAAAACGCACTAACGCAAGTGAAAGCGTTCGATGACACGATCGGCGTCACCGGCTTGGTGCTCACCAAATTGGATGGCACAGCCAAGGGCGGCGTGATCGCGGCGATTGCGCACATGCGCGCGGGCGGCTCAGGCAAATCCGGCGCGAAACCCATACCGGTACGCTTTATCGGCGTGGGCGAAGGGCTGGAAGATTTGCGGCCCTTTAAGGCGCGGGAATTTGTCAACGCGCTGTTGGGCGATAGTGCTGGATCGAGGAATGAGGAATGAGGAATGAGGATAGAGGATTTAGCCACCCCAATCCTTGGCAAGCTCACTGAATCTTTAATTCTCAATCCGCAATCCTAATCGCTCAATCCTGCATCAATGATCAGCTTCAGCCAAGTCACCAAGCGCTACCCCGGCGGCTACGAAGCGCTGAAAGCGGTGTCGCTGGAAATACAGCCCGGCGAAATGGTGTGTATCACCGGGCACTCCGGCGCGGGCAAAAGCACCTTGCTCAAATTGATGGCGGCGATTGAGCGGCCCAATTCCGGCACGGTGTTGGTAAATGGGCAGAATGTCGGCAGCCTGCGCGCCTCGGCAATTCCGTTTGTGCGGCGCAATTTCGGGCTGATGTTTCAGGATCACAAATTGCTCTATGACCGCAACGTGTATCAAAACGTGATGCTGCCGCTCGACATCATCGGCTACGCGGCAGACGACGCCGCCAAGCGCGTGCGTGCGGCGCTCGACAAAGTGGGGTTGCTCGGCAAAGAAAAGGCGCTGCCGGTGACGCTCTCCGGCGGCGAACAGCAGCGCCTCGCCATCGCGCGCGCCATTGTGCACCGGCCGTCAATATTGCTGGCGGATGAGCCGACAGCAAATCTCGATGCGGCTTACGCGGTGGCGCTGGGCGAACTGCTGCGCTCGTTTCATCAGGTTGGCGTGACGGTAATCATCGCTACACACGACGAGCAGCTCGCCGCGCGCCTGCAGCCGCGCCGCATTGCGCTGGATCAGGGCCGCATTGTGACGGGCACATTATGAGCAACTGGCTGCGTCAACATCGGCTGTGTCTCGTGGTAACGCTCGCGCGGTTTGCGCGCACGCCGTTGGCGAGCCTGCTCAACATCGGCGTGATCGGCGTGGCGCTGGCGCTGCCGCTGGCGTTTTATGTGGCGCTGGTCAATGTACAGGGCTTCGCGCGTGACAACACCCCCACGCCACAAGTCAGCCTGTTTCTGACACTGGATGCGCAAAGCGCAGATACACGCGAGATCGAAGCGCGACTCAAAAAACACGCGTCCGTGGCGAAGTTTCGATTTATGCCGCGCGATCAGGCGCTGGCTGATCTCAAAGCCAAATCCGGGCTGGCTGATGTGATCAGCACGCTGGGCGTCAACCCGTTGCCCGATGGGTTCGTCATCGACGCCAAAGAAAACACCGCCGTCGCACTGGAAAAACTGCGCGACGAATTCAAAGCTTGGCCCAAAGTGGAACACGTGCAACTCGATTCCGCTTGGGCGCGGCGGCTCGACGCCACGCTACAACTCGGCCGTTTGATCGTGCTGGCGTTGGGCGCAGCGCTGGCATTCGCGCTGGTGGCCGTCACCTTCAACACGATCCGCCTGCAAATTTTGACGCAGCGCGCCGAAATTGAAGTCACCAAACTTATCGGCGCGACCAACCCCTTCATCCGGCGACCCTTTTTGTACTACGGCGCGTTGCTGGGCCTGGCGGGCGGCGTGACCGGGTGGCTGATCACATGGGGCGGCATGCACCTGCTGAATAACCGTTTGGCCGGACTCGCCGAACTCTACGGCGCGAACCTCCGGTTGCTGCACCTGTCCACCCCGGACACGGTGAGCCTGTGCCTCTTTGCTGCGGCCTTGGGCTGGCTGGGCGCATGGCTTTCGGCCAGCCGGAATCTGGCGGAATTTGATCCGGATTAACCTATAAGTAATTGATTTTATTGAGTTTTATTTTGTAGCTTACACGGAACCCCTTGCCGATTTGGCACTCTAATCCCAAGAGTGCTAAACTATTGTTGCAATGCAAGCTAACGCAAAAAAGCAAGTTCAGGGGACAAAATGTCTACGTCTATATTAGCGTTAACGATCCCGTCGGCTGGGGGCAGTCTCGACACGTATATTCAGTCGGTCGGACGCTTTCCGTTTCTGACGCAAGAGCAGGAAACCGGCTACGCGCGGCGCTTCCGCGACAGCGGCGATTTGGATGCCGCGCGCGAGCTGGTGGTGTCGCACCTGCGCGTGGTGGTTGCCATGGCGCGCGGTTATATGGGTTACGGCCTGCCGCAATCTGATTTGATTCAAGAAGGCAACATCGGCCTGATGAAGGCCGTAAAGCGCTTTGACCCGGATCGCGGCGTGCGACTGGTGTCGTTTGCCGTACACTGGATCCGTGCGGAAATGCACGAATACATTCTGCGCAACTGGCGCATTGTCAAAATCGCCACTACCAAGGCGCAGCGCAAACTGTTTTTTAATTTGCGCAGCATGAAGCCGAGCCTCAATACGCTGGGCAGCGAAGAAGTGAAATCCATCGCCAAGCAGTTGGGTGTCAAAACCGAAGAAGTGGTAGAGATGGAAACCCGTCTCGGCGGGCAGGATATTGCGCTCGAGCCCAGCGGCACGGACGATGATGAAAGCTACAGCCCGATATCGTATTTGGCCTCAGAAGACGCGGAGCCAGTGGCGGTGATTGAGCAGCGGCAAAACGCTCGCTTGCGTGGTGAAGGTTTGGACAAAGCACTGGAAAGCCTGGACGAACGCAGCCGACGTATTATTCAGGCGCGCTGGCTCACGGAAAAAGACCCGGCCACGCTGCATGATTTGGCCGATGAGTTTGGCGTATCCGCCGAACGCATACGGCAGATTGAGAACAAAGCGCTGGGCAAGATGAAGAGCACCATGGGGGCGTTGGCTACAGCGTAAATTTTGCTGTAGTCGAGCGCTTAAAAACCCGGCCTATGCCGGGTTTTTTACGCCCAGCGTTTCCGCGTATGCGGCAGGTTTTAGCGGCTTCAATGAAATCCAGCCTGCTTTGCTATGCTGCCGGATGGGCAAAAAACCACGGCGGGGCTGGCCGGTCTTGCGCACGCCACTTACATTTACGGCTTGGAACTCGCCGATGCCGCACCGCGCGGCACGGTGCATCCCGGCTGCGAAATTGTTTCCATAGCACTCGCGGTAGCGGAACGCGACGGCTTGAGTGGTGCCGCGCTGTTGGCCGCAGTGGTGGCAGGTTACGAGGTGGAAATTCGCTTTGGCCGCGCGGTGCATCCGCATGCGTTTTACAAAGGCTGGTCCACTATCGGGCTGTTCGGCGCCATCGGCCCGGCGGTGACTGCCGCGCACTTGATGAAGCTCGATGCCACGGGTTTGCGCAATACGATGGGCACTGTGCTGAGTTTGCTGCCCGCCGCCACCGGGCGCGTAAGCCAGGGCGGCAACGTCAAATGGCTGGTCGGCGGGCACGCGTGCGCCACGGGTTTGCTCGCCGCTGAAATGGCCGCGCGCGGCACACAGGGCACAGCGGAAACCGTGGGCATCTGGCTACCGGTGATTTCTGAGCAGAATCATCCTGAGCGCTTGACCGAAGGCATCGCTGCCGACGGCAGCTTTACGCAATGGGAGTTGTTAAGCGGTGTACTGACCAAGTATTACGCGACGGTCGGCCCGATCGCCGCGCCGCTGGATGCGACCTTCAGCCTGATACAGCAGCACGACATTCAGCCTGACGACGTGGTGGAAATCCACGCGGATTGCACGCGCCGCACAGCGATATTCAACAACCCCGCGCCGGTGTCTGACCACACCGCGCGCGCAAGCTTGCCGTACTGCGTAGCCGTGGCGATTTGCACACGCGATGCGGCGCAATTGCTGGGGCCTGCGTATCAGCCGGAGCGATTAAACGATGCGACTGTGCTGGCGATGGCCGCGCGCGTGCGCATCACGCAAAACGACGATTACGAGCGCCAGTACCCCGCACGCAGCCTGTGCCGCGTAACCCTACGTTTAAAAAGTGGGGTGGCGCACAGCATCGAAGTGGATCGCACAGAGAACGCGCGCTATCTCAACCCCACCGACGCCGACATCGAAGCGAAATTCCGCTTAATCGCCACACCGGTGGCTGGGCCAAACGCAAACCGATGCGGTGATCAAGCTCGTAGCCCGCATGGACACGTTGCAAGATATGCGTGCGTTGGTGGATGCGCTGCGCCCTGCGCACTGAGATGCGATTTTTGCCGACAGTGGCATGGGCTTGGGCGTGCATGGCGGTAAACGCCGCCGTTGCCTACCCCACCAAACCCATTCGCATGCTGGCACCCGAGCCCGGTGGCGGCAACGAAATCGCGGGGCGCACGATTGCGCAAGCGCTATCCGACGAATCTGATTTCATTGGCAAAATCAAATCCCGGTAAATTGAATTACGGCTCGGCAGGGTCGGGCGCAGCCACGCATCTCTCAGCGGAGTTGTTTAAAACAATGGCAGGCGTCAACATCCTGCGCGTCGCCTACAAGGGCAGCAGCGTCGCCGCGAATGCGCTCATCAGCGGCGAAGTACATCTCATGTTCACTTCGGGCGCGGTGGGGCTGACACACGTAAAAGCGGGCCGCCTCAAAGCGTTGGCTGTAGGCAGCGCGCAGCCTTCGCCGCTGGCACCTGAAGTGCCGACGATCAGCGCATCGGGCCTGCCGGGCTTCGAAGCTGCCGCAATGTCGGGCATGTTCGCGCCAGCAAAAACCCCGCGCGCAATCATCAACCTGCTCAACGAAAAAATCACACAAGCGCTGCGTCGCGACGACGTAAAGCAACGCTTCCTGCAAACCGGCAACGACGCCGTCGGCAGTACCCCCGAAGAATTCGCCGCCGTGATTCGCGCCGATAGGGCGAAATGGAGCAAAGTGATTCGCGAGGCCGGGATACATGAGGAGCGGGGGCGGTGATACGAATTTCCACGCGAGGCATCTGACCTATATCTGTAGTCAACCAGCGGCTGCACTTACCGCCGCACAGCAGCTTCTCTGCCGCCAACCGCAGGATTGATGCCGATATTGCCAACCAATTGGCGATAGCAAAATATTTGTTTATCTACAATTGCAGATAAACAAATATTTTGCTATTATTTTCCCTTAAATATAGGATCTACCAAATGCAAGCCCGCGACATTATCGATAAGTTTGGCGGCCAATCGGCTCTTGCCGTGCTGCTTGGCAAGGGGCAAAGCACCGTGTCATATTGGGCGAAAACCGGCATCATTCCGGCGCGCTGGCAACCCAGATTGCTTTCCGTCGCGTTAGAGCGGGGAATTCCCCTCTCGCCCAGAGATTTCATGGGGCCAAAAGCGATCCCGCTCGGTGCTGAATCAGGCACCAACGCTGTCGTCGCGCCACCGGAAGTTGCTAACGACAAGAAAGTAGGACTTTCCTCCGTCGCATCCCCGTTCTTGTTTTATGAATCTGAGAACGGGAGCATTAAAGTTCAAATCGTGGCCGAAAATGAAACCGTATGGGCCTCACAAAAAGGGATGGCAGAGATTTTTGATGTGGATGTGCGCACCGTTAGCGAGCATTTGCAAAACATCTTTAAGTCCAACGAACTTAACGAAGTATCAGTTATCCGGAATTTCCGGATAACTGCTTCCGACGGCAAGAACTACGAAACAAATTTCTACAATTTGGATGCGGTAATTTCGGTTGGCTATCGCGTTAACTCCTATCAAGCAACCCAATTTCGTCGGTGGGCCACACGTATTCTTAAGGAATACCTGATTAAAGGCTTCGCCTTAGATGATGAGCGTCTCAAACAAGGAAAGAAACTTTTCGGAAAAGATTATTTCGACGAACTGCTTGAGCGAATCAGAGAGATTCGCGCCTCAGAGCGTCGTTTCTATCAAAAAATCACAGACATATTTTCCGAGTGTAGTCGCGACTACGATTCACAGTCCCCTGTATGTCAACAATTTTATGCGCACGTACAGGACAAGCTCCATCACGCAATACACGGCCATACGTCCGCAGAACTCATACGGTTACGCGCAGATGCCTCAAAGCCCCATATGGGACTAACTTCGTGGAAGAATGAGGTCAAAAGGGGGAAGGTCACGAAGCTCGACGTGAGCATTGGGAAAAACTATTTATTGAAAGAAGAGGTCGAAGAGTTGAATCGGCTGGTTGGCATGTATCTCGACTTTGCCGAGAACATGGCTCGTCGGAAAATTGCCCTGTCGATGAATGATTGGTCGGAAAGGCTCGATGAATTTCTGCGCTTCAACGCCTACGATGTGCTCGATGGCTTTGGCAGTGTGAACCGCACAACGGCGGAGAATATAGCTTATGCAGAGTATGAAAAATTTCGAGTAGTCCAAGATAAAGAATACAAATCCGATTTTGACAAAGTGGTTGGCGAAATAAAAACGAAAAGGAAATTACCGAAGGCAGAGTAACTGTAGGAAACTCCCCTTTTCGACGTTACATATGAGCCACTACCCCCTCAATCCGTAATCCTCACAATAACCCGCGCTACCCCATTCACTTCCACAGTGCTTTTCATCGGCACGGCGCTTTGATCTTGCGAACGAATTGGCCCAGTTTCCGCATAATGCCCTCGCTTAAAAACACAATAAAATCAATCAGTTAAAAATTACTGCCGACGCATACCCGCGCTCGCTGGTAGCTGCTGGTACTTGTGCATTTCGGCCTGAATAAACTTCGCAAAATCCGCCAGCGTGCTCACCACCGGCTCGGCACCTTGGGCGGCGTGCCGCGTGGCGCGAGCACACTGTGCCAATTGCTGAAATCGTAGCCCGGCAGGGTTTCGCTGATGGCCGGAATATCCGGTGCCACTTGCGAACGCCGCATCGAAGTAACGCCCAGCGCTTTGAGCCAGCTCGCTTTCACAAAGGGCAAAGCGGACATCAGCGTGCCGGTGAGCTTGTGCGCGAGCAGCCGCGCCGCGATATCGATGCCACCGCCCGGCGGATACGGCACGATGAGTCGCACGGGCTTGACCGGATACGTTTACGCGAGCGCGGCGTTGCCCGCCCAATTTGAGATGAACGAGAGGCCCATTGCGCGCACGACTATTGCCGCACGCATGCTCTGAAGTATGCAGCCATTCAGCGATCACGCGCATTCTGTATGGCTTGAGGCTGGGCGGGTTCGTTCAGTACCGCGCGAAAGCGTGGCTGCTGCGCCAGCGAGCGCCAACCGCAACACCGCGAATGATTTAGATCAGACCGGCTGCTTCAACAACGTGCGTATGTCGCCCAGCAACTTTTCCGCACCCGCGCCATATTGCGCAAAGAGGCGCAGCCGGCCTTGTTGATCGAGAATAAACGTGCCGGCGGAGTGATCGACGGTGTAGCTGCCGTCTGCCTTGGGGGTGTTGTGCTGCACGTAAACCTTGAACTCTTTGGCTGCGCGCACGGTGGCGGCGGCGTCGCCGCTCAAGCCGATGAAGCTGGGATTAAACGCTGTAACATATTGTTTTAACAGGGTTTTTGTATCTCGCATTGGGTCTACCGACACAAACAACACCTGCACTTTGGTGCCATCCGGGCCGAGGTCTTTAACCACCTTGGCCATTTCTGCGAGCGTGGTTGGGCACACGTCCGGGCATTGGGTAAAGCCGAAAAACAGCACCACGATCTTGCCCTGAAAATCCGCCAGCGTGCGCGGCTTGCCGTCGTGATCCGAAAGCGACAACGCTTTGCCGAAATCGGCACCGGTGACATCGGTGTTGAGGAACTTCGGCGCATTGGCCGATTGCGGGCCGCAGCCGCTGGCGACCAGCAGCGTCAGCAACATCACCGATAGCGTCAGCTTGCGCATGCCTACAGCGTGATGCGCACGTAGTGATCGATCAGTAGCGCGGCGAACAGCGCGGTCAAGTACATGATCGAAAAGCGAAACGTTTTACGCGCGAGCGGGTCGCTGTATTCGCGATAAATTTTGACCGCGTAAACCATAAAGCCCGCACCCAGCGCGAGGGCTGACACCAAATAAATCAAACCCGACAGTTTGGCGACAAACGGCAGCAACGAACACGCCACGAGGATGATGGTGTAGAGCAGCAAATTGAGCCGCGTGAACTTTTCGCCGTGTGTCACCGGTAGCATGGGCACGCCGGCCTTGGCGTATTCGTCACGCCGGTACAGTGCGAGCGCCCAGAAGTGCGGCGGCGTCCAAGCGAAAATGATCAAAAACAGGGTGAGTGCTTCGGCAGTGACTTCGCCCGTCATCGCGGCCCAGCCCAGCACCGGCGGCATGGCGCCCGATGCACCACCGATGACGATATTTTGCGGCGTCATCGGTTTGAGGATCACGGTGTAGATCACGGCGTAGCCGACAAAAGTGGCCAGCGTGAGCCACATGGTCAGCGAGTTCACCCACACGTAGAGCAGCGCCAGCCCGATGCCGCCGACGACGCTGGCGAACACAAAAGTTTGCATCGAGGTCAGTTGCCCTTGCGGTAACGGGCGTGCGCGGGTACGCGCCATGACGGCGTCGATTTTTTGTTCGACCAAACAATTGATCGCTGCCGCCGCGCCCGCCACCAGCGCGATGCCCACGGTAGCCGCGAGAAACGGCTGCAACGCCACCATGCCCGGCACGGCAAGCAACATGCCGATAATCGCGGTGAACACGATCAACGACACCACGCGCGGCTTGGTCAGTTGGTAAAACTGATTCAGGCGCGAACCAATGGGGGCGTTTGCGGTGGCGGAAGACATGCTTACGACAGGATTTAGGAATTAGGATTGAAAGTTAAGCGAGCACATCATGATGAATCCTCAATCCTCGATCCTAGTTGGGTGATCGGAAAGCGCGGAGTTTAGCACCACCAGCGCCACCAGTAACAGCGCGGCACCCGCGTTATGCCCCACTGCGACGGCCAGATTCAGGCCGGTGAGGATGTTGCTGATGCCCAGTGTCACTTGCGCTGCCAGCAACGCTGCCATGATGACAGCAAGGGCGCGCAATTCGCGCGCTTGCGCTAGGCGCCACGCTAGCCACGTGAGATACAGGGTCAGCACCACTGCGCCCACGCGATGCGTCCAGTGGATCGCAGTCAAGGCGTGGTAGCTCAATTTGTCGCCTGCGGCGGTTTCGCCTAATTCGCGTAGCAATTGAAAGCCGTGCTTAAAGTCCATTTGCGGCACCCATTCGCCGTGGCAAGTCGGCAAGTCTATACAAGCCAGCGCGGCGTAGTTGGTGCTAACCCATCCGCCGAGCGTGATCTGCGCCACCAACAGCGCAAGACCTAACATCGCCCACTTTCTGAGCGGTGCGGCGTGGGCGATTGGCGCCGCTGTGCGCTGGCGCATCGCCAACCAAGTCAACAAGGCCAGCGTCGCCATGCCGCCCAGCAAATGCAGCGTAACGATCACGGGCTTTAACAGCATGGTCACCGTCCACATCCCCAGCGCAGCCTGAAACACGACGAGCAGCAACAACGCGCTCGCCAGCCCTGGCGATTGTTGCGCGCGCACGGATGGCCACCATGCCATGAGGGTGATGGCGAGGATTAACAATCCCAGCGTGCCTGCCAAATAGCGGTGCACCATTTCATGCCACGCTTTCTGGATCGATACCGGCCCGTGCGTGCCGCCTTGGGCTTCGACCGCCTTGGCAATGTTTGGTGCGGCGTGGGCAGGGGTGAGCTGACCGTAACAGCCGGGCCAGTCGGGGCATCCCAAGCCGGCGTTGGTCAGGCGCACAAAAGCCCCCACCACGACCACCACCAAAGTGAAGGCCGTTGTAAAGTAAATTATGTTTTGAAACAATGAGTTACGCATAGCTAGCCGATGCGTGACACGCGCAGCAGCCGGGTGAGGTCTTTTTTCATACGGCTGGGGTCGGCGTCTTTAGGAAAACTCAGCACCACATTGCCCAAGGGATCCACGAGATAAATATGATCGCTTTGTAGCTCACGAAACGGAAACACTTTTTGCAATGCCACGCCCGCGCCGCTTTGCGTGCTGGCTATCCACATGCCGTCGTATTCCTTGACTACACTGGCTGCAACGTTTTGTGCATCGCCGTCGCTGACCAAAAACACGCGCTCAATGCGTTCGAGATACTTGCCCTGTGTCATCCGCACCTGACGCATTTTCCACAATTTTTTCTGACAGGCATCATTGCACGCGGCGTTGTCGATGGTGACGAAAATCCAGCGGCCGCGCACCTGCGTAAAGTCAAACGGTTTGCCGCCGCTCACCGGTGCCAGCACCCCAGTGGGCACGGTAACGCCCGACACCAGCTCACCATAGTTGATGCGGCCCGACGGCTGCCACAGGAAATACAGCGCCCACGAGCCGATAAACGGCGCAATACACACCGCCGCCACCAGCAGCAGCGTACGCCGGCTTTTACGTTCACGCGGGGTCAGGGCGGGGGCTTCTGCGGACATTGATAACCACGTAGTAAATGAGCATTGCAGCGGCCAGTGCGAACCACTGCACTGCGTAGGCGAGATGGGTGTTACGTTTTAAATCCACCGGCGGCCAATCGCGGATTAGGCCGTCGTCTAGCGCATCGGTTTGCTGCAAGATCACGGGCAGCACGTTGAGCTTGGTGACTACTCGGTAGCGATCCAGCGCCATATTTTGCCAGATGTTGCCGTCGGTTACGTGGCTGGAGAGTTCAAGGAACCGTTCGCTCGGCGGCGTGGCGGTACCCACCACGGTGATGTCTCCGTCTGGCGTTGTGACCTGAGGCATGCGATTCCGTTCACTGCCCGCAGCCATCCAGCCACGATTGACCAGCACGAGTTTATCGCTGCCCGTGAGGCGCAGCGGCATCATTACGTGATAACCGGGCTGATGTTTGTGCAGCCGGTTGTCGAGGTAAACCACGTGGCGCGGCTCAAAGCGCCCCTGCGCCGAAATACGTCGCAAAATAATATCGTTTGTTTTCAAAGTATGTTCGTTCAACACGATGGGCGGCTGTAGTGCGTAGGCGGCGATTTGGCTTTGCAAAGCTTGTTTGGTGTCGGCGCGGCTCAGTTGCCAAAAGCCCAATGCAATGGTGAGCGCCACGCCTGCCAGCATCATCATGGTGGCCCACCAGGCGGGGGCGAACCGGCGAGTGACGGACGCGTTCATGGGCGCAGACGCCAGGGTTGGCTATGCGGGGCGGCTTGGATTACACTGACCGCATGAAATATATCGTGATTCTTTTTCTGGTGTTCATTATCTACAGCTTGGGTTCGGCGGCTTACTTCATGCTGAAAGACCAGGGCTCCAGCGAGCGCATGGTGCGCGCACTGACGGTGCGCGTGGCACTGTCGGTGACACTCTTTCTGTTGATTATGGCGGGGATTCATTTTGGGTTCATCACGGGCAAGCTGTAAAAGGCGATTGCCCGGAGAAAAAAAGCCGCACCCGAAGGTGCGGCTTTTTTTCGGCATAAGCCGTGCGGCTTAAAGTATATAAACCAGCACAAAGAGCAGCACCCAAACCACGTCCACGAAGTGCCAGTACCAAGCAACTCCTTCAAAACCGAAGTGATTTTCCGGTGTGAAATGCCCGGCTACGCTGCGGAACAGAATCACCCACAGCATGATGGTACCGACAGTCACGTGAAAACCGTGAAAGCCCGTCAGCATGAAGAAGGTTGAACCATACGCGCCGCTGGTGAGCTTGAGATTCATTTCCGAATACGCGTGCGAGTATTCATAAATCTGGAAACCCAAGAAGATCATACCCAGCGCAATGGTGGCAGCCAAACCCCAAATCAATTGCGCGCGGTTTTTCTTTAGCAAACCCCAATGCGCGATGGTGAGGGTGACGCCGGAAGTCAGCAGCAGCGCAGTATTAATCGCGGGAATGCCCCAAGCACCCATGGGCGTGAAATCGCCGGGTTTGAAGAACGGGCCTGCAGTCGGCCAGCCGCCTTTGAAGTCGGGCCACAACAGTTGTTGGTGCTCAAGGGTGCCTAGATCGGGCACCGAGTAGAGCCGCATGTAACCGAGGGCGCCGAAAAAAGCCGCGAAGAACATGACCTCAGAAAAAATGAACCAGCTCATGCCCCAGCGGAACGACATCCCCACCTGCTTGTTGTACAGGCCGCCTTCTGATTCATGCGCAACGGTGCTGAACCAGCCCGCGAACATGATAAACAGCACAATAAAACCGAGAATCAGCATCACGTTGCCGCCAGCCATATGGTTCATGGAAAACGCTGCGCCAAAGCCCAGCAGCGTCATGGCGCACGACGCCGTGATCGGCCAATGTGACAGCCCTGGGACGTAATAGTGGTCGGCGTTGGCGGTATTCTGCTGTGTGGTCATGTCATCTCCTGAAATTCTGTTCGCTGGTTTCATTTTGCTACGCGGGCCTATCGAAGCACCAGCCGCACCACGGTCATTACGGTAAACACAAACAGGGCTGCTGCGATCACGCCGGTAATAATCACTTGCACCGGGGTCACTTCGATCTGTTGCTCCGGATCCTGCTGGCGTATACCGATAAACGCCGACAACACCATTTTGATGGCTTGAAACAACGAAGCCGACTTCGGCTTCCCGGGATTTTCCAACCGCTACTAGCCTGCTGCTTTGGGCGCTACCGAGGGCTTGGCCGCTTCAGCCGCCTTCTTGGTATCTGCGCCGGGCACTTCAAAAAACGTATACGACAAGGTCAGCGTCGTCACACTCGTCGGCAACGCCGCATCAATCACAAACTGCACCGGCATTTGGCGCGACTCGCCTGCTGCCAACACCTGTTGCTTGAAACAAAAACACTCGAGCTTTTTCACGAACGCCGCGCCGTGCTTGGGGCCGTAACTCGGTATCGCTTGCCCCACCACCGTGCTGGTGCCGTTGTTTTTGATGGAAAACTCAACCTGCGTCATTTCGCCCGGATGCACGCGCACGCTGCGCTGCACCGGCGCGAACTGCCACGGCATGCCGTGGGTGTTGGCGTCAAACTCCAGTGTGACCCAACGCGACTTGTCCACCTGCGTATTCACCGCAGTATCCGGCTGCAGCAGATTGTTGATGCCGGTAACCTCACAAAACTTTTTGTAATACGGCACCATCGCATAGCCAAAACCAAACATCACCAACGCAAACAGGCTGAGCCGTTTGAACATTTGCCAGTTGATGCGTTTGACTTGCCCCGGCGTCATTTGGCCAACCAGTAGTATTTGGCGATCATGTAAAAAAAGATCGTGCCCACAATCAGCCACAACGCACCCGCCGTAAGGCGGATGTTGCGTTTGATTTGCTGCTGGCGCTCATGTTCATCCACAGTGGCTACGGACTCGGTTACGGCCTTAGTGCGCTGCCGGTTTGTTGAGCGCCGGCGGGGTGGTGAAGCTGTGATACGGCGCGGGGGACGGCAGATGCGTCCACTCAAGGCTATCTGCGCCTTCCCATTGTTTTTGCTCGGCTTTCGGGCCGCTGGTGATGCACTTCACCACCACGTAGAGGAACAGCAGTTGCGACAAGCCGAAGCCGAACGCGCCGATGGAAGAAATCATATTGAACTCGGCAAACTGCAGCGCGTAATCCGGCACGCGGCGCGGCATGCCCGCGAGACCCAAGAAGTGCTGCACGAAGAATGTGACGTTGAAGAAAATCAACGACAGCCAGAAGTGCCATTGCCCCAGCGTTTCGTCGTACATGCGGCCCGTCCACTTGGGCAGCCAGAAGTAAATGCCCGCAAACGCCGAAAACAGCGCGCCTGCCACCATCACGTAGTGAAAGTGCGCCACGACGTAATAGGTATCGTGCAATTGCACGTCTACGGGCACAATCGACAGCACCAACCCGGTCAAGCCGCCGAGCGAGAACAGGAACAAGAAGCCCAGCGCAAATAGCATCGGCGTTTCAAACGTGAGCGAACCTTTCCACATTGTCGCCACCCAGTTGAACACTTTGACGCCCGTGGGCACCGCAATCAGCGTCGTGGCATACATGAAGTAGAGCTGGGTTTCGACCGGCATGCCCACCGTGTACATATGGTGCGCCCATACCAAGAACGACAGAATCGCAATCGACGCCGTGGCGTACACCATCGACGCATAACCGAACAGCGGCTTGCGCGAGAAAGCCGGAATCACCTGCGACACCACGCCGAACGCGGGGATGGCGATGATGTACACCTCCGGGTGGCCGAAGAACCAGAAAATGTGCTGATACAGCACCGGGTCGCCGCCGCCGGCTGCGTTGAAGAAGTTGGTGCCAAAGTGACGATCGGTCAGTGTCATGGTCACCGCGCCCGCCAACACCGGCATCGACGCCACCAGCAGGTAGGCGGTGATTAGCCATGTCCAACAAAACAGCGGCATTTTCATCAACGTCATGCCGGGCGCGCGCATGTTGAGGATGGTGGTGATGATGTTGATCGAGCCCATGATCGACGACATGCCTAGGATATGCACCGCGAAAATCGTCATATCCATTGCAGGGCCAGCTTGCGTGGTCAAAGGCGCATACATCGTCCAGCCCACACCAGCGCCGCCGCCGGGTGCGAATTGCGCGGCAATCAGTAGCATAGCCGCCGGCGGCAACAGCCAGAACGACAGGTTATTCATGCGCGGGAACGCCATATCCGGCGCGCCGATTTGCATTGGGATTAGCCAGTTCGCGAAGCCCACGAACGCCGGCATGATGGCACCGAACACCATGATCAGGCCGTGATACGTGATCATCGAGTTAAAGAATTCAGGGCGCACAATTTGCAGGCCCGGTTGGAACAACTCCGCACGAATAATCAGCGCCATCACGCCGCCCACTAGGAACATGGTGAAGCTGAACCACAAATACATGGTGCCGATATCTTTGTGATTGGTAGAACCTATCCAGCGCATCGCGCCGTAGGGCTTGTGGTCGTGAGCGTGATCATCGTGACCGTGGCCATGTGTAGCGTCGTGGGTAGCGGTACTCATCGTAACTCCGGTTATCTTTAAATATCGTTTAAAATCAATTACTTATATATTAGCGACTGAGGGGACTCTCAAGCGGCGGGCTTGATATCCACGCGGCGCGCCTGCTTGGCGTCACCGGTTGCTTCCACGGTGGCCGGCGGCTTCATGTTGATACGCTCTTTGGCCACACCCGCAGCCACCAGCGCATCACGCACGCCAAGCGCGCGTTTTTTCGCCAGATCCATGTTCTGCGCCAGATTGCCGACTTTGTCGGTATAGCCGGTCAATTCGACTTTGGCACCGGCATTGGTTTTCAAATGCGCGACGACGTCATCGAGGGTTTTCTTGCTTTCGGCGCTGGCGTCGGCTTTGCCGGTTTCAAAGTACACCGCAGCAGGCAACGTGGCGGCCGACGCAGTAGCAGCGGTAGGCTCTATGGCGGCCGGCGCAGCCGGGGCAGCCAACGCGGCGGCAGCGGGAGAGGCTGCGCCCCCACGTGCGGCTTTGACATCCGCCGGCGACACCGCATCACCCTTGTTACCCCAAGCCGAACGCGTATAGGTCATCACCGCAGCCAGATCGGCATCCGACAAATGCTTGAACGGGGCCATGGCGGTACCTGGCTTGCCGTTCAGCACGCGCTCCAGTTGACCTTCTTTGGCACCGTTGACGATGGCTGATCCGGCCAGCGCTGGGAACGCCGGTGGCGCGCCCACGCCGGTGGGTTGATGGCACGCCACGCAATTGGATGCGTAGACTTTTTCGCCGCGCGCCTTGAGTTCTTCCGGCGTCATCGGCTTTTCGTCGGCAACGGCGGCTTTTTTCATATGGGCTTTTTGGCTGGCCACCCACGCGGTGTAGTCGGCGGCAGTCATCACTTCGACCACGATCGGCATGAAGCCGTGATCTTTACCGCACAGCTCCGCACACTGGCCACGGAAGATACCGGGCTTTTCAGCCTTGAACCAAGTATCGCGGATGAAGCCGGGCACCGCATCTTGCTTGACCGCCAGCGCAGGCACCCACCAGGCGTGAATCACGTCGGCTGCTGTCACCAACACGCGCACTTTTTTGCCTACCGGCACCACGACTTTAGTGTCAGTTTCGAGCAGGTAATTCGGGTTGGCATTGCGCGCCGCGATTTCTTCCGGTGTTTTGGCGTTGATTTGCGATTGCGGGGTGGACAGGGTACTAAAGAAGCTGATGCCTTCGCCTTCGCCCTTGATGTAATCGTAGCCCCACTTCCACTGATAGCCCGTGGCCTTGATGGTCATGTCGGCTTCGGACGTGTCACGCAACTGAATTAGTGCGCGAGTTGCGGGCCACGCCATGGCGATCAAGATCACGCACGGCACGATCGTCCACGCCACTTCCACCCAGAAATGCTCGTGAAAGTTGGCCGCTTTGTGGCCCACCGATTTGCGGTGCGCGTATACCGCGTAAAACATGAAGGCGAACACGACGACAAAAATCACGATACAAATCCACGTGATCACCGTGTGCAAATCGAAAATAGTGCTGCCCAGCGCAGTATTGGGCGTCTGAAGGTTGAGTTTGTAGTCGGCAAACGCCAGCGCGGGCATCAGCATCAACATCGCCGTTGCGAACGCCGCAGAAATTGCCGTTAGAGTTTTACCCAGCTTGTTACGCATTCTTCCCCCAGATAGTTACAACCTAGTTACAACCCGTTACTGCGACTCAACCTGCGTCTCTCAACCCCTGTCGCCATCGGTGCGCAGATGCGCCCGCAGCGTCTGCGCCAACTTGCGCCTGCCGCCGCCATCGAGATAGCGACCCACTTCAGCGGCCTCGCCGTGCGAGCGCAGCGCTACGCGCGTCTCCCAACCGCGCCGCTCCACCACCACCCGCGCCCACGCACGGTTAAATTCGTAGTGCCGCGTTTGCGCATTTTCCCGCATCGCCAGCGCTCGCAAGCCCCTCTGATAAGCCGGGAGAATTTACCACAGCGGGGGGTAGCGAGGCAACTTCACAAGGGCTTGAATCAGCAGGCAAATTTCGCAGCGCGGTGCATTGACACCAGCGTGAATTCACGTTAACCGCGAATTTTGTTTCTATCCACCGCCCAGCAGCGACGCCAAGTCAATTTGTGCAGCGGCCATGGTGACCCTAGCCCCATCGGACATCGCCGCATAGCCGATGCGCGCCAACAGCGGCGCACCCAGCCGCGCCTGCAGCGCCGCCACGTTGGCGTCCGCCTGTGGCATGGCCGCAGCAATGTGATTTGCCACCCAGCCTGCCAGCGTCAGCCCACGCGCGCGGATAGCCTCGGCAGTCAGCAGCGCATGGTTCAAACAACCCAGCCGCATACCCACTACCAGCACCACCGGCAGCGCCAGCTCGCGCGCCAAATCCGCACTGGTTTCAAGGTCATTGAGCGGTACGCAAAAGCCGCCCGCCCCTTCGACCACCACCACGTTAGCAAGCGCTGACAGCCGTTCATACGATGATCGTAAGTAATTGATTTCAATGCGTTTATTTTCAATCGTTGCGGCGATATGCGGCGCGATGGGCGGCTCGAAGCAATACGGATTCACCCACTCACGCGGTGCCGCAACGTTGCCCGCGGCAATGAGCGCCTCCACGTCGTCGTTACGCCAAACGCCATCCACCTGCTCTGCGCCAGCCGCCACCGGCTTCATGCCGACCGACCGCAACCCGCGCTGCGCGAAGGCCCGCAGCAGCGCGCAGGCCACCAGGGTTTTGCCCACGCCCGTATCGGTGCCGGTAACGAAAAACCCACGCGCACTCACGGCTTGCCTGCCGGTTTGATATCGATGATTTTTTTGCCGCTGGCCGTCACGCGCGGCAGCGGCTTCCAAGCGTGCCCATAAACCACCTCAAACGTCGCGGGCAATTTGCCGTCATGCCGAAAAGCCTCATAAGCCGCAGTCACTGCCGCCAGCCGCGCGCGGCCCGTCAGCCCCGGCGGACGCGTGTGCGTGACATTGTGCGCGCCGATAGCCTTCAAATCGCGCATCACTGCACGTGCGTCGTCGTACGTCAGCGTAAACGGCTCCATATCCATCACCGGATCTACAAAGCCGCGCTTGACCAAAATGTCGCCGATGTCGTGCAAATCCATAAAACGGCTCACGTGCGTGTGCTTGTCTACGCCAGAATAAGCCGCGCGCAATTCCTTCAGCGTATCGGGGCCGAAGGTGCTGAACAACAATAGCCCGCCCGGTGCCAGCACGCGGTGAAATTCGGCGAACGCTTTGTCGGGATCATTCATCCACTGCAAGGCCAGATTCGACCACACCAAATCGACGCTGCCGGCCTTCAATGGCAGCCCTTCCATATCGCCACACAGCGGACTAACTTGTTGTTTTAAAATAGATTTCCACCATGGCCCAGCAATCTTTTCGCGCCCGCGCTGTAGCATACCCAGCGCTAAATCCAGCGCGATCACCCGCGCTTTGGGGTAGCGCGCACGCAACGCCGGCAACGCGTTACCGGTGCCGCTGCCCGCGTCCAGTATCGTCAGCGGCTGATGTTTTATGAGATCGAGCCGCTCATCCATACGGCGGCACACCTCGTGCTGCAACACGGCGGCTGCGTCGTAACTTTGCGCCGCGCGCTCGAACGAACGGCGCAGCGAGCTTTTGTCGAATTGTGCAATGTCAGGCAACGGCAACTTCCTCAAAAAACGTCCGCAAACGCGCGGCGACAGCATCCGGATTCGACAAAAACGGCGCATGTCCCGCGCCCGCGATTTTGTGAAACTGCGCATGCGGCAGCAGTCGGCTCAACGCCTCGCCTGCGGCGCACGGCGTCACCGCATCCGCCTCGCCGTGCAGCACCAGCGCCGGTTGGCGTATCGACGGCAAAGTGTCACGCAAATCCGCGCTGCGCAAAATCTCCAGCCCCGCTTCGAGCACTGCCTGCGACGGCAATGGGTTGGTAAATAAAGCCGTGCGCAGCTTGTGCGCCACGCGTACCGCGTGCGCATCGCCATGCGATTGCAGCGCCACAAAGCGCCGCAGCACGCTCGCGCAATCCTGCTTGATGGCAGTCGTAAATTGACGCATCGTGAGCGGCTTGACCGCGTGCGGCCAATCGCTGCCCTGCGTGAAACGCGGGGTCGCGCCCACCAGCACCAGCCGCTCCACTTGTGCGGGCGCACGCCGCGCCCAAGTCAACGCCACTTGCGCGCCCAGCGACCAACCCAGCACGCTACAGGGTTTGGGCGCGCGGGCGGCGAGCGCGTCGGCGAGGCACTCCAGCGTGTACGGCTCGCATGCGGGCGTGCCACTGTAGCCCGGCAACGCCATCACCGGCACGCGCAAATGCTTTTCCAGCGCGCGCGTAAGGCCGCGAAACACCTGCGGATGGCTCGCCCAGCCGTGTAATACCACCAGCGGCGTGGCCGGCTTCATGCGGCTTCCTTGCACACATCGGCCAGCGCGTCGCACAGCACGCGCACATCGTCCGGCGTGTGCGCCGCCGACAGCGAGATACGCAAGCGCGCGGTGCCTTGCGGCACCGTGGGCGGGCGGATTGCGGGAACCAGCACGCCGCGCTCGGCGAGTTTGTTTGCGACGTTTACGGCTTCGGCGTTGTTGCCAATGATGAGGGGTTGGATGGCGGTTTGTGAGGGTAGCAGGTGCCAGTGATCCAGTAATTTGACTAGGATTGGCAGCTCAAAACCTTCCCTCACCCCTGCCCCTCTCCCAGAGGGAGAGGGGTTCATGCCCGCGCGCGCGATACTTTTGGCGGGAGAGCCGCTGATCTCCCTTCTCCCACCGGGAGAAGGGCTGGGGATGAGGGAAGGGGTTAGCTGCGCTGCGCACACCGAACTCTCCGTAACTAATTGTTTTAATTGAGAAATATTCTCTGACAACCGCGCCCGCAACACCCCGCCCGCTGCCATCAGCAGCAAACTCCGTGACACCGCACACGCCAACATGGGCGGCATCGCTGTCGTATAAATATACGTCCGCGCGCACTGCATCAGCGTTTCAATCAACACCGCCTCCCCCGCCACAAACGCGCCGAACACACCCGCAGCTTTCCCCAAAGTCGCCATATAAATCACGCGTGAATTGTGCAACCCAAAATGTTCCAACACGCCACGCCCGTTCGCGCCCAACACACCAAAACCATGCGCGTCGTCGAGCATCAACCATGCGTCGTAACGCTCAGCCAAGGCCAGCAATTCGGGCACGGGCGCTAAGTCGCCATCCATGCTGAACACCGCATCGGCGACGATCAATTTGCGCCGCGCTGGGGTGGCGACCAGTAGGCGTTCGAGTTGCGCCAGATCGTTGTGCGCGTAGCGTTTGAACTGCGCGCGTGCGAGCAAGCACGCATCGTTAAGCGACGCGTGATTGAGACGATCGGCAAACACCGCGTCTTCACGGCCCACCAGCGCGGTGACCACGCCCATATTCGCCATATAGCCGGTAGAAAACAGCAGCGCGCGCGGCAGATGCACGAACGCCGCGAGCTGTTCCTCCAACTGCTCGTGCGCGCGCGTGTGGCCCAGCACCAGATGCGACGCGCCCGCGCCCACGCCGTATTGCGCGGCACCCGCCTGCGCGGCGGCGATCAATTCAGGATGATTCGCCAGCCCCAAATAATCGTTGCTGCAAAACGCGACGTACGGCTTGCCGTCCACCACCACATGCGCGGTTTGCGCGCTGTCGAGCGTGCGGCGACGACGGCGCAGGCCCTTTTGGTCTATTGACGCAAGCGCTTGATGTAAATCAGAAAGCACTGCTACGCGCTCTTCGCCTCCATGGCATGCAGGCCGAGCTTGGCGAACAGCGCCTGATCACGCAGCACATCCGGGTTGCCCGTGGTGAGCAGTTTTTCGCCATAAAAAATCGAGTTCGCACCAGCCAGAAAACACAGCGCCTGAATGCCTTCGGGCATCGCCTCACGCCCCGCCGACAGCCGCACCATGGCTTTGGGCATGGTGATGCGCGCGCAGGCGACAGTGCGCACAAACTCCAATAAATCAAGCGCTGGCGTGCCGTTTAACGGCGTGCCTTCGACCTGCACCAAGTTGTTGATCGGCACCGATTCAGGATACGGATTCAGGTTCGCCAGTTGCACGATCAGCGCTGCGCGCGCACGCCGCGTTTCGCCCATGCCGACAATGCCGCCGCTGCACACGTGCATGCCCGCCTCGCGCACGCGCGACAGCGTATTGAGCCTGTCCTGCTGCGTGCGCGTAGTGACAATCTCGCCGTAAAACGCCGGCGCGGTATCGATGTTGTGGTTGTAATAGTCGAGGCCTGCCGACTTGAGTTGCTCGGCTTGGCCGTCTTTGAGCATACCGAGCGTGGCGCAGGTTTCCATGCCCAGCCCGCGCACCGCCGTGATCATTTCCACCACCTTGTCGAGATCGCGCTGCTTCGGCCCGCGCCACGCCGCCCCCATGCAAAAGCGCGTCGCGCCGTTGTCTTTGGCGCATTGCGCAGCAGCAACTACTTGATTTAATGAGAGAATTTCCTCGTTCTCTACCCCCGTGTGATAACGCGCCGCCTGCGGGCAATAGCCGCAATCTTCTGGGCAACCGCCGGTTTTGATCGACAGCAGCGTCGAGCGCTGCACAGCGTTGGCGTCAAAATTTTCGCGATGCACCGTCTGCGCGCGATAAATGAGATCATTAAACGGCAGATCAAACAGGGCTGCGACTTGATGGACACTCCAGCGCTCGGCAGCGTGGGTGGATGGCGGGGTGGATAGCGGGGTAGATAGCGGGGTGTCCATGGCGGGGAAATCCGTGTGTTGATAGGGGTACATTGTAGGGGCACATTGTAGGGGTGCATTGCGAATATTGCGCATACGGTTTTCGCCCCTCTCCTTCTGGCGAGGGGCGGAGGTGAGGGAAGATTTTGACGTTGCGCTCGTAGTCAATAAATACAAAATACTCAATACTTTGAATCACTTGCATCATCCTGTACCGCCGCGCCCGTTGTCAAATTTGCCGCAGGGCATTTTGGCGAATTGCGTAAATTTCGTACAAAAATTCATCGCGCCGACCTGCCTACTGTGCGCTGGCCCCAGCGCGGGTGCGCTGCTGTGCGCGCCGTGCGATGCCGATCTGCCGCGGTTGCCCGGCCCCGCCCGCACGCTGTGCGACACCTGCGCGCTGCCGGTCACCGCAGGCCCACGCTGCGGCGCGTGTCTCACCGACCCGCCCGCGTTCGACCACATTTGCGCGCCTTACACCTACGCCTTTCCCGCCGACGCGCTGGTGCAGGCGCTCAAATACCGCAGCCTGCTCGCCATCGCGCCGCTGTTCGGCCAAGCCATCGCCAGCAGCCTGGATGCAACACCCGACGTCATCATCCCCATGCCGCTGGCCGACGCGCGCCTGCGCGAACGCGGCTTCAATCAGGCGCAGGAAATCGCCCGCGAAGTGGCCAGAATCACACGGATTGCGCTGCTGCCGCGCGCCTGCCGCAAAGTGCGCGACACCGCGCCGCAAGCTGCGCTGCCGTGGAAAGCGCGTGCCAAAAACGTGCGCAATGCCTTTGTGTGCGACGCCGATTTCACCGGCCAACACGTCGCTGTGGTGGACGACGTCATGACCACCGGCGCCACCCTCAACGAACTCGCGCGCAATCTCAAAAAAGCCGGTGCCACGCGCGTCACCGGCCTCGTTGTCACGCGCACCTTGCCCGATGCGTTCAGAAAGCGCGCGGCGACCCTCTGATATGTTCGACATCGTACTCTACGAACCCGAAATCCCGCCCAACACCGGCAACGCCATGCGGCTGGCCGTCAACACCGGCGCGCGACTGCATTTGGTCAAACCGCTGGGGTTTTCCATCAGCCACAAACAACTCGCCCGCGCTGGCATGGATTACCGCGAATTCGCCGACGTCACCCTGCACGACGACTGGCCCGCCTGCGCCGCCCACTTCGCTGGCCGCCGCTTATTCGCCGTCACCACCCGCGGCTCGCAACGCTACGACACGGTAGATTACGCCGCCAACGACGTATTCGTATTCGGCCCCGAAAGCCGCGGTCTACCGCAAGCGTTAATCGACGCCCTGCCGACGCAACAGCGCATCCGGCTGCCAATGGTGACCGCTACGCGCAGCATTAACTTATCGAATGCCGTGGCAGTGGTGGTGTATGAGGCTTGGCGACGGACGGGGTTTCACAACGGTGCGTAAGGCGGATAAATGGCACGCGATACACAGCCAGAAGTACGGGCAGTAGACGCTGAAATGCTGATTGGCCTAACTTTGCACGGTCGTTGAGCGTGTTTGGATCAGCTTGCGCCGACCAGCACCGATGCGGCCACAGCGCAGACGCCAGACAATAAAAAACCGGCTGTTACGCCGGTCTAAGAATGTTGCTGGATTGCTTAAAATTATGAAATGGTGGTGATAGGTGGATTTGAACCACCGACCTCAGCGTTATGAGTGCTGCGCTCTAACCACCTGAGCTATATCACCAAAGAGGGCGGG
>JAYTWR010000132.1:0-8289 GCA_043743335.1 Burkholderiales bacterium
TTGGCGCGGGTGTACCCCAGCGAATTGGTGCATCAGGTGCTTGACGAGCACGGCGTCAATAGCCAGCGCGTGCGCAGCTTCCCTGCCGTTACGGCAGCCTACTACTGCATGGCCTTGAGCCTGTATCCGGAAGCCGCTTACGCGGATGTGTTTGCCGTGGTGGCGCAAGGGCTATCGTGGATGCAAGCCGCCGAAGCGCCCGCCACACTGGCCAAGTCATCGATCAGTGCGGCGCGTAGCAAAATCGGCTATGCGCCACTACAAACGCTGCATGAGCGGGCCTGTATACCGCTGGCCGTTGCTGCAACCCAGCCCCACGCGTTTTACGCCGGGCTACGGCTGGTGGCGATAGACGGCAGCCATTTTGAGATTCCCGATGAGGCGGCCAATGTTGAGGCGTTTGGCTATCCCGGCAGCCGCACCGGCCGCGCCGGTTATCCACAAGCACAGTGCGCCGTGCTGACCGAGTGCGCTACCCACGCCATCATCGGCGCGAACTTGGGTGCCTACCGGAGTGCCGAATGGGAGATATGTAAACCCCTGCTGGCACGGCTCAATGCGGGTATGTTGTGCTTGGCCGACCGTGGCTTCAACGGTTATGGGCACTGGAAAGCCGCCAGTGAAACCGGGGCACAACTGCTATGGCGCTGCGTGGGTAACCGGCAATTTCCGGTCGTCAAAATGCTGGACGACGGTTCCTACCTGAGTGCTATTTATCCCAATACAAAGTCGCGGCGCAGCCGCCACGGTGAAATCGTTGTGCGCGTGATTGAGTATGCCTTGCCCGGTGTGCCCGACGCTGAGGCCCGCTACCGCTTGGTAACGACCCTGCTCGACCCGGTGCGGGCACCGGCACTGGAGTTGGCCACGCTCTTCCACGAGCGCTGGGAGGTCGAAGGGGTGTTTGATGAGTTGAAGACGCACTTGGTGCAACGTCGTCGTACGCTGCGCAGCAAGACGCCCGACGGCGTGCGCCAAGAGTTCATGGGCTGGGTATTGACGCATTATGCCGTCTGTTGGCTGATGCATCAGGCGGCCAGCGCGCATCGATTGGAGCAGCGACGATTGTCCTTTACCGGGCATGTTCACTTGTTGCGCCGCGCTCAGCCCCGTTCCGGGGCTTTTCCCCCCAACGCGTCCGCGGCTACGGCAGCGATACTTCCAGCGCCTGCTGCAAGAAGCCGCCGCGCTACGCTGCGTGTGTAGTCGCGGGCGCTCCAATCCGCGCATGGTCAAGCGGCGAAATTCGCTCTATGCAAGCCATGATCCAGACAAACGCCCCGGCACGCGTCCCCATTATTCGCCAGCCACGCTGGCACCACCCGAGATGTCAACCCTGCAAACGTTTGCTGTTTTACTCTAACCGAACAGTATTGAGACGTGACCCCTTGACCGTGACCCCTTGACCGCGGGAATTAATGGCGGTGATTGAGCGTCCGGAAGTGATCACGAAAATGCTCACCCACATGGGTCTATCGCCGCAGCCCTCGCCCCTTGCCCGGCACGGCGGGAGGGGTTGTTTGAGGCGGCTTGAGGCAGAAGAAAAAGCCCAACGCGAGCGGGGTTTACTGCCAGCAGCAGTAGTATTTGGGCGGCACTGGGGTTATGGAAAAAAAACACATTAAATCAGTTAGTTAGTGATGTTTTGCGCAAGGAGTTATGTATGGATTTGGCGGATTGGATTACGATTGGCGCTAAGCGCCGCATTTGACCGCTTGCGAGGCGGTGGATACATTGGCGACCATGCAAAAAGGTGGTTTGAATTTTCAGTGTCCACGATCCATGGCGGGCCGTGGTTAAAGTATGTGGCTGCCGGATTTGCAACGACAGCCAGCAAAGTGCATTCGTCCTTCAAGGCTTCGTCAGGCGCAGCATCGAAGGACGAACGCAAATTTCAAATCATACATCCACAGTAACAATAGATGCCATCCCACACCCGCCAGCTAGCCGAATTCGCCGCCCATCTCAAACTCACAGACGTGCCTGCCCACGTACTCGCGCGCGCGAAGGACATCATTCTCGACGGCTTTGGCTGCGGTCTCTTTGGCGCGCGCCTGGAATGGACGGAGAAACTTGCGCGGCTGGTGAAGAACATGGATCCGCACGGCGGCACCGCCTCACTGTGGGCGCGCGGGGAAACCGCTTCACCGATACACGCCGCACTCGTCAACGGCACCATGGTGCAGGGCTTTGAACTCGACGACGCCAACCCGGCCACCATCCACAGTTGCGCGGCCATCCTGCCAGCAGTGATGGCCGCTGCTGAATACGCGGGCACCGACAAAATCAGTGGCGAGAAATTGCTCACCGCGATCATCGCCGGGTTTGAAATCGGCCCGCGTGTGGGCCTGTGTATGAACGGCAACCGCCTGCTGGTAAACGGCTGGCATACACCGGGCATTTTCGCGCCGTTTCCTGCGGCGGCAGCAGCGGGCGTGGTGCTGGGCCTGAGTGCCGATCAGCAATATCACGCGCTCGGCATTGCGGGGCCGCAGGCTTCCGGCTTGATGGCAGCGCAATTCGGCTCCATGGTCAAACGCATGCTGGTAGCCAAGGGCGCGCAAAGTGGTTTGTATGCTGCGTTGCTCGCAGCCGATGGCTTCACCGGCATCGAGGATGTATTCGAGGAAAAATTCGGCGGCTATTGCACGACCTTCACGCAGAGCGAGGATAAGTTTGATTTGAATGCGTTAAGCGATGGCCTGGGCACGCGCTGGGAAACCATGACCATCGCCATCAAGCGCCACGCCTGCGTGGGCACAAATCTGTCGACGCTCGATGCCATCGAAGCGCAGGTCAAAGAGGCCGGACTCAAGGCCGCCGATGTCGCCAGAATCAACATCGCCGTAACGCAATCCGCTGTCAGCCATTCGTACTGGACGCCCTATGTGCCCGTCGATCTGCTCGCTGCGCAAATGCACATCGGCTTTTGCGTGGCGATGAAGCTGATCGACGGCGATGTGTTTGTCGATGAGATGATCGACCGTAATATCAGTCGCCCCGATCTGGTGGAATTCGCCAATCTCGTGACAGTCACACGTGACGTCGAACGCGAGGCCAAAGGCCGCCCTTACGCGCGCGGCGCGCAAGTCGATATTCAGTTAAAGAACGGAAAGACGCTGACCAAGACCGTGGATTTTTTTCTCGGCAGCACGAAAAACCCGATGTCGCACGAGCAGATGGTGGCGAAGTACCGACGGCTGGCGTTAAAGACGCTGCCTTCGGGCAAGGTGGATGACATTGAGCGTATCGTTGGCGCGTTGGAAGTTGCGCGTTCTGTGACAGCGTTGGTTGGCGCTCTGCGATGACCAACGAGCGCTGGATAAATACATAAAAATATCAATAAAAACAATTACTTACGACTAACATACCAATGAGACCCCTGCCCATGCACGCACTGGCCGCACTCGTCATGAGTGCGTTATCCGTTGCTGCATCGGCGCAAACCTACCCGGTAAAACCGATACGCATCATCGTCCCCTTCGTTACGGGCGGCGGCTCGGATGTCACCGCGCGCATGGTCGCGGAAAAAATCACACCGGGCCTGGGTCAGCCGGTCATCGTCGATAACCGCGGCGGCGCCAGCGGCAATATCGGCATCACTGCCGTGGCGAAAGCAGCGCCCGATGGTTACACGCTGCTGGTGATGTCGAGCAATTTCGCGGTCAACCCCAGTCTGTATGCCAACGCAGGTTACGACCCGGTGCGCGATTTTGAACCGGTGTCGGCCTTAACCTCGTACATGTTTTATCTTGTCGTGCATCCCTCATTGCCGACGCGCTCGGTGAAATCGCTGATTGCACTGGCCAAGGCCAATCCCGGCAAACTCAGCTACGCCTCGGCGGGCATCGCTACTGGCGGACATTTCGCCGCCGAGATGTTCAACATCATGGCCGGCGTCAAACTTACGCACGTGCCGTACAAGGGTGTCAGCCCCGGCATCATCGACACCATCGGCGGACAAGTGTCGCTGATGTTCGGCGTACCGGAGGTGGTGCCGCATGTGAAGACCGGGCGCTTGACCTTGCTCGCGGTGACTGGCGCGGCACGCAGCGCAGCCATGCCGAATGTGCCGACAGTCGCGGAATCCGCGTTGCCGGGCTTTGACGTGACCTCGTGGCACGCCCTGTTCGCGCCCGCCGGTACGCCTGCGGCCATCGTCAAGCGCTTGAACGACGAGGTGCGCAAAGGTTTTGGCGTAGCGGAAGTCGTCGATATTTTCCGGCGCAAAGACATGGACCTCGCAGTCGGCACGCCGCAGGAACTGGGCGTTCTGGTCAAGACGACGACCGCGCGCTGGGCCAAGGTGATACGCGATGTGGGCATTAAAGTTGAGTAACAAGATGCTCGCTCGCAAGCTGGGCGAGATTGTCACGCACCTGGGCACGAAATCGCCAAGCAGTGACACTACCACTACCGCGAGGTCACTTTGACCTTGGCCCAAGCCTCGTAGTGCGTGACGAGCCGCGTCAGATCGTCCTCCGGCGCGCCCAGTTGCGCGGCCAGCCGATAGATGAGCCGCGTCTTTTCAACGATCCAATTCGTTACCCCCAACCGCGCCGCCTCGGCGCTTAGCGCATCGAGTTCGTGCAGGGCTTCTGCAATACTTTTGCCGTGACGAAAACGCCGCGTGGCGATTTGTTCAGGCAGGATGTGCGCGCTGGCGGCGTTGCGGCCGGTTTCGATACCCATCACCTGTGTCATGACTTGCGGCGTGAGCTTCGCTTTCGCTCCCGCGACAAACGCTTCGCAGGTCACCGCGAACAATGTCGAAAACAACGCGCCGTTGATCTGGTGCATGATCTGCGCCATGCCGGGCCGCGTATCGATGTGGAACACGCGTTCGCCCAGGCATTTGAACAACGGCAACACGGTGTCGTAATGCGCGCGCCGCCCCGATACCAGCACCATCAACGCGCCGCGTTTGGCGTCGGCGAGCGTCCCGGTGAGTGGTGCATCCACATAAGCGTGACCGTGCTTCGCGGCGAGCGCATCCAGTTCACGCGCTTCAGTAGTGGTGACCGGGCACAGGTTGACGATCAGCAGGCGCGACCGCGTACGGTGCGCACTCAGCCGCGCACGCACAACGTCAAGCGTCGATTGCCCCGGCGCAACAGCGGCAACCGTCGGCTTGGTGCCACCGTGTCTGGCGAAACGCCCCACCAGCGCTACACGCAAGCGTGGGTCGCATACAAAAATTATATTTGAAATCAAGTAGTTAGCTTCACCTGACGACCGAAGCGCTGCGCGCGGAGGGGTGCCCGCGCTCACGCCGACTGTGACGCCGGCCCACGGCTCCAGATACGTGACGAGCGATGTGCCGTCGCGCTCCGCAGCGCCCTGCGAAATCGCGTAGTGCCACTGCTCGCGCACCGCCCGCGCAACCCACATCGGCACGCCGAGTTCCTCTGCTTCCTTCACCGACGTGGTGATGTCTTTGATGGTTATCGCCATGCGCGCGCCAAAATCGAATTTGCGCACTAGCACCGACGCGGCGAATTTGTTGCGGGTGGCGCTGTTGCTGGCCTCGCCCGCGTTGATGACATCGAGCATCACACGCGGATCAAGTCCCGCCTTCACGCCAAGGATGAACGCCTCGCACGAGGCCGCCATACCGGTTGCCGACAGCAGATTGTTCAAGAGCTTCATGGTCTGCGCCTTGCCCTGTTGCGGCCCGATGTACAGCACCATCGCGCTCGCCAGCCGCTGCAATACCGGTGCAGCGTCGCGAAATGCCGTCGCCGAACCGGAACACATCACGCCCAGCGTGCCGTTGCCCGCCTTGACCACGTTTCCGGTAATCGGCGCGTCGAGCAGGCGTATGCCGGCGGGCTTTACCGCCGCCGCGATCTCGCGCGCGAATTCCGCGCCGGTGGTGGAGCAGTCAACCCAAGTCTTGATCGCACGGCCGCCCTGCAATCCATTCTTGCCCAGCACCACGGCACGTAGCGCGTCAAGCGAGGGCAGACAGGTAAACACCACCCGTGCGCGATCAGCAATGGCGCGTGGATGCGCCATGGCGCGCGCGCCACACGCAACTACCGAGCGAACGGCGCTGCGGTTTATGTCATAAACCAGCACCGGCACACCGCTGCGCGCGAGGTGTCTTGCCATCGGTGCGCCCATCGCGCCCAAGCCGATAAATCCTACGGTTTCTTTGCCCATGTCATTCTTGTTCATGCCCGCACCATCGCCAGAATTATTTGCACCTACGATACACTGCCGGGCATCCGATTCAAACCACTGCCGTCGAACAACCATGAACCAGAACAACCACCATAACCACAAGCACCCCCGGCCACCTTATGCGCTGCTTATTATGCTGCCGCTGCTGTCGATCGCCAGTGGCGTGGCCGCACAAGCGTATCCCGCCAAACCCATCCGCTTCATCGTCAATGCGGCACCCGGCGGCGGCAGTGATTTTGTCGGGCGCATCCTCGGCCAAAAGCTCTCCACGGCATTCGGCCAATCGGTCATTATCGATAACCGGCCCGGCGCGGGCGGCAATGTCGGTGCCGAAATCGCCGCGCGTGCCACACCCGACGGCTACACCCTGCTGCTGGCGACCTCCAGTCACGCCAGCAACATCAGCCTTTATCGCAAGCTCGGCTATCACCCGATCAACGATTTCGCGCCGATTTCCCAGTTGACCTCCAATGCGTTTTTGTTGACTGTCCAGCCCTCGCTGCCGGCGAAATCGGTGAAAGAATTCATCGCGCTCGCCAAGGCGCGCAAGGGCGAGCTGACCTACGGCTCGGCGGGCGCGGGACAAGGCGCGCACCTGGGCATGGAGCTATTCCGGTCGCTCGCGGGCTTTGACGCGGTGCACGTGCCCTACGGCGGCATCGGCCCGGCGGTGGTGGCGCTGCTGGCCGGGCAAATTCACGTCGCCTTGCTGACGCCGCCACCCACCTTGCCGCATGTGCAAAGCGGCAAGCTGCGTGTGCTCGGCGTCACCACGCCCAAACGCATGGCGCAATTGCCCGACACGCCGACCATCACGGAGGCAGGTTTCCCCGGATTTGAAGTCAACAACTGGCAAGGGTTGTTAGCACCAGCGGGCACGCCCGCATCCGTCATCACGCGCCTGCACGAGGAAAGCGCCAAGAGCCTGCGCAGCGCCGATGCTGCCGAGCGCTTGAACGCCGCCAGCACCGACCCGGTCGTCACCGCGCCGAACGAATTCGCGGCGTTCCTGCGCGCCGAAATCATCAAGTGGGAAAAGGTGATCAAGCAGTCGGGCGCACGCGCGGACTGAGCGGACGGTTTTGCCGGGGGCGAGACGAGGATTTAATTGGCGCTCGTTCGTTAAAAATATTGAATTAAATCAATTACTTAATGCGTTTTCAAACGCACTGCCGCAAGCACTTTTGAGTCAACTTCGAGGGGTGCCCCGTCTGGGTGTGAATTTAAGGCTGGGCGCGCGCGGATACGGCGGGAGGAATGCAAAACAGGGATTTAAATCTCCGATACCCACGACGGCAACAGAGCGTTACGATGGTCGCCACACTTGAAGCGGACAGTATTTTGCTGCGTGCGTAAAATCCTTGTCCGTAGTGAGTAGGGTTAGTCCGTGGCGTATGCACAGTTGTGCGAGCAGCGCATCTATCGTGCCGATCTGAACCCCTTTGCGGCGACATTGGTTACGCAGTGTCGCAGCGTCAATATGATCGCGCCGGTCCGGCGTAAGCAACGGCAAAGCGCCGAACCGGTCAACGATATCTTTGGCCGCTTTGGGGCCAGAAAATCCTTGCAGCAATTCCTGCAAAATCAAGCCCGTGGTCACCACGGTATCGCTGCCCTCAATCGCTCGTTTCAACAACAACATTTCTGGCGTGTCAGCGGCCACGTCGCGGCGAAACGCGAGCGACCATACGCTCGTGTCTACAAGCAGGTTCACGAACGCGAACGCTCAGCCTTGTAGTCGTACGATTCGTCCCATTCAAGCTTGCCCATCAGGTCAAGCAGGCCTTTTTGCTTGCGCCGGCGTATGAATTCCTCAAGCGCCTTTGTGACAGCCGCTTTTTTGGTGCGTTCGCCGCTGACTTCGAGGGCGCGTTCCAGTAGATCGGGGTCGAGAGAAAGATTAGTAGCCATGTGTCACTCCTTACACATAAGTCTACACATACTTGATACGGGCCGCAACGGATGCGGTTTCCCTAGGGTGAATTTCCCCATCCAGGAATGAGTAACTAGAACAGGCGGTTAATAAGTAAAGCTGGACAAATCAACCCGGCCCGTGTAAAAAGGGGGCATGCAGATCGATCTGAAACGGATAAGCGTTCGTCC
>JAYTWR010000133.1:0-46408 GCA_043743335.1 Burkholderiales bacterium
GGCACTCGTGCCAAAAAAACAAAAATCAGCACGTGCGGTGCTGAAAATTGAGGCTGCGTGTTTCAAAAATTGGGGGTTTTCTGTCAGGCACTATCTAGCCAGCCGCGAAGCCCTCAAACACGAGATTAATCGCAAGCGTGTCTTGGCCCGTGTTCGCGTCACACTACCCGGCGATTTTCAAGTATCGCTTTCGCCAGGAGGCCAGAATCCCTTGATAAAGGCGGTCATCGAGCATTTTTGCCCGACCTTCACCCCCGGGGGCGAAGTGCTATATATTGGTGATACTGAGAACAAATTTGTCCACTTGAATTTGGCCAAATTGACAACGCTGGGCGTGACGGTGAACTCTGCTGCCAAGATTCCCGATGTGATTGTCTACTACAGCGCCAAAAACTGGCTGCTGCTCATTGAGGCAGTAACCAGCGCCGGTCCGGTGGACGGAAAGCGCCGCAAGGAACTCAAAGACTTGTTCGCGTGCTGCAAGGCTGGCTTGGTCTTCGTTACCGCATTCGCGACTCGTCGCGCTATGCAATCATTCGTCTCACAAATTGCGTGGGAATCCGAAGTCTGGATTGCCGAAGACCCTAATCACATGATCCACTTTAATGGCGAACGTTTCCTCGGCCCGTATCCTGACGTGATGCCGCTGCCGTAGTGTTGCAAAAATAGCCTTGGGGCCAGCTTGAATCATTGTGGCCACAAAGGCATCACGGCAGATGCCGACTAATACCACGGCGGGTTACTTCTTCCCCGGCAACGGCCACGCCGGCCGGTCAATCGCAAACGACTGGGTAACCACCGCGTAATCCATGTAACCCAGTCGGGCCACAGACTGCGCCCGCACGGCGTCGAAGCGGCCATTGACGATGTAGGCGTCGTCGATGTGCATGGCAACGACTTCGCCGATCACCATGACATTCTTTTTGCCGGTGCGCGGATCGGGCGGCAGGTCGAGCAATTGATGCAGCTTGCATTCGAGATGCGCGGGTGAGGCGGCCACGCGTGGCGGTTTGACCATGCGTGACGGCAGATGTGCGATGCCTACCGCCTGCATTTCATCCACGCCGCGCGGTGCGGGTGCGGCGCTGTCATTCATTTGGTGGCGCAGGCCCCACGTCACCAGATTGCACACAAACTCGCCGGTCTCGCGCACATTGCGCAGCGAGTCTTTTTCACCGCCGTCGGCGTCGTGCGCGCCGTTTGCACCGTAAAACACCATGGGCGGATCGGACGACACGGCGTTAAAAAACGAATACGGCGCCAGGTTCACCACACCCTTGCTGTTGATGGTGCTGATCCAGCCTATCGGGCGCGGGGCCACTATGGCCTTGAAAGGGTTGAACGACAGGCCCAGCGCTTTGAGCGCGTCGCGTGACATATTCTTGGTTTCGCAAAACATGGTTAAGCCTCGTGTGATGCCGCATACGGCAACTCGCCGGAAGGCGAAAATTACCAGAAACCCTGCGGCAAGGGTATAGCGCGCCGTAGATGATGGGCGTGATTGCCGGTGCGGGCCAGAAATTCAATCCTCATTTGAAATGCTTACCTCCGATGCGCTACATTCGGGGTTCCGTCGTCTATTCCGATTTCACTATCTGGTTTCTCAGCATTCACCGCAAGGAACTTTGCATGTCCACTGCTACCCCTGCGCCGACTACCGACCGCGTGTCGATTGCCGGCGTTGAGCTTGAAGTCCTGCGCCGAGGCACAGGCCATCCCTTGTTGTTGTTGCACGGTTTTCAGCACCTCGATCCCCGCTTGCCGGTGGTAGAGGCCTTGTCGCGTGACGCGGCGTTGATTGCGCCGTTTCATCCTGGCTTTGGCGGCTCGAAGCGCCCGGCAGATTTCGGCACGATGTACGATCTGGTGCATCTGTATCTGGAATTTCTCGATACGCTGCCGCCAGGCCCGGTGACGTTGATGGGCCTATCGTTCGGCGGCTGGCTTGCGGCTGAGATTGCCGTCAAGGCCGGGCGGCGTATCGACCGCCTGATATTGGTTGACGCACTCGGCATCAAGATCAGTGATCGCGAAACGCCCGACATACTGGATATCTACAATGCCCATCCAGCGGATGTGCGCGCAAAAAGCTGGCACGCGCCGGACACCCATGCGCCGAACTTCGATGACATGGAAGATGAAGCTCTCATTATCTTCGCGCGCAACCGCGATGCCTTGTGCCGTTATGGCTTCCACCCTTACATGCACAACCCGCAATTAAAGCGCTGGCTTGGCAGCATCAAGGCGCGCACGCTGTTGCTGTGGGGTGCCGCTGATGGCGTGGTGAAGCCCGCCTATGGCGAGGCTTACGCCAAGCTGATACCCGGTGCGCGCTTCGAGACCATCGCCGAGGCCGGGCATCATCCCGAAATCGAACAGCCCGCAGCACTCGCCGCACGCGTGCAGGCCTTTTTAAAACAGTAGTCAGACTCAGGACAGCAAATATCATGGATGTCTGGTACCAGTGTGAGATTCCCTATCCCAATGTCCCGCAGGATGTGCTCGACCGCGCGCCCTCAGTGCGCGCGAGCCTGCCCAACCGCTATTGCGATCCGAAGATCGCCGCCGATTTGTTTGAGGAGTGCATTGACGAATTTTTGCTGTGCGATGAGCGCGGCCTAAACGTCGTTGCCATCGAACACCACTCGGGCATCAATTCGCTGCTCTCCGCTAACCCCATGCTGGTGGCGATATTGGCGCGGCAAACGCGCAAGGCGCGCATTTTGAGCTTGGGCACGCTCGTCACGTTGCGGCCTGACCCGGTGCGCCTTGCCGAGGAATACGCTACGGCAGATGTCATCAGCCGTGGCCGTTTGGATATCGGCTTCGTGAAATCCGGCGGCAGCGAAATGGCGTCGAGCAATATGAACCTGCTGGATAACGGCGAGCGTTACTGGGAAGCGATTGATCTCATTTCTAAATCACTCACCCAACACGACGGCCCCTTCAGTTGGGAAGGCAAACACTTCACGCATCGCCACGTGAACATCTGGCCGCCGGCGTATCAACAACCGTTGCCGCGCATGTGGTCAGCCACCGGCGACCCTTCCACCGCAGCGGACGTGGGCCGGCGCGGCATGGTACACGCGCTGGTGCTGCGCGGCCCCGAAGGCACCAAAACCGCGTACACCGCCAACCGCCGTTCGCGTGTGGCAGCGGGGCTGCCGCCATCCACCACCGACCGCTTTGCCTACGCCGCACTGGTGGCCGTGGGCGAGACCGAAGAGGCAGGCATGCGCCTCGGTCAAAAGCTGATGTGGTTTCTCAATACCAGCATGAAATCGGCACCGCAGTTCGGCAAATTTTTGCCCGGTGGCGCGCCGCCGGAAGCCGCGCCGATGATTTATCGCACGCGCCCCAGAGCCAACCCCAGCGCCACACCCATGCCTGCCAATATGAAACCGTCGGTCGGCGCTTCCAACGCGCTGATTGGCACCACCGCCGAGCAGGCCAAAGCGCAAGGCATATTGTTCGCCGGCACGCCTGATTCGGTCTACAAGCAAATCAAGGATTTCTACGATTTCGTCGGTGGCTTCGGGCATCTGGTGATGATCGGTCGCTCGGGGGCCATGAATCACGAAGAAACCGAAAAAAGCATCAACCTCTTCGCGCGCGACGTGCTGCCGCGATTGAAAGCCATTACGCCGGTGATTGCCGGGTTTAATCAAGCGTAGCGCAGGCGCACTGTCGTGACTGAAAGTTCTCCGCTCGACGCCGGCCTCACCGCGTTCGCCGAGGCGCTCAAGGCGCGCGGCCTGCGCCCGCTGAACCCCATGAGCGCGCCGCTGGCGGATTGCCGCACGATGCAGGCGCGCGTTGCCGCAGTGCTCAACGAAAGCTCGGTGCCGCTGGCGCACGAACGTGATGTGACGGTACCCCGCGCGGGCGACGCTGATGATGCCATTCCCTGCCGACTTTATCGGCCCAACGACAGCGACAGCGGCAGCGGCAACGCCAGCGCCAGCGCCAGCGAACACCCGCCGCTACTGATCTACGCGCACGGCGGCAGTTTCGCTCTGGGTGCGCTGGACGCTTGGGATGGCATGCTGCGCGAACTGGTGCGCGCCAGCGGTGTGGCGGTGCTGTCGGTCGACTATCGTTTGGCACCCGAGCATCGTTTTCCAGCGGCGTTCGACGATATGCTGGCGGTGGTGCGTTACGCCGCGCGTGAAGGGGCGGCGTTGGGCATAGATGCTGCGCGGCTGGCCGTGGGCGGCGATTCCGCCGGTGCCAATCTCGCGCTGGCGACGGCACTGGCATTGCGTGATGCCGGACATTCGCCGCTCTCATTCTTGTTGCTGAACTACGGCGTGTACACCACCGACAACACGACGCCGTCGTGGGCGGCATTGGGCAGCGGTGCCTACGGATTATCCGCCGCGCAAATGGATTGGATCTGGACGACGTATCTCAACGCGCCGACGGAGCGTGCGGACTGGCGCGTTGCGCCGCTGAATGGCGTGATGTCGGGGCTGCCGCCTGCACATTTAATCGTCGGCGATCTCGACCCACTGATTGACGACTCACACGCGCTTGCGAAGCGGCTGGCCGATGCCAACGTGCCGCACACGTTGCGGGTGTACGAAGGCCTCACGCATGGCTTCATACGCGCCGGCCCGTACTCGGCAACCGTGCGGCGGGCCGTGTCCGATTGCGCCGCTGCACTGACGCGAGCATTTGCGTAGGGATTTTATAACTAATTGATTTTAAACAGTTATTTTTATTTAGCGAACCACCACTTCATCCTCGGCCACGTCGAATTGGTGCGCAAACCCTTCTGACGCCCAATCCATGTAACGCACTGCGTCGGCAAAGCGCGGATCACCTTGCTTCAACGGCTCTGGCCGTAACTGCTTGTCGATCAGCATCGGCAGAAACGATACTTTGCGGATGCCGCTTTGATTCATCACCACCTTGGCTAACAGGCTGCGCTTCGCATCGGGCCCATACGTCAAATGCGGGTAATCGGGATCGAGCGTCACGCCATATCGCTGGCGGAATTCTTCCGCCTGATGCGGCGACTTTGATGTCGAAGACATCATGAAATTACTCAGGCTGTAGAAACACACTTTGCCGTCATACACGCCGATGGCCTTGGGCACATGCGCATGGTGCCCGAGGATGATGTCCGCGCCCGCCGCGAATGCGGCCTTGGCAACCGTAACCTGATAATCGGCAATCACGCGCGGAATAAAATGCACACCCCAATGTAGCGACACCACCACCGCATGCGCTGATTTTTTTGCCGTCGCGATATCAGCCAGCATATTCTTGAGATCTTCTTCGTAAGGAATCGTCACCACACGCGGCGGCACGCCTGGCTGATATTCCATCGGCTCGAAATACGCATGCGCGCGCAGCGGCGCGACCCCCGCTTTTTTGGGGCCGGCTTCGTAGCCTTCGCGCAGCACGGTGCAGTACGCCAGAAACGCCACCCGCACGCCCTTGCGCTCCACAATCGCCGGCTGCCGCGCTTCTTCAAGATTGCGCCCCGCGCCCACCGTGATCAACCCTTTGCTGCGCAGCAGCGCAATGGAATCCAGCATGGCTTCGCCGCCCCAATCCATCGCGTGGTTGCTGGCCACCGACACCACGTCGAATCCGCCATCTTCGAATATGGAAGCCAATCCCGGCTTCACACGGCTATGCTCGCCGCCGGAATGCACCTGCAACGCGCCCAGTTCGCTGTACACCCGCTCAACTTGCGCAAAGCGCAAATCCGCCGCCTTGAGCGTGTCGCGCACATGCTCGCTATACACGCTCACCGGTTCATGTATCGGGCCTACGTCGCCGCAGGCCAATAACGTCATGCTGTCGTTGCTCACAAAGCCCCCTGTCCGTTTGAATTGCGTTACGCAAATTGTGACCCAATTCCGGGCGCTCGTGGGCTGCCGTGTCATTGAACGCGCCATAGGTGCCGCGCAGGTAAATCACTGGCTTGAGTAGTAAAATGCCGGTTTATATGAAGGAACAGGCAGTGAAAAAACCGCTGATCGGCATCGTCATGGGCAGTCAAAGCGATTGGGACGTGATGCAGCACGCCGTGGATATGGTGCAAGCATTCGGCGTAGCGTGCGAGGCTAAGGTGGTGTCGGCGCATCGCACGCCGGATTTGCTTTATGCCTATGCCGAAAGCGCGGCCGGACGCGGCTTACAGTGCATCATCGCCGGTGCTGGCGGCGCGGCGCATTTGCCGGGCATGCTCGCCGCAAAAACCATCGTGCCGGTGCTGGGTGTGCCGGTGACTTCGCGTGCGTTGCGCGGGCTGGATTCGCTGCTGTCGATTGTGCAAATGCCCAAGGGTATACCGGTCGCCACGTTTGCCATCGGCGAAGCCGGTGCGGCGAATGCGGGGCTGTTTGCCGTGGCGATGCTGGCGCGCAGCGATCCGAAACTGAGTGCCCAGCTCACGGTGTTTCGCAAGAAACAAGTCGCCACCGTGCGTGCGATGAAGTTACCCGTCAATAAATGATTTTCCCCGATGCCATGCTCGGCATGCTGGGTGGCGGCCAGTTGGGACGCATGTTCACGCTGGCCGCGCACAGCATGGGCTATCGCGTGACCGTGCTTGACCCCGATCCGTTAAGCCCCGCCGGCGCGATTGCCGATGTGCATTTGAAAGCCGCTTACCAAGATCGCGAAGCGCTGCAACTGCTGGCAGATAGCTGCGCGGCGGTGACCACGGAATTTGAGAATGTGCCCGCCGACAGCCTGCGTTGGCTGGCGAACCATTGCGTGGTGCGTCCTGCCGGTGATGCGGTGGCGGTGGCGCAGGATCGCATCCGCGAAAAAGCGTTTTTTAGCACCTGCGGGCTGGCGGTGGCCCCGTATGCCGTGATCGACAAGGCCGCCGATCTTGCGCAGCCCGACGTGAAACTGTTCCCCGGCATTTTGAAGCGCGCCCGTTTCGGCTACGACGGCAAAGGCCAAGCACGCGTAGCGGGTGCCGAACAAGCGCGCACGGCGTTTAGCCAATTCGGTGCGGAAGCCTGTGTGCTGGAAGGCCTGGTCGACCTGGCCTGTGAAGTCTCGGTGGTGGTGGCACGCGGCGCGGATGGTGCGACCCGTGTGTTTCCGGTGGCGGAGAATCAGCATCGCCACGGCATACTCGATGTGTGTATCGTGCCCGCGCGCATCACGCCCGCGCTCGCCGCACAGGCAGAACGCGCCGCGATGCTGATCGTGCAACGCCTCAACTACGTGGGGGTGCTGGCAGTGGAGTTTTTTGTTGCCCGCAGCGGCGAGTTGCTGGTCAACGAAATCGCGCCGCGCCCGCACAACAGCGGGCACTACACCATCGACGCCTGTGCCACATCGCAATACGAACAACAGGCGCGCGCGCTGTGCGGCCTGCCGCTGGGCGATCCCCAATTGTTGTCGCCGGTGGTGATGGTCAATCTGTTGGGCGAGGCTTGGGCACGCGGCGTACCGGATTGGCAACGGCTGTTCGACAATCCGCGGGCCAAGCTGCATCTCTACGGCAAACACGAAGCGCGGCCGGGACGCAAAATGGGGCACTTCACCGTGTTGGGCAACACGGCTGATACGGCGTTAGCAGAAGCCATGGCGTTGCGTGCGGTACTCTGCCCGGCGTTCGCGCTGGCGTAGCCGATTCACTGGCTCTCGACACACATGGAACCCGTCGTCGTATTTTTTCTGCTGGGCGTCATCGGCGGGCTGCTGCGCACGGAACTCAAGTTTCCACCGGCTTTTTTCGACGCGCTGTCGATTTATTTGTTACTGGCAATCGGACTCAAGGGCGGCCTAGAACTGGCCAAACATCCGTTGGCCAGCGCGCTGTTGCCAAGCGCGACGGTGCTAGCGTTGGGTCTGATTGTTCCGCTGATCGCCTATCCTGTGTTGCGTTACGCTGGCCGATTGCCGCGACCTGATGCCGCATCGATTGCCGCGCACTACGGCTCGGTGAGTGTGGTGACGTTCGCTGTGGCGAGCGCGTATCTGACGCGGCTCAATGTCGATTTCGAAGGCTTGCTCACCGTGTTCTTGGTGTTACTGGAAGCGCCCGCGATCCTGATGGGCGCATTGTTAGCGCGGCAGCGGGATGCTTCCGGCTCGCTTGTGCAGATTGCGCGCGAAGTAGTACTCGGCAAGAGTGTGTTTTTGCTGCTGGGCGGGTTGGTCACCGGTTGGGTGATTGGCCCGAGCAATTTTGCACCGCTCGATCGCTTGTTTGTCGATTTATTCAAAGGCGTGCTGGCGCTGTTCCTGCTTGAAATGGGTTTGGTCGCGGCGCGACACATGGGCGCGCTGAGGCGCTTCGGATTGTTCCTGTTGGTTTTTGCCATTGTGATGCCACTGTTGTCTGCCGCGCTGGGATTGGCAACAGGGAAATTTTTGAATCTTTCCGTCGGCGGCATGACCTTACTGGCGACACTCGCCGCGAGTGCGTCGTACATCGCGGCACCGGCGGCAATGCGCGTCGCTGTGCCGGAAGCCAATCCCGCGCTGTCGCTGGGATCGGCACTGGGTGTGACGTTTCCTTTTAACGTTGTGGTGGGCATCCCGCTTTATTACCAAGCTGCCCTGTGGCTGAACGGAGGGCCGACATGAGTGCCAAACGCAAGCTTCTCACCATCATTTGCGAAACTGATATCGAACGCAAGCTCAGTGACGATGTGATGTTGCTCGGCGCACACGGGTACACAGTGACCGAAGCGCGCGGGCGCGGCGCGAACGGTGAACGCGACGCTGCATGGGCACCGTCGGGCAACATTCGGATGGAAGTGATCTGCGAAACCACAGTGGCTGATGCAATTTCAGCCCATTTACGCCAAATCTATTTTGCCAACTACAGCATGGTGCTTTACGTGGTTGACGTTGAAGTGCTGCGAGACGAGAAATTCTGATTTACGTTAGTATGAGTATAAGTATTAGTATTAGTATCGCCCGTCTTAGCTTAAGCCTTCCGTGCCAACTTCTTACGCCATGTCCACCCACGACACGCTACTGCAATCTGACCTGAAAGGGCTGCCCTTCTTGCATCGCGGCAAGGTGCGCGATCTCTACGCCGTGGGTGACGACCAACTGTTGGTGGTGCAGACTGACCGGCTGTCTGCCTTTGACGTGATATTGCCCACGCCGATACCCGGCAAAGGCCGTGTGCTGACGGAACTGTCGAATTTCTGGTTCAAAAAATTGGCTCACGTGATTCCCAATCACCTCACCGGCATCGCGCCGGAATCGGTGGTGTCGGACGCTGACCGCGCGCAAGTGGCTGGGCGCTCAATGGTGGTACGGAAACTGAAGCCGTTGCTGGTGGAGGCCGTGGTGCGCGGCTACCTCATCGGTTCCGGCTGGAGCGACTACAAAAAAACAGGCGCGGTATGCGGCATCCACCTGCCGGCCGGTTTGGTGCAGGCGCAGAAGCTGCCGCAGGTGCTGTTCACGCCTTCAAGTAAAGCGCCCGCGGGGCAACACGATGAAAACATCACTTACGCCGATGTCGAAACCCTCGTCGGCGCAAAACTGGCGGCGCAAGTGCGTGATGTGTCGATCCGCTTGTATGCCGAAGCGGCGGCGTACGCCGCCACACGCGGCGTGATCATCGCCGACACTAAATTTGAATTCGGCCTAGATGCACAAAACCATCTGGTGTTGATCGACGAAATTCTCACACCGGATTCGTCGCGCTTCTGGCCCGCCGCCGAGTACCGCACCGGCATCAGCCCGCCGAGTTTCGATAAGCAAATCATTCGCGATTGGCTGGAAACAACCCCGTGGAATAAAAAGCCGCCCGCGCCCACGCCGCCTGCAGAGGTGCTAAATCGCACGGCGGATCGCTATCGCGAAGTACAGCGGCTGCTTACGCAATAAACACGCTGTGACGCGCGAACTCGGCAACTTGTTTCCCGAGCTTGAGAAGGACCTCAAGCCGTTTACCCGCAATCTCACCGCTGAATTCGCCACGGGCATTTTGCCGTATCAGGATATCGTCAAGCTGATCGGCGTCGGGCACATCAGCGCCGTAGCGCCGATAGACGATGCGCAGATTCAACCGGCGAGTCTGGATTTGCGGCTGGGTGCTACGGCGTGGCGCGTGCGTGCGAGTTTTTTGCCGGGCAAGGGCTTGCCGGTCAGCAGTAAGATCGAGCGCCTGAAAATGCACCAGATTGATCTCTCGCGGCCGACGGTGTTCGAGAAGGGCTGCGTGTATATCGCTGAAATTATGGAAGCGTTGCACTTGCCGGCGGATATTTCGGGCAAATCCAATCCCAAAAGCTCCACCGGCCGGCTGGATATTTTCACGCGCCTCATTGCCGACGGCGGCACCGAATTCGAAAGCGTGCCGGAAGGCTATCGCGGCAAGCTGTATCTCGAAATTGTGCCGCGCACCTTCAGCGTGCTGGCGCAGCAGGGCGCTCGGCTCAATCAAATGCGTTTTGTGCGCGGCAACGCCTTGTCGTCGGACCAAGCGCTGGGCGAGCTGCAATCGCAGGATGCCATTGTGTATTCCGATGCTGATGCGCCGATGGCCACCATCGTCAATGACGGGCTGTGGATATCGGTTGATCTTGAAGGCGATACCAATAACGGCATCGTCGGCTACCGCGCCAAGCAGCATGCGCCGCTGATCGATTTGAGTCGCATCAATCACTACGATCCGGTCGAGTTCTGGGAGCCGCTGCGCAGCGAAGCCAACCGCAGCCTGGTGCTCAACCCGGACGATTTTTATATTCTGATGTCGCGCGAGCGCATACGCATTCCGCCGAGTTTCGCGGCGTCGATGGTGCCGTACGATCCCTCAGTCGGCGAATTTCGCATTCACTACGCCGGGTTTTTTGACCCGGGCTTCGGCTACGGTAACAACGATGTCAACGGCGCGCGCGCGGTGCTGGAAGTGCGTTCGCACGAAGTGCCGTTCCTGATTGAGCACGGCCAGGGCGTGGGGCGGTTGATTTACGAACGGCTGCTCGGCAAGCCGGAGCGCATCTATGGCGTGAACATTGGCTCGAATTATCAGGCACAGGGTTTGAAGCTGAGCAAGCAGTTCAAGCCGCCCGCCAATTGACGTAACTAATTGATTTTATTGTATATTTTTGCATACCCCCATGGCGCTTGAGCCTACCGTCGGCGCAGTGGCCCGCGCAGTGGCGACGTTGCGCGCAGGCGGCTTGGTCGCCTTTCCCACCGAAACGGTTTACGGTCTTGGCGCTGACGCGTCCAACCCGCAGGCGGTAAAAAAAGTATTCGCCGCTAAAGGCCGACCACACGATCACCCGCTGATTGTGCACATTGCCGGCGCAGCACAGCTCGGTGATTGGGCGTGCGCGGTTCCGCCGGCAGCGTACACGCTCGCGAAAGCATTCTGGCCCGGGCCGCTGACGCTGGTTATGCAGCGCGCGCAACGTGTGAACGATCTGGTCACCGGCGGGCAAGACACCGTCGCGCTGCGTGTACCGTCACATCCGCTGGCGCAGGCGCTGTTGCGGGCCTTTGGCGGCGGCGTGGTGGGGCCGTCTGCGAATCGCTTTGGGCATGTGTCGGCCACCACCGCCGAGCATGTGCGGCAGGAGTTCGGCGATGCGCTGGATTGCGTGCTCGACGGTGGCGCATGCGAGGTGGGCATTGAATCCACCATCATCGATGTGTCGGGCGATACGCCCGCGATGCTGCGACCTGGCCGCATTACCGCCGCCCAGATCGAAACCGCACTGGGCATAGCGCTGGCCGCACCGAATGCACACTCTCCGCGCGCGCCGGGCACGCTGGCCAAACATTACGCACCGCGCACGCCGGTGATGCTGGTAGAAGGCGATGTCATCGATGAACTCGTGCGCAGCTTCGCGCGCCAAGGCCAGCGCGTGGCCGTGCTGGCGCGCAACGCCCGGCAGCCGCGCCTCGACGGGCTGGTATGGCTGGCCGCGCCGCTCGACGCCAACAACTATGCCCATGATTTATATGCCAATTTGCGCACGCTGGATGCCGTCGGCAGCGACCTCATGATCGTGGAAGAACCGCCTGTCGCGGCGGCCTGGAGCGCCGTGCGCGACCGGCTGGCGCGCGCCGCTGCGGGCGCGGGGAGCACGTGAGCACACCGCTGCGCCCGTGGGAACCGTTGGAACCGTTAGAACCTTAGGCCACCAGCAATGCTGCATCCTCGCGCACGGGTTTATCCGGCTCAACTGCGAAACGTGTAACCACGAAACGCTGGTCGCCTTTAGTTGCAAACGAAGAGGCATCTGTCCGTCGTGCGGCACGCGGCGCATGAACGAAGCGGTCGCGGCACTCGTGAACGAACCTGGGTGCGACTCAAGCGCCTTATTGACCGTTATGTTCCGCGCTGCCGACAACAGCACCCCTATCCACCGCAACGCAATTGCGTCACTACCGCGACAAGTCCTATCCCCAAATTCACAGGCGGAAATCAAGGCAACCAAGTGCACAAAAGCATGTATGATTTCGGCAAAGACTACGTTCTGTTAAGCATTCGCAGCGCCTACGCTATTTCTCCTCACTCATCTACACATGCCCACCATCTCCACCTTCTTCGGCATCATCATCCGAATGTGGCACGACGATCATCCGCCGGTGCATATTCATGCCGAATACCAAGGGTTTGAAGCCTTGATTGAGGTAGAGACAGGTTTGGTGCGTGAAGGCGAGTTGCCCAGAAAAGTAGCCAGCATTGTCAAAGATTGGTGCTTGGCTCATCAGGCCGAGTTGCTCGATAATTGGCAACGCGCACAAAACTTTGAACCTTTGAACAAAATCCAAGGAGCAGACCGTGATTAAGATTTTGAAATGTGCGACTGTGGGTGATTTCAATCTGGAAATCAGCTTTTCTAGCGGCGAGACTGGACATTTTGATGGAGCAGCCTATCTAGCCGGGCGCAGTGGCAGTTTGCTCGAGCCTTTGCGCGACAAAAACTATTTCTCCAAAGCATTCATTGACGTTGGCTCACTGTGCTGGCCTAACGGCTTGGAGCTTTCTGCAAGCAGGGTGCTGGGGCTTTGTAAATTGCTTACGGAATGAGGCTAAAAACAAACGTACCGTTGGCGCTGCCCGTGTCCTCGGTTGTCACGTCATCGCCGTGCGTCGTAATTCTCGCGTGTTCGCGCGACACACTGTCGTCTGCAATCACCATGCCCGGGCGAAACGCCGCAGGCTTAACCCTTCAGCCGACTGCCCAGCGCTTTCGCCATCAGGGTGAGGCCGGAAATTTCAGCCGCTGCCGGGGCACCGGGCTGCGGGGCACCATCAGCGCCCGCTGCGGCAATACTGCCACGCAGATTTTGCGCGAAGGCCGCAATAAGCTGCGCTGACATCGCGGAAATCATGCCCACGCCGCGCCCGTATTGCGCGACTTGGCCGGCCAACTGTAGATCGCTGGTCATGGCCACGCGGGTGCCGCCGCTGAAGTCGGTCAGCGTAAAGCGCGTCACGGTATTCGCGTTGCCGCGGCCTTTGGCTTCAGCCCACGTGGCCTTGATGGCGGCGCTGTGCGCGGCATCGTCGCGCTGCTCAATGCGCAAATTACCCGCGAACACCATGGTCAGTGGCCCCAACTTGACGGTTACCCGGCCCTTGTATTGGCTATCACTGACGGATTCGATCAGGCTCGCGCCGGGAAAGCACGCGGCGGTTTGCGGCACGTTCATCAAAATCGGCCACGCGACAGCGGGCGCCAGCGGCAGATCGAAGTGGTTTTCGATTTGCATGTCAGTTGGCGAACGAAGCGCTTTTAATCACTGCGCTCATCTTGGTCATGTCAGACTTGATGAAACGCGCAAACGCCTCGGGCGAACTGGCGATTACTTCCACACCGTTACTCACGATGATCTGCGGGTCTATGCCCTTCAGCGCTTGCACCATGGCGCTGTGAAGTTGCTTGATGATCGCTGGCGGCGTTTTGCGCGGCGCAAAAAAGCCCAGCGCCGCCTCAGAATGATAACCCGGCAACACTTCAGCCACCGGCGGCAAATCCCGCGCCAGTGGCGAGCGCTTTAACGTCGTCACCGCCAGCGCCCGCACCTTGCCGGTTTTGACATGCTGCATCAGCGGGCCCAGTGCGGCAAACATCAACTGCACCTCACCGGTGAACAGGCCCAGCATTGCCGGGCCGGAGCCTTTGTAATTCACGCGCACAATCTTGACTTGCGCCATGTCGTTAAACAACTCAGCAGCCATATGCGGCGTAGACCCGCCGCCACCCGCGCTGTAATTCAACTCCCCCGGCCTGGCCTTGGCCAGTGCGATCAACGCCTTCACCGATTTCACCGGCAACGAAGGATGCACCGCCAGCACATTAGGCGAGCTGAATGCGAGCGTGATGGGGATGAGGTCTTCCAGCGGATCCCAACTGACTTTGGCTAATAATGGTTGTAGCCACGTGTACGCGCCGTAGAACAACAGCGTGTAGCCATCGGGCGCGGAATCCTTGGCGACGATTTCGCTGGAGATAGCGCCACGGTTCTCAACGATCACACGTTGGCCGATGCGCGGTGTAAGTTCCTGCGCGACGATGCGCGCGCCCCAGTCGTGATTGCTGCCGGGGGACGCGGTGAGGACTCGGATGACTTTGGAGGGATATTTGTCTTGCGCTTTCAACGCAGGGGCCGCAACCGCCAGACCGAGGGCTGTCCCAATGATGAGGGCGGGGGCCATCTTGGGCACGGCGTGCGTCAACGACGAACCAGCGCCAACAATGTGCCAGCATACTCCGACGCCATCTCCGGCGAGAGCTGCGCCGCCTTCGCCTGATAACGCTTGATGCTTACAACGCTACTCACTAAACACCAATTTGCGCTGATCGATGATGCCTTTGAATTTGGCCAGATCCGTACGCACTTGCGCGGCTAATTCTTCAGGCGTGCCCGCCCCCGGCTGATTGCCTAAGGTGTTGATGATGGCGCGCACTTTTTCATCGTTCAGCGCTTTCACCAAAGCCTGGCTCACGCGGCGGATACGATCATCGGGCGTGCCCTTGGGTGCGAACAGACCATTCCAGCCGTTATAGCTAAAGCCCGGCAACACCGCCGTTTTGCCGATGGGTTGGAGGTGGGGAATCGGCGGCCAAGTATCGCGATGGGTGGTGGCAATGCCTACCACCAGGCCGCCATCCATAAACGGCTTGGCACCCGCCATAAACATCATGTTGATGCGCCCCGAGGCCATTTCCGCCGCCACCGGCGCTTCGCCCTTGTACGGCACATGCACCAAATCCACGCCGATGGCCGCGCCAAACATTTCCGCGACAAGATGCTGACTGGAGCCATGACCGATGCTGCCGAACGTGACCTTGCCGGGGTTGGCTTTGGCGTGACGCACCAGCTCATCCACCGTTTTGATATTCAACGCAGGCGCCACCACCAGTGAGAACGAAGCCTGACATACCTTGCCTACTGGCTTTAACGACAGCATGTCGTACGCCGCCTTGGGGCGTGCGGCGAGATTGGAGGTGTTGCCCGCACTCGCCTGCACCATGGTGTAGCCATCGGGTGTGGCATTGCCCACGCGCTCCAAGCCGATATTGCCCGTGGCACCAGGCACGTTTTCAATCACAAAGTGTTGGCTCAAATCGGCGCGCATCACTTCGGTTACCGCACGCATGCACAGCTCTGCGGGGCCGCCCGCGCCGCTGGGCACGATGACGCGGAAGGGTTTGTCGGGGAAGGCGGCAAATCCATTACTTGCTGAAACCATAACCACAGAACACAGCAAAAACTTTTTTAACCACTGAACACGCAGAATACGCGGAAAAAACCTTGCATCTATTCCGTGTGTTCGGCGTGTTCCGTGGTAAATGCTTTTAAACCTCATGCTGTCTGCCCCTTCGCATGCTCGCCCAGCAATTCTATGATGCGCATCGGTGTAATCGGCGCTTCAGCGATTCTCACGCCAAACGGTTCCAGCGCATTTTCCACTGCACTCACAATCGCGCCAATCGCAGAAATAGTGCCGCCTTCGCCCGCGCCCTTGACGCCCAACGGGTTCAGCGGCGACGGCGTTTCCAGATGCACCAAATCCACGCGTGGTATATCGCCGGCCATCGGCAACAAGTATTCGCCGAAGTTGGTGGTGAGCGGCTGGGCGTTTTCGTCGAACATCAGTTGTTCGTACAGCGCATTGCCCACGCCATGCGCCACGCCACCGATGACTTGGCCATCCACCACCATGGGGTTGATCACGCGCCCGCAGTCGTGCGCTACGGTGTAACGCAAAATTTTGGTGGCTCCCGTTTCAATATCCACTTCCACCTCGGCCACATGCGCGCCGTTGGAATACACTGATTGATCAGGCGTGAAATGCGCCGTGTGTTCAAGCCCTGGCGTCAACCCGCCCGCCATGGAAAAGCCCGGCATGCCGAAGGCTTTGATCGCGATTTCGCGCAAAGTCTTTTTCACATCCGGCGCGCTTTTCAGGCGCACGCAACCCTCGGCGAGTTCAAGGTCATCTTCCAAACATTCCATCATGCCGGCGGCGATTTTCTTGGCTTTGTTGGCCACTGCTATAGCCGCCACGTGCACCGAGTTACCGGCATTCACCGCCGTGCGCGCGGCAAAAGTGCCCATACCCATCGCTGTGGCGGCCGTGTCGGAAGTCACCACATCGATATCATTGAAACTCACGCCCAGTTGATCCGAGGCAATTTGCGCCAGCGTGGTTTTGTGCGCCTGGCCTTGCGGCGATGCACCGGTGTAGAGGGTGATGCGGCCCGAGGTGGCCACACGCACCGTGGCGCTTTCGTACGGCCCCAGCCCGGTGGCTTCCACCGCATTGGCCATGCCAATACCGATGTAGCGCCCTTCTTTGCGCGCAGCGGCCTGCCGTGCAGGAAAGTTGGCGTAGTCCGACTTTTTCAACGCGCCCTCCAAACACGCCGGGTAGTTGCCGCTGTCGTAAGTCACCGGACGCCCATCGCGGAAAATGATGCCCACCTTGTACGGCATTTGCTCCGGTTGTATGAAATTGCGTCGCCGCACTTCCGCGCGATCAAGCTTTAACTCGCGCGCCACGCGGTCCATCAGGCGCTCCATGGTGGTCACCGCTTCGGGGCGGCCTGCGCCGCGCACCGGCGTGGTCTGAATTTTGTTGGTAAACACCGACAGCACGTCGATCTTCAAATGCGGGATCACATACGGCCCCGGCACGGTGGTGGCGGTAATCCACGGCAACACAATGCCCCACGGCACATACGCGCCGGTTTCGTGTATCAATTGGCCACGCACGCCGATGATTTTGGCGTTGGCATCCACCGCGATTTCCATGTCCCAATACTGATCGCGCTCCTGATGCGTGGCCATGAAATTCTCGCGCCGGTCTTCAATCCATTTCACCGGGCGGCCCAGCAGTTGCGCGGCCATAGCCACATCAATGTACTCGGGATAAAACGAACCCTTGGGGCCGAAGCCGCCGCCGACATCGGGCGTCAACACGCGAATTTGATGGTCGCCCAGCGGGAACATTTCCATCAGGCTGCGCTTGATGCGATGCGAGCCCTGCGAGCTCACGTGCAGCGTGAATGCGCCCTGATGCTTTTCATACTCGGCGACGATGCCACGGCACTCAATAAAAAATGCGCCGCCGCGATGTTGATAAATTTTTTCGCGAAACACATGCGCGGCGCCCGCAAAGGCACGATCGGCATCACCCACTTTCACCGGAAAACGCGCGGCGATATTCGACTCTGCACCCGCATGCGCCATTGGTACCATTTGTGCACCGTCTTCGATGGCGGCGCGGCAATCGTTCACTGCGGCCAGCGGTTCGTAATCCACTTCCACCAACTGCGCGGCATCTTCGGCGATGTAACGATTGTCAGCCACCACGCAAGCCACCGGTTCACCGGCGTAGCACACTTCATCTTTGGCCAGCGCATACGGCAAGTACAGTTGCTTGATCGCCGGATGCGGCACCAGACACGGCAATGTGTTGACGCGTGCAGGTTCGGGCAAGTCGGCAAAGGTCAGCACGGCGTGTACCCCCGGCAACGCGAGGGCTGCGGCCTTGTCGATTTTGCCGACCTTGGCGTGCGCGTAGGGGCTGCGCACAAAGGCGGCATGCAGCATTTCGGGCAGATGAATGTCGTCGATGTACTGGCCTTCACCACGCAGGAAGGCGGGGTCTTCCTTGCGTTTGACGGAGGCGCCGAAGCCGGTCATCTTTGTGTCAGGCGCATTCATCGCACACCCTCGCGCAGGGTTTTAGCGGCAGCGAGTGCTGCATCTACGATTCCCTGATAACCGGTGCAGCGGCACAGATTACCCGATAGCGCTACACGCACATCGGCTTCGGTGGGATTGGGGTTGTCGCGCAGGAATTCAGTGAGTGTCATCAACATACCTGGCGTGCAAAACCCACACTGCAAACCATGGTGATCCTGAAACGCCTGTTGCAACACATTGAGTTTGCCGTTGTCCGCGAGCGATTCAACGGTGTGGATGTCTTGGCCATCGGCCTGCACGGCCAACATCAAACACGAGCGCACCGACTGGCCATTGACCAGCACCGTGCATGCCCCGCATACGCCGTGCTCACAACCCACATGCGTACCGGTGAGCCGCAATTCGTGACGCAAAAAATCCACTAAGGTCATGCGCGTTTCTACGTCGGCGGATTTTTCTATGTTATTGATTTTGAACACTATTTTTCGACTGTCGGACATGGCTAATGCCTCGCTTGCGCTGCGGTGTGCTGCGCGGCCTGCGTCAAGGCACGCAACGTCAGCACGCGCGCCAAATGCCGGCGGTAGGCTGCGGTGACATACGCATCCGCACTGGCTTCGAGTTTTTCTGTCTCGGCGGCGGCGGCGTTGAACGTCGCTGCATCGGGTTTTTGCCCCAGCAGCGCTTGCTCAATGGCGGCGGGCCGGATGGGCGCGTGCGCGAGGCCGGACACCGCTATCGACGCTGCGTTGATGCTGCCATTGGCATCCAGCCCCAGCAACGCCGAACACGCAACGATGGCGAAGTCGCCGTGACGCCGCGCGAATTCCACAAAGGCGTGACCCTGGCGCTGGGGCGGCAGCGGAAAACTCACACCCGCCAGCAACTCGTCCGGTTCCAGCGCTGTGGTCATATAGGCCACAGCGAAATCGGCGTACGGCACATCGCGTGCGCCGCGTTGCGACACCACGTGCAGGGTGGCACCCAGCAGTGCCGTGATATTCATCAGCTCTGCGGAAGGGTCTTGATGACACAGCGAACCACCCAAGGTGCCGCGATTGCGCGTTTGCCGGTGCCCCACGTGCGCCAGCGCCGCGTGCAGCAGCGGGCAGCGTGTGCCGATCTCGGCTGAAAACTCGATGTCCCGCTGGCGCGTCATGGCACCGATATCTAAAGTGTTGTTTTTAAATACAACCCCTGCCAGATCGCTGACTCGATTGAGATCGATCAAGTGATCCGGCATCGCATAGCGAAAATTCATCATCGGCATCAGCGATTGCCCACCGGCCAGCACGCGGGCATTCTCGTGCTGGGCGAGCAGCGCGGTAGCGTCTGCGATGCTGCGAGGGTCGTGGTAGGTAAAGGGGGCGGGTTTCACAGTTTCTCGTGCCGTGCCGTCGGCGTCTCCGGATTCAAATCGTCACGCCGCCGTTTAAGGGTTTCCAGCCCGTTCGCCTCCCAATCACCGACGACCGCGCGTTGTGCGAAGCGCTCCCAAGTCTGCGTCCAGTCGCCCAGAGTGTAGCCATGCCACGGGCCTTTGGGTGATAGCGCGGGCAGCTTTAATTCCACCCACAGTTTTTTGGCGTGCTCCATGTAGTCTTTACCCGGCAATGCCAGCGGTGCCATGGGGTGCTTTTGTGTGGCGTCGATCAGCAGGGTTGACTCGGCTTTGTTGGGGCCGTACTGCGAACCCTGCACGCCACGCCGGTAGTGAATGATTTGCACGTCTTCCGACGGCGTCGAGCGATAGGCCATCGACCAAAACACGGCGTCCGTCGATTCCGGGTCGATGTCCTCCGACACCGCCACCACGATCTTGCCGCAGTCCGCGCGCAGCGTGGCCGCACCTTGCAACCCGCGCCACACTTCAGTGCGCACGGTGTCGCGCGCGTATTGCACAAAAATCACCGGCCGCAGATTCGACAACGGCTCGTGCATCACCACGCGCTTAACACCCTTGATGCCCAGCGTATCGCGCAGGTGGTTGAGGAACAGCGGCTCATACGCCACTTTTTTCACCACGCTCGATTCGCTCGGCGTGACCTGACTGATGATGGCGGAAAACACCGCGTTTTTACGATGCGTAATCGCCGTCACCTGCATCGGCATGTTGTAGGCTTCCAGCGCGACGTAGCCGTTGCTTTCGCCGAACGGCGCTTCCGGTTCCAGTGTGGAAGGGTCGATTAAACCTTCGACGACTATTTCGGCATCGGCGGGCACGTTCAAATTGTTGGTCACGCATTTCGTCATGCGTATGGCTTCGCCGCCAAGCCCACCGGCCACGGCCATTTCATCCATGTCCACCGGCAGTTTTTGCGGGCCGGTGAAAAACACCACGGGGGATGCGCCCAGCACAATGGCGATGGGCATCATTTGTTTGCGCTCGCGGTACTTTAACCAATGCACCCAGCCGCCCGCGCCGCCCACGCGCGCGACCATGCGTACCACCAAGCGGTCGGTGGCTTTGAGCGCCGCGCGATACGTGCCCATGTTCTGCACGCCGCTTTCAGGATCGCGCGTCACGCACAAGGTTGCGGTGAGATACGGCGCAGCATCAAAACCGGGCGTGGACACCGGCACCGGCAGCGCGGCCAATCCGCCGCCGGGCTGGCGCAAGGCGTCGCCGGTAATTACCACTTCCTGACACGCGGGTTTGTCGCACACCACCGGCGCAATCGGGTTTTTGATGGCATTCACCCAAGCCGTGCCGATGTCTTCAACGTTTTGCCCCATACCCCGCGCGTAGATTTGCGGCGACGAGGCAAACACGCCGATCGCCACTGGCATGTCGTAGCGCCGCCCTTTGCCATCGACCACGTTGGTAAACAGGAACGCACGCCGCTGCGCCTCCGGCACGCCGCCGACAAACTGCCAGCGCACCAGCGGTTGCAGCTCGGTGTCCTTGTTGATCGGTCGATCCACGCGCACCAGCAGGCCGGCTTGTTCAAGATCCGCCAGATGCTGTTGAAAATCGCGCGCGGGTTTGCGACTGGGTTGGTCAGCCATAGTGAGTGAACCTTGATTTATGCAACGCCGGCTGCGCTAGATTTTGCCAATCGCCTTGACGACCTGCGCCATGCGCTTGTAGTCGGCGTCGAAAAATTTCTGGAATTCGGCGCTCTCGCGATAGTCGGGCACCACGTTCGATTTTTCCAACGCCTGTTTGAAGCTGGCGTCGCCCGCCGCACGGCGAATCAAATCGCGCATCTTGGTCAGCGTGGCCGGTGGCACGCCCTTGGCGGTGAACAAACCCACCCACAAATACGCTTCGACATCCAGCCCTTGCGATTTGAACGTCGGCACATCCGGCATAGCGGGGTACGGCTTCACACCCCAACTGCCCAGCGCCTTTAACTTGCCGGATTGCACATAGCTGATGACCGCCGCCGGCCCGCCCGCCGTCATTTGCGCGTGCCCGCCCAGCGCCTGCGTAATCGCCGGCCCGCCGCCGGTGGTGGGCAGATGGCGAAACTTAACACCCGTAGCCTGCGCAAACATTTCCAGCGGCGTGTGCAAAATCCCGAACGGGCCGGAGGTGGAATACACCAGCTCGCCGGGCCGCGCTTTCGCCAGCGCGATGAATTCCTTGGTGGTTTTCACCGGCAGTTGCGGATGCAAAGTCATGATGAGCGGATCTGCCGACAACAACGCGAGCAGCTCGATTTGCTCCATCGAAAACGGCGATTTCACGCCGTAGAGTTTGTCTTTCTCGATAGCGAGATACAGGTTCGGCGTGGTGATGAGTATGTTATGCCCGTCCGCTGGCTGGTTGACCACATACGCGGTGCCTGCAGCCGCCACCGCGCCCGGCCGGTTAATCACCGGCGCGGGCTGGCCCGTGAGTTTTTCAAAAATCACCGACAGCGGCTGCGCGTGAATCTGATTCATGCCGCCCGGCGGATTGGGCACGGTAATGGCGATGGGCTTGGTGGGGTAATCCTGCGCAACCACACGGCTAGGGGTAGGGGCAGCCGACAGCAGGGCGGCGATGAATAACGCTTGTTTTGTTTGTTTCATTTGTTTCGCTTGTTTCACTTGTTTCACTTGAGCCTCCTAATGGAACGGGGGTTGTAAAGGGCTTCGCCATGAGTGTCAACCACCACCGTTAAACTTGGAAAAAGCTTGTAGCCTCGGTGGCAAACAGCCTTTTAGGGTTGAAACCGTCTAGCGCAAATAACCCGTCCCGCTATGGTGTAGACTTGCCGCGCTCCGCCGCGTGCGCTGGTCACTCCGCTGTGGGCGGCACGACATAACTAATTGATTTTAAACATATTTAAGGCTTTTTATGTTCAATCCCTTCAAGCAACTCGAACTCATTGAAACCGAAGTGTTCATGTCCATGCCCGCCAAGTTTCGCAAGAAGCAGCGCACCTCATGGTCTGACCCCAACCGGCAGAACGCGGAAGTCGAATGTTTTCTCGAAGGCCCGTCGTTCGACCGGGAAGGCAACCTGTGGTTTGTGGACATTCCCTTCGGGCGTATTTTCCGCATCACGCCGAAAAAAGACTGGGAACTGGTGACGCAATACGACGGCTGGCCCAACGGTTTGAAAATCCACAAAGACGGCAGCATCTGGATTTGCGATTACAAAGAAGGCCTGCTGAAGCTCGACCCCAAAACCGGCAAGCTCGAAACGGTTTTGCGCACCGCATTCAGCGAGGGCTTCAAGGGATTGAACGATTTACATTTTGCGGCCAACGGCGATTTGTATTTCACCGATCAGGGCCAGACCGGCATCGCTGACCCGACCGGGCGTGTGTTTCGTTTGTCCGCCAGCGGCAGGCTTGACCGGCTGTGCGACAACTTGCCCAGCCCCAACGGCATCACGCTGACCTCTACCGATAAACATTGCTATGTCGGCGTCACGCGCTCGCAGCAAATCTGGCGCTTGCCGATCATGGCCGACGGCAACGTTTCCAAAACCGGCGTCGCGGTGCAACTCTCCGGCGGCGTGGGCGGGCCGGACGGCATCGAAATGGATGCTGAAAACGGCTTGCTGGTGTGTCAGTTGGGTGTGGGCATTTGGCGCTTTGATTCAAACATGCTGCCGACGCATTTGATTCACTCGCCCGACCACAAGCATCATCATCTGGCGAACATCGCGGCGGGCGGAGCGGATTTGAAAACCTTGTACATCACGGAGTCTTTGTCGGGCGATATTTTGATGGCGAAGTTGCCGGTCGCCGGGAAGAAACTTTACGCGCACCAATAGCACCAGCCCCTTCCCCGCGCACGGAAGGGCTATCACATGAGCGGGCAAATTTCACTCACGCGCGATGGCGCAGTCGCCACGGTCGCTATCGACAACCCCGGCAAGCTCAACGCGCTCACGGTCGCCATGTGGCAGGCACTCGCGCGCGTGATGCGTGAGCTGTCAGCGGACGACGCCTTGCGCTGCGTGGTGCTGCGCGGCGCGGGCGAGCACGCGTTTGCCGCCGGTGCGGACATCGCGGAATTCGCCACGGTGCGTAACACGCGCGCGCAAGGTGTGGCCTATCACCGCACGCATGTCTTCGGTGCGCTACAGGCGGTGGCCGAATGCCGCCACCCGGTGGTAGCGATGATTCATGGCCCGTGTGTCGGCGGCGGCTTGGAACTGGCGTGTCAGTGCGATTTGCGCATCGCGGGTGAGCGTGCGCGCTTCGGCGTGCCGATTAACCGGCTGGGGTTTTCGATAGCGTATGACGAACTAGCCGCCGTGCTACCGGTAGTGGGCCGCACCGCAGCGCTGGAAATCCTGCTCGAAGGCCGCGTGTGGGATGCGCGTGAGGCGTTCGCCAAAGGCCTGCTCACGCGCGTGGTGGCAGACGACCAACTCGCGGCTGAAACCCACGCCGCCGTCGAGCGCATCACGGCGGGCGCGCCACTGGTGGCGCGTTGGCACAAGCAATTTATCCGCCGGCTGACGCCCCAACCCGCACCGTTCACTCAGCAGGAAATCGACGCGAGTTTTGCGTATTTTGAGACTGAGGATTTCCGCACGGGCTACGCCGCATTCATGCAAAAAGAAAAGCCGCAGTTTACGGGCCGCTAACGCAATAACTTCATAACTATTTGTTTTTATTGAGTTTTTAGGCTTGTAGTATACTTGCGCGCCCGTCGTATCCAAGACGGCCCCAACAACAACAGACATTCCAAAGTAGCCCCCAGGAGGCGTTTCATGAGAAAGCTGTCAATACTGGCCCTCGCCAGTTTCGCCGCGACTACCGCGATGGCGCAGGCGCAGGAATGGCCTGCAAAAAACCTTACCCTCGTGGTGCCGTTCCCTGCGGGCGGCGGCACGGATGCCTTTGCGCGCCCGCTGTCGGCGATACTTTCCAAGCAGTTGGGCAAGCAGATCGTGAATGACAATCGCGGCGGCGCGGGCGGCAATTTGGGCGCGGGCATCGCGGCGCGCGCGGCCAAAGATGGCTACACCTATTTCATGGGTGCGGTGCACCACGCGATCGCGCCCAGTGTGTATAACAAGCTGGATTACAGTCTGGAAAAAGACTTTGCGCCGCTGGTGGTAGCCGCCGTGGTGCCGCAGGTTATTGTGGTAAGCCCCAAGCGCATCAAGGAAACCAGCCTCGCGGGGTTTATCGCGTTGGCGAAAAAAACGCCCGGCACGCTAAATTACGCGTCGGCGGGCGGCGGCACGTCGCACCATCTCGCGGGCGAACTCTTCAAACTAGCGGCTGGCGTAGATATTGCGCATGTGCCATTCAAAGGCGCGGGCCCGGCCTTGGCGGATTTACTGAGCGGCCAGCAAATCGATGCCATGTTCGACGGCTTGGGCTCATCGGCGCAGCACATCAAGGCGGGGTTGATTATGCCGCTGGCGGTGGCGGCCAAAACTCGCTCGGCGGCGTTTCCGTTTGTGCCGACCACCGCCGAAGCGGGACTGAAAGGGTATGAGGTTTCAACGTGGTATGCCCTGTGGGGTGTCGCCGGCGCACCTACGGCGATCCATGACCGCATGGTTGTTGAAACCAACAAAGCGCTCGCCTCCAGCGAATTGAAAGCGTTGTGGGCCGGACAAGGCGCCACAATCGGGCCAGCCAATCCCAAAGACATGGCGGCTTTTGTCAGCGCAGAAATAGGCCGGTGGGCCAAGGTGGCGAAAAGCGCGAATATTCAGGCGGCTTTTTAAGCCCGGCACTTCACAGAATAGAACGAACAGAAACAGGAACCCTCATGTCAGGCCCCCTATCCCACATCAAAGTACTCGACCTTTCCCGCGTACTCGCCGGCCCATGGACGGCGCAAAACCTCGCCGATCTCGGCGCAGAAGTGATTAAAGTAGAGCGCCCCGGCAAGGGCGACGATTCACGCGCCTACGCCCCACCGTATTTGAAAGACGAGCAAGGCAACGACACCAAAGAGGGCGCGTATTTTTGCGCCGCCAACCGTGGCAAAAAATCCATCACGGTGAATCTCAGCAAAGCCGAAGGCCAGCAACTGGTGCGCGAGCTGGCGGCGCGCGCGGATGTGCTGGTGGAGAATTACAAAGTCGGTGATCTGGCGCGTTACGGCTTGGGCTACGAAGACCTGAAGAAAATCAATCCCGGTTTGATTTATTGCTCGGTGACTGGCTTCGGCCAGACTGGCCCGTATAAAGATCGTCCCGGCTATGACTTCATGGCGCAAGGCATGGGCGGCATGATGAGCATCACCGGCGAGGCGGACGGCCTGCCCGGTGCCGGGCCGCAGCGCGTGGGCGTGCCGCTTATCGACATGACCACCGGCATGTACGCGACCATCGCCATCTGCGCGGCGATTGCGCATCGCGCAGTGAGCGGCAAAGGGCAGTGGATTGACGTGGCGCTGCTCGACACCTGCGTGGCGTTCCTCGGCAATCAGGCGATGAATTATTTTGCCACCGGCGAATCGCCCAAGCGCATCGGCAACGCGCATCCGAATATCGTGCCGTATCAAACCTTTAACACGCAAGACGGCGCCGTGATTCTGGCTTGCGGCAACGACAATTTATTTAACAAGTTCTGCGAGGCGGCAGGTTGCACGCATCTGTTGAAGGAACCGATCTTCGTGACCAACGCCGACCGCGTGACCAACCGCGTCGAAGTCACGCGCGTGTTGAACGAAATCTTCCTAAAGCGCACCACAGCGCAGTGGGTCAAGCTGCTCGATGACGCCGGTGTCGCCAACGGCCCGATCAACACCATCGCCGAAGTGTTCACAGAGCCGCAAGTCATTGCGCGCGGCATGAAGATTGAACTGCCGCACGCGGTCGCGGGCAAAGTGCCGCTGGTGGCAAGCCCGATGCGGTTTTCAGAAACGCCGATCAAACACGAAATTCCGCCACCCATTGTGGGGCAGCATACCGAGGAAATTTTACGCAGCGTGTTGAAGAAGACCGATGCGGAAGTGGCGGCGCTGCGCAGTGGTGGCGTGGTTTAATCTAAAAACGCCCCTAAAAACGCCCTTAAAAACGCCATTCGCCACCGAGGACACCGAGGACACCGAGGGACAACACCTGCGCAGCCCTCGGTTTCGCAACCAAGCCTACATCATAAGTATTTGATTTTATTGGATATTTCTAACAGTACCGCCTCATCCACCGGATGCCGTATCACGCAGGCCGGCGCGAGAATAATGCCACGGCCTTGTGTTTGCGCCAGACTGAGTTCGATGTCGGCCATGACCGCGCTCACGTTGCGGTTAGTAAGGTGTCCGCGTTGCAAGCCGCCGAGTATGGCGCGCTTGCCGCCACGGTCACGGTAGTCGCGTATTGTCGGCGGCGTTTCGCCGATGTGCCAGTTAAGAGCGTCCACCGGGTAATCGCGCAGCACGTCGAACAACACGTCGTCACCGTGCATGTGGATGACGTTAAACCAGCCGCCAGCCTCGCGCGCCACGTGCAGCACACAGTGGTCGTGCGGCTCGGCAAGCTGACGATAACGGTCTGCGTCGAACGCCTGAAACGTGGCGTCTTGCGTGGCAAAAAAGATGCCCGCACAGCCCGCCGCCAGCGCTGCGCGCGTAAAGTCACCCGTGACTTGCGTAATCACCTCCAGCCCCGCACGCACTTGCTGCGGATGACTGTCGAGGTGGGTGCGATGAACGCCGTTAGACAGCTTGTTGGCGATGGTCATCGGCGAAAACACCGTCGCCAGCACCGGCACATCTTTCATGCGCTTTACCAGCAGCGACAGGTAGCGCAACTCGCGCGCCAACGCGCCCTGTGTGATTGGCGTTAGGGCGAGCTTGGCCCAATCCTCCGGCGCGCTGACCGCCGGACGCACCACATGGCCGACACCGCCGCGCGCCACATCGCTGAAATCGAGCGCGCAACCCCAATCCTCGACACAGTAAAAGCCGTTGGGCATGGATTTCACGAAGTCGAGATCCAGCCGCTGCGCGAAATCGGTCGTCGCCTCGGCAAGTTTTTCCGCATTGAGGTCGATATCTGGCCGGTGCGTCCAAAAGCCAAAGGGGGTACGGTCAACCGGCTCGCCGCGCAGGGCGGCGTGGATGCGCGCTGACTTATTCACGAACTGGCCGCTTTCTCTGACGCGCCCTTTTTCGCGCGGGCGGCACGCTTGCGTGCCACCTTACGCAACGCTATTGCGGGCGCGGTTTCCTTCTCAGTTTCCTTTTCAGCTTCCTTTTCAGTTTCGTTCTTCTTAGTGCCTTTGCCTGCTTTGCTGCCACGCGCAGCCGGTTTGGCTTGGGCAAGCGCCGGCTTTTTCGCCGCGCTCTTTTTCGCGCGCCCCGTCGTGCGCTTCGGCACCGTGGGGTCAACCGGCGTTGCCGCCTCTGCGGTGCTACCCAGGTCGATGCCAAACAGCCCTGCCAGTGATGCATCGCCCGCATCCAGCACCTTGGCCTTGCCGGGCTTACGTTGGCTGAGTGCCATGTCCATACCACCCGCGCTGGCCCCGGCAACCAGCGCTTGGGCGTCTACCTTGCGCAAGGTAAACAGCAGTTCCGGTTGCTTGTCGAGCCGCGCGCCCACACCATAAAGCACGGCGGCGACGTGTTTGCACATATCGGCCCAGTCGGGGCAACTGCACTCAAATTTGAGTTCCTTGGGTGCCGGGAACAACCCGTTCGCAGGCCGGCAGATGCGGCTCATCACCGCATCCGAGAGTTTCCCTTGGAGCAACTCAACCAGGGTGTCGATAGAGCCCGCACAATCCGCGCTGATTTCCTGCCATTGCTTGCTGGGCACGGCGGCAACCGTGATATTGGTTTTATAGAGGCTGGAACCCATTACCAGCGCTTGCACCTTGCCGGCCTCAATACGCAAATCAATGACAGATCCGTTACGCGCATACGTACGGCCTCGCGGCAGGCGGTTTTCGTAGTCGCTGTAGCGCTCCAGATTCTCACACCATGATTTGCCCCAGAAGGTGCTGGCGATGGTGCGGCCATCGATGGCCACGGGTGATAACGGCGACCCGCTCTTCGACATGCGCTTGGCCTCGCGCTCGGCCATGCTCTTGCGTTTCGCCACCGACACATACGGTTTCCAGCCATAGTACATACGCACCTCTATCCTGATTCCCCTGCTATTCTGCCCCTGCGCGATGAATATCGAGCGCCACCAAATCCAGCAATTCGCGATCACTCATTTCCGTCAATTTCAATTCAGCGCCACCTTCCAACACGTCCTGAACCAGCGCCTGTTTGGATTCGATGAGTTGATCGATTTTGTCTTCAACGGTACCACGACACACAAACTTGTGCACCAGCACATTGCGCGTTTGCCCGATGCGAAACGCCCGGTCAGTCGCCTGATTTTCCACCGCCGGGTTCCACCAGCGATCAAAGTGCACCACGTGTGATGCCGCAGTAAGGTTAAGGCCCGCACCGCCGGCCTTGAGTGACAACACCATAAACGGCGTCAATTCATCTTCCTGAAAACGCTTGACCCGTTCACGCCGCTTGGCGACCGCTGTTCCGCCATGCAGCACCAGCCCCGCGCGGCCAAACACGGCCCCGAGGAACGCCGCCAGCGGTTCCGTGGCTTCGCGAAACTGCGTGAACACCAGCAGCTTCTCCTGCCTAGCGGCGATCACTTCAGCGATTTCGCGCAAGCGCGACAACTTGCCGCTGCGAGCCTCATCCCACGCATTGTCACCTTGCCACTGCGACGGATGATTGCAAATCTGTTTGAAACGCATCAGGTACGCCAGCACCAAGCCGCGCCGTTTCATGCCGTCGGCTGCGTCCAGTTCCGCCGTTAACGCCTTGACGGAAGCTTGATACAACGCCGCTTGCGCCGGGCTTAACAGGCACCAGGCTTTGAGTTCGGTTTTGTCCGGCAAGTCGGCGATCACGGATTTATCCGTCTTCAGCCGCCGCAAAATATAAGGGCGCACCAGCTCGCGTAGCGGGCCGAAATGCTCTTTTTCTGCGAGCCGCTTGGCGAAACCGGCAAATACTTTTTCGTTGCCCAGCAACCCCGGATGCGTAAAGTCGAAAATCGACCACAGATCAGAGAGGCGGTTTTCAACCGGGGTGCCGGTCAGCGCGATACGCGAGCGCGCTTGCAGCTGCTTTGCGGTGCGTGTTTGGATTGAGCCAGGGTTCTTGATCGCTTGCGCCTCATCCAGCACCGCCAGCCGCCATTGCGTTGCAGTAAGCAGCGGCAGGCGCTGCAAAAACCCATACGTGGTGATGACCAAATCAAGCTGCGACAGGCGCTCCGCATCCAGCGCCTTAAGCTCCGCTTGGGATGTCGCTGAAGGGTGCGCGATCAACGCTTTGAGATCGGGCGCGAAGCGCTCTATCTCGGCCGCCCAATTGGCGAGCAACGAGGCGGGCGCGACCAGTACACTGCATCGCGCCGACGGTTCGTTGCCGCGTTCTTGCTTGAGTACCAGCAATAAGGCAATGATTTGTATGGTTTTACCCAAACCCATGTCGTCGGCTAGGCACGCGCCCAACTCCAATTTGCACAGCAGATACAGCCAACTCAGGCCGGCTTGTTGATAGGGCCGCAGCGTTCCCTTGAGTGCAGCGCCGGGGTGCGCGTGCGCGAGACTCTCGGTGCTGCGCAAGGCTTTCAGCGTTTGTGCCAGCCACGGCCCGGTCGTGACTTGCGACCAATCGGCGTCGGCAGGCGCGTCGCTGCCAAGACTGACGCCGGCCGTAAGCCGCATCGCCTCAACGAAATTGAGCCCGCCCTCGGCAGCCGCTTTTTCAACGCCGCGAAACTGCTCCAGCATGCGGGTGAGCTTGTTGCGATCAACCTCCACCCAACGCCCGCGGATGAGTTGCAAACCGTCGCCGCCCGCGAGCAGCCGCGTGATGTCCGCCGCCGTCAGGCGTTCGCCATCCAGCGTGACTTCCACACTGAAATCCAGCAATGCGTTCGCGCCCAACAGGGACGGTGACTTGGCCCCGACCGTGGCCTTGACCTGTGGCCGTGATGGGCGGCTTAGCCGCCAAGTACCCGGCACGCGCACCACGATGCCCGCCGCTTCCAACTGCGGCACATCCGTCAAAAATTGATACGCCTCGGCCGGCGTCCAGCGCAGCGGGTGGTTGATGTCGCCGCTGTCCACCATCGTGCGCAGCCAGTCGCACGATGCGGCCCCGCGCTGCACGGGCGCAAGCAGTGACAGCAGCTTTTCCCGATTGCCCGTACCGGCATAGTCGCGCAACGCCTGCGCCAGCGGCAGGTGCTGCGCCTTGCCTTGGGCGCTCAAGCGCGTGGTGTAGGTCGCCAGAAAGGCAAAGGGCGCTTCGGCGTCCTTGTGGTTTTCGGCGAGGTTAAAGTGTACGCGCCCGACCAGATTCCATGCCGCATGACGGCTCTTGAGAAAATCTTCCAGCGGCTTGCCGGATTCCGCCAGTTCCGCCTTAAGTGCCTCGTGCACTATTTGCCAAAGCGACTGCAGCACCGCATCCGTCAGATACTCGGCACCGGTCATCGGTGGTGCGTGGGCCACCAAGGTGGTTATCGCCGCCGCGTCCAGCGCCGGGCCGCGAGCAGCGCCTTCCTGTGGCATGGCGCAGAGCGCCGTCACATAGCGCGTGCCGAAGTCCCGCCAATACGCCCATTGCACGGGTAGTGCCGTGCCCGGCTCACCCGCACCCAATTGCAGCAGCAGATGTCCTGATCCGCGCACGGCGGCTTGCTGCAAGCGCGCTTCAATTTCAGGAGCAAGCGCTGGCGCGTCTGCCTCGGGCGCGAGCAGCAGATGGCCGTGCGGCGTGATGACCGGGGCGAATGAAGTTGGGCTCATGGAGAACTCGTGGTGTTACCCGTCACTCAAGCCCCGAGCAGTCGCCGCCCCAGCACAGACTGCATGTCGCGCCGGCCATCGACGATCAGGTAGACGTAGATGCGCTGGTCAACGATTCGGTAAATCACCCGATACGGTTTAAAAAATACTTGCCGATACTCTTTGATGCCGAGCATCAGCAACTCCTTGGGATAGCTGCCGCGATCCGGCGCTACCGACAGGCTTTCGGCGACACGCATCAGTTGATCGAGCACGTAGTTTGCCTTGCCCGACGAGTCATGCTCGGCGATGTAGTCATAAATTGACTCTAGGTCCTGCTCGGCACCCGCGGTCAACAGCACCGTGTAACGCCCCTTCGGCATTACGCCGGACGCTTGGCGCGCAGCCGTGCCACGACACTGGATACGGGTTTGACCTTGCCCGCTGTAATGTCCTGATTACCCAACGCCAGAATTTTCAGCAACGCCAACGTTTCTTGGGTGTTCTCAAAGCTCACCACATCTTGAAGGACGGCTTTGGCTTCGCCATTTTGAGTGATGACCATCGGCACGCACTGTTCGGTCAATTGCAGCAGCACTTCAGCCGCGTTGGCTTTCAGGTAGCTGATCGGTTTGACTTGGGTCGAATAGCGCATGACAGCTCACAGTGGATTGAATAAAGACCAAATATAGTCCTTGCCGGGCACGCAAGCAACCCGATGCCGCGATGGCGAATTTACCGCCTCGATATACTGCATGCCATGCACGGAATCGCGGATTGTATTAGAGTCTGCCTTGGTTTGTTGCCATCGGAAAAACCATGCGTCTAGGCATTTTGCTGCCCCATCGGGGCGTGATTCTTCAATCCGCACGGCGGCCGCCGGTGGAAGACTGTTGGGCCATCGCGCGGCTGTGCGACGACGCCGATATGGATGTGTGGGTGGGCGACAGCGTGGTGGCCAAGCCGCGGTTGGAGCCATTGACCACGCTCGCCTATGTGGCGGCGATCACCAAACGTTCGCGTCTTGGCACTGCCGTGTTGCTGCCTGCGCTGCGCCAGCCGACCGTGCTGGCGCATCAGCTCGCCAATCTCGATCAAATTTCGCAGGGGCGTCTGGTGCTGGGCCTGGGCGTGGGCTGGGGTTTGCCGGCCATTGTGCGCGAGTGGGAGGCTTGCGGCAAAAATCACAAGCGCCGTGTCAAAGACCTCGAAGAACACATGACCGTGTGGCGGAAGCTTTGGAGCGGCGCGCCGGTGACGATGGACGGCAGCGATTACAAACTCACCGAGCACACCATCGGCCCGCTGCCATGGAACCCCGAAGGCCCGCCGTTGTTGGTGACCGCAGGCAATCGCGGCGAAATGATTCCCGCGCAGATTGAGCGCGTCGGCAAATTCGGCGACGGCATTATCACCACCTATGTCACCGAAGACGATATCCGCAAGCTGCGTGAGGTGTGCACCGAGGCCATGGCACGGCATGGGCGCCAGAACACGGCCAAGCCCCACTTCCCGCTGTGCGTCTACACCACCATTCGGCTCGAAAACGATGTCGCCAAAGCCGAGTCGCTCACGCGCGACTTTCTCGACAAGTACTACGGTGGCGGGGTGAATTTCCGTGGCATGATGGGCTTGGGGCCCGCGCAGGCCGTGGCGGATATGGTGCAGCGCTATCAAGCTGCTGGGGTGACTGACTTGTGCATCCGTTTGGTGGGTGACGATCAAGTGGCGCAGTTGCAGCAGTTTATCGGTGACGTGCTGCCTTTGCTGAAGCAAGCTGGGGAAAAAAGCAAATAAAACGAATAAAATGAATAAAATCAATTACTTATACTTTTCTGTGGGATTGGCGCTGACCGCTGGCGCTGCGGCGCAGCCCACTGCGACAGGCTCAGCACAGGCGTACCCCACCAAACCCATGCGCCTGATTGTGGCCTTCGCCCCCGGCGGCGCTACGGACACCTTCGCGCGCATCACCGCTGCTGAACTAACACGCACGCTGGGCCAGCAAGTCATCGTCGAAAACCGCCCCGGTGCAGGCACCACGATCGCAGCAGAGTTCGTCGCCAAAGCAGCGGCGGATGGCTACACCCTGCTGTTCACCGATTTATCGACGCATGCCATCATGCCTTCGCTCTACACCAAGCTCGCCTTCAACCCTGGGCGTGATTTGGTGGCAGTCGCGCCGGTGTCGGCTTCGCCGTTGCTGATGGCGGCGCACCCGTCGCTGGGGGTGAAAAACGCCAAAGAGCTGATTGCGCTGGCGAAGAAAAGCCCCGGCATCACGTGCGGCAACTCCGGCGCGGGCACGGTCACGCATTTGGCGGCGGAAAAATTCCGCACGCGGGCAGGCATAGACCTCACCTCCATCAACTACAAAGGCGGCACCACGTCCACGGTGTCGCTGATGACCGGCGAGCTGTCGCTGATCGTCAACACCATCCCTGCCGTGCTGGAGCATGTAAAGAGCAAAAAGCTGGTCGCGGTCGGCATCACAGCCGACAAGCGTGCCACTGCGCTGCCGGACATCGCCGCGTTGGGCGAGACGGTCAAGGGTATAGAGGCCGCCGTGATCGCCGGCGTGCTCGCCCCGGCCAACACGCCGCGCGCAGTCATCGAGCGCTTGAATGCCGAATTCGCCAAAGCCGTGGAAGCACCCAAAGCCCGGGAAAGTTTTTTGATTAACGCTGCTGAGGCGCGCATACAAACGCCGGATGTGATGCAGCGGGCGATGGAAGCGGATGCGAAGACTTGGGCTGAGGTGGTGCGGGTGACGGGTGTTAAGCTCAACTAAAGTTGCCGGTAGCCGCTATGTCGATAGTTTCCTATTCCCGCAAAGTCTTCATCCCGCTAACGCACCTGTGCCGCGACATCTGCAGTTACTGCACCTTCGCGCAGGCACCCGATGTAACCGGAGCAGGCAAGCGCGCGTATCTGACCGCCGATGAGGTGCTGGCTATCGCGCGCGCGGGCGAAGCGGCAGGTTGCACGGAGGCGTTGTTTACGCTGGGCGATAAACCTGAGTTGCGTTACAAGGCTGCGCGCGATGCGTTGGCTACCTTGGGCCATGCCACCACTATCGATTATCTGCACGCCATGTGCGCCTTGGTGTTGAAGCACACCACGCTGTTGCCGCATGTGAACCCCGGCGTGATGACGCGCGAGGAAATGGCGAAGCTGCGCACGGTCAGCGCGTCGCAAGGCATGATGCTGGAAAGCACGTCGGCGCGGCTGTGCGAAAAAGGCGGGCCGCATTACGGCTCGCCGGATAAGCACCCTGCTGCCAGACTTGAAACATTACGGCTCGCGGGTGAACTGCAAATTCCATTCACCACAGGCATACTCATCGGCCTCGGTGAGACGCGCGATGAGCGCGTGCATGCACTCAACGCCCTACGCGATTTGCACCAGCGCCACGGCCACATTCAAGAAGTGATTATTCAAAACTTCCGTGCCAAGCCCAACACGCGCATGGCCGATACACCGCATGCTGAGCATGAGGATTTGTTGTGGACCATCGCGACGGCGCGAGACCTTCTCGGCGCAGAAATGAACATCCAAGCGCCGCCGAATTTGAGCGGGGATAATTGCGCTGACTTGATCGATGCAGGCATTAACGATTGGGGCGGCGTGTCGCCGATAACGATAGACCACGTGAATCCGGAAGCGCCGTGGCCCGAGATAGCGCAGTTGCGTGAGATCACCGCCTCGCGCGGGCGCGTGCTGGTGGCACGACTGCCGTCGTATCCGGCGTATGTGCACGACGCCTTTCATTGGCATGCGCCAGAGATTGCTACGCGTTTGATACGCGCCAGTGATAGTGAAGGTTATGCGCGCATGGATGCCTGGTCGCCGGGGTTAGTGGAGCCTGGAATGCAAGTGGGTGGAATGTATGCGCGCGATTCAACCCCCGCCCTCACCCCTGCCCTTCTCCCGCCGGGAGAGGGAATTACATACCCACTGGGCTCGGTCAGCGGGACGTTTTTCTCCCTTCTCCCGCCGGGAGAAGGGTCGGGGATGAGGGAGGGGGTTGAACGAAGCGTGGTAACAGCGGCAGGCCTCCTTGACAAAAAGCAAATAAAATCAATTAGTTACGACACATTTACCGAAGCCGCCATCACCCGCCTGTTCTCCGCCCGCGACGAAGCATTCGAAGAAATCTGCGCCGCCGCCAACGAACTACGCGCCAACACGGTGGGCAATACGGTGCGCTACGTGGTGAACCGCAATATCAATTACACCAACATCTGTTCGTATCGCTGCACTTTTTGCGCGTTCTCCAAGGGCACGCACAGCCGCTCGTTGCGCGGCGCGTCTTACGACTTGCCGCTGGAAGAAATCGAGCGCCGTGTCAGCGAAGCGTGGTCGCGTGGCGCGACGGAGGTGTGCATGCAGGGCGGAATACACCCCTCGTACACCGGCGACACGTATCTCAACATTGTGCGCGCGGTGAAGCGCGCCGCACCCGCCATGCACGTGCATGCGTTCACGCCGCTGGAAGTGACGCATGGCGCACAAACGCTGGGCCTGTCCATCCGTGATTTTTTGTCGCGCTTGATCGACGCGGGGCTGAATAGCTTGCCGGGTACGGCAGCGGAAATTTTGGATGACGATGTGCGGCAGGTGATCTGCCCTGACAAAGTCAACACGCAAGCCTGGCTCAACGTCATGCAAACCGCGCACGAGCTGGGCTTGCGCTCCACCGCCACCATTATGTTTGGCCATGTGGAGCAACCGGTGTATTGGGCGCGGCACCTGCTGCGCATACGCGAGTTGCAAGAGAAAACCGGTGGCTTCACCGAATTTATTCCGCTGCCGTTTGTACACATGGGTGCGCCGGTCTATGTGAAGGGCCAGGCGCGCAAAGGGCCCACCTCGCGCGAGGCGATATTGATGCACGCGGTGGCGCGGCTGGTGTTGCACCCGCTGATTCAGAACATTCAAGTGTCGTGGGTCAAGCTGGGTGCGGCGGGCGTGACGGCATGCCTGAACGCAGGTGCCAATGATGTGGGCGGCACCTTGATGAATGAAAGTATTTCGCGGGCTGCGGGCACGCAACACGGGCAGGAAATGGAGCCGTCACGCATGCAGGTGATGATCCGCGCGGCGCGGCGTGTGCCGCAACAGCGTTCGACTTTGTACGGTGCAGTGAACGAGGAACGTGTGCGTGCGGCGGAGCAGGCGCTGCCCGTGTTGCCAACCAATTCACAGAAAGTGGCGGCGTGATGGTATATGTAGGTTGGCGCTGAGCGTAGCGAAGCCCAACGAATAGCCACGGCAACAATTTTTTACCACGGAACACGCAGAACACACGGAAAAAACGCGGAATTGTTAGGTCGTGTTTTTTCCGCGTCTTCCGCGTGTTCCGTGGTAAACCGGTTTTGACGTTGGGCGTCCTCCGTCAACCCAACGATTTGCAGGTAACACCATGAAAATTGCAGTACTCGGCGGTACCGGCAAAGAAGGCAGCGGCCTCGCGTTTCGCTGGGCCTTGAAAGGCCACGAGGTCACACTCGGCTCGCGTGATGCAGCGAAAGCCGCCGCCGGGGCGCAGGAACTCAATGTATTGCTCGCAGGCAAAGCCACCGTCGCGGGCGCGGCCAATCGCGATGCCGCCGCAAGCGCGGAAGTCGTTGTGCTGGCCGTGCCTTATGCCGCACAGCAACCTACCGCACTTGATGTAAAAGACGCGCTCAACGGCAAAATCCTCATTGATGTCACCGTGCCGTTGGCACCGCCCAAGGTCGATCGTGTGCAAATGCCGAATGGCGAATCCGCGGTGCTGGCTTTGCAACGCACGCTGGGTGAGGGCGTGAAAGTGGTATCTGCTTTTCAAAATGTCTCCGCTACGCATTTGAAAGACGACGCACACGCCGTGGATTGCGATGTGCTGGTGTGTGGCGATGACACTGCGGCGCGCGAAGTGGTAATTGGCCTTGCGCACGACGCAGGCCTGCGCGCCTGGCACGCCGGTGTGCTCGCCAACTCCATTGCCGCCGAAGCGCTGACCTCTGTGTTGATCGCCATCAACAAGCGCTACAAGGTGGCAGGTTCGGGGATACGCATCACGGGTCTTACGGGCGATGCCTGAGCTGTTACTGAAGGCGCTTACCGGCTTGCCGGAAGTTGCTCAAGGCGTTGATTTAATTGAGCTTTTAGTCGATGCGCTAGCGCGTTCGCCAATGCGTTTGCAGGCGGGCGACATTCTGGTACTGGCGCAAAAAATCATTTCTAAAGCCGAAGGTCGCGTGGTGCCACTGGCGCAGGTGCAGCCCTCGGCACGCGCGCAAACGCTGGCGCGTGAATGCCGCAAAGACCCGCGTCTGGTTGAGCTCATTCTGCGCGAATCGCGCGCGGTGCTACGCGTGAAGCCGGGCATTTTGATTGTTGAGCATCGGCTGGGCTTTGTCATGGCGAATGCCGGCATCGATCAATCGAACGTGCCGGGGGAAGATAGCGCATTGCTGTTGCCGGAAAACCCGGATGCGTCCGCGCGCAAGCTGCGCGATGCGCTGTGCGCGCGCAGCGGCGCGACGGTGGGCGTGTTGATTATCGACAGCTTTGGCCGCGCGTGGCGTCATGGCGTCACGGGGGTGGCCATCGGCGTGGCGGGCGTGCCCGCGCTCATCGACAAGCGCGGCGAGCGCGATCGCGAGGGTCGCGTGCTCAAGGTGACGCAAGTGGCGGCGGCAGATGAGCTCGCTGCAGCCGCGTCGTTGGTGATGGGGCAGGCAAACGAAGGCGTGCCCGCCGTCTTGGCGCGCGGCTTTCCGTATGCGCTGCGTGAAGCGATGATCGACGAAGTGATGCGCCCCAAGGCTGAGGATTTGTTCCGGTGATCGTTGCGCTCGCAGGCGGCGTGGGCGGCGCGCGACTGGCGGTCGGACTGGCTGCCGTGCTGCCGCCGGGTGAATTGACCATCGTGGTAAATACTGGCGACGATTTTGAGCATTTGGGCTTTACCATTTGCCCCGATTTGGACACCGTGCTGTACACGCTGGCGGGCGTGAACAACGCTCAGCTCGGCTGGGGGCGTGAGGGCGAGTCTTGGAATTTTATTAATGAAATAAAACGCTTGGGCGGTGAGTCGTGGTTTCAACTCGGCGACCGCGATTTGGCACTGCATGTGTTGCGGCGCGCGGCGTTACAGCGCGGCATGCCGCTGTCGGCGGTTACGCGCGATCTGGCGGCGCGCTTGGGCGTGCGTCACGCCATTGTGCCGATGAGCGACACACCGGTGCGCACGCGGGTCAAAACGGCCGCCGGCGAGCTGGCGTTTCAGGATTACTTCGTGCGACTACGTTGCGCGCCGCGCGTCAGCGGATTTCGTTTTGCCGGCGCGCGGGCGGCGCGCGTGCCGCCGGCGTTGCAGCGCGTGATGCGTTCGCGCGCTTTAGAGGCGGTGGTGATTTGCCCGTCTAACCCGTATGTGAGCATCGCCCCGATCCTGCGTGTGCCGGCGATACGCACGTGGCTGCGCGCGCGCACCTTTCCGGTGATCGCGGTATCGCCCATTATCGGCGGTGCGGCAGTCAAAGGCCCGGCGGCGAAAATGATGCGTGAGCTGGGTGCGACGCCCAGCGTGCGCGGCGTGGTGCAGCACTATGGCCACGACGTCGATCACTGGGTGATTGATCAGCAGGATGCGGCGCACGCGGATGCGTTGGTGCGGCTGGGCAAGCGCGTGTTGGTGACGGATACGTTGATGACTGGCCGTAGCCAGAGTGCGGCGCTGGCGCGGCGCGTCATTGCGTTCGCGCTCACCATTAAAAAATGAATAAAATCAATTACTTATCGGTAGTTGTGCCGCACCGGGGCCTGGCCGACGGCAAGTCACGGCTGGCCGCTGTGCTCGATGCGGCGACTCGGCGCGCGCTCAACGGCTGGTTGTTGCAACGCACGCTGGGCGTGGTGCAAGCCCTACTCGGCGATGCACAGCGCTGTTGGGTGATCAGCCCTTGCGACGACACGCTGGCGTTCGCGCGTACCGCGGGCGCACAGACACTGCGTGAAAACGCGGACGCGCAATCGCTCAACGCCGCGCTCACGCAAGCCGCCGCGCACGTGGCGTCGCTGGGCGCGCGACGTTTGTTGATACTGCCGTCTGACTTGCCGAGCCTAGACCACGCGGCGTTGCAGGCCATGCTCGCGCTGCCTGCGCGCGCAAACGATATGGTGATCGCCGCAGATCGTCACGGCAGCGGCACCAATGCGCTGTTGGTGGATGCCACGGTGCGTGATTTTGCTTTTGGCAAAGGGAGTTACGCGCAGCACGCCGCGCTGGCCGCAGCACGCGGCGGCCACGTGCTGCCCTGCCCGCATGCGGGGCTGGCGTTTGATCTGGATACGCCGGAAGATTTTGCGCTGTGGGCACGCAGCGGCGAGACGCTGCCAGATTTTCTGGCGGTGGCAGCGCAGACCCCATAATCACGCAATGTTGCGATGTATCATTCGACCACAACCTGTTTTGGAATCACATGACTTTTTTACGAACGTGCTTTTGCTTTTGGCCTGCCGCTGGGTTGATGCTCAGCCTATCCAGTAGCGCAGTTACCGCACAGCCTTCCCCTTATCCCAACCGCCCTATCCGCATGATCGCGCCGTCGTCAGCAGGCGGGCCGGTGGACGTGATCGCACGCGCCATTGCGATTAACCTCGGCGAGGTGCTCGGCCAGCAAATCGTGGTGGACAATCGCGCGGGGGCGGCGGGCTTGATTGGTGCTGAGATCGTGGCGAAATCCGCGCCGGATGGTTACACCTTGCTGATGGGGTTTTCCGGGCCGCTGGCTATCGTGCCGCATTTGGTCAAGCAAGTGCCGTACGACACCAACCGTGATTTCACGCCCATTGTGCTGGCGGCGAGTGCGCCGTATGTGCTGCTGGTGCATCCCGCATTGCCGGTGAAATCGGTGAAGGATTTGATTAATTTGGCCAAAGCGCAGCCGGGCAAACTGCTGTTCGCCTCTGGCGGCACCGGGGTGGGCATCCACATGGCCGGCGAGTTGCTGAATGTCGCGGCGGGCGTAAAAATCACGCATGTGCCGTACAAGGGCGCGGGGCCGGGCATGACGGCGCTGCTGGCGGGCGAGGTGAACATGATGTTTAACGGCCTGTCGGCGGCGCTGCCACAGGTGAAGGCGGGCCGTCTGCGTGCGCTGGCGGTAGGCGGCGACAAGCGCTCGGCCTTGTTGCCGGAGTTGCCCACCGTCGCCGAAAGCGGCTTGCAGTTCAATACCTCAGGCTGGTACGGGGTGCTGGGACCAGCAGGCCTGCCGCGCGCGCTGGTGACAAAATTGCGCGCCGATACGCTGCGTGCGCTGGCCGCGCCGGAAACCAAAGACCGCATGACCGCGCTGGCGGTAGAAACCATAGGCTCAACGCCGGAAGCCTTTGCCGAGCTGCTGAAGCAGGAATACGCGCAGTGGGGCAAGGTGGTGAAGGCGGCGGGGCTTGCGCGGCAGTAAACAAGAAAATAAAATAACTCAATAAAATCAATTAGTTACATCCTATATCATGGCTATACACACCCGCAATATTCAAGTTCCGCTGCGCGACGGCGTGATGAGTGCTTACCTTGCCGTTCCCGATGGGCCGCCGGCGGGTGGCGTGGTGGCGATTATGGAAATTTGGGGCGTCAACGACACCATGCGCCAGCACGCGCACGATTTCGCCCAAGCGGGGTTCGTGTGCTTGGTGCCGGATTTGTTCTGGCGGCAAGAGCCAGGCGTTGAGCTGTCGGATCGCAACCCGGCGCACGTGCAAAAGGCTTTTGATTTGTATTACGATTTTGATTACGACCTTGGCGTGCGCGATATGGAAGACACCGTGCAATACCTCACGCACATTCCAGAGTGCAACGGCAAGGCGGGTGCGGTGGGTTATTGTCTGGGCGGCAAGTTGTGTTATCTGCTGTGCTGCCGCACCGACATCGATTGCGCAGTGGCCTACTACGGCACGTACATCGAGCACAACATGCGCGAGGTGGGCAACCTGCACCGCCCGTTCATGCTGCACATGGCGATGAAAGATCGCTGGGTGCAGGCCGAGGTGAACGAGATGCTGGTGCGGCGGCTGGCACCCAACCCGCTGGTGACGATACATCAGTATGCGGAGGCCGATCACGCGTTCGCGCGCCACGGCGGCAAGCCGTATCGCAAAGATGATGCGGATCGCGCGTTGGGGTTATCCGTAGCATTTTTTAAGCGGAATTTGGCTTAGATTGGGCTTAGATTGAAACCAAGCTTAAAAGGCAAACAAAAATGAGCGGCGTAAAAGCGGGCATCATGGTCAGCAACCAGCAGTTTGAAAACGTGGATATGGTGGCCGCGCTGGAAGAGCAATATGTGATCATGCGGCTCGCGCGTGACCGCGGGTGGGATTCTTATTTCACCGGCCAGCATTTTCTCAATGAAGGCGGCAATCAGGCGCTGCAAATGGTGCCTTATCTCGCGCGCATGGCGGCTGAGGCGGGCGACATGACCATGGGCGTCGGCCTGCTGCTGGCACCCCTGCACAACCCGGTGTACACCGCTGAAACCATCGCCACGCTGGATGTGATTTCACGCGGCAACATGATTTTCGGCGTGGGACTGGGCTACCGCACGGCGGAGTTCGAAGCCTTTGGCGTGCGCAAGGGGCAACGCGTGCAGCGTTTCGAGGAATGTCTCACCGTCGCCAAGCGGCTGTGGACGGAAGACAAGGTAAGCTACGAAAGCGACACCTGCGTACTGCGCGATGCGCACCTGTCGTTACGTTGCGTGCAAAAGCCGCATCCGCCGATTTGGTTTGCCGCCAAGCACCCGAATGCGATCCGCCGTGCCGCGCTGCTCGGCGATTGCCTTTACCACAGCCCCAAAGCCACCTTTGCCACGCACAAAGAGCGGCTGAAACTCTACAAAGAAGAATTGCATAAACTGGGCAAGCCGCTGCCTAAAGAAAACCCTTGCCGCATCGAAATTTACTGCGCCAAAGACCGCGCCACGGCCATGGAGATGGGCGGGCGCTTTATTTCGGAAAAATACAAAGCCTACGCCCTGTGGGAAACCGACAAAGCCATGCCCGAACACGAGCGGGTCAACAAATCATTCGATGAGTTGGTCAACGACCGCTTCGTTATCGGCTCGCCAGAAGACTGCTGGAATCAGCTCTTGCCCTACATTGAGGAACTGGGCATCACGCACTTCGTGTTCCGCACCCACTTCCTTGGCATGCCGATGTCCAACGCGCTGGCCAGCATGCGGCTGATCTCAGATGAATTATTGCCTGCATTGCACGCCACCAAGCCCACGCCACTGGCGCTGGTGACAGCAGCGTAATCACCGTCTTACCCACGGAGGAAAAGCATGTCGAGAGTCGCCGTTATCGGAAACACAGCGCGCGCCATCGGGGCGGTGTGCGCAGCGGATCTCACGCTGTCGGGCCACGATGTCAGCTTCACTGTATTGCCCGGGCAGGGCGATCAAATTGCCGCCGTGCGCAAGGCGGGCGGCTACACGGTTGAGGGCGATGCGCAGCATTTAATTTCCAAAAAAACCGGCTTTGCCAAACTCTACAAGATTTGCGACACCGCGGCTGAGGCCCTGCGCGACGCTGAGGCGGTGCTGATTGAAGTGGATATGCATCAGCTTGAAGCCCAGTTCAGCGCCATGATCCCGGCGTTTGCACGCGGTGCCGTGGTGCATGTGCAAAGCCACGGCTACTGGCCGTCTGCGCGCTTGACCCCGCTCTTGCGTAAGGCGGGGCGTGAAGACGTGTTGGTCACCGAAGCGCCCGCGCCCACGCATGCGTCGCGCGTGAACGGCACGGTGGTTACCCCCAAGGGCTTGCGTAAGGGCATACAAATTGCCACGGTACCGGCGTCGCGTTCAGCCGAGGCGCTGGCGGCGTTGAAACCGCTGTTCCCTGATTTCACGGTGGCATCTTCCGTGCTGCAAACCGGGTTGGAAAATCTGAATCTGATTGTGCATCCGGCGATGGTGCTGCCGAATGTTGGTGCCATGGAACGCGCCAAACTCGACGGCAGACCATTCGGTTTCTATCAGGAAGGTGTGGTGCCCGCAGCCGGTGTGTTGGGTGATGCGCTGGACGCCGAGCGCAAGCGTGTGTGCGAGGCCTATGGCGTGGCGCACACGCCGATGGCCAAGGCCATCGATCAGTATTACGGGTTCAAGAGCAACACCTTTTATGAGGCCATGCACAACCCCGTGTACAAATCATTCCCGGCCTTTCAGCCCGATGTCTGGCGCACTTGGGCCATGGATGATTTGCCGTTTGCCATCGTGCCGTGCGTGCAATTGGGCGAGCAGGCGGGCGTTGCCACACCGCTGCATCGCTCGTTCGCGGAAATACTCGGCGTGCTGCTTGGCGTAAACGCTTGGCAGTGCGGGCCATCGCTGGCGGACATGGATCTTGCGGGCACGCTGAGTGCGGTGAAGCAGCGCGTGTTGGGTTCGCGCTAAATCGTAATAATGAATACGGTGAATGTCGGGTGGGCAAAGCGTAGCGTGCCCACCATCCGCCACTTTTGCGTGGGCACGCTACGCTTTGCTCACCCTACCGCACTGACCGTGCTCACCGTGGCTGCAACATCCACCTTGGCTCAAGACGCCGCCAACTACCCATCGCGCCCACTGCGCCTTATCGTGCCCTTCGCGCCCGGCGGCGGGCTGGACATCAGCTCGCGCTTGATAGGGCATAAACTCAGCGAGACATGGGGGCAGAACGTCGTCGTTGATTCACGCCCCGGCGCAGCCACCATCGTCGGTACCGAAATTGCCGCCAAAGCACCGCCCGATGGCCATACGGTGTTGATGATGACCACCACCTTCGCCATCAACCCCGGCCTCTACGCCAAGCTGCCGTACGACGCGGGCAAGGATTTCATGCCCGTCACACAACTCAATGTTCAACCCAATGTGGTGGTGGTCACACCCGCGTTTGCGGGCAAATCCGTCAAAGACTTGATCCTGCTGGCGAAAGCCAAGCCCGGTGAACTGACCTATGCAACGCCCGGTGCTGGCTCGGCGCCGCATCTGTCGGCGGAAATGTTCCAGCGCGCAGCGGGCATTAGCCTGATTCACGTGCCTTACAAAGGCATTCCCGCTGCGGTAACCGATGTCATCGGCGGGCGCATCACGATGTTATTCACCACCACCATCTCCGCTGCGCCGCACATTCACGCTGGCAAAATGCGCGCCCTCGCACTGACCAGCGCCAAACGCCAAGCCAGCATGCCCGGCGTGCCCACCATCGGCGAAACCATCCCCGGCTATCAAGCCGAGGCCTTCCAGGGCATGGTCGTGCCCGCTGGCACGCCACGCGGCGTGGTCGACAAACTATCCGCCGAGGTCGCACGCATTGTGCGGCTGCCGGACATGACCCAGCGCTTTCAACTCGATGGCGCAGAGGCTGTGGGCAGCACGCCGGCAGCATTCACGGCGTTTCTGCAAGCCGAAATGCAGAAGTGGAGCAAAGTCATACGCGACGCCGGCATCAAGCCGGAGCCGTGAGTTTTATCCTGCAACGCGCTTGCCGCGCTGCAAATAGCCTCGGCGACGAGGCGCGTCGCGCAAGGCCCGCGCGCGGGGCAAAAGGTGCTGCGCATCACCGACGGGCAACCGTATCAGCCACGCCCCGCCAAACACGCGCTGTGCGCCAACGCCCATGGCTTTAGTTTGCACGCGGGCGTGGCCATCGCCGCCCACGACCGGCAGGGGCTTGAGCAGATCTGCCGCTACATCACCCGGCCCGCCATCAGCAACGAGCGGCTGGCGATCAACGGCAAAGGGCAGATCGTGCTCAAACTCAAAACGCCGTGGAAAGACGGCGCCACGCACATCGTGATGGAGCCGCTGGAGTTTATGCAACGGCTGGCCGCGCTGGTGCAAAGGCCACGGCTGCACCTGACGCGGTTTCACGGCGTGCTCGCGCCGAATGCAAAACTCAGATCAAAAGTGGTGCCGGGTGCGCAGGAGCAAAAAACACCGGAGGCGCAGACACCGGAAGAAGACCCCCCTTGCGCGAACGGCGCACGCATGCGCTGGGCGCAAATGCTAAAGCGCGTGTTCGACATCGACATGGAGCGCTGCGAATGCGGCGGCAAGCTCAAATTCATCGCCGTGATCGAACAGCCGGACGTGATCGAAAAAACACTCAAGCACCTGGGGTTTGACCCGCAGCCGCCGCCGATAGCACCCACGCGGCGGGCGGAGATGGGGGAGTTGTTTGAGGCGGCGTGAGGGAAATCACCGTGCAGCCAAACAATCGCGAACGGGTTTTACCGAGGGCGAGGGTGGTGCTTGGGTTGTGCGGACACAGCAGCCAAAAAGTCGAGTTAAAACAGATAGTTGAGTGTGTTTGGTTGGGCGGGCTTGCGGGCTGTTTCGATCAGTCGGCGTGGCGGTGTGAATTTGACCGTGAATTTGACCGTTTATGCGCGCGCGGATACATTGGCGATTATGCGAAAAGGTCGTTTGAATTTCCTATCCCCGGCGGAGCGAGGTGATTCGGGCCGTCGTAGGTCTCAAATAACCATCGCGCGAGGAGAATTTTCACCAAACACCGCGCAAACACCGCGCGATTGGCCGCCTATCGGGCCAGCGATATAGTCGCGGACAGTCAAAAGAGGCACTTAAATTGCCTATTCGCCACAGCGACGTCACACAACCGTAGCATCGGCTGAGCTATTCCGGAAGCCGCGCCGAAGGAACGGCAACGGTTTCTAGTCGGCCGTGATGTTCGCCGTTTTCGCGAGCCTAGTGAAAAGCACGATCTGCTCGCTGACGAGTTTGTCGAACGCTTCCGCCGCGATCGGCACCGGGTCCGCCCCCAGTGCGTTCCAGCGCTCCTTCGATTCCGGAAGATTGAGGACGCGCGAGACTTCCTGATTGAGCTTCGCAACGAGCGGCCGCGGCGTCTTTGCCGGTGCCAGCAGTCCGAACCACACCTGCCACTGGTAACCTGCAACGCCCGCCTCCATCAAGGTCGGGATCTCGGGCAGCAAAGCGATTCGCTTTGAGGGCGACACCGCCAGTGCCAGCAGCTTGCCGTCCCTGATGAAAGGCATTGCATTGGTTGTCGGCGCCAGCGCGAACTGCACGCGACCG
>JAYTWR010000134.1:0-32445 GCA_043743335.1 Burkholderiales bacterium
TCGCTTCGACGCCGCTTCTTCACGCTACCGGGACGCACGGACAATTCCCCGGACGGGACTTCAACCCGCTAGATTCACTGCGGTTACTGCGAACGGTCACGTCTACACTTTCCACTGATCGAAATCCGTAATGAAAGTGGCCGACGACGATTTTTCCGCTACCAGCGGGCGCCAATCTACTCAAACCGCAACGCCGATAGCTTGTGCTCAAACACACTAACACCCATAACGCCGGGCAAGGCCAGCGACAACAAATCCCGTTTATCCCCAGTCACCAAAAACTCCGCGCCTGAAGCGATAAACGCCTGCACCACATGCAGATCATCGGCATCAGCCAGCATTACGGGCACGGCAACGCCCTCGCTGGCAACGGTGATGGTTTTGAAGCGTAGTATTTCCAGAAACTCGGTGGTCATCGCAGTGGTGATGCCGCTTTTGTCGAGCAGCGTGCGCACCTTGGGGTAGGCCTTGTCCGCAAATACCGCGCGCGCGGCTTCTTCGAGCAGGGCTTCTGACACTACCAGATCAAACTGGCCGTCGCGCCACGCCTGAATCACGCGGCCGGGTGCGCCGCTGGCGCGTGCGACGCCCGGCACCAGCACATCGGTGTCGGGCACAACGTGCATTACTTGCCGCTCGCGTCCGCTATGCCCGCTATTCCTACTTTGCGTGCTGCGCGTGTTGAGGAAATCGCTTCGTCAATCACTTCCTCGAGCGCGGCGTCATCCAGCGGTGCAAGCGCCGCGCATATGCCATCAGTCAAGCGCGCGAAGCGATCCTCCATCGCGCGAATGCGTTCAAAGAGGCCAATGTTAACCAGCGCCGCCACGGGCTCGCCATCTTTGTGGATGACGATGCTGTCGTGCTTGTAGCGCACTTCGTTCAGCATTTCGCCGAGGTTTTGCCGCACTTTGACGGCAGTGGCTTCGCGGATCATGGCTTTTGAGTAATTGAAATGGTTCTTCGTTTCGCCCTGCCAATAAAAATGCAGCCTTTCCCAATACGCCGATGCTACGGCTTAAGCGCCACCACCTTGCCGTTGCGCATGACGATTAGCGGTGTGCCGTATTGCCGCGCCACCTCGCGCGCGCGCTTTTGGGCGCGTTTTAATGCGCGCTCCACCGATTTCGTTAGCGCCAAGGTTTCCTTTGACAGGGGTTGCTGTTTCATGATCCCGCCTCTATTCGCACCGGATTTTCGCCCGTATTGTCATACACCGCCCATGCATCCGCCAGCGCCCGATACGTGCTCTGAAAATTCGCCCAGCCGCGATAAAACCGGCGCGCAACATCGGCAGTCGGCACGTGATGTCCGCCCTGCTTCACACGGCCACGGATGCGCTTTACCGCTAGTTGTACGGAATCAAGCTTGAGAAACACTATCTCGATGTGATAACCCTCGGTTTTCCAGCGCCGCAAGCGCGCCGCATAGGTTAACCCGCTCAAGGTGCTCTCGAACGCAAAATCTGCTCTTGCTGCTACCAGCCGGTCAAGTTCACGCAGCAGCAACCTGCCGCCCGATAGTGCGGCAAGTTCAGGTTTCAATGGCGATAAGCCCGCCGCGATCAAATCCGCGTTTACAAAATGCACGATCTTTGCCTCACGTGGCAAGAACTCGCGCGCGAACGTGGTTTTTCCCGCGCCATTGGGGCCTGCGATGATGATGCAGCGAGGTGGTTTGCCGGTTCCGCGCATCCTGACCGCCGTCAATGCCTCACAGAGGGATCACCCCTGTGAGGCATCTGCCGCATGCGCCTCGCTCGGCATCATTTCTCGTTCGACAAAACCGCAGTACCCGCAGCCGACAGCATGCCGCCCATGCCATTGACCAGTGACAGCTTCACATTGGGCACTTGGCGTGCGCCGCATTCGCCGCGCAATTGGCGCGTGGCCTCGATCAGCGGGAACATGCCGTACATGCCGGTATGCGTATACGACAGGCCACCACCGTTGGTGTTGATCGGCAGTGACCCGCCCGGCGTCGACTTGCCGTTTTCGAAGAACGAGACGCCCTCGCCGGGCTTCGCGAAGCCCATTGATTCGAGCATGATCGGCGGGCCGGACGTAAACGCGTCATACAGCATCAGGTGATCGAAGTCGCCGTGGCTGACGCCAGCCATCTTCATGGCTCGCTCGCCGGACATGCGTGTCGCTCCGCTCAACGGCAGGCCTTTCATTTGCGTCACGGACACGTGCTCGGTCGCTTCGCCCGTGCCACGCACATAAACCGGCTTCTTGGCACAGTCACGCGCCCGATCTGCGCGGGTGAGCACCAGCGCGCCGCCGGCATCGGTGACGAGGCAGATGTTCAGCACGGTGAAGGGGTAGGCGATCATCTTGGCTTTGAGCACGTCGGCGACCGTCAGGGGATCGTGATACATGGCTTTCGGGTTAAGCGCCGCCCACTGACGCGTGGACACCGCCACCTGCGCCCACTGTTCGAGCGTGGTGCCGTACTCGTGCATGTGCCGTGTGGTGATGAGGCCAAACCAGGTCGGCGGGGCGCCGAAGCCGTAGGGAATTTCGTAACAACCGGCGATGCTGGTGTCGCGCACACGCGTGACGCCCACTTGCGAGCGGCCGCTTTCGCCGTGGGTGATGACCGCCACATCGCACAAATGGTGGTGCAGCGCCGCTATCGCGTGCTCCACCATGATGATGAAGGAGCAGCCGCCGACGCTGGTGCCGTCGACGTAGCGCGGCCGCACGCCCAGCGCTTCGGCGATCAGCGCCGGTGAATGCGCACCGGCCGTGAAAATGCCATCGACGTCACTCACCTTGAGCCCGGCATCCGCGACGGCGTTGGAGATCGATTCCAGATGCAAGGCCATCTGGCTCTTGTGCGGCAAAATACCCATTTCGTCGCTCTCGGCTGCACCGACGATACAGGCCGTGTTTGAAAGCTCGCGCATAGTGTCATGGGCCATGATTACTTCACCTCGGCAGGCTGGAAGAACGGAAGGGTGAAGTTGTCATTCAACTTCGTGTAGACGGCGTTCACCGGCATATCGCAGCGGATGAGCGCCGGATCAGGCTTGATGTTGACGAGGTTCGACAGCATGCGCGGCCCTTCTTCAAGCTCGATCATCGCCAGCACATAGGGCAGGGGCGTCTTCACTGCGGGGTTAAACGAACGGTGGAGTATCTCAAAGGCAAAGAGCTTGCCCCGGCCGCTCGCCTCGATCCACGTGAGTTTGCGGGAATGACAGTGCGGACAGAGGATGCGTGGGTAGAAATGCGCTTTCCCGCAGTCTTGGCATTGTGGAAGCATGAGCTTGCCAAGCTTTAAGCCTTCCCAATACGGCTTCGCCTCAGGCGCCAGCGGGTGCGGCAACGGACGTTCGAGTTGTTCCATAAGTCTCCCTCAGTTACGAATCAATGTTACGAATCAATCGTGCGGACCAGTGCGACAGGTCTGATTTTAAACTGGACATTGGTTAAAAGCGAACCCCGCTATCCGTAGGGCGTCAGTAAGCGAATCGCACCGCGCAGCATGCGCTAAGCGCATTGCACCCTACGCGGTTTTGGCGCGAGAGCGACGCACTCACCCGCGTTCCACAATCTCCGCAGTCCGCTTTGCATTCACCTTGATCACATGCTGCTGATAGGCAGGCCGAGCCGCCAGCCGCTCGTACCACGCGCGCACGTTGGGATGCGCAGGCTGCGCCGCCTTGGGTGTCCAGTGGAACCAGCGGTGCGTCAGCGAGCCGGACGGGATGTCGGCCATGGTGAATTGGTCGCCGCACAAATATTGCTTGCCAGCAAGATGCCGTTCGAGAATGTCCAGCCATTGCACCTGGGCCTTGGCTGCGGTCAGGATGGCGTTGGGGTTTCGCTTGTCCTCGGGGCCGAAATAATGCTGAAGGTAAACGCTATTGAACTGTGCAAAGTTGAGCGAGCTCCAGTCCATCCACTTTTCCGCGTCGGCGCGGGCGCGTGGTGTGTCGGGGCATAGCTTGCCCAAGCTATGCTTCGTGCACAGATAGCGCACCACCGCGCCCGATTCCCACAGCGTCCAGCCATCTTCTTCCTCAAGCGTCGGCAGCCGTCCGTTGGGGTTCTTGCGCCGGTATTCCGCGTCGTCATTGCCGCCGAACTCGCCGCCCCAGTCAATGCGCTCGTGCGCAATGCCGAGTTCGCCGATACACCACATCGCTTTGATGACGTTCGAGCCGTCCGCGCGCCCCCATATTTTTAGCATGTTTTTTCCTTAAGATGGTTGTTGATTTCCGACGCAGTATAACCAACGCGTAGTTCGCCCGCACTCAAGCGCGCGTGTGCTGCTAGCCTGCAAATAACGCCGCCGCTAATCCGCCTTAGCCCCCGAAGCCTTCACCACCGGTGCCCAGCGCTTTACTTCCGCCGCGACAAATTCGGTGAAGGCTTTGGCGTCGAGTGTGCCGGGCTCTATGCCTTCCGAGCGCAGACGGGCCAGCACATCGGGTAGCTGTAACGCACGGCGCACTTCGCTGTTTAGGCGATTGACGATGTCTGGCGGTAATGCCGCCGGGCCAGAGAGCGAAAACCAAATATTGGCCACAAGGTCAGGGAAGCCCGCTTCGCGATAGGTGGGCACCGACGCATAATCTGCCAGTCGCGCCGCCGAGCTGATGGCCAGCGCGCGCAAGCGGCCCACGCGAATTTGTGTGCCGGCGGTGGTGAGGGTGGTGGATATGGCGTGGGTGTGGCCAGCCATGACATCCACCACCGCGCCGCTTGCGCCTTTATACGGCACGTGCTGCATGTCAAAGCCCGCGCTGCGCTTGAACAACTCGGCGATTAAATGGCCTTGGGTGCCGTTGCCGGGTGAGCCGTAGGTGAGGTCGCGCGGTTTAGATTTTGCAAAAGCGATGAAGGCTTTCAAATCTTTGACCGGCAACGACGGGTGCACTGCCAGCACCGACGGCGGCCCGCCAAAGAGGGCGATGTGCGCGAAATCTTTCACCGGATCAAACGGAAATTTCGCCGACAGCGCGGGCGCCACCGCATGCGAGGCCACGCCTGACACCAGCAGCGTATAGCCATCCGGCGCGCTGCGTGCCACCAGTTCTGAACCCAGCACGCCGCCCGCGCCGGCGCGATTTTCGACAATGAACGATTGGCCGAAACTTTCACTCAACTTGGCGGCAGCCACACGCCCCAACAAATCTGCGGTGCCGCCGGCGGCGAAGGGCGCGATGATTCGCACGGGGCGCGCCGGCCACGTTTGGGCGTTCGCGAGCGATGGCGCGCCCGACAGCACGGCTAACATCAACAGGGCGTTGACAGCGCGCAGGATCAATTTGATGAAGCGGGGGGTATCGTGGCGCAAGGTGGTTGCTGGTCTGCAGTGGGTACGCTATAGATGCACAGAGAGAATACCATTTTGAAGGAGGTGTCCATGCCGCAATCACCCACACGCATTGTCGGTGGTGTACCGGTTTTCGTGCCGACCGGCGAGATTCAGACCGCTGCGCATGCGCTGGCGCCACGGTTGAGCTCACTCAAAGGTGCGCGCGTCGGCATACTCGACAACCACAAAGAGTTCGCCGACCGGGTGCTGCGCGGTGTTGCCGATACCTTGCGGCGCGAACACGGCGTGCAGGTGAAATTCTGGCGCAAGGATTATCTGGGCAAGCCGTCGCCATTCGCCCAGGAAATGGCCGCAGCGTGCGACGCCGTGATCAACGGCGTGGGGCATTGAGGCTCATCAACCCCGTGGACCGCGCGTGACGCGGCCGAACTCGAAGCGCTGGGTGTGCCGACGATTACAGTCGTGAGTACCGCCTTTGCACCGCTGGCGCAGGTGACGGCTGAAGGCATCGGCCACGTGACGCTGCCGTTTGTTGTGGTGCCGCATCCGGTGGGCGACCGCGACACCGCGTTGATCGAAAAGCGGGGTGCCGATATCGCAGCGCAGTGCGCGCATGCGTTGACGACGCCTGCTGACGTGCTGGCGCGCGAAGTAGAGGCAAGCCCGTTTCCACTGCCCGATGCGGTGATGCCGCGATGATTTTTTAAGTAATTGATTTTATTGAGTAATTTATAGTGGAGCACAGCCCCCCCACCGTCGAAACTGACGCTTCCTACGACGCGATCAACGACTATTTTTACGCGCAGGGCTGGACGGACGGCTTGCCCATCGTGCCGCCGACGGCATCGCGTGTGGCAGCCATGCTGGCGGGCATGCCTGCGCACGACGCCGATGAACTCATCAGTGTGGTGCCGCCGAAAATGGGTCGTGCCACGTTGCGGCAGGTGGCGGTGAACGCGGTGATGGCGGGGTGCAAACCCGACTATTTGCCGGTGGTGGTGGCCGCGCTGCGTGCAGTGTCTGAGCCAGCGTATGGGCTGGCGCACCGGCAAACGACCACGCATGCGGGTGCGCCGCTGATCATCGTCAACGGGCCGATCACGCAGCAGTTGCGCATTAACGGCGGCACCGGTTTGTTTGGCCCCGGCTGGCGTGCGAACGCCACCATCGGGCGCGCGCTGCGTTTGGTGCTGGTGAACATCGGCGGCGCGGGGCCGGGGGTGGATGCGTCGCAAACCGGACATCCGGGCAAATACACGTACTGCATCGCCGAATACGAAGCCGCCAATCCGTGGGCGCCGCTGCACGTGACGCGCGGTTTTCGCCGCGAGCAAAATGTGGTGACCGTGGTCAATGCCGAAGCGCCGCACAGCATGACGGAAAACATCCAGACCGATGCGCTAGAAATCATGCGTACGTTTGCCTCGTCGATGGCGACCCTCGGCGTGAACAATTTGTACTCGCAGGGTCACCCGGTGCTGGTGTTGGGGCTGGAACATGTGCAGCACCTGTCGGCGGCGGGCTGGGATAAACGCGACATACAAAACGCCCTGTTTGACATGGCGCGTCAGCCCTGGGGCCTGATGAAAAATCGCGGCAAATCCAAAGGGCCGCGCTTTCCGGCGTTTGTCGACCAGAGCAACGATCAATCGATGGTGCCGATCATGAATACGCCTGAAGATTTGATTGTGATTGTCGGCGGTGGTGCGGGCGGCAAGTCCATGTTTCTGCCGACAGCGGGCGGGCAAAGTTTATCGGTGTCAAAAATAATTGAATAAAATCAATTACTTACGATTTATTCGGCTATGGCCGTAAAACCGCCACCCCCACCCAAGGGCGAGATCACGCACCTCGTACGGCTGGCGCGGTTTCTGGTGCCGTACCGTTGGCGCATCGCCGGTGCGCTGGTGGCGTTGGTGGTGGCCGCCGCTTGCGTGCTGGCGCTGGGGCAGGGCGTGCGCCACGTGATTGACGCGGGCTTTGGCACGCGCGACCCGCGTTTGCTCAACGTCGCGCTGGTGGCGGTGTTGTGCGTGGCGGCGCTGCTGTCCGCTGCAACCTTTGTGCGTTTTTATCTGATGATGAGCATCGGTGAGCGCATCATCGCCGATCTGCGGTGCGCCGTGTTTGCGCATGTGTTGACGTTATCGCCGGCGTATTTTGATGCTGCGCGTACCGGCGAAATTTCGTCGCGGCTGGTCAACGACACGGAGCAAATTCGCCAAGTGGTCGGCTTCGGCATGTCGCTCTTTTTACGCAACCTGCTGATGATGGTGGGCGCGCTGGTGATGCTGTTTGCCACCAGCGCCAAACTCGCCGCGCTGATTGTGTTGGGCGTGCCAGCGACGTTGATTCCGATACTGGTGGTGGGGCGGCGGGTGCGCAGCCTGTCGCGCGACAATCAGGATCGCGTGGCCGATGTCTCCGCGCACATCGACGAGTCGCTGCACGAGGTGCGCACGGTGCAGGCCTACGGGCACGAGGCGCACACCCGCGCGCGCTTTGACCGCGCCGCCGAGGCGGCGTATGCGTCAGGCGTGCACCGCACTAAGCTCAAAGCTTGGTTGATCGCGCTGGTGCTGTTGATCGGATCGTGCGCAATCGGCGTGATTTTGTGGATTGGCGGACACGATGTGTTTGAGGGCCGCATTACCAGCGGCCAGTTGTCAGCCTTTGTGTTTTACGCCGCTGTGGTGGCCAACGGCGCAGGCATGGTGTCTGAAGTATGGGGCGAAATTCAGCGCGCGGCAGGCGCGACCGAGCGCTTGTTTGAGTTACTGGATACGCAGCCTGCGTTGGCGGCGCAAGCGCCGGTATTCACGCTGCCCGCGCGGCTGAGAGGCGCGATACGCTTTGACCACGCGGGCTTTACCTACCCCAGCCGCCCTGAAACGCCGGTGTTGAATGATGTGACTTTCAGCGTGGAACCGGGCGAGCGCGTGGCGCTGGTGGGGCCGTCCGGCGCGGGCAAGTCAACCCTCTTCGCGTTGTTGCTGCGCTTTTACGATGCCACATCGGGGCGCATTTTGATTGACGGCAATGACGTGCGCCATTGCGATCCGCTGGCGTTGCGCCGTGCCATGGCGATTGTGCCGCAAGACCCGGTGATTTTTTCTGGCAGCGTCAGCGACAACGTGCGTTTTGGCCGGCCTGATGCGTCAGACGCAGAGATACGCGAGGCCTGTATCGCCGCGCACGCGCTGGAGTTTATCGAGCGCCTGCCGCAGCGTTTTGATACCGATTTGGGCGAGCGCGGCGTCAAGCTTTCCGGCGGGCAGCGCCAGCGCATTTCGATAGCGCGCGCCTTGCTGGCAGACCGGCCGATTTTGTTGCTGGATGAGGCCACGAGTTCACTCGATGCCGAAAGCGAACGCCAGGTGGCGGACGCACTGGAGCGGCTAGAGCGCGGCCGCACGACGCTGGTGATCGCGCATCGTCTCGCCACGGTGCGCACGGCGGATCGCATTATCGTGATGGACGGCGGGCGTATACACGCCGTCGGTACGCATCAAACGCTGCTGCGTGACAGCCCCTTGTATGCGCATCTGGCGCAACTGCAGTTTATGGCGCGGGCGGCTGCCTGAATAGCCCTGTGAAGCAGCGTTATACTTTGCGGCGGAGAATTCTGTGCGAATAGAAATCAACTACCTCGTTTGCTGGGCTTGTACGGTTGCAGTCGGCAGCGCGCAAGCCCAAAACTACCCCACCCGCCCCGTGCGGGTGATCGTCGGCTTCGGTGCGGGCGGGCCGGATACCTCCGCGCGCATCCTCGCGGCGCAGTTGAGCGCGCAGACACATCAGCAATTCGTGGTGGACAATCGCCCCGGCGCCAACGGCATTATCGCGGCGGATATCGTCGCCAAATCCACGCCGAACGGGTATACCTTGCTGGTGACTTCCGGCTCGTTTGCGATCAATCCGGCCATTTATAAAAAACTGCCGTTCGACACGCTACGCGATTTTGCGTCGGTGTCGCAGATATCCGGCTCGGACGCGCACATTCTTGTGGTGAGCGCTACGCTGCCGGTGGCGTCGCTGCGCGAGCTAATGGATTACGGCAAAAAGCCCGACGCGAAATTGGCCTACGGCTCGCCGGGCATCGGTAATTCGTTGCATCTGGCCGCGGCGCTGCTCAATCAGCGCGCGAGCCTGAACATGGTGCATGTGCCGTACAAAGGCGCGGGTGCTGCGGTAACGGCGCTATTGGCGGGTGAAGTGCAAATCATGATGGCCACCCCGCCGATGTCGATACCGCATATCCGCAGCGGGCGGCTCAAGGCGCTGGCGTACAATCACACGGCGCGCGCAGCGTTTCTGCCGGACGTGCCAACCATGACCGAAGCCGGCCTTAGCAACATGAAAATGGAAGCCAGTTGGCACGGCTTGCTCGCACCCGTGAAGACGCCCGCAGCCATTCTCGCGCGGCTGGAGCAGGAAACGCAAAAGGCCATCGCCATGCCGCCGGTGCGTGAGCAGTTTTCGAAAGTGGAATTAAAGGCAGTCGGCAGCAGCGCAGCGGCGTTTCGTGCGCTGCTGGCGGATGCAGTGCTAAAGCTGGGTGAGATCGTCAAGATCGCAGGTATACAGCCAGAGTAGTGAAAACCCTTCTGTGGTGTGGATGGTGCGCTGTGCGCCTCGGTGCCCTCTGTGGCTAAAATTTTTAAATTTCAAGAGGAGTACAAGAAATGCCCGTCAGACGCGTCGTAGTGGGTCACAACAAAGAAGGTCAATCGATTCTCATTTCAGATGGCCAGGCACCCGCCATGCGCACCAATCCGCACCGGCCCGGCCACGTGTCCAACGACATCTGGAAAACCGGCCCGCTGCCCTACCCGCTGCATGCCGTGCACGAAGACCCCACGTTGGGCCCGCGCCAGATACACCCGCCCAAAGGCGGCACGATTATTCGCATTGCCGAGATCGCGCCGGAGTCGGAAGAAATCCGCAACATGACGCCGGAAAAAGCGCGTGAAGTATTCAAGGCCATGGGCAATGAAGCAGCATCGTCATTCGGTCGCGGCGGTCGTCATCCGATGATGCACCGCACTGAGACCATCGACTACGCCATTTGTATCGAAGGCGAAATTACCATGCTGCTGGATGAAGGCGAGGTGACGTTGAAGGCGGGCGATGTGTTGATACAGTTGGGCACCAATCACGCTTGGAGTAACCGGTCGGGCAAGGTGGCGAAGATGCTTTATGTGTTGATTGATGGGGCGTTTGATGGGGAGATGAAAGGGTGGTTTGGGGGTGGGCATTAGGCTTGGAGGCTTGGAGGCCTGAAGGCCGGTAGCGTGGATTCTTATTGTGCCGAACGTGAATGCTACGAATGCTACGAATGCGACGAGTAAGGTCGTTACCATCAAGAGTAGGTTCGCTGCGGGCGGCGCGTAGGATGCCGGTGACGAAGGAACCGCATCGTTCGATGGGCGTCCATGACGCACTCACGATCGACATTACGCTTGCGCGATTGATGCGGTTCGCTGGCGCTCACCACATCCTACGAGGCTACGAGGCTAGGCGGCGGTGTTACGATAACTAATTGTTTTTATTGAGTAATTTCACAAGCGTCGGGGCGCGCTTTCGAGTCAGACGTGCGTCCGGCTCGCAGCGCTACAATGTCCCCATTCCCCATTCCCCATTCCCGTTCGTTCAACCCAAGGAGCGCACCATGGACACCGCACAACTCGTTCGTTATGAAATCGATGTGACCGATGTGGAATACATCAAGCACGGCGACAAGCCGTTTCTGGCGCGGGTTTACAAACCCAAGGGCAAGGGGCCGTTTCCGCTGTTGATTGATATTCACGGCGGGGCTTGGACGAAGAAGGATCGCATGGCGGATGAGGGCACGGATGCGCCGCTGGCGAAGACGGGCGTGGTGGTGGCGTCGCTGGACTTTCGCATGCCGCCAGCGGATGCCGCGTTTCCCGCGTCGATGCAGGACATCAATTACGCGATACGCTGGTTTAAATCACGTGCGGCGCAATTCAATATTGATCCTAAGCGCGTGGGCATACTCGGTGTATCGAGCGGCGGGCATCAGGCTATGTTGACGGCGATGCGGCCTGCCGATTACGCGGCGCTGCCCGGCCCGGCGGGTGTGGATGCTTCGGTGCAGTGTGCGGTGATGTGCTGGCCGGTGATTGACCCGCTGGGGCGTTATGAATACGCCAAGGGCTTGCTCGGCGGCGAGCACGACAAGCAGGCGAAAAACTGGGTCGAGAGTCACGATCTGTTTTGGGGTAGTGCTGAGGCGATGGCGCAGGCTAACCCGACGCGGTTGTTGGAGCGTGGCGAGCAAGCGCAGACGCCGCCGGTAGTTTATTTACAGGGCACGGCGGATCTCGCGCACCCGGTGCCAAATCGTGACCGCTTTATCGCGAGCTATCGCAAGATGGGCGGTAAGGTAGATTTGCATTTGTTCGAAGGCGTGGGCGAGGCGTTTATCACCACGGACCCCAATTCACCACAGGCGAAAGACGCGGTGGCGAAGATTATTGAGTTTGTGCATCAGCAGTTGAGTTAATTCACGTCCCCCGGCCCCGGCGCGCGTTTGCGTCCGCTGATCATTGCTGCGACCAGATTTTCGCCGTGTCGCAGCGATGAAAAAATCACGCCGCCGATGTGCAGCGCAATCAGTAGGAGCAGCGCGTTGGTCAGGCCGATGTGCAGGTTTTCCACCCAAGCTTCACCCCAAAAACGGTCGGTGGTGTAAAGCCAGCCGGTGACGCACACGCCGGTAATCGTCAGCAGCAGCGCCACGATCATCCAGCCGCCGAGCGGGTTGTGGCCGATGTGGCGCGGCTCGCGATGCGCGAGAATTTGTTTGCTGTATTCAAATGTGGAGGCGGGGGAGCGCAGAAACGCTGCGAAGCGTGCATAACGCGAACTGCCTTGCGCAAGCACCCCCCACACGATGCGCAACGCCACTACCGCAAGCACCGCATAGCCCAGCCATTCGTGCCACTTGCCATGGGTGAACCACGTAGCGACTATGCCAGCAACCAGCGACCAGTGGCCGACGCGCACCAGCGCATCCCAAACCCGCACGGTGGGCTGGGCGTCGCGGCCAGCGCGGGCGAACATTAGGGCTTGCGCACGCTCAGGGTGTTAGGCATCAGCGTGAAGGTGACGGGGTGATAGTAGGCGTTGACACGATCGCCGTTTTTGTCGAACGCGTAAACCTCGTAGCAGCCACCGTCATCTTTAATGCGACGGATTTTCCAGCCGTTTTGATCGACCAGTTGTTTTTCCAGTTTTTCCTGCGCCTGCCAGCCCGATTTGGGGCCAGACTCACAGGTGGCGAGGCCGGTGGCGTTGGCGCTGGTGGCGCACAACAGGGTGGCTGCGGCGATGAGGGTTGTAGTGAAGGTTGTAGTGAAGGTTGTAGTGAAGGTTGTATTGAGCGATTTCATGAAGGGCCTCGTTGATGCGCTGAATCAGGGTGAAGGATGGTATGACTGAGGGTGGTGAAAAACGTTCCGTGCCGCTACGGGCAATAGTGTTCAATGGCGCTTCATAAAGCCCGCAAATACGCCGGCGAGTTCGTCGTCTTTGTATTCCCACTCTTGTGGCGGCACGATATCGATGTCCTGATCTTCGGGAAACAGTACGTAGAGCTCGCTGCCTTGCATGATTTTGTGCGTGCGCTCGCCAATGCTGCGGTCGTGCGTTTTGTCGTTGCCGGGCACCACGATCACCGGTACTTTGACCGATTGCAGTTGCGCTGCGGTGGCGCCGATCACCGGCTTGGCGGCGTCGTTCAAAAAGCCGTCAGCCCAAGTGCGAAACGATGCCATAAATTTGTTCACATCCATGGCCATGATGACCTGCCGGTTGGAGGGGCGCTGCGCGATGCGCTCGCGGAAGTGCTCGGTTTCACACACGGCTGCCATGCCGCCTTTTTTGGCGGCTTCGATGAATTGCAGATAGTACTGATGGGCCAAGCGCTTGGCCGCAAATTCGCCGCCGGTCACACGCCACAGCAGCAAGCCGCGCACGGCCTGCGGGTAGCGCAACGCCAGCAGCAGGGACATGCGACAGCCCGACGAGCCGCCACCCACCCACGCCGGTGTGGCGTTAAAGTGTTGCAGCATCGCGTAAAGGTCTTCGGCCCAGATTTCGTATTCTGACTCGGTGCCTTCGAGCACCACGTCAGACGCACCGCAATTACGCCGGTCGTGGATCAGCACACGATAGCCGTGCGCGGCGACGCGCTCAGCGAGATGCTTGACGCCTTCCAGCGGGCGGCGACCGCCGGGCGACAGGGCTACCCACGGGCCGCTGTTGCCGAGGATTTCGTAGTTGAGGTGTGCACCGCGTATGTTGATTTGGGGCATGTGTTCTCCTTGAAATTGTGGCGATCAACCTTCCGGCTTGATCCCTGCGGCTTTGATGACTTTACCGAATTTTTCGACTTCGCTACGCACGAATTTCTGGAATTCGTCGGGCGTTTCACCGCCGATTTTATAGCCGTGCTTTTCGATCGCGAGGCGCACGTCCGGGTGATTGAGGGTTTTGCTCATGGTGTCATACAGTTTTGCGAGCACGGGCTTGGGCACGGCGGCGGGCACCCACGTGCCGAACCATGCGTTCACGTCGTAATTCGGCAAGCCAGATTCATGCGCAGTGGGAATGTCCGGCGCGTTGGGGTTGCGTTGCAGCGCGGTGATGGCGATGCCGCGCAAGCGCCCAGAGCGCGCTTGCGGCAGCATGTAGGAAATGCCGCCGATCACGAGATGTGTTTGCCCGGCGATGGTTTCCTGCACCGCAAGCGGCGATGTTTTGTAGGCCACGTGCGTGAGCTGGGTGCTGGTGGCCTGTTTGAACATTTCACCGGCCACATGCGAAATACTGCCGATGCCGAACGAGGCGTAGTTCAGTTTGTTGGGATTGGCTTTGGCGTAGGTGATCAGCTCGGCCACGGTTTTGGCGGGTATCGAGGGATGTATACCCATCAATAAGTCGATCATGCCGAGGCGCGTGATGCCTTGCAGATCGCGCGTGATGTCGTAATTGAGTTTGTAGAGGCCGGGATTGATCGTGATTGCAATCGAGTTGGCCATCAGGGTATAGCCGTCGGGCGCGGATTTCACGGCCATTTCGTCGCCGATGACACCGTTGGCGCCGGGGCGGTTATCCACCACCACCTGGTGCCCGAACAGTTCGGACATTTTCGGCACGATGGTGCGGATAAAAATATCCGTCGCGCCGCCAGCACCCATCGGAATAATTAAGCGCAACGGACGGTTGGGAAAGTTTTGCGCAGCACTCGGTGCAGCCTTTTGGGCTTGCGCGCTAGCACTGATGGCCAAGGTTGCCAAGGCGATGGCCACGGGCGTCGTTCTGGAAAGCATAATTCCTCGTAACTAATTGATTTTATTGAGTTATTTTTAATGTATCAGAGCCGTATCATACACCGGTGCGCTCAAACAATTTTTCGCGTGACTGAACGCGTGTGGCCAAACGTCGGCACGTGCACCGAGTGCGTGCCTGGCCCACCCGCGACGATGATGCTGACTGCTTCCGGCTTGATCGAAATCGGTATGTGCGTGTCGGCACCGAACGGGCCGAGCTCTGCGCCACGCGTGTGTTGCAAACGCATGCGGTCTTTGGCGGCGAGACGGTCGACGTGTAGCTTCGACATTTCCCACAGTTTGAATTTCACATCGCGTTTGCTCAAACCTTCGCGCGCGAGAATTTCTGCGTGCTCCGGGCCGATCAGCAACCACGGTTCGCCGCCGAAGTAGTAATCGTTGTTGGTGGGAAAGCGTAGGCTGTCGGCGAACACTTTCAGCAAATCCGTGGCGTCTTTGGCGTGAGTGTTGAAATTCACCGTACCCGCTGCGCCGACTATCGTCACGGTGCTGTCGTTTTTGTCGAAGCCGCGCTCGACATGCAATGGCTCCCACGGGCTGTCGGTTTCGTTCTCCGCGCAGCAGAACGTGTACTTGCCCGGCTGGCCTTGGGTGGCGCGATCCATTTCCCCCGGCAGTGTGCCGCCGATGTTTTGCATAATCAGCCGCAATGCACGGCCCAGCGTCGCATTCGTCCACGCGCCTTGGCCGAGGCAATTCAAGTGCCCATTGACGCCGATCTCGCGCGCCACCGGGCCGTTGACGATAATCATCGCCGTCGCAGGGTTGGTGGTGGCTTGTATGCCTTGCAGGTTAAAGCGCTGATCGGTAAAGGCTGCCACCGCTGCAATCAGTGTGCGCATGGCGTCGGGTCGGCAACCCGCCATCGCGGCGTTGATGGCGATGCCTTCCACGGTGGCTGCGCCAAAGCCCGGTTGCACAATGGCAATGACTTCTTCCGCGGCGCGGCCGCTGGCGGCGATCAGGCGTTCAACTTTGTCAAGCGTAGGCGGACGTAGCGGCAAGCCATCGCTCCAGCGGCGTGCGATGCAGAATTGATCGAAGTCATCGATGTCTTCCGGCGCTTCGATGCGTGCGGCGCGTGCGGGGGTGTTGTTACCTTTGCTGCCTGCTGCGCCCGCTTTGGCATCCACAGCAATGCGCGCAATATCTGCCACGCAGGTCTCGGCAATCGCTCGCACTTCATCGCGCGTGCGCAGGCCAAACGGATGCGGAATCACGGCGATGGGATGGCCTTCGGCACCCAGCGCCTTGAGTTGCTTGCGACCCAGCACAATAAACGCATCGGAACAAATCGTGATGGCGGGCACCCCGCGCTTCACCGATTCTGCGGTGTCGTGGACACTCCACGACGTGCAAGACCCTCAGTCGCCCGAGCCGGTAATCACCAGATCGACATTCGCTTCAATATCTGCGTAAACGGTCTCCAGCGCGGGCACGCTGGCGGCGCGCTTGCGATGATGAATCACCTGGGCAACGCCGTGGTGCTTGACCAACAGCTCGCCCAAGTCGGCAGCGAGGTGGTTGAAGTTGGGTTTCGAGTTATCGATGAAGGCGATGACTTTGCCTTGCAGGCTGTCGATGGCTTTCCAAGGGCGCTGCGTGCCTGCGCCAGAGGGGGCGCAGGGGTCGAGGATGATGTTTTGGCTCATGTCGGTACTCACCGTTATTGTTGGTTGAATCGGGCAACCACCGGCTGCCAGCGCTGCAATTGCGCTTCGAGAAATTCACCAAACGCCTCGGGTGTCGAGCCGTGCGGTGTGATGCCTGCTGCTGTCAGACGGCCCGCGATGTCGGCGCTTTGCAATACGCGGGCCACCGCCTGCGATATCGTGTCGACCAGCATGCGCGGTGTGCCGCGCGGGGCCGACAGGCCCAGCCAGTTCGACACGTCGCTGCCGCTCACGCCAGCTTCTGCGAGCGTGGGCACGTTGGGGGCTACAGGGCAACGCTCAGCGCTGGTCGCCGCCAATGCGCGTAAGCGACCGGCTTTGCAGCGCGGCAGCATAGACATCATGTTGTTGAAGCTCAGCGCAATAACGCCGGCTTCGAGATCGGCATAGAGCTTGCCTGTTTCGGCGTAGCGCGCATGGCGTAACTGCACGCCGGTCACCGATTGAAATAACGCCGCAGCCAAATGCGGTGCGCCGCCGATGGCGGAGGCGCCGTAGGCCAGTTCACCGGGATGGGCGCGTGCGTGTGCAATCAACGCCTGCACATCCGGCACCGGTAACGCCGGGTGACACGCCAGCAACATCGGCGACTGCGTGAGCAGTGACACCGGCACGAAATCGTATTGCGGGTCGTAGGGCAACAAGGGATTAAGATGCGGTGCCAGCGCGTGTGTGCCCAGCGTGGCGACGAAGAGTGTGTTGCCGTCGGGCGGGCTTTGCGATGCCATACGTGCGCCGAGCGTGCCGTTGTCGCCCGCAATGCGCGTAATCACCACGCGACGCTCCAATGCTGCGGCAAGGGGCGGCGCGATCAGGCTGGCGATGTCGTCTGAGGCGCTGCCAGTCGAGAAGGCAACGATGAGTTGCAATGCGGGTTGTCTGGGTTGGAGTGACATGATGTTATTGGGCTGTGATGCCGGTATCGCGCACGATTTTCGCCCATTTTGTGATTTCGCTTTTGATGTACGTCGCAAACTGCTCCGGCGTGGTGGTTTGCGGCTCTGCCCCTTGGCTGACGAGGCGCTCGCGCATGTCGGGCGTGCGCATGATGTCCACGATTTCGCTGTTCAGGCGATTGACGATGGGGCGCGCGAGGCCAGCGGGTGCTGCGGCACCGATCCAGGTGGCGGCTTCAAAGCCGGGAAAGCCCGATTCGGCGAGGGTGGGCGTTTCCGGCGCGGCGCTGGAGCGCGTAAGACTGGTCACGCCCAGCCCGCGCAGCCGTTTGGCGCGTACATGCGGCAGGGCACCGGGCACGCTGCTGAAATACATCGATACGTGGCCAGCGATCAGGTCGATCAACACTTGTCCGCCGCCTTTATACGGCACATGCGTGAGTTCAAGCTTCGCTTGCGACTTAAAAAACGCTGCTGACAAATGCGTGGTGCTGCCCGCGCCTGACGAGGCGTACGTCAACTGCCCGGGCCGCGCGCGCGCGAAGGCGATGAGTTCTTTCACCGAGGTGGCAGGCAATGACGGATGCACCACCAGGATATTGGGGAACGATGCCACCAGCGAAATCGGCGTGAAATCCGTCAGCGGGTTGTACGGCAGCTTTGTGTAAATGCTGGTGTTGATGGCCATTGGCGACACGTTGGCCATCACCAGCGTGTAGCCGTCGGCTGCGGCACGCGCGACGATTTCGGTGCCGAGATTGCCGCCAGCGCCGGAACGGTTATCCACGACAACCGCCTGACCCAAGCGCTCGCTCAGGCGTTGTGACAGTGCGCGAATAATGATGTCGCCGCCGCCGCTCGCCGGAAACGGCACCACAAAGCGGATCGGCCGCGTGGGGTAATCTTGCGCGAGGCTGCTACTCGCGTAGTGCGCCGGAAACAAAAAACTCAATAAAATCAAATACTTGATCATTGTCTCGCTGCAGGGTGAGGCGCGCGTGCATTTTGCGAAAAGCTGTTTATACCGCAAAATGCCTGCTATCGAATTTTCACCCACTACAGGATATGCCCCCATGGAAAGATTATTCCCGCTTGCCGAAAAAGCTGCCGCGCTGCTCAAGGCGCGCAAACAAACCATCGCTGTGGCGGAATCTTCCGCTGGCGGTTTGATTAACGCGGCGTTGCTGGCGTTGCCCGGCGCATCCGCTTATTGCAAGGGTGGCATGGTGGCGTATACGCGTGATGCGCTGCTGGGTTTGCGCGACGTGAAACTGGAAGTGCTGCAAACCCTGCGTGGCGGCACAGAGCCTAATGCCCTGTTCCGCGCACGCACAATTCGTGAGCACTTGAATGCCGATTGGGGCTTGAGTGAATCTGGCGCGGCGGGGCCGACGGGCAGCCGCTATGGTTACGCCGCCGGGCACTGTGTGCTGGCCGTCGTGGGCGGCGTGGAAAAATCGTTGACGTTGGAAACGGCTAGTGCCGATCGTGTGGCGAATATGTATGCGTTTGGCGAAGCGGCGCTCAAGCTGTTGATCGAATGCCTAGAACAGGCACCGCCCGTGAAGTAGCGGTACACCAAAGTGCCCGTGGCCGCGTTTACAGCGCAGGCCCTTGGGATGGGCGTGTCAAATTTGTGGAGAAAGTTAATGAGTGTGCAGATTGAGGGTGGGAAATCCGTGGCGACTATGGTGGCCGTAGTGACCGTGGGCGTTGCGCTCGCCGCGCTAAGTTTGGCGCAAGCGCAGCCGACCCCGCCTGCGAAAACGCCCGCAGCGCCGGCGACAATGTCTCCTGTAACGCCCGCAGCAAAAGCGCCTGTCGCCTCACTGCCCACCGATAAACCCGCCGCCGCGCCCGCCAAGACGGAATACACACCGGAAGTGGGTCAGGCGGGCAAAGACGTGATATGGGTGCCGACCGCGCAGGTGCTGGTCAATCGGCTGTTGGACATGGCGAAGCTCACGCCCGATGATATTTTGTATGACTTGGGCTCGGGCGACGGACGTACGGTGATTACTGCGGCCAAGCGTGGTGTGCGCGCTTACGGTATTGAATTCAATCCGGACCTGGTGGCGCTGTCCAAGCGCAACGCGGCGAACGAGGGCGTGGCGGAGCGCGCCACGTTTGAAAAGGCGGATATTTTTCAGACGAATTTTTCCAACGCCACCGTGGTCACGCTGTTCCTGCTGCCGTCGTTGAACGTGAAGTTGCGCCCAACCATTTTGAACATGAAGCCGGGCACGCGCATTGCAGCCAATTCTTTCGATATGGGCGACTGGAAACCCGATCAAACCGCGCGTGTTGGGGGCGATTGCCAATCGTGGTGCACGGCCTATTTGTGGATTGTGCCGGTGAAGGCGGAAGGCAACTGGAAGTTTGGCGCAGGGGAGTTGGTGCTAAAACAGCAGTATCAAATGCTGACGGGTACGCTGAGCGCCGGCGACAGCACGCTGGCGATTTCCGACGGCAAACTCGATGGTGAGCGCATCAGCTTCACGGTCGGCGGCGCCAAATATAATGGCGTGGTAAAAGGCGATCTCATGGAAGGCCGTTCCATCGCGGGCACCTCGAAAACGCCGTGGTTCGCAACGCGCGGGAACTAGCGTTTGTTGCGACGGGTTGCGTTCTTTTGCGCGGCGGCGCTGACAGCGTGCGCTGCGATTGCTCAATCGACGCCACCGGCCAGTTTCGCGCCGGCGCTTAATCAGTCGGGCAAGGATGTGGTGTGGGTGCCCACGCCCGATGCGCTGGTTGCCAAAATGCTCGATCTGGCAAAGGTGAGCAGGAGCGACACCTTGATCGATCTTGGCTCCGGCGACGGGCGGTTGGTGATTCTGGCGGCGCAGCGCGGTGCCAAAGCGCTGGGCATCGAGTACGACGCGAAGCTGGTGGATTATTCAAAGCGGCTCGCGCAACAACAAGGTGTGGCAGCGAAAGCCACATTCGTGAAAGCGGATTTGTTTGCCAGCGATTTGTCGTCTGCAACCGTGATCACGGTATTTTTGGGGCCGGAACTCAACCACAAATTGCTGCCGAAGTTGCTGGCGCTCAAGCCCGGTACGCGCATTGTCTCCAACACGCACCCCATCGGCGATTGGCCGGTGGATGACATCGCCGTTTCGGGCGACGATGAAAAATCGGTGTATTACCGCACGGCTCGGCTGTGGATCGTGCCGGCGAATGTGGCGGGGCGCTGGCAGTGGGCCGGCGGCGCGTTAACTTTGACGCAGCGTTATCAAACCGTGACGGGCACGTTGCACGCAGGGGCGATATCCAAGCCTGTGAGTCATGTAGTGCTGCGCGGAGATCAACTGCGTTTCGACGCGGACGGCGCGCAATACTCGGCGACGGTTGCGGGGCAAACGCTGGAGGGTGTTGTTATTGTTACGGTGCCAGGCGCGGTGCCAGGCGCGGTGCCAGGCACGGGGCTAGGTGGCCAGCAACCCTGGCGCGCGCAGCGCCAGCGCTAAGTGATTTCACGTATGATTCATCATCATTAATTCTTTGAGAAAGCAGCCATGACAAGCAAGCGTGCGTTTTTGCAGGGTGTGTTAGCGGCCGCGTTGGCATTGGCTGGATCATGGGGTCACGCGCAACCCGCCAAAGCGTTCACGCCCGAAGTCGGCCAGCAAGGCAAAGACGTGGTGTGGGTGCCGACATCGCAGTTGCTGGTCGACAAAATGCTCGACATGGCCAAGCTCACAGCCAGCGACGTTCATTACGACTTGGGTTCCGGCGACGGCCGCACCGTGATTACGGCGGCCCAGCGCGGCGCGCGCGCCTATGGCATTGAATACAACCCTGACATGGTGACGCTGTCGCAGCGCGCCGCCGAGAAAGAAGGCGTCAGTGATAAAGCCACGTTTACCAAGGCCGATCTCTACGAGACCGATTTCTCCAAGGCCACCGTGATCACCATGTTTTTGCTGCCAGAAATCAATTTGAAACTACGACCGAAAATTCTGGGCCTCAAGCCCGGCACGCGCATTGTGTCCAACACCTTCACCATGGGCGAGTGGGAGGCCGACGAAACCGCCACCGCCGCCAGCGACGAAGGTTCCAGCTACTACAATACTGCGCTGCTGTGGATCGTGCCCGCCAAGGTGGACGGTGTGTGGAAATCCCCGCAAGGCGACATCACACTCAAGCAGGAATTCCAGAAATTTTCGGGATCAATCGGTGTGGGTGGTGTTGCCACGCTGGTCACCGGCGGCAAACTGCGCGGCGACCAGATCAGTTTTAGCGCGGGTGGTGCGCAGTATGCGGGTACGGTGAGTGGCAGTGCCATCGCGGGTACGGTCACTTCGGGTGGTGCCAGCCGCGAGTGGCGGGTCGTGCGGTAGCGTTGTAACTATTTGATTTAATTGATAATTTTGTTAATCTAATTGCGCTATCCATGGCCGGTGACGCGAACGTAGCGCATGGGCAAGAGCGTAGCGAGCGCGCGTTCAAGATTCGGCATCAGCGGTAACAGCGCTGGCAGTTCAATCGACACGGTATCCAATACGATCACCGCAATGGGTAGTGTGATCAGGTTCTGTTGAAACGGTAGATTTTTGTCGACCGTAATGAAGGCATCAAAATCACTCGCAGCAAGCGCAAGCAACTTTCCATTTTTGACGCCTGACCAACCCATTTCCACAACTGTGCGAACTGCATGTGCGGGCAGGGCGCGCCGCAGGCGACCGGGTACCGATTCGTCAAGCAGCAGACGCATCGGCGTACAGGTGTGCTTTCGCAGCCTCTAGTACTGCGACTGCCGTCTGCCGTTGAATGGAAGGAAAGTCTTCCAGAAAATCTTCAATGGAAGAATTTCCTTCAAGGTAGTCAAAGAGATTCTGAACAGGTACGCGCGTGCCGGTGAAGCAAAGCGCCCCGCTCATGATTTCCGGGTCGCGACTGACGAGAGATAGCTTCATTGCAGGCTCCTGACGGATGAATAACGTCGCGGGTAAAGCGCGACGCGCATGGATTGAAATCATACACCTACCGCCTTATACGGGCCGGCCCAGTAGCGCATAGACACCATTGCACCACACCAACTCGTTCGTCAGCCAAGCCACCGGGCAGACGCAGGACATAACTGGGTGCCGATGCACAGCGCCAGAATCACGCCGCTGGCTAGTACGGGAGACGGATGTTTATGCCGTAGTTGACGCTCGTGCTGCGCAGTCGACTGGCGTTTTTTTATAACGCCACGCCCCGCAAAAACGCCGTGCGCGCCTTGGCCCCCGCCATCAAGAACGACAAATCCCCACCGCTCAAAATCATGCGCATGCCCATGCCAATATATTTCTCCATCAGCGGTTGGTCGTAGACGCCGCCCATGCCGGGATGCTTGCCGTGTTTTTTGCAGGCGGCGATGGTTTTACGATAGGCGTCCTCTACTGTCGCGTCGGCGAATTGGCCGGGGATGCCCATTTCCGCGCACAGGTCGTTGGTGCCGATGAGCACCACGTCCACGCCGGGCACGGCTGCGATGGCATCTACATTGGCAATGGCGGTGGGCGTTTCGACCATCACAGTGACGAGAATTTGTTCGTTGGAAATACGCGTCGTTTCGGCCACTGATAGCGGTTGATAGCCGAATTGCGGCAGCGCGCCCACCACCGAGCGGTGGCCCACGGGTGGATATTTACAGTGCGACACCACGCGCGCGGCTTCTTCGGCAGTGTCTACGTGCGGCACAACAATGCCTTGCGCGCCGGAGTCGAGCAGGCGCGATGCGTGATGATGTTCCTTGCCCGGCACGCGCACTATCGGCGTAATGCCCATCGCGAGGCAGGCAATTGACACCTGCGAGGCTTGATCGACATCCATCGCGCTGTGTTCCATGTCGATGAATAGCCAATCAAAGTCGGCGGTCTTGGCGATCATGCCGGCATCTACATTGCGCAGCGCGCGCATGCCCATGCCGAGTGCGAGTTTGCCGGCGTCGAGTTGTTGCTTGGTGTGGTTGGGGTACATGGCTGCGTGGGCTCCGTGTCGTTAAGTAATTGATTTAATTGAATTTTATCGTTCCGCAAAAAACACCGACTCCAGCCAATCCCACATGGCCGCCACGCCGATGCTGGCGTTGTCGATCTGGCAGTGGTGGTAGCCGCCTTCCTCGCGGGTGAAGAGTTTAAAGGTTTTGTTTTTGGAGCCGACGGCGTCAAAGCATTTTTGCGCCGTAGCGAGCGGGATTTGTTCGTCGCCTTCGCCGTGCACCATGAGAAACGGGCAGGTGATTTTTTGCACTACGCCGTCGAGGCGAAAGCCTTCGAGTTTTTTCATCGCGGCTTCGCGCGTGGTGACGTTGAAAATCCACAGCAAGTGTTGCCACGCCACGGATAGCGACGGCATTTTGCCGCTGTCGAGTTTTTCAAAGCGGCTGCGCCAGATTTCCCAGTAATCCCACTGCGCGCCCCAGGCGATGCAGGCGGCGAAGCGTTGCTCGAAGGCAGCGGCGCGCGGCGCGTAGTAGCCGCCCAAGCTGATGGCCATGACGCCGATGCGTTTCGGGTCGATTTCTTTGCGCGCAGCCAGATAGTCGTAAGCGGCGGTGCCATAGCGCTCGGTTTCGTGGTGCAGCCATTGATGGCGAAAACGTACGGCTTCGCCGTTGCCGGGGCCATCGACAATCAGGCAGGCGATGCCGCGTGCGGTCAAGTCGGGCACACCTTTGAAATACTGAATTTCTTTGGTCACATCAAAGCCGTCGAAGAACACCATGGCGGGCGCGGGGCCGGTGCGTCCGGGTACTGCTTCTGCGTGGATCAAAATGGCGGGCAGCGATGCGCCTTCGTATGGGATTTCGACATGCTCGATTTTTGGCCGGCGGATGAGTTGCGCCGCGTCGCGAAAGCAATCCACGCCGCGCTTGTAGGTAGCCAGTCCATCGGTTTTGGGTTGCAGAAAGCGCTCGCCGACGTGGTAATAATTCGCCGCACGAAACAGGTATTGCGCGCCGGTGGTTTTGCGGCCCGCAGCGATATGCGCACGGCCTGCGTCTTCGACTTTGCGCGCCTCTCGCGCCCACTCGGTGAACCATGCCGTGTCGTCGCCGATTTTGTCTTTTAAGCGCAGACCTATGCGGTTAATTTCATCGATTTCGGCACCGCCCCATGGCGCGGAATTCAAACCGATCAGCACGCCGTGCGACCAGCGGTAATCTTCGGGGAAATACATGAACGAGAGTTCGTCGGGCTTTGCCATGGCGTGTCCTTTCTACAATGCGGCTGAAGTGCACGGATGATAGCACCGCGCATCGGGTGAATCCGGTATCATGCGCGTTCGCTTTTTCTTCCCTTTATTCCTCTATGGAGAGTTGCCATGGTGTTGCAAATGTCCCGCCCCATTTTGATGTTGGCCGCGCTGATTTTGTCGAGCATTGCTTTGGCGCAGCCGGCGAAAAAAGAATTCGAGCCCTCGGTGGGGCAATCGGGCAAAGACGTGGTGTGGGTGCCGACGCCGCAGGCGCTGGTGGATCGTATGCTCGACATGGCGAAACTGACACCGCAGGATGTTCACTACGATCTCGGTTCCGGCGACGGCCGCACGGTGATTACGGCGGCCAAACGCGGCGGCAAAGCGTTCGGTATCGAATACAACCCGGATATGGTGGAAGTCGCCCGCCGCGCGGCGCAAAAAGAAGGCGTGGCCGACAAGGCGATTTTCAAGCAGGGCGATATTTTCACTGAAGCCAGCAAAAAAGATTACACACAGGCTACGGTAATCACGCTGTTTTTACTGCCCGACTTGAACGTGAAGTTGCGTCCGATTTTGCTCGACATGAAGCCCGGTACGCGTGTGGTGTCCAATTCGTTCACCATGGGTGATTGGACGGAAGACGAAAAAATTTCTGCCGGTGGCGATTGCACTTCGTGGTGTACGGCGTATTTGTGGATCGTGCCAGCAAAAGTGGCGGGAAGCTGGAAAACCTCACGCGGCGCTCTGACGCTCAAGCAGGATTATCAGATGCTGAGTGGTACGCTCGCGCAAGGTAATGTCAGCGCGATTGTGTCAGAGGCGAAAATGAAGTCCGATCAAATTAATTTCACCGCCGGCGGCGTGCAATACACCGGGCGTGTGAACGGCAACAGTATCGAGGGCACGTTCAAATCGGCTGCTGAAAGTGGCAAATGGACAGCAACGAAGTAACGTAAATAGTTAAATAAATCAATGAGTTACGGATATTTTATGAGTGGATGCTATGAGCAAATTTCATAGGGCGTTGGCGTGCGCCGTTACGCTGGCTTGGGCGGTGACCGTGCCACAGGCCCGCGCACAGGGGAACGCACCCGCCAACGCACCAGCGGTTAGCGATTGGCCGAATAAGCCGGTGCGTTTTATTTGTCCGTTTCCGCCCGGCGGCTCGGTGGACCCGCTGGCGCGGCTCACCGGCGCGCGGCTGAATGTGGCTTTGGGCCAGCAGTTCGTGGTGGACAACCGCACGGGGGGTTCCGGTTCCATCGGCACCGCGCTGGCGGCAAAGGCTGCGCCGGATGGCTACACTTTTTTGATTGTGTTCGATACGCATGCGGTGAATCCGTCGCTGATTCCGAATTTGCCGTACGACACCCTGAAAGATTTGACCAATGTCATGGTTGTCGGCACGGCACCGATGGTGTTGACCACCAATCCGTCCAAGCCTTTCAAGGGTTTTGATGACGTAGTGAAACTCGCCAAGGCCAAACCGGCCACATTGACGTTTGGCTCGGTCGGCAGTGGCAGCCTGGGCCATCTGGCGATGATGCTGGTGCAGCAGCAGGCAGCGATCAAAATGGTACACGTTCCGTACAAAGGGGGCGGGCCTGCGACCACTGACGCCATCGGCGGGCAAATTGATTTTGCCGTGACGTCTGTGGCGGTGCCCGGCCCGCATATCAAGGCCGGGCGTTTGCGCGCGGTGGTGAGCACGGGCGAAAAGCGTTCACACGTGGTGCCGGATACGCCGACGTTGATCGAGAGTGGCTTGCCAGGGCTTTCCGCGCAAGCTTGGTGGGGTTGGGTGGCACCGGCGGGTTTGCCCGCGCCGCTGCTCAATCGCATGCATGGCGAGCTGGTGAAAGCCTATGCGCAGCCGGATCTGCGCAAGCAACTAACCGATCAGTTCGGTATGGATCTGGTGGTGGGTTCACCGGAAGCGATGAGCAAATTTTTGACAGCAGAAATTGCGCGTTGGTCGAAAGTGGTCAAAGAAAACAACATTCGGGCGGATTGAGCAGCCATGACTGCCGGAAACATCGAACGCGGTTTGGTGAAGACGGATTTTGGCTACGTCCACTATCGTACGGCGGGCGACCCTGCTGCCCCGGCGGTGTGTTTGCAGCACATTAACCAGCAGTCTTCGGCGATGTATCTGGAGCTGATGGCGCAGTTGAGCCCGCAGCGGCGCGTGATTGCCATTGATTACCCCAGCCACGGCCATTCGGATCACGTCGATCAGCAGCCCACCATCAACGACTACGCGCGCTGCGTGGTGGCGGTGGCGGATGCGTTGAAGATCAAAACCTTCGCGGTGTCCGGCGAGGCCGTGGGTGCCGCCACTTCGATCGCGCTGGCGGTGGATTACCCGCAGCGCGTGTCACACGTGGTGCTGCTCAATTGCCCGTACTACGCTAATCGCTCAGCGGCGGACAATGCGCACGGCCCGCTAAAGGGTGGTTTGCGGCCTGAGGATGCGTCGGGTTTTCCGCTCACGCGGACGATGGCGTTCATGCTGGAAAAAGACCCCGGCCACTCGCCATTGCACCCCACGCAGTCGTGGATGGATCGCCTCAATGTGTGCCAGATCGAGGCCGGACGGCACCGCTGGCAGGCGCTGGATGCGCTGCATCAGTATGAGGTGGTGGCGAATCTGGCGCGTATTACGTGCCCGTTGCTGCTGCTGATTGGCGAGCATTTTCATTACCTCAAAAATCGTGATGATTTTCACAAGGCCAACCCGGCCTTGCGCTCGGAGGTGCTCGCCGGCGCGCGCTTTAGCATCGGCTGGGAACGCGCCGAAGAAGTCGCGCAGCATGTGTTGGCGTTTACCGCTAGATAATATATAACTAATTGATTTTATTGAGTATTTTATAAATGGCCTCTGTCAAGAAAAAGCCGCAAGCTGCGGCATCCTCCAAAAAATCGGTGCGCGGGGCGGGCAACACTGTGGCGCGGGCTGCGGGGGTGGAATTACCGGAAGTGTTGAGGGGCTTTGGCGGCGGACTGCCGCAGGCGTTGGGTGTGACCATCACGCGCGCCAGCAAGACCAAAATCGAGGCGGTGCTGCCGGTCAAGCGTATGGTGCTTAACCGCAACGGGCGCGCGAACGGCGGTGCGCTGATGGCCTACGCGGACTGTATCGGCGCGGCCGGGGCGGTGATGAATCTACCCGAGGATTGCGTGACGACCACGCTGGAGTCGAAAACCAACTTTTTTGCCGCAGGCATGGGGCCGGTGCTGAACGCGGTGTCGATTCCGCTACACGTGGGCCGCACCACCATGGTGTGGCAAACGACCATCAGCAATTCCGGCGACGGTAGTCGCGTGGCTATCGTCACGCAAACACAGATTGTGATTCCGAAGCGGCGCTAGGCGCGTTCAAGCGCGGGCTGTCTGAAGCCGCAGGCTCAGCGCTTGTTGGCGGGCGCATCCAGTCGCCACACGTGGGCTCGCCAGCGCACGGCGATCCACGCGGTGAGGACGAGGCCGATGAGGCAATACGCCGTGCCCATCGCGCGAAAGCCGTAAAGGCTGATCAGCGGCCCGGAAATCATCAGCCCCACCGGCAGGGTGTAAATCATCAACATGCGTATGCCCATAACGTGGCCGCGAAAGCGCGGATCAGCGTTACGCAGCAGCATGGCGGACATGGGCACCATGCCCAAGCTTTGGGCGCAGCCGGTGAGAATTAAGGTGATGATGCCGCCACCCAAGGCCGGCATTTGCGCGAACAGCAGGGCCATCAGATACCACAGGCCGCAAAAGCCGGTCATCATGCGCGCGGGCGGCAGCGCGTGGCCGAAGCGCGACAGAAAGATTGACCCCAGCAGCGCGCCAAACGCAAAACTCGCGGCGAGGTAGCCCAACCCGGTTTGATCGGTGTGATAAATCTCTTTGGCGACATAGGGCAGCAGGCCATTGGTCAGCGGAAACGCCGTCAAGTTGACCAGAAGTGCCAGCGACATCGCGGCCAGCAGTTGCGGCGTGTGCCATACGTGCTTGGCACCGTCGCGCAGATCGCGCCATACCGAAATGGTCTGTGGAGCAGCTTTTTCGTCGCGGCCATTGACATTCTGCGCAGGCTTACGCGAGCCGCTCACTTGCAGGCTCAGGCAGGTGCTCAGCGCATAGAGCGACGCCACGGCGACATACGCCATGCCCATCCCCAAGGTGGCGACAATGCCCGCGCCTGCCAGCGAGCCCATCACGCGCGCCGAATCCTGAGTGGTGCGCGACACGCTGGTGGCGGCCATGAGTTGGTCTGGTGGCATGGTCTCGCCGATCAATGCGTAACGCAGAACAAGGTCGGAAGGCCGTACTTGCCCTTGCAGTGTGGCGAGGATGAACACGTAGAGCGGTGTCAATGTGCCGGTGAGCACCAGCGTCATCATCACCAGCGCGAGCAGGGTGTAGCAGGTACGCATCGCGCAATACACGCGCTTGTTGCCGAGGCGGTGTCCCATCACACCAAACACGGGCGAAAACAAGGTGCCCAGATATTGCGTCGATGCGAACAGCGTGAGCAGCAGCACCGATTGGGTTTCCACCAAGATGTACCAACTCAGCATGATGGTTTCCATCTCGAACGCCCATGAGGTCGAGATGTCGGCCATCCACTGAAAGCGGTAGCTGCGGTGGGTGAACGGTGCCAGCGTTCCGGCGCGGGTGGGCGTAGATTCGGACAAGTGGGTGCGTGAGACTCAGGTGAGCGTATGAAGTTGTGCGTTGACGGGCGTGAAGGTCAAACAAAAACGCCGCGAAGTATCGCGGCGTTTTTGTTTATAAAACAACAACTTATAGTTATAAGCCGTCGCCCTCTTGCAGCACCTCGTCGCGTTTCTTTTTCAACTGCGGCGATATAATCATGATCAGCAGCGCAATGGCTACCAGCAACATGCCGCAGGAAATCGGACGGGTGAAGAACACCGACGGATCACCACGCGAAATCAGCATGGCACGCCGCAGGTTTTCTTCCATCAGGGGGCCCAACACGAAGCCCAACAGCAGTGGTGCTGGTTCGCAACCCCACTTGGAGGCGAAGTAACCGAAGATGCCGAAACCTGCAGCCAGATAGACTTCCATTGCGCTGTTGTTCAGCGAGTAGGCACCAATGGAGCAGAACAGGCAGATACCGGGGAACAGGATGCGATAGGGGATTTTCAGGAACATTACCCAGATGCTGATCAGCGGCAGGTTCAAGAGCACCAGCATGCCGTTACCAATCCACATCGACGCAATCATGCCCCAGAAGAGATCAGGCTTCTGCGTCATCACCTGCGGGCCCGGCGCAATACCTTGAATGGTCATCGCGCCCACCATCAGCGCCATCACGGCACCGGTCGGGATGCCCAAGGTCAGCAGCGGGATAAAGCAGGTTTGCGCCGCAGCGTTGTTGGCAGACTCAGGGCCGGCCACACCTTCAATCGCACCTTTGCCGAAGCGGGACGGGTCTTTGGCCAGTTTCTTTTCCAGTGTGTAGGACGAGAACGCTGCGATAACTGTATGCGAACCCGGCAGAATGCCGAAAATGGTACCCAGTGCCGTGCCGCGGATAATCGGCCCGATAGACATTTTGATATCGTCGGCGGTCGGCATCAGGCTCTTCACTTCGGAAATCGTTGCGCCCGTACGGTCAGCTTCTTTGGCTTCGAGGTTAGCCACGATTTCAGCAAAACCGAACATGCCCATGGCGACCGACACGAAGCCGATACCGTCGGACAACTCTGAAATGCCGAAGCTGTAGCGGGCGATACCGGAGTTCACGTCCGTGCCCACCAAGCCTAGCAGCAAGCCAACGAGAATCATCGCAATCGCCTTGATCAGCGAGCCGGAGGCCAGCACCACCGCAGCGACGAGACCTAGCACCATCATCGAGAAGTACTCTGCAGCGCCGAACTCAAAGGCCAACTCAGCCAGCGGCGGACCAAACAGCGCGATCAGAATGGTACCCACGGTGCCCGCGAAGAACGAACCCATCGCCGCAATCGCCAGAGCCGGGCCTGCGCGGCCTTGTTGGCCCATTTTGTAGCCGTCGATACAGGTCACCACCGAGGAAGATTCACCCGGCAGGTTCACCAAAATCGCCGTGGTTGATCCGCCGTAGCTGGCACCGTAATAAATACCGGCCAACATAATCAGCGCCGGTGTGGGCGGCAGATTGAAGGTAATCGGCAGCAACATCGCGATGGTAGCGACAGGGCCGATACCGGGCAAAACGCCAATCAGCGTGCCCAAGAAGCAACCGATGAAGCAGTACCACAGGTTTTGCCAGCTCAGTGCGACCGAGAAGCCGAGGATCAGGTTTTTAAACAGACCCGGATCCACGTATTCGGCGGGCTTGCCTGTGCCTTGCGCAAAGGCGAACGACGCGGCGGCTATGCCCAAAATTGCCAAAATTCCCAGAATGATTTTTTTCATGATTTCTCCAGACTTTTTGATTTTTTCATTCGAGGTTGATCAAGACCATGGGAACAGGCGAAACGGCAGGCCGAGTCCCCATATAAACGCGGCCCAGCACACGATGATCAGCACAGTGGCTTCGATAATGGCTTCTTTCCATTTGAACTCATAGCCGCCGTAAGCACAGGCAATGACCGAGGCGATGACCGCGCCCACGAAGCCTATTTTCAAGGGGTCAACGAGCAGGCCAAACAGCACCGCAGAGCCGTGGATCCACAGCATGGGCTTCCACTGTGTTCTTCGCGGCGGCTCGTCCGGAGTCGTAAAACCGCGAATCAAAATGATCACACCCAGTAGGGTGGTCAGCGCACCCAGTATGGTCGGGAAATAGGCTGGCCCCATGCGCACCGCAGTGCCCATCGGATAATTCATTCCTCCCCAGATGCCAAAAAAGGCGCCGAGGAAAATAAACATCAGCCCCGCGTTAAAATCTTTCTTGCTCTTAATCATTCAACTCTCCAACGTAAAAATAGGCTTGAAGGCCGTGCGATATATCGATAGAGCGGATAGCGATGGTGCAAAATCAAGGTGAATCAGGGTGATATGCCGCACAGCATGATTAAAGTGACCCCTGCTTGGCGCTTTGCACAATATAGGCAATAACCGAGACGAGATCTCCTCCACAACGACGAACTGGCTTGGCTGGGTGTTTTATAAGTCTGTGCCAAGTTGATTCGCGAGGCATTATGCCACCACATTTCGGGCGTGTCGCGTATTTTTATGGGCGGTCTAGCAAGGTTACGGAAAGGGATTTCTGTCAAGTAATCCTGATTGATTTTGTCGGGTAATGGCTGACGAGCGCGAAAGCCCGATTCCGGCGTACCTGTGGTTCGGGATACGGGCCGACAAAGCGAACTTGATTGACAGAGCGGTTAAATAAATCCATAATTAACGGTTTCGTTCGGAGGGGTGCCCGAGTGGCTAAAGGGGGCAGACTGTAAATCTGTTGGCTTACGCCTACGCTGGTTCGAATCCAGCCTCCTCCACCAGTTTGAGTAGGGTCGTCGCGGTTCAGTAGCAGGAAGCGCGGGTTTTGCAACGCTTGCCCGGATTTCGATGTGTTTTGCTGGTTGCTTGTGCCAAGGGGTGATTTTGTTTTAGTGCTGGAAACAGGATCCGAGTGGAATGGTTTTTCGGTAGGGCAAGGTAGTTACTGTGAGTGGTGAACGGATATTGGCAGGAACCGGGCGGGTGTAGCTCAATGGTAGAGCAGAAGCCTTCCAAGCTTACGACGAGGGTTCGATTCCCTTCACCCGCTCCAGCGTTGTAGTGCATCAAGTTTTTTTTGTGTTTTTTTAGACCGTAGCCCATGTAGCTCAGTGGCAGAGCACTCCCTTGGTAAGGGAGAGGTCGTGCGTTCAATCCGCGCCATGGGCACCAGAATTTGAGTTTCATGAGTTGTTCCGTGAGTTTTTAGAAAAGTTATTTTAAAACAACAGGTTATACAGATAGCAAGGAACTGACTATGGCCAAGGGTAAATTTGAGCGGACGAAGCCGCACGTAAACGTGGGCACGATAGGGCACGTGGATCACGGCAAGACCACCTTGAC
>JAYTWR010000135.1:0-49155 GCA_043743335.1 Burkholderiales bacterium
ACTTCTTGTCTATCTTCGTGGTCGCTTTCGCCTTCGAACATGCCCCCGCTGCGAGGGGAAATCGGCTCTTGATAGGGTTTTCGGTCAGGCACTAACTAACCTACGCTGAATCAAATAAAGCGGCGTAGCGGTTCAGCTTCAATGTAGGATGCCGGTGACGAAGGAACCGCATCGGCTGTGGATCTGACAGCGTGAAATTGCCTTGCGAACACCCATCACGCGAACGATGCGGTTCGCTACGCTCACCGGCATCCTACGGCGCAACTGAATAGTTACAAACCGGCGCGGCAAAATCACGCCAACGCCTTCAAAAACAACATCGCACCGCTGAATACCAGCAGCAGCCCCACCGCCTTGAGCATACCGGCGCTGGTCATGTCTTTATGCACGGTATTGCCGGTATACAAGCCGAACGCCATGGGTATCAAACACACAAAATAGGCAATCATGAGTTTGCGCTCCAGCAAAATCCCGGCCAGCGCAAACCACATCAGCCGCGCTGCGGCATCGGCAGCGCTCAAGCATGAGAACGTCGCGCGTATCTTGTTTTTCTCCGGTAACCGGCGTGATAAATACATCAAATACGGTGGCCCGCCCATGCCAAACAGCGCGCCTGTGGCCCCCCCCGCAAAGCCGGCCGGAATGCCCCAAGCCCGCGAAATCTGTCCGACCGGCTGCAAGCCCAGCACGTTGCGAAAACCAAAAAACATGGTGAACACGCCCAAACCCACCAGAATCGGCGTTGGCGGCAACTTGATCAACGCCCAAATCCCCAGCAGTCCGCCGATGATGCCGGCGGGCAGCAACAGCTTGAACTCGCTCCAATCGGTTTGCTCGCGGTTAATGCCGCCTATGGCCATGGACGCGGTGAAATCGAGCGCCACCACCAGCGGAATGGCGTACGTCAACGGGAACGACAGCGCCAGCAGCGGCACCGCAATCAGGCCGGAACCAAAGCCGGTGAGACCGCGTATAAAGTACGCGCTCGTCACCACACAAATCACCATAATCAAATCGGCCATCAATGAATTCCCGAAAATTGTCGTCCGCTGTTTCGGCGATCCTGCGAACGACTGCCGCTGCCAGCCCTTGAAGGCCAGCGACTGCGCCCGCTATTATAGAATACCCCTACGCAGAACTAGGCGTCTCACCACCACCACGCGCGCCGGCTGCTTCAGAATTGTGAACAAAAAACCGCGCTCAATTTTTGCTGCGCGGTTCACAACCGCTGCGCTGTCGAGTGATGGCTCACAAGGGGCAATTAAAAAAATAAATCAATAAAATCAATTACTTACAGTTTACTCCCCCATACATTCTTCACGGACCCCCGCGCTCACGGCGCATTACTGTGCTGCCGGGCATCCTCCGCGTCGCGGAACAGCGGCGCGGGTTGGGCAAAGAACGAATGCAGGATGTGATACACCGTCAGGTAATTGATTTGCTGAAAACTGTTGTGCGAAATACCCGGCATCATGGCAAATTGTTTATCGGGGTTCGGCAACCGGCGAAAAAAACCGATCAAGTCATCAAAGCTCGCGATGCCGTCGAACTGCCCGCGCATAATGATCGTGGCCATGGTGATTTTGGCCGGATCGATCATCGGCAAACGGGAGCACATATCGATATACGAGCCGGTAGGCATCGAATCATCCAGCGCCAGCACTTGCGCCGCGTAAGCATCCACCACGCTGCGCTCGACACAGGCCGGATTGTCGCGGTCAAACACCGAGCGCAAAAACGGCAGATTGATCGGACGGCGATTGCGCGCGGTAAAATCCGCGAGCTTTTTGCGCCGTTCGAGCAACGTGGCGCTGCCCTCGCCCGTCCACACGCAGGCGTCGAGCGCGAGCCGCGCTACGCAATCGGGATGCCGCTGCGCAAATAGGCCCGCCCGCAGTGCCCCCGAAGAATTGCCATATAACAGGATGCTTTTCACGCCGCGCTCACGCAGGAGGTATTCGCTCGCCGCCGCCAAATCGTCCGCGCCGGTGTCGATATCGAAATTGATGTCACGACTTTTATCGGAACGGCCATAGCCCTCCATATCGATACACCAAGCGTCGAAGCCGCGCTCGGCGAAATAATCCATCGCCGACGACAACGGCCGCCCCGGAATCTGCAAATCAAACGTGGCCTGCGCCGTCATCGACGAACCGTGAACGAACAACACCACCGGCTTGCCATCGGGCGATCCGCTATATTTCTCAAATAAAAATAGTTTCACCTCACCTTTTTTGGCCCAGTGTTCCTGCCCGGTAATGGCTGCTGCTGAAGTCACTTTCGCTCTCCGACAATGCTGTGATACTTTTATGGGCACCGGCAAACCACCACGTCCATGAAGGCCCGCGGGCCCGCACTCATTCTCACTGCTTTTCACTGACCCTCACTAACCCTCAATGCCTTTTTTTTCGCAGGCGCTATACTACTGGCTGGCTTGCTTTTCTATGTCGCGTGACACTACACGATAATAGCGGCCTCAACCTGACTCCCCAGTAAGATTTTACAAATATTCACTTCAATCCATTCGTTAAAACATGACCACCCAAACACCCGACCATCAGGCCCGCATCGACCTCACCTGCGCGCTGCGCAGCGCCTCGCGCGTGGGTTTGGGCGAAGGCATTTGCAACCACTTCAGTCTTGCACTGCCCAGCACGCCGGGGCAATTCCTCATCAATCCGCAAGGCCTGCACTGGTCAGAAATAACGCCGACAGACCTGGTGGTGGTTGACGCACAGGGACAAAAAATTGCCGGCAAACACCCCGTCGAACCGACTGCGTTTTTTATCCACAGCGCCATTCATCGCGGCAATCCGCGCGCCGCCTGCGTAATGCACACGCACATGCCGTACGCCACTGCGCTTACGGTCATTCATGGCGGGCGTCTCGAATGGGCCAGCCAGAACGCGCTCAAGTTTTATCAGCGCGTCGCCTACGACGACAACTATCAGGGCTTGGCGCTCGACGACGCCGAAGGCGAACGCATGTGCCGCCAGATGCTGACAGCTAACGGCAGCGCCGATGTGCTGTTCCTCGGCAACCACGGCATTATTGTGGCGGGCCCCACAGTGAGCGCAACATTTGACGATCTTTACTACCTCGAACGCGCCTGCATGCTGCAGGTGCTGGCAATGGGCACGGGCAAGGCGCTGCGCCTAGTGCCGGACGACATCGCTGCCAAAACCGGTCGCCAAATGAACGCAGAAAGCCAGCAGGCCGTGCTGCATCTTGATGCCTTGAAACGCCTGCTGGATCGCGATGAACCGGGCTGGTCGTTGCTGGATTGAGGACAAAAATAGAGGCGTTAGTATGACTGTTGATATTGAAAAAATCCGCGCCGCCATCCATCAAGGCACGCCACCGTTTGAGCTACGCAAAATCGGCCATGTGGTCATTATGGCCACCGACCTGCCGCGCTCAGTGGCGTTTTACACTGGCGTGCTGGGCTTTAAAGTGTCGGACGTGTACGGCGACGACAAAATGCCCGGCGGCATGGTGTTCATGCGCCTGAATCCGGATCACCACGGCATTGCGCTGATTGGCGGCGCGCCGGGCGCGTCAAAACACCACGAGCTGCATCACATGGCCTTTGAAGTCGGCTCGCTCGATGAAGTGTTCCGCGCGCGCAAGCATTTGCGCGAAGCCGGTGCCACGATTACGTTTGAAGGCCGCCGCCGCGCGGGCGTGCAAATCGCGGTGGAGTTTCTCGATCCCGACGGCCATAACCTTGAAATTTACTGGGGCCTCGATCAAATCGGCAGCGAAGGCATCGCCCGCCCGGCCCACGAGTGGCGTGGGGCAAAATCGCTGGAAGAAGCGCTGGCGAATCCGCCACCGGGGCAGCGGCCGGTGGTGCATGACCTGAGCTTGCTCAAACCGCCGTTACCCGACCAGCGCTGATCGCAGCGGCCGGTCGGCGCAGGGGCAAGTCAGTCAGTGCAGCACCAGCGGCTGCCCCATCAGCACATCAAAATTACCCAAGAACTCGTCGACGTTTTCCGGTGAGGCATCTTCGGCAATCACGCCGTTAATGGACTGCGCGAATTTCTCGCCTATGCCGCCGTGGAAGAAGGTGCTGCGCCGGCTATGCTTGTCCACCAGCTCGAAACCGCGCCGGTCGGCGTACTCGACCACGTAGTAGTTTTCACTGTTGTAGACCACGTTCATAAGCCACCTCCTTCTGTGATTCGCGCGTTGGAGACGTCCGCATTGACTCTAACGCATGGCCCGCAAAACCGTTACTGATTCAGGTTGACCCGCGTGACTTTTCGCACAATGGGCCGAAAATTTTCCGCCACAACCGCCTGTATTCAGCAATTGGGGGCGCACACCGCAATTTCAAGCCCGCCGTCGCCACTGCGACACCGCGATACCCGCCAAAATCAGCCCCAAGGCGATATAAGCGTGCAACCCCGGCGTCTCGTCCAGCAGCGCCACGCCTAAAAAAACGGCCACCGCCGGGCTCATGTAATTCACCAGCGACATAAACGTCGGCCCCGCCGACTCAATCAACCTGAAATACACCACGGTGGCGATGGCCGTCGGCCCCACACCCAACCACACAATCGCCCACAACGATGCCGCCGCGGGCGTCAGGGTGCCAGCGCTCCAGGGTCGATCCACCAGCAGCGCCACCGGCAGCGCGATCACACTGGCAATCAGCAGCATCGCGGCGGACGCCACCAAGGCATCGTCGCCACGCGCGAGCAGCCGTGTGAGCACGCTGTTGCCCGCGTAACACAGCGCGCCAGCGAGTATGGCCAGTTGGGACAGCGTGGTCACCGACAGCCCGGCCATCTGCTCCAGCGTGCCCGGCCCCATCAGCACCACAATGCCGGCAAAGCCAAGCACGAAACCCATCACCCGGTGGCGTGTCATGTGCTCACCCTTGACGAAAAAATGCGCCAGCAGCATGGTCGCCAGCGGCATCACGGCCATCAAAATACCCGCGAGCGCACTGTCGGTACGCTGTTGGCCCCACGTGATAGCGGTGAACGGAATGCAGTTACCGAGCAGCGCGAGAATGGTGTAATTGGCCCAGACCCTGCCGGCCTTGAATGACAACGGCGGCAGGCGCGCGCCCCGCAGGTAAACCACAGCGATCAAAATCAGCGCACCCAGCATCAGACGTGCAGCCACCAATGTAGACGTCGGCACCGTCGCCACGCCCAGCTTGATGAACATAAACGACGATCCCCACATCGCTACCAGCGCCGCGAGCAGCAGCCAATCCAATGCCGTGCGGCGCGGGTTGGTCAAGGCTTGGCTCATTCGCCGCTCACGCCAGCTTGGGTGTCATGCCGCTTATCAATCATAACTAGTTGATTTAATTCAGTTTTTTATTTCGGCTAATGTACCCTGCGGCACCGCCAGCAGCGCGTCGTAAATGAACTTGTCGATCACGATGCCCTCGCGCAAGTGCTTTGCGCGCTCTTTCAACGAGCGCTCGCCGGGCAGGCGAATTTCATCCACGCCGGGCTGACGCGGCGCGGCTTTGATGCGCGCGAGGTTTTCCGAAAGCTGCTGGCGATAATCCGCCAGCGGCATCAGTAAATCTGGCTTCATGGCCATCATCATATAGCCGTAATTTTTTTCCTGATCGTTGCCGGAGCCGGCAAACACGCCCAGCGCCTGCGCCGCCATCGCCAGCGCAAAACCTTTGTAACCGCCAAACGCCAGCAGCGCACCCGCGCGTGCGGCCTTGGCGTCGGTGGTCGGATGACCGTCTTTATCGATAGCCACACCCTCGGGCAACGGCTCGCCGCGCCGCTCGCGAAACTGCATATCGGTGGACATAAACGCCGAGGTGCCCAGATCAATCACAAACGGCTCGCCCGCCGTGGGGAATCCAAACGCCAGCGGGTTGGTGCCGTACACTGGCTTGGCCGCGCCCGGCGGGGCCACGTGCCGCGTCGAACTCACCGTGTGAATGCCAATCAGCCCAGCGCGCGCAATGGTCTCGACATAAATCGCGCCGCGCCCGCTCATCCAACTGTTGTTCATGCCGATCACACTGAAGCCGTGCTGCTGCGCTTTTTCAATGGCCATCTGCGCAGCGCGCATCAGCGTATACATGCCGCAATGGTTGCCGCCGTCGACCATAGCCGACACCGGCGTTTCATACACCGCTTTCAGCGGGCGCCGCGGCTGACGAAGATTTTTGTGTTCGAACACATTCAGCAACTTGGGCAAGCCCGAGTACTCGTAGCCGCACAAGGCGGCATCCATGACGTGACCAGCAATCACGCCCGCTTGTTCGTCGTCGTAACCTACCGTTTTCAGGGCGTTCACGGAAAGTATGCGCGCTTCGTCGGCGGTCAAATGCACGCGCTCGGGGGATATTATTTTCATGGGGTGTCTCAGCGTTTCGTCGGTGGAAATTCTGCTGTGGCAAAATCTTCGTGGAGCATCGACAATAGCAAGGATCAACTCACGGAACAAGAACCATGAATTTTGAACTGCCCGAAGAACTGCGCATGCTGCGCGATGTCGCTGCACGCTTCACCACGCGCGAATTGATCCCGCACGAGCCGCTGGTGATACGCCGCGATGCCGAGCGCGGCTACACCGACAACCCCGCGCTGCCGCCGGAACTCGAAAAACAAATCATGGACAAAGCCCGCGCCGCCGGGCTGGCCGGGCTGGAAGTGCCGGAGGCCTACGGCGGCCACGGGGCGAGCATCCTCGCCAAGTGCGTGGTGGTGGAACAGTTAAAGCACAGCATTCTGTTTCCATTTGGTTTCGCGCCGAATTTCCCCGATGTGTTCATGTTGCTCGAAACCTGTAGAGGCGCGCAGATTGAAAAGTATCTGAAGCCTTTTTTGCGTGGCGAGACGCAGGGCTGCATCGCCATCACCGAGCCCGGCGCGGGCGCGGACGCCTCCGCCATCACAATGCGCGCCGAGCGTAAAAACGATCAATGGGTGTTGAACGGTAACAAACAATTTATCACGCACGCGCGCTACGCAGATTTCATGATCGTCGTCACCGTGACCGACCCCGCCAAAGGCTCGCGCGGCGGCATGACGGCGTTTTTGCTCGATGGCAAACAGCCGGGCATTAGCGTGCCGACGATTTACCCGATGACCGGCGACTACGCACCGTACGGCGTGACCTTCGACAACGTAATCGCCACCGACGATCAAGTGCTGGGCGAAGTCGGCCAGGCCTTCGCGCCCATGCAGGGCCGCCTGGGGCTGCGCCGCATGGAAATCGCCGCCACCTGCGTGGGCTTGGCCACGCGCTGCCTAAAAATGATGATCGAACAGGCCAAGCTGCGCAGCACCTTCGGCGCGCCACTCGCCGACCGGCAGGCGGTGCAATGGTGGATTGCCGACAGCTACCGCGAAATCGAACTCACGCGCCTGGCGCTCTACAAACTCGCGTGGGACATTGACCAAAAACACGACGTGCGCCGCGACGCCTCCATGCTCAAAGTGCAAGCCACCGAAATGGCTGGCGCGGTCGTCGACCGCGCGATGCAGCTTTTCGGCGGCATGGGCATGTCCAAAGAACTGCCGCTGGAATTCATTTCGCGCGTGGTACGCATTTATCGCATCGTCGAAGGCCCCAGCGAAGTGCATCGCTGGGTGGTGGCGCGGGATTTATTGAAGAACGGATTGGCGTTTTGAGCATCCAAAAATAACTCAATAAAATCAATTACTTACATCAAGGCTCCCTATGAACCTCGGCATCACCGGAAAAACCGCCATCGTCACCGCGTCGAGCGGCGGCCTCGGCGAATACGCGGCGCGCGCGCTGGCGGCGGAAGGCGTCAACCTCGTGCTGTTCGCGCGTTCAGCCGACACGCTGCGCGCCAAAGCCGCAGACATCGCCGCACAACACGGCGTGCGTGTGTTGCCGGTCGCGGGCGATATGCGCATTGCCGCCGACGTAGACCGTTTGCTCAGCGAAACACAGCGCGAATTCGGCGACCCGCACATCCTTGTGCTCAACACCGGCCGCCCGCCGGTGCCCATGCGCGAAGTCCTCGATGAAACCGAAGACACGCGCTGGCAAGACGCCTACGAAACGCAATTGCGTGGTGCCGTGCGCGTGGTCAACAAAGTCGCACCGCTGATGGTGGCACGCGGCTGGGGCCGCATCGTCGGCATCACCTCGGCATCGGTCAAACAGCCGATGATCAAGCACGGCTTATCGACGGTATTTCGCGCGGGCCTCACCGGCTATCTGCGGCATCTCGCCAATGAAATCGCCGCCCAAGGCGTCACCGTCAACACGATCTGCCCTGCCTCAGTCGGCACGCAAGCCATGGAAAAAAGTTACGACCTCAAACTGCGCGCACAGCAAGTGCCGATGAAGCGCATCGGCAAGCCGGAAGAGCTCGGGGCCACTGTGGCGTTTTTTTGCTCGGATCTGGCGGGGTTTACGACGGGGGCAGCGGTGCAGGTGGATGGGGGGATGGTGGCTACGCTGACGTAGTTCGGCTACCCCTGCGCGTAGCGCACCCTATCGGTCAAGCCAGATCTCAGCGTCCGCTGTGGCACAGGCCGTTTCTAGGAGTTTCTAGAATTACGCGTCTGTAAAATTCGCCTTGCGCTTCGCGGCGAACGCAGCCATGCCTTCCACCGCATCCTGCGTCTGAAACGCCAACGTGGCGAGATCGGCCTCGATTTTCAGGCCTTCGTGCAACGGCGTTTCGCCAGCACGCTTGACCGCATCGCGCGCGAATTGCAGTACCGGCAGGCTGTAGCCCGCAAACTCGCGCGCGAACGCGATACCAGCAGCGACCGCTTCGCCCTCAACAATGCGACTGACCAAGCCGATGCGCTGCGCTTCTTCGGCATCGACCGTGCGCCCGGTCATCACCATTTCCAGCGCGCGCGCCTCGCCCACCACGCGCGGCAACCGTTGCGTGCCGCCGTAACCGGGAATCAGGCCCAGCTTGATTTCGGGCGTACCCATCTTGGCGTTTTTGGTTGCCAAGCGGAAGGTACACGCCAGCGCAAGCTCCATGCCGCCACCGAAGGCATAGCCGTTAATCACCGCCACGGAAGGCATCGGCAAAGTGTCGAGTTTGGCAAAGGTGGCCTGTCCGAATTCACCGCCCTGCTTTTGCTGCATCAGCGAACGCCCTTGCAGTTCTTTGATGTCCGCGCCCGCACAGAATGCTTTAGGGCCAGCACCGGTGATGATGAGCGCGCGCGCGTCGCTTTGCGCCACTTCGTCAAAGCACGCCGCCAGATCGCGAATGAGCGCTATCGACAACGCGTTTAACGCGTCGGGGCGGTTGATCGTAATCAGCGCGAAGTCGTCCAGTCTTGAAAGTTCTATGGCCATGATGCTTTGTCCGTTCTTGAATTTAACCGGGACGACGAATTAAATCTTCGCCTTCCATTTCACCGGCGCAGGCGCAATCTTGCCCGCCTTGGTCCACTCCACCAATTCACGCTTTAATATTTTGCCGCTGGCGGTAAGCGGGAACGCATCCATGCGAATAAAAAATTCCGGCATGTCGTATTTGGACAAGCCGGATTCATCCAAATGCGCGAGCAAGTCATCACCCGCCGGCGTCGCACCATCACGCGCAATGATCGCCAGGCAAACCCGCTCACCCAATCGTTCGTCCGCTACCGGGTACGCCGCCGCCTTCAGCACCGCCGGGTGCTTTAACGCCAGATTTTCGATACGCGACGGATGAATGTTGTGGCCGCCACGAATAATCAGGTCTTTCTTGCGACCCACGATTTGCAGATTACCCGCAGCATCCATACGCCCCAAGTCGCCGCTCATGAACCAGCCGCCAGCGTTAAACGAATTCTCGGTGGCGCTTTGGTTATTAAAGTAGCCGAGCATCAGCAACGCGCCGCGCGTGCCGATTTCACCGATGTCGTTGGGTTTCGTCACTTCAACATCAGGGTTTTCCTGATCCCACAGCCGTGTTTCGTAACCATGGCAGGCGCGACCGCAGGTGGTGGTGATAATTTCCACGGAATCGTCGGGCATGGTGTATTGATGCGAACCATTTTCGGTCATGCCGTAAATATTTTGCGGCTTGATGCCGCGATCAAGAAAATCGCGTGCCGTTTGCGGCGGGATCACCGAACCCGCCATGTAAAACAGATTCACGTTGCCCAACCCCGGCATGCCGCGCTGCTTGGCGTCGGCGAGGATATCCATGGCGTGCGTGGGCACGCCCATCACATACGTGGCGTTGGTTTCAATCAAGCCGTCCAGCGGCTTCATGCCCGGCCGCAAGTCATTCACCACCAGCTCAAAGCCTGCGCACAGGCTCTGCGCCATCGCCACGGTAGCAATGTGATGCGACAGCGGACTCATCGAATACAAAATCGTTTGGTCGTCGTGATGCCAGTCGTGCACCATGGCGCGGCCATTGGCGAGCAGCGTGTTATCCGAGTGCAGAACCCCCTTGGGCATGCCGGTAGTGCCGGACGTAAACGCGAGATAAACAATCTTGTCGGGATCATCGTCAGGGGCGGGCGCACTGGCGACTGGCGGCGCGCCGAGCTCGGGGAAGTCACTACTATCCATACGGTACACGCGCTTTAAGCCCGACAAACCCTTGACGGCCTCAAACACATCCACTTTGTTGGCGTCCGCCCCGTAATCCGCTTGGGTGAACAGCGCGGCGCTCTGGATGCGCGCCATCAGCGTAACGATTTCGCCCACGGTGTAGTTTTGATGCAGCGACGGGTTGCACACGTAGCCGTTTCGTGAGCACGCCAGAAACACCACCACTGCTTCAACGCGATTGGGCAACCATACGGAAACGCGCTGACCACGCTTGATGCCTGCAGCGTGCATGTCACCCGCGAGCGCATCGACCCAGTGCTGCAACTGCGCCCACGTCAGGCGATGACGGCTATCCCGCAAGGCGTAAGCCTGAGGACGCACTTGGGCATGATGCACGAGCAACGCGTACAGGGTTTCAGCACACCACCATGCGGCGTCGTAGTAACGGCGGGCGGTGCGGGGGTTATGGAGTGTCAGCAGCATAGCCAGCAGAAATCAATGCCCAAACTTGTCTGTATCCGGCTTGCGTTTGCCACGGAACGATGCGCCCAGCTCCTTGGATTCATCGCTATCGAGGTAAAGCCGCAGCAACAGGTCATGCGACACGCGCGCCAGCCCCGACACACCGGTATGCCGTGCAGTAAACGCCGCTTTGAGTGACGCCAGCGCAAACGCGCCGCGATCAGCAATTTCCAGCGCCATCTTGCGGGTTTCGGCCTTGAGCTTATCGTCTGGGACAACCTTGTTGATGAGGCCGATTTCCAGCGCTTCTTTAGCAGAAATACGCGGGTTGGCGAACCACATTTCTTTGGCTTTTTTCTTGCCCACCAGGTCTTCGAGATACCAAGTGCCGTAGCCCGCGTCGAAGCTGCCCATCATCGGGCCGACCTGACGGAACACGGCGCTTTCTTTGGCCACCGTGATGTCGCACATCACCTGCAACACTTGGCCACCGCCGACGGCATAGCCGTTGACCATCGCAATCACCGGCTTTTGCAGACGTTCAAGTGACTCGTAAATTTCCAGCGTGGGCAGCATGCCGGCGTAGAGCGTGGTGTCTTCGAGACCATCTTTGCGTCCACCGATGCAGAAAAACTTGTCGCCCGCGCCCGTGATCACCAACACGCGCGTGCGGGTTTCAAGGCGAATGTCGTTGATGCAATCGCGGATTTCATGGCACATCTCGGCGGTGAACATATTGCCGTCGTCGGGGCGATTCAGCGTGAGCCAGCCGATTGCCCCATCTTCTTCGTACAGTATTGTTTTAAAAGACATTTTAAATAACCTTCTGCGTTTTCAATTGCGCAATTTTGGCCGTATCGTAACCCAGCAGCTTGCCGAGCACGGCCTCGTTGTGCTCGCCCAGCCGTGGCGGTGCGCTGCGCCAAGTGCGGTTGTTGTCGTCCACGGCAATGCCCAAACCCACTTGGGGGATTTTGCGTGCGCCATCGGTGGCGGTGTAAAACAAACCGCGCGCGATCAACTCGGGATCGTTCGCTACTTCCGCAGCGCTGTTTACCGGCCCGGCGGGCACGTTATGTTCGACGAATTTTTTCAGCCAGTAGTCGCGGCTTTGTGTTTTCAACGCCGCTTGAATTTTGTCGATGATCTCGGCGCGCACGGCGACGCGCTGCGCGTTGCTGGCATACCGCGGATCGTCAGCGACGGAGGCCTCGCCCACGGCCTGCCAGAAGCGTTTGAAAATGCCGTCGTTGCCCAACCCGAGTGTGATGGGCCGGTCGCGGGTTTCAAACACTTGATACACCGAGATCACGCTGTCGCGCGCGCCGGTGCGTTGCGGCAGCGGGCCACCACCCAAATACGGCACGATGCGCGGCGACATAAACCGCGTCATGCTGTCGATCATGCTGATGTCGAGCTTGTGGCCCTTGCCGCTGCCACCTTTACGATCGCGGTCGAACAGCGCGGCGAGTATGGCGTAGGCAGAATCCATACCCGCAATCAAATCGGCTGCGGGTGTGCCGACTTTTTGCGGCGGCGTTTCGGCCTCGCCGGTTAACTCCATCACGCTGCTGTAGCCCTCGGCGATCAGGTCGTAGCAGGGGAAATCCTTGCGGGCGCCGGTGAGACCAAAGCCAGACAGCGACAAATGCACAATGTCCGCTTTCTGTGCCGACAGCGCAGCGTAATCGACGCCGAGCTTCTTCTGCACGCGATCGGTGAGATTGATGATCACCACATCACACTGCTTCACCAGATCATGCAGTACTGCGCGGCCCGCGTCCGTGGTGTAGTCGAGCGTCACGCTTTGCTTGTTGCGGTTCACACTCATGAACCACAGCGATTCACCATCGAGCCACGGCGGGCCCCACGCACGGCAATCGTCGCCCTTGCCGGGTCGCTCGATTTTGATGACCTCCGCGCCCATATCGCCCAGCATCATCGCCGCATACGGGCCGGCGATGGAGGTCGTGAGGTCGAGCACCGTCACGCCTTTGAGCAGCGCCAGCGGCGCACCCGCAGGCGGTGGCGGCAGGTTGTCCATAGGTAACATATTGATTTTAAAGGTTAATTTATAAACCGACTGGTTGGCAACTCAGGGCAATTCAAGGCAATTCAAGGCAATTCAAGGCAATTCAGAGCAACTCAGAGCGGTTCAGCGATTTTCCGCGTTCAACGCCTCATCGTAGCGCTTGCGCGCGGCGGCCTCTTTGGCTTTGGCAGCGTCGCGCGCCTTGAGCGCCTTGTCGAGTTCAGCCTTGGCCAAATCCGCTCGTTCACGCGCGGCGTTGTAGGTGTCCTGTGTATTCAGCACATCCTGCTCGGCGAGCTGGGTCTCGAACGCCGCTTGAGTGGCATCACGATAGTGAATACTCGCGCGTTGCTGTTGCATCAGCAACGACGGCGCTGCGCCCGACGAACGCTCCTCCACCGGGACGGGCTTCTGCGCTTGCGCTGGCGGCGGCGTCTGGGCATGCACAGCCGTCACCAGCGGCGTTATCGTTATGCCCACCACGCAGGCTGCCGCCCACCCCCGTGCAGCCCCTGAACGCATCAGGGCAGCAGCACCGTGGAGCCCGTGGTCTTGCGGCTTTCCAGATCACGGTGCGCTTGCGCCGCATCGCGCAGGGCGTAAGTTTGGTTAATGGAAATTTTCACTGCGCCTTTTTTGACCACGGCGAACAAATCGCGCGCGGCCGTTTCCAAATCTTTGCGCGACGCGGTGTAATTGCCCAACGTAGGCCGCGTGAGGAACAGCGAGCCTTTCTGCGCGAGGATGCCAATGTTGACCGGCGGCACCGCGCCCGAGGCATTACCAAAGCTCGCCATCATGCCCAGCGGTGCTAGGCTATCAAGCGAATCCATGAAAGTATCTTTGCCGATACCGTCATACACCACTGGCACGCCAGCGCCCTTGGTGATGGCGCGCACACGCTCGGCAATTTTTTCACGGCTGGCGACAATCACATGCTTGCAACCCGCTTTTTTGGCAACCGCCACTTTGGCGTCGCTGCCGACGGTGCCAATCACCGTGGCACCCAAGTGCTTGGCCCATTGGCATAAAATCAGGCCTACGCCACCGGCGGCTGCATGCACCAAAATCGTGTCGCCCTTTTTCACTTTGTAAGTGCGGCGCAGCAGGTACCACGCTGTCATGCCCTTCAACATCATCGCGGCAGCGGTTTTGTCAGTCACGCCGGCAGGGATTTTCACCAACCGCGCCGCCGGGCGCATGAGCACTTCGGCATACGCACCGATGGGGCCTGCATACGCCACGCGGTCGCCTTTCTTCAACCCCGTCACCTTCGGGCCAACGGCTTCTACCACGCCCGCACCTTCGGATCCCATGGTCAGCGGCATGGGCAGCGGATACAAACCTGAACGCTGATAGGTATCAATAAAATTCAGGCCGATCGCAGTATTGCGTACGCGCACTTCGCCGGGACCGGGGTTGCCCACGGTGACCTCTTCCCATTTCAATACTTCGGGACCACCGTTTTCATGAATACGTATCGCGTGAGGCATAGTGTAACTCCTTGATTTAATTTGATATTTTTTAATCGGGACATCGAAGGCGCGGCAGGCGCGCGGCGCAGTCGTGATGATGACGGCAATTTCTGCTGACGAATTGTATAGAAAAACCGCCCACGCGGGCGGCCTGTGCTGCGCTTACTTAACGATGGTATTGAAGCGAATCGTGACGGATTCGCCGGGCTTGAGTTCGCCGGGCGTGTAGCCGGTTTCCGTCGGCAGCGCCTTCGTACCCGTAGGGCCGTCGCCAAACGTGAGCGTGATCGACGATCCGGTTATCCCCATCGCATCCGTATCGGCGGCGGACGTGTAATAGACCGGACTCGCACACGAGGTGCGTGTGGTTCCGCTGCAAACCAGCCTGAACCCTTTGAGCAGGGCATTTTCCGGGCTGGAAGCTGCGCACGCGCTGGCGCTGCCCGTACGCAGATCAGCGTCGAAATTCAGGTTCAAGTCCAGCATGTCGCCCAGTGTGCTGAGCGTCGCCGAACCTGCGGCACCACCGCCATTGGCAATAATGATTTCATAGCGCATGTAAGCGCCGGGAATCGCCTTGGGATTGGTGTTGAAATTGAACGGATCGCACAGCGTCACCACGCTCTTGGTAAACGTCAGCGCGGGCAGGCCGATGACCGTGACGTTGGCGCTCACGGCGGCAACGGTACCGGCGTTACCCGTGGTGATTGCGCCCGTCGAGTTGACCAGCGCACCGGCCGCCGTTGCGGTCACAGCCACCGTCAGCGTGCACGAGCCCGATGCCGGAATCGTGCCTGCCGCAAGCGACAAAGTGGCCGCGCCAGCGGCGGCCGTCGCGCTGCCGCCACAGGTATTTGTCAGCGCGGGCGTGGCCGCATTGACCATCGTACCCGGATAGGTGTCGCTAAACGTCACACCCGTTACCGCCGCCGTGTTGGAATTGGTGAGTGTGATGGTTAGCGTAACCACGCCGTTTTGCGGAAACTGCGCCGCCGAAAATGATTTCACCGCCGTGGGTGTGGCCAGATTTGCTACCAGTGTGGCAACGTTGCTGACGGGTCCCGGCGAGATAAAGCCGCTGGTCGTAGAAGTCGCGCCCGTGGTCTGGTTGTTGTAAGCACCCGCGGCGGGCACCGAAACCGTGACATCCAATACGCAAACCGCACCGGCAATCATCGTGACGCCGCTCAATCTGATGCCGGTGCTGGTGTTGGCGACCAAGGCCGCGCCCGCTTGATCCGTCAGCGTGCCGCCACAGCCGTTGGATACGGTATTGACGTAACGCATCTGGCTAGGGCTGGTGGGAAACGTATCGGTAAACGATATCCCGTTAAGGGTGACCGTGGCATTGCTTTCAACGCGTATGCGCATGACCGAGGTAGCCGTCCCGCCTGACAATGTGACCGGTGTGGTCAGGAAGGACTTGGTAATGGTCGGCTTGTTGACAATATACAAGGCGTCAGCCGCCGTGCCGCCGATGCCCTGCGCCGAGCGCACGGTACCGGTCTTGTTGTAATAGGTATCAGGGCTGGCCGGATTGGCGCGCGCATCCACCGCGATGATGCACGACAGACCTGCGCCCAGTGCGCCGCCGGTGAGCGTGAGTGAGCTGGCACCGGCAGTGGCCGTTGCGGTGCCGCCGCAGGCATTGGTCAGGTTGGGGGTGGGTGCATTGACCATGAACGTGCCGGTATTGGTGACACCGGCGGGGTAGCTGTCCGCTATCGCCAGACTGCTCAACGCCACCGTGCCGGACGGGTTGGTGATCTTGATTTCCATGCGGCTGATGTCGTTCGGCCCCACGGTATTGGGCGTGAAGGTCTTGGTCACGATGGGCGCAATTAAGGTTGCCACATTGCTCAGCGAGCCAGTGCCGGTAAATGGCCCGGTCAAACTCACGCCTGTCGTCTGGTTGTTGTACACCCCGCCGGCGTTAATCGCCACCCGTACCGAAATGACGCAACTGGCCGGCGATGCCCCGGCAATGGCACCTCCACTTAGCGCGAGCGTGGTGGTGCCCGACGTCGCCCCGGTCACCGTGCCGCCGCAGGTATTAGTGAGAGAGGGCGTGGTATCGACCAGCATGCCAGCGGGGAACGTGTCCGAGAACGACAGCCCGCTAATGCCCGCCGTGTGATTGTTGGTGAGGGTCAGCGTCATCGTGGTGATGCCAGTCGTGGTATCCACGGTAAACGCCTTGGCTATGGTCGGCGTGGCGTTGACAATCAAAGTCGCCGCGCCCGCGACCGTATTGCTGCCTGCATTGGCGGAAGTCACACCGCCGATAGGGATGGAATTCACGTAGCCTGGCGTGGTGTTCACCACGTTCGAGGTCACTGTCACCGTGACGGTACAACTGCCACTGGCGGGGATCGTGCCGCCCGACAAAGCGACTGATCCGCCCCCGCCCGTCGCGCTGACTGTACCGCCACAGGTGGTGCCCGCGCCGGGCGAGGCCGCATTCACCATATTCGTTGAATACGTGTCGGTAAACGCCACCCCGGAGATCGCCACCGTGCTGGCGTTACTCAGCGTAATGGTCAACAGCGAACTCTGGCCCTTGCCAATCGTGGCCGGATTGAAAGCCTTGGCCACTTGCGGCGGACTCAGCACGGTGAGCGTAGCGGTATTACTGACCGGCCCGGTCGCCAGATTGGAAGCCACCCCGCTGGTGGCATTGTTGTAGACGCCGGCCACAGCCGAGGTTACGCTGACGGTGATGGTACAGGATGCACCAACCGCAATGGCGCCGCCGCTAAGCGACAACGATCCGCCGCCTGCCGCCGCAGTGGCGGTGCCGCCGCAGGTTGGATTACTGAGGTTGGGCGTAGCGGCATTGACCAGCCCAGCCGGGTAGGTATCGGTAAACGCCACCGTGCTCAGCGCTGAAATGCCGTTGTTGGTGAGAGTCACGCTCAACGTTGCCGTACCGTTGACCGGGATCGTCGCAGCAGAAAAGGATTTGCTGATGGTGGGCAACGTGGTGAGTGTCACCGTTGCGCCAGCGGTATTGCCTGTGCCGCCATTGGAGGAACTGACTGTGCCGGTGGTATTGGCATAAGCGCCTTGCGCGGCCGAAGTCACATTTATCGTCACGGTGCAACTTGCGCCCGCCGCCAGCGTGACCCCGCTGATGGCGATGCTGCCCGAGGCACTGGCCAACGTGCCGCCGCTGCAAGTGGTAGCGGCGTTGGGGGTGGCTGCGGTCACCAAACCGCTGGGGAAGGTGTCGGAAATGGCGACGCCATTCAAGGTTTGCGCGGCGTTGGGATTACTGAGCGTGAGCGTCAGCACACTCACGCCGTTGACCACCAGGGCCGAGGGCGTAAACGATTTGGCGACGACGGGCGCCTGTAACACCACGGTGGTCGCGGTCGCCGGCACGTTGTCCGTAGTCGATAACGTGGCGTCGATGATCGTGGTGCCAACGCGCCCGGTGGCCGAGTTGACGTACGTGCCCGGCGTCGCGGGTAAGTCGGCTTGGAAAATGAGATCGCGAGTGCTGCCCGCCGGCACGGTAAAGGTTCCCGACCAGACCCGTGTGCCGGCGTTCACAAACGGATCGGCTATGGCGCTGCCGCCGAAGGAGGACGAACCATTGACATAGCTTGCGCCCACCGGCAGGGTATCGACAAAGCTGTCCAGCGCGATGGCCACGGCACCGCTATTGGTGACGCGCAGGGTGTAGGTGACACGCCCGCCTTGCGCCGGCAGGGTTGCGGCGCTGACCAATTTCGACATCAGCAAGGTATTGCTGGCGGGCTCAATGGCCAGCAAATTGCCGTAAGCCCCGCTGGTCGTGCTGGTATGCTTGATTTGGGCACCGCTCGCGATATACCCGACCGGAGACAACGACGTTGTGGTGGAGGTTGTGGATATCGCCCGGAAGTAATACGTGACCGTGTAGGCGGTCGTTGAACCACTGCTTAAAGTCGGGAGGAAAAGGGTATTGTCGAACGATCCAGAATTACCGCCGGACAAGGTGATATTGGAGCCGATGAGTTCATACGCGTCTGCGCGCCAGTTGGCGTACGCCGCCGGCGTGAACGCCAATGGCCCGTTCGGGCCGGGCGCATTGCCGAGGTTACCGGTATCCCCCGAGACCGTCATGGTGATAATGCCGCCGAGCGTCCCGGGATTGGGGCCTGAGAAAATAACGTTGACGACATTGGTGTTAGCCTGAATGACCGAATTATCGATGCTCACCGAAAAGCCGGTCGGCCCACCCAATGTGACCGGGCCGGCCAGCGCGGGATCCCGGTCAAAAATGGCTACGCTATATCCGCCGGATGACGTGCTGCCGGTAAACGAAGAGCAAACGTAAAAGAACGCCGCCTTGGTTTGCCCCGCCGTGAAAGCGCCCAAGTGATACTTGCCGTCATCACCGCCACCCAGTGCCAGCGGACCGGTAAAGCTGCCGATGCTTACCCACGCATCGGTTACGGCCGTGGTGCTGGTGACATCAAACGATTGGTAGTTACAAACCAGATTCGGCAACACGCTGGTATCGGTATAGAACAGCGGTGAGGACGTGGGGGTCATCGAGAATGCTGCGTGCGCCGCCATGCTGTGCAGCGACATGAACAAGGCCAATGCCGCGCACCCTGCAAACGTGCGCGCTGCATTGCCCAAGCGCTGCGTAACCGCAGACAGGCCCCGCCGCAGAGAACGTAATGGGTTCGCCATCAACGTGCAACCTCCTCAAACTTCACCTTCGATGTCCCTTTGGAATCCTTCTCGCCCTGATCGGCCTTCATGCGCAGATACAAATACCAGCCCTTGGCCGTGGCATTGGCGCTGGTGAAATCACGATCGCGAAAGCCCGCGAAGTTGTAACCCACGCCTAGCCAAAAATTGGTCACGGGCGAGAAACCCACCGACGCACCGTACGACTCGGTATGGGTATGCGACTGATGCGAACTCAGCAGCGACGCATGCGCGCCGATGTCGAAGCGGTTGCCGAGATCGTGCCGCACTTCAACACCATACAAATCGGTGAAGCCCGCCGCACTGGTGCGGTCAAAGTTGTCGAACACGTATTTCGCACCGTATTGGAAGGCAATCTGCGTGCTGCGGTTGAACTGGTAATTGACGTTGTTGTTCATCACCAGACGGCGACTGCGGCTGCCGCCGGTGGCGCTGGATTCTTCTTGAATGTAGTCGAGGCGGCTCAACACAATCCATAGGCTGTCGATGGGGCGGAAGGCATAGCTCAGGCGCAAATCCAGCGCCTTGTTGTCGCCGCTGGCCGCACCTTTGCTGTTGGTATACAGCGCGGTGGCGGCCAACGCCTGGCCGGACTTGATGTCGCGATGCACGCTGGCCGCGACGTTGATTCTGTCGGTGGTATCGCCATGACGGTACTCGGCGCGCGCCGTGGCACCCCACGGCCCCTGACTCCATGCCGCACCCGCAAACACGGCGGTGTAATCCTCCACCGGCGGCGCGGCAATGCCCACCGGCGGCAACACGCTTTGCGCGGCTGCGCCCGCCGTAGCGTTGGCACCCTGCGCCGCCGGCACATTCGCGTTCAGTTGCGCGGGGGCGGGCTTGCGCATGGTGTGGGTGCGGTCCATGCCCGCGTTCACCGTCAACGCAGGGGTCAGCTTGATAGATTGCGTCATGCTGCTGGTGGTGGAAATCGCCGGACCGTCGGGCGTTTGCAGCACGTTGAGCGAGCTCGCATTTTCGGCGCCTTCCCAAGGCTTGGATTTGGTGCCGATACGCGTGGTCGCCGTATCCGACGCGCCGCCGAAGGTCAGCGCCTGATCGAGGAACAACGACAGCTTGTCTGTCACCTTGTAATCGACGCCCGCGCGCACGCGGTGCGGGAAATCAGCGCTATGGCTACTGCTGCTACCGCTGACGTTGAACTCGGCATCGACGCGCAGGGTGAGCCGGTTATCCATCAGCTTCTTACTGCCGCCGGCCACGATCTGGTTGGAATGCAGCGTGTCGCCGGTGGCGGTCTGGTCGCGCACGATGCGCCCGCCAGCATAGGCGCTATAGTCGGGCTTGTTCAGCACCGCGCGCGCTTCCACCTGCGAACGCTCGGCCTGTGCGCCGGCGGTGTCGCTACGCTCATGCAGGGCGCGCGCGTTGATGCTGACTTCAGGATTCACTTTCACCGCCACATCGCCGCCCACCTTGGTCGTGCCGGATTGCGCCGCCGCCTGCTGACCCAAGCCAAATGCGCCCTGCTGACCGCGCACATAGGCGGTGGCGGCCACTTGGGCATCCTGACGGCGTACTTCGACTACGTAAGCATTGCCCGACTGCGTGACACCCGCTGTTTCGCGGCTACTCTGCGCGTATTCGGCGCGCAGTTTCGTTTTGTCGTCGATCTGCACCGTAGCATCAACGCCCTTCAAATCGCCGCGCGCGCCGAGCGTGCCTTCATGCACCGCGCTCACACCCACTTCCGCCTTGCCGTCGTTGGTGCGCAATGCCACCCGCCCGCCCGCGGTGACGCGCTCGTCGCGGTTGATATCTGCGGATTCGTAATCCACGATGATGTACATGGGATTGAAGTTTTGATCTTTGCCGGTGATCGCCTTGCGGAAAATAAGCGTGCCCAGGTTGTAATCGATGTCGTAATCGATACCACGGCTCACCGGCTCGCTCTTGACAATCACTTCGTTGCGGAAGCGGTCGCGGGTTTCCACGGTGACTTTGTCCGTGCCCGCAATGATGTTGCCGCGCGTAAGACGGTAGTACCCGGACGTACCATCGGGCCGCAGCTCATCCTTGACGAACGCTTGCGCGGTCTGCGTGGCAAACGCGGTGTACGACAGGTTCTGGCCACGGAACTCGCTTTTCACGCCGTTCAGCGTGCGCGAGTAGCGCGACAGCTCGGTCACCGTCATGCCGGTATCAAAGTCACCGAACAGCGCATACCACTGACTCTTCTCGATTTTCAGATACAACTTGCGGCTGCTGGGGGCATCGCGCTGCAAGCTCGTGGTATCACCGTAGATGGTGTAAAACTGCTTGCGGTCAAAGCCCTGCAACAAACCGCCTTGTCCGCCGCCACCGATACCACCGATGCCACCGATGCCACCCAAGCGATTGCGTGGCTTGTCGGTATCGTAGGCCATGGTCACAAGGAAGTCGCCGGTGACTTGGCCCTTGGCATAGAACGCCACGCGGCCGTCTTTCCACAACTTGTCGTCGGCCAAGTCTGCGGGAATGTTTTCCAGCGCGCCGGCCAGCTTGCGCTGACCGATGGTACCTTCGCCCAAGCCCACCAAAATCCACTCGCGCAATTCCGGTTTTAGCCAAGCGCGGATCAGTTGCGGCGGACGATCCGGGAAGTTAAACGTCAGCACCACTTCGCCCGATGTGGTGGTCGGTTGCAGTTTGATCAGCGCCAGCCCGTCTTCGGTCACGCGCCAGCGCGCCTTGTTGTCACCGGCATTGAGCAACGGACGCGAATCAAGGCGCTGCACCACTTCCAGCGACTGGTACGGTGCCGACACCGCCAGCTCACCCTCAACCCCGTGGCGCACCGGCTTGCCGTCACGATCAAAAATGCGCACCGCGATCACGGGCGCGCTACGTCCGTCGGCGATCAGCATAGAAGCTTCATTGACAAAGCGCCCTTCCACGCCCGCACCCGAGAAGTGCACCAGACGCTCTGCGCGGCCCACGGCCTTACCGGATTCGTCCGTCGTCGTGGCGACAATTTTGTTGAGACCGCCTTTCAAGCCCACGCCGCCCCACCGCGACAATTGCAGGCCATTCACCGAGTTCTGTTCGTTACCGTCGTAGTTCAGGGCGTGCACCGGCACGCCGTTCATGGTCACTGCCACCTTGTGCGATTTGTCGTGCTTGACGAAAATCTTGGTCGCATCGATACCCGGATTGAAATTCTCCGGCGGAAAGGCGATTTCCAAACCGGGCTGCGCACTGCCCAGCCACACCGCATCGAATTTCTCGGCACCCGGCGCGTAAATATTCAGATTCCCGACACTGGGCTGTGCCGCCACCGGGTTGGCACCGGGTTTTTCCACCGCAGCACCGGTGGCAGGCGGTGTAGCAGCGGCAGATGCCGCTGAGGAGGTTGACTTAACTATTTGATAATATTGAATTATTTGTGGGTCGCTGGCTATCGTCAAAGACGCCTCGCGTAACGCATCCAGCGCCAAATTGACTGGTGGCAAGCGCCGCATCTCCCCATCCGCGCTCTGCAACTGGCTCATGGCTTGCAGTGTCATGCCTACCCCGGTCGCCCCGGCGAGTTCAAACACCAGCGTCTTGGTCCACTTGCCACTGACATCGCCCGCACGAAATACCAGCATGTCGTCGTTCACCTGCGGCTCTGCGAAAGCGGCTCCGTTCATGCGTGCGCTTCCGGGCACATAGGTCAAGCCCTTGGGCACAGCGATGGTGGCCGAGAGGTTGCGCGCACCAGCAGTCACGCCTTTCAGTTCGAGCGTTGCCTGAACGCCGTCGCTCAGGGGCTTCACCAACAGGCGGTGACCCGCTTCATAGGCGGCGCTGCTCTTGCCCGTGTTGCGCACGTAAAAATCCGCACGCCACAGCGTGCCGCCGCGCACGTTGACGAATTGCGAATACGCGCGGCCCGCATGGCGGGTGTTGTCCTCGCACAGCACCGGCTCGTAGCCGTCGGGTAGCGACTTCACATCCAGTTGCACCACGTGCGTGCCGGGCTTCACGCCCTCGATGTGCCACTTGCCTTCTTTGTCGGTGCGGATGTAGGTGCCGTCTTCCATAAAAATACGCGCGCCCTCGACACCCTTACCCAAGTGCTGCTCCGGATTGCACAAGCCGGCGGCGCTGCTGGAAACCGTCGGCGCGTCGCTGGCAGTGCCCGCGCCCTGCGCGAGTTTCGGGCCGCTGTTGCCGACTTCAATCACGCGGCCCAGCAATATCGTGCGGCTGCGGAACAAGTCTTCCTTCACCTTAATCACGGCACGCGCGTTGAGCGAGCGTGCGCCGCCAGCGCCCGCCGCCTGCGCACTATTGACCGCGTCGCCCAAGGTCGCGCCCGCCGTGATCTCGGTGACGTAACGAATGTCACGCGCTTCTGCGGCAGCCAATGTGCCGATGGTGAAGGTTAACGTGCGGCCATCGGCGGAAATCGCCGGGTTTGCCACCACCACACCGCCCACGGTTGCCGTGCCGGAACGATAGCGGAAGCCCGGCGGCAAACGATCGCTCACCGTCACGCCTGTGACAGGAACCTTGTTCGGATTCGACAACGCCAACTGGTACTGCACAAAGTCACCGACGGCGGCGACCGGTTTGCTGGCAATTTTGGTCAATATCAGTGTCGCAACCGGTGCCGGCGGATCCAGCGGTATGTGATTGTTAATCACATTGGGGTCACCCAGCGTGAGGTTAAACGCCAGATGGTAAATCGTCGGTTGTGCGCCCGTCGGCGCGGTGGCTTGCGCCTGCACCAGATAGACGCCGCCAGTGCCAAGGCCGGTAGGATCCAGCATTGCTGCGGGCGCAATCTGCGAGGGCGAGGTATACCCTGCGGGCGGCGTCACGGTGAGCGTGTAGATCCCGGCCGGTGCGCCGCCCACCAACAAGAACTGATAAAACCCGTCGGTGCCGGTCACTTGGCTCTGGTTCGCTGCGCCGCCCAGCAAATGCTGCGCCGGATCGAAGCCCGCCGGGCCGTTGAAGGTGACCGTGGCACCGGCAATCGGCTGGCGCGAAACCGAGTCATACACCACGCCCGACGGATCAAGCGGCAGACTTTGTTCGATCACATTGTCGCCCGCCTGCAAAAATATCACGGTGCGACCGGTACGCTGCACTTGGGCAGTAGAACCGCCTTTGGTCAGGCTATAGCAATTGCCTGCCATGAACGGCGTCACAAAATTCGCAGCACTCGTCGCTGCCAGCGCTGCGCACGTGGTGGTGCTGGCAAAGCTGCCCACACCTACGGTTTCGGACGTTACCGGCAAGCCGAATACTACGTTACCCGCGCGATCACGAAACTCGATCTGGTAATTCACCCCGGCGGGCAAGCCCGCTACGGAATACGCGCCGTTGGCATTGGTCGTCGCCTGCTTGACCACTGTCGTGCCGGCGGCATCGTAAATACGAACGACAAAGCCCTCGAACAGGAACTCGCCGGCATTAAACACGCGGTCGTGATTTAAATCCAGCCACACGCGGCCCGAGAGCGATCCGGTGTTGGCGGCACCGGGCAGAATTTGCGTCTGCACCGTAGCCAAATTGTCTGGTGGCGTTGGATCGACCACACCCGCGATCGATACCTGCGCCTGATTGGTAATAAACCCTAATGCTGCCGGTGCCGTGCCGCGTAGCGTAATTTCCACGCGGCCGCCTACCGGCAGGTTAGGCAAAAGTACGGTCACGGGCGTGCCAGCCGGGGTAGCAACCCCCACGGTCACGGTGCCGCACGCACCGGTCGTTAATACGACACAAGCAATGCCGCCGACGTTGATGTTAGTCACCCCCGGCGGCACCAGTATCGTCACTTGCGCGCCGTTCGCCGGTTGCGGACCCACGTTACCGGCTATGGCTTTCCAAATGATTGCAGCGCCGGGCGCCACTTGCGCTGGCCCGGTCAAACTTACAGCCAAATCAGACAGTCCCGTGGTATACGGCGTGACGGTGACTGGCACTGACGCACTGACATTCAGCGTGCTCGCCCCCAACTTCCACGTCACCGTGGCGGTGTTGGTGATGACGGTCCCCACAGGCGTGGCTGCCCCTGCGACACCCGAAACGAGTGTCACACAGAGCAGAACCAGTGCCTGCCAGTACCGTGCGATCAGGGCGTGCATGCCGCTGTCAGCGGAGTCGCTTGCTTACGCTCGCACTATCAGTTGATGACGGCGTTAAAGCGAATAATTACCGACTCGCCACCACGCAATTCACCGGCGCAGTAGTTGCCCGCGCCCGCGCTGGTGCAAGGCGGCCCGGCGGTTACCGTGCCTTCCAGCGGCAACGCTTGTGCGCCTGCAACTGCGCCAAAGGTGACGTTCACCGCACCGGCGGAGAAGTTCATGCCGTCAGTATCCGCAGCGGTGGTAAAGAACTGGCCGCCCGCATTGGCGCAAGTGCCCGCACCGGCGGCGCGCGTCGTTCCGGTACACCGCAGCCGGAAACCCGAGCCGAGCGCACTGGCTGCCGGCGATGTCACGCATTTGTCCGGTGCCACACCACCAACGCCCGTACGCAAGTTTGAATCAAACGTGGTGAAGGTGCTCAGCGTGTCACCGATAGTCGTCAGTGTGGCGGGGGCCGCGCCGGGTGCGTTGGCGATGGTAATTTCATATTGCACGTACGCACCCGGAATGTTTTTCGGGGTGGTGTTGCCGTTCAACGGGTCGCAAATCAAACTCACCGATTTGGTCACCGTAATCACCGCAGCAGCCACTTGATACACCGCGCGCGCAGAGTGCCTGCCGTCGGTAATGGCGTCGTCACTACCGGCGGCATCGGCAAATACAAAGTCTACGCCGGCGGTATCGGTAGCGGCCTGTGTCGTGTTGACACACGCGGTGGCGCAGCTATTAAAGTTAGAGGTAATCGCGGTCAACGACACCACGGCGTTGTTCAGGTTGGTCGCCGTCGCTGAACTGGGTATCGTGCAAACCACGTAGACCGTTACCGCTGCAGACAAGGGCGACAACTGCACGATGGCGGTGCCGGTATCCTGCAGTGCCTGGAAACCGGCTGTAGCGCCGCTTTCCACCCGGGCGACGCACCCGGTAGCGTCAAATCCTGCCGTGATGTTGGAGTCTGCATAGGGCGTACCACTGAGCGTGACGGATTGCCCATTGGCCAGTGCGCCGTTCGGCGTTAGCTGAAAATCCATGATCGCGTTACCGGTGTTTTGCACGGTAAAGCGTGTCACTTGCCCGGTCGCGTTAGGTGCCACTGCGACAAAGGTGGTCTCCAGCGTGGTCACCTGCACGTTCAATTTGTTATCCACTTTGAACGTGGTGGTGTTGCTGTTGATGGCAGGCTGCCCCGTACCGGCAATGGCGTAGTTCAACGTCGCCTGATTGTTGATGTCGGTATTGGCTGAAATGCCGCCCGGGGTGACGGTGCCGTTGGCCAGGTATTGCGCCAGGGCGGGTGTTGCAAAAAGGCCCAAGCCGGCAATGATGGCGATGCCGGCAAGAACACTTCGATACAAACTACTCCGATAGTTCATGGCTTGCTCCTTGCGGTTAATTAAAAAACTAAATGAAAACAATGACTTATGAACATTTTCTTGCGATTTACTGAACGTCATGATGCGAACCTCTTAAGCTAAAAAACGAAAATCAAAAAACCGGAAACTGCAAAACAAAAAATCTTTGTTGGGTCATGTACGGAACGAGTGGGCGTCATTGGATAGCCGCCCTGAAGCGCACGGAGCCGGATTGGCCGGGCGCAACGTTTTGTTTGAGTACCCAGCGGATGTGGGTGTAATCCTGCGCGACCGCCGGGCGCGTAATGTCTTTGCCAGCCTTGTCTTTAATCGCGATCGTCAACTGGCCCGGCGTTGCAAAGACTTTGCCGTCGTCCACCGAAAAGGTGATGTCGGCACCGTCACCTGCTGCACTGCCGTCTTTGTAGCGCGTGTGCTTGGGCACCGGATTGGTGACGGTGACTTTTTCTGCGGGCTTCACCGTCTTGTTGGCGTAGGTGATGGTGTAAAGCACCTCGTCACCCGGCACCATTTTCTGCACCGGTGCCACTTTTTTCACCTTGACGCCTTTTTCGATGAACTCGACCTCGCGTTCGGCCTTGGTGACCAGTTCCACAGTCTGTGCTTGGGCGGTCATCATGTTGCCCGCCAACAGTCCGGCGAGGCTGGCCACGGCGATGGTTCGTATCGTTTTCTGCATGGGGATACCTCCGTTAAGTAAGCAATTAGTTAATGGTGACTTTGTAGTCGATGACGTTCGCCACAACCGGTGTGACGCCGTTGACGACGACGTTGCCGATAACGACCGTGACCGAGCCCGTTGCACTGCCGCAACCGGTGCAACTGGCGTTGTCACCGTCCACCACATCGGTGCGTGCACTGGTGGCCGGCGCGGTGGGGAAGTTGACGCGAATGCTGTTCGGCACGTACGTTGTATTGGCGGGGATGGCGTCGGTCATTTGCACGGTTTGCGCTGTTCCATTGCCCGCGACCGTCACCGTGACCTGATACTGAACCACGGTGCCGGGCACGAATGCGGAACAACCCGCAGGCGGGCCTGGCACGTTACAGGGGCCGATGGCAACTAACGGTGCAAATGGGCTGAACACGTTGAGCACCACCTTGTTCACCGTCACGGTCACTGCGGCAACAATGTAAGTGCCGTTGGCCGAATCGTCCGAGCCGGAATCCGCTGCCCCCCCGGGCCCAACGCCAACGATGGCGTCGATGCCGGGCACACCAACCGCTGGCGTACCGGCATTCGGGAGTATGGTTCCCGGCGCCGCAGCCGCCGCGCCGGGCGTTGTCGATACCACGCTCAGCGTGACAATCCCCCGATCACCGTCGGTCAATGGTGTCGGGATATTGGATACGAGAAACACCTTCACCGATTGATCCGCATTCAGCGTAATCACCGGCGTGCCAGGCGGGATCAAGGTATCGACGCCGGGATCATAAAGCCCGTTGCCGTTGGAATCGAGAAACAACTGCCCCGCGCTGCCGGGTGTCGGGTTGAACTGATCCACAATCGCCGGATTGAGATTGGCCCCCAGGGTGAACGACTCAGTACCGTTGCCAACATTGGTTACCGTAAAGGTCAGCACCTTGTTCAAATCACCGGGGATGACGCTGGTGGGCGCTGCCGGCGCTGTCACGCGCACGCTGATCAATTCATCGACGCGTATCGATACCGAACTCACTACCGCCGGAGCAGCAACGCCAGCGACACTGTAAGTCGCCGTGGCCGAGTTACTGATGGTCGTGCCGGCCACCGTACCCACGGCGTGTGCGGCGCCCCAAGGCATCAATAGCGTAGCCGCAGCCAGCACAGCCATGCCTGCCCTGATGATCGTAGCGAACACGGGACGCCTGCCTTTTCTGGCGCCGCGTAAATGAGCTGCCGGGGCCGTCATGGCCGCAGGCGGATAGAGCACTTTTTCTGCTGCGTTCATGGAATTTCCTTTAAGCGTTAAGTTACGGTGAGGTAAAAATGAGGGTGGGAATCTTCGGCGTTTTGTGCGCGAACTCACGGGACGAGGTACGACCCCATAAAAGAAGTGATGCCGAAAATTTGCCGGCAAGCGTATGAATTTCATGGCGCACATCCCTGTAACGGACGAACAACGGACGAACTATGGGCACACTAAGACCAATATAGAATTATCGTCCAAAATCATGGCCTTAAGGCGAATTCCCCCAGTAAATTCACAACAAATTGGCTAGGGCGCGGCGTGCCACCCACAAAGCGTGAACTGCGTCACACTTCGGACCAAAAACGTCAACGGAATGGGCTAACACGAACCGCCAAAATTGAGCGGGCGGCTGCACGATGGGGCGGGCTGTCAAGCAGCCGCAAGCCGTGCGAGAACCCCCAACTAGAAAGGGTACGCAGGCGGAAAAACACAAGGGATGGTGGGCCCTGTTGGACTTGAACCAACGACCAACGGATTATGAGTCCGCTGCTCTAACCAACTGAGCTAAGGGCCCGAGGGGCGTGATTCTACCTTTTTCAGCCTTTGAGCAACACCGACTACACCAACGCACGCACGATTGCGCTACAGTCGCGACGTACGCAGATGCTATTGCGCAGGTGGCATGCGGCCACAAAATCGTCGAACGCTAACGCTAACGCTTCAGCTTCGTCAGGATGTCGGTGAGCATAGCGAACCGATTCGTTCGCGTGATGTGCTGACGCAAGGCAATTTTACGATGTCAGCACCACGACCGATGCTACGACGACGTTGCACAGCGCGAATAACTTTTCTCAATAAAATCAATTGGTTATGGATAACTCTCAAAACCCCACCCTGCCCCTGCTGTTTACGCCCATCACCTTGGGCGGCATTACGCTGCGCAACCGCGTGCTGGTTTCACCCATGTGTCAATACCACTCTGAGCGTGACGGTGGCCCCAACGACTATCACTTGGTGCATCTGGGCCAGTTCGCCATGGGCGGTGCGGGCTTGGTGTTTTGTGAAGAAACTGCAGTGACTGAGCGTGGCAAAAAGTCGTATCACTGCGCCGGCATTTACGACAGCAAGCACCTTGCGCAGTATCGCCGCATTAATGATTTCATCCGCGCGCACGGGTCTGTTCCCGCGATTCAACTGGGTCACGGCGGGCGCAAAGGTTCAGGTCGTCCGCCGTGGGAGGGCTACCGCCCGCTCACGGCAGAGGACGCCGCGCAGGGCGAAGCGCCCTGGACCAATGTGTCATCCAGCGCTGTGCCCGCCGGTAAAGACGCGCCCGTGCCACATGCCTTGTCGCACGCTGAAATCGCCGAAGAGGTCGCGGCATGGCGCGAAGCGGCGCTGCGTTCCGCCGACGCAGGCTACGACGTGGTAGAAATTCACGGCGCGCACGGCTATTTGATTCATCAGTTTTTATCGCCGCTGGTCAATCAACGCACGGATGCTTACGGTGGCGATCTCAATGGCCGCATGCGCTTTTGCATGGATATCATCGAAGCGGTGCGTGCCGTATGGCCGAAAGACAAGCCGGTGTTTTTGCGACTGTCCGCCGTGGACGGCAGTGGCCCGGCTTGGACACTGGAGGACACTATCGCCGTCTCACACGCCGCCAAAGCGCGCGGCATCGCCGTAGTGACGCCCTCATCCGGCGGCATCGGCGGCGCAGGTTCTGCCGCGCTGGTGCCGCGTACGCCGGGCTATCATGTGCCGTTCGCCCAGCGCGTGCGCGCCGAAGTGAATGTTCCGACTATCGCCGTCGGCTTCATCACTGAAGCCAAGCAGGCCGAGCAAATCCTGCAGGAAGGCAGCGCCGATTTAATCGGCATCGCGCGCGAATTTTTGTGGGACCCCTACTGGACAGTACACGCCGCGCGCGACTTGGGTGTGCCCAACTATCACGACCTGCTACCGCGCACCTATAGTTGGTGGCTCAAGCGGCGCGATCAAATCTTCGCGGTGACGCGCACAGCAAAAGTAGTCAGCGCCACACCCGATGCAAATTAAACCAACTAAATCAATTCTCGTTATCCAAAAAGCTGCGCAACCGTTCCGAACGCGATGGATGACGCAGCTTACGCAGCGCCTTGGCTTCAATCTGGCGTATGCGCTCGCGCGTGACGTCGAATTGTTTGCCGACTTCTTCCAGCGTGTGATCGGTGTTCATTTCAATGCCGAAGCGCATGCGCAGCACTTTGGCTTCCCGCGGCGTCAGCGTATCGAGCACATCTTTGGTCACGCCGCGCAGGCTGGCAAACACCGCCGCGTCATTCGGCGCGATGGTAGATTGATCTTCGATGAAGTCGCCCAAGTGTGAATCATCATCGTCGCCGATCGGGGTTTCCATGGAAATCGGCTCTTTGGAAATTTTGAGGATTTTACGGATTTTCTCCTCAGGCATTTCCATTTTTTCAGCGAGCGTTGCGGGGTCGGGCTCTAGACCGGTCTCCTGCAAAATCTGCCGCGAGATGCGGTTCATCTTGTTGATGGTTTCGATCATGTGCACCGGAATGCGAATGGTGCGCGCCTGATCCGCGATGGATCTCGTGATCGCCTGACGAATCCACCACGTCGCATACGTCGAAAACTTGTAGCCGCGACGATATTCGAACTTGTCCACCGCTTTCATCAAACCGATATTGCCTTCCTGAATCAAATCTAGGAACTGCAGCCCGCGGTTGGTGTATTTTTTGGCAATGGAAATCACCAAGCGCAAGTTGGCCTCGGTCATATCGCGCTTGGCGCGGCGCGCCTTGGCTTCGCCGGTGGTCATCTGCCGATTGATTTCCTTGATGTCTTTAATCGGCAAGCCGACGCGGATTTGCAGATCCAGCAGTTTTTGCTGCTGTTCCATCACGTGCGGCTCAAAACGCGCGAGTACTTCGCTCCACGGATGGCTGCCCTCGATTTCGCCCTTGACCCAGCGCAGGCTGACTTCTTTGCCGGGGAATTCCTTGATGAAATGCGTGCGCGGCATGTTCGCCTTATTGACGCACAAGTCGAGCACGCTGCGCTCGTGGCGACGCACTTCCTCCACCAATTTGCGCACGGTGTCGCACAAGGCTTCAATCTGTTTGGCGGAAAAGCGGATGTTCATCAACTCGCCGGAAATATCTTCGCGCGATTCGAGATACGCCGGACTGCGCGGGCCGTTTTTGGCCAGCACCTTCATCATGCGGTTGTAGTGTGTGCGAATTACCCCAAAGCGCTTCACGGCCTCGGTTTTCAAACGCAGCAAGTCGGCGGTTTGCACGGCGGCGGCGGCGGCTTCATCGACTTCTTCGTCTTCGTCCGACGTAATGTCGCTTTCCGATACTTCGTCATTGTCACTCGCACCGCTGGCAGCGTTATGACTGATGGCGCGTATGGCTTCTTCTTCCGGCGCGTTCGGGTCGATTAAGCCGTCCACCACTTCGTCGGCGCGAATTTCGTCCTTTTCAATGCGGTCGGCCAGCGCCAAAATTTCAGCGATGGTGGTCGGGCAGGCGGAAATCGCCTGCACCATGTGCTTCAAGCCGTCTTCAATGCGCTTGGCGATTTCGATTTCGCCCTCGCGCGTGAGCAACTCCACCGAGCCCATTTCGCGCATGTACATGCGCACCGGGTCGGTAGTGCGTCCGAACTCGGAATCGACCGTGGACAGCGCGGCTTCGGCTTCGGCGGCGGCCTCCTCGTCGGCAACCGGCGGCGTGGCGTCCGACATCAGCAAAGATTCAGCATCGGGCGCTTCGTCGTAAACAAGAATGCCCATGTCGTTGATCATGCCGATGATGGTTTCAATTTGCTCGGCTTCGAGCATTTCATCGGGCAAGTGATCGTTGATCTCGGCGTAAGTGAGGTAGTTGCGCTCCTTGCCGAGCATGATCAGGTTTTTCAGGCGATTGCGGCGCGCTTCGGCATCGGCCGGGGACATTTCACGGCGCTCAAATTCCTTGACCAGCGCTTTTTCTTTCGCCGTCAACCCCCGTGTCGGCTTTTTGCGTGGATCCTTGCCCGCTACAGCTACCGGGACTTCTGTGACCGCAGGCGCGGCCGCGATGCCCGCCTTGGCCTTGGCCATTTGCTCGGCTATGGCTTTGAGTTTCGCCAACCGCTCGTCTTTCTCCGACAGCGGCTTTTCCTTGCCGGCTGCGCGTGGCTTATCTGCGGCTTTAGGCGGCTTTTTGACCTTGGCATCGTCCACCTTGGTCACCACAGCAGATTTTTTCGTCAGCTTTGCAGCGCCTATTTCAGACTTGACGGTATGAGCGGTTTTGGATTTCGCCGCTTTGGTTTTGGCTAGCGGCTTGGCCAAAACCTTGGGCATTTTGACGGGCTTGGCCAGCTTGCCTTTTTGCATGACTTTGCCCGCTTTGGCACCCTTAGCCAACTTAGCCACCTTGGGCGACTTGTGCGCTACCACGTGTTTGCTGGTGGATTTTGCAACGGATTTGCTTTTGGATTTAGCCGTCACACCTTTGGAAACGCTCTTGGGCTTAGAGGATTTCAACGCTTTTGGGGGTTTGGCCATGAGTGAATTTCCGCTGAAAAATGACGCTGATTGAAGCACGACTAAAGCATGACTGACACACAAAATCGGGGCAAAAAAGCCGCGCCCGGAACTGCTTCCGCGAGCACGGCCGTAGACCGTTAAGGTAACCGTGGATTATACCTTAATGTGAGCGAGTACTCACGCAAAACGCACGCGGCGTCAGCGCGGTGGTGCGGCGGTAACTTGTTGTTGTAAAAGGAGAAATTGCTCCCGATCCTCAGCATTCCAACCTTGTTGTTTTGACTTCTCCAGCAGGGTGGTGATGCGCGCGCGGCGAATGCGGTCCAGCAACTGCCGCCACGCACCGGTAAATTCAGCCGCGAATTCCTCTGCGGCCAAGCCACGCTCCTGCCAACGTAACATGCCCGCCTCAACCGCCACAAACAGTTCGCCAAATTCCGTACCTCTGAAAAACTCGCCTGCATTCAGAGACTTGGCACCATTTTTCGCGCCGCTCCCCAGTTCGCCCGCCAACACTTCCAGCAGACGGTCGAGCGCGCGCAACGCCATTTGATCAACGCCCGGCACGCCAAACCCCGGTGTCAAATCCGTGCGATTAACCTGCGCGCCAAACGCCGTGTCCAACACCAGCAGTTCAATGACCGTTTGCGCAATCGAGCGCTGCGCGGGCGGTGGCCGCCGCTGCATGGGTGCGCGCGCGGGCTGGGCTTTGATGTCGAACTCGCGATCAAGTTCCTGCTGCGTGAATCCGGCAAGATCGGCCAATTGTTTGCGCAGCATCAGTGACAATTTCGGCGCGGCAATTTCCCTCACCAGCGGCTTCGCGTCTTCGAGCAGGCGCGCGCGGCCCTCGAACGTGCTGCGATCGACGCGCGACGACAGCTCGTTGACCATAAATTGCGACAGCGGTATCGCGTCGTTCAGCAATTGCTCGAAGTTTTCTTTGCCGTGCTGACGCACATAGCTATCCGGGTCTTCGCCCTGCGGCAAAAACAGAAAGCGCACTTGCTTGCCATCGGCCAATTGCCCCAAGCTGTTTTCCAGTGCGCGCCACGCGGCGCGGCGGCCCGCGTTGTCGCCGTCAAAACAGTACACAATTTCGTCGGTCTGCCGCAGCAGCTTTTGCACGTGCATGGGCGTAGTTGCAGTGCCCAGCGTCGCTACGGCGTATTCGATGCCGTGCTGCGCCAGCGCCACCACATCCATGTAGCCCTCGACCACAAGCGCGCGGCCAGCGTCGCGTATCGCACGCCGCGCCTGATACAGGCCGTAGAGCTCGCGGCCTTTTTCAAAGAGCGGCGTCTCCGGCGAATTCAAATACTTTGGTTCGCCTACGCCCATCACGCGACCGCCGAAGCCGATGACATTGCCCTTCACATCGACTATCGGAAACATGATGCGGTCACGAAAAATATCGTAGCGCCGACCTTCCTCGTTTTGCTTGACCAAGCCCACCGTGGTGAGCGCGCTCGACTGATAGTTCGGATACGCGCGCTCCAGATTTTGCCAGCCGTCCGGCGCATAACCGACGCCGAATTTCTTGGCGATGTCGCCCGAAAGCCCGCGCTTTTTCAGATACTCAATCGCCTGCGGCGCGTCTTTCAGAGCGCCGCGATAATACTGCGCAGCGGTAAGCATCACGCTATTCAGGTCTTCACCGTCTTCGCTCTCGGTGCGCCGCCGGTAGTTTTCGGCCTGCTCGCCGCGTTCTTCGGGCACCACCATGCCGAGGTTTTGCGCGAGGTCTTTCACCGCCTCGACAAAGCCCAAACCGGAATACTCCATCAGAAAGCTGATGGCCGTACCATGCGCGCCGCAACCAAAGCAGTGATAAAACTGCTTGGTCGGGCTAACCGTAAACGACGGCGATTTTTCCGAGTGAAACGGGCAACAGGCAGCAAAGTTCGCGCCCGCTTTTTTCAGCTTCACGTGACGGTCGATCACATCGACGATATCGACGCGATGCAGTAAATCCTGGATGAACGGCTGGGGGATCATGGCGAGTCAGTGCAGTATAACCAACGACTCGGCAAGCCGATCAACCGGGTAGGCGCAGGCCACGTCACCGCTGCGGCAGGGCCGGCTGCGGTGAGAATAAAAATAATCGTTTTAAATCAATTAGTTACGAATTAACCCTGCCTCACTCAACCCGTGAGCTTGGCTTTTACAAGCGCGGATACTTTAGCCATATCCGCTCGTCCGGCGAGCTTGGGTTTTAGCACCGCCATGACCTTGCCCATATCGGACGGGCCTTGGGCGCCACTTTCCGTGATGGAGGCTGCAATGGCGTCGGCGATTTCCGCCCCCGACAAGCCCTGCGGCATGTACACCTGCAACACGCCCAACTCGAATTTTTCGTGATCGGCCAGATCCTGCCGCCCGCCCTTTTCGAATTGCGTAATGGAGTCACGGCGCTGCTTGATCATTTTGTCGATAATGGCGACGACATCGGCATCGGTCAGCGTCACGCGCTCATCGACTTCTTTACGCTTCATTTCGGCGGTGAGCAGGCGCATCGCATCGCGCTTGCGGGCATCCCCCGCCCGCATGGCATCTTTCAGATCATTGGAGATTTGGTCTTTAAGCGGCATTGACGGCTCCTGCATTGCACAAAAGCAAAAGGGCGAAGGAACTAGCCTTCACCCCTCACCCTTCACTACAACGGCGTAACTGGCTGGCTGTGGTTAGTACATCTTGGGCGGCAGCGTTTGCGAGCGCAGACGCTTGTGCGTTCGCTTCACGGCGGCGGCGAGTTTGCGCTTGCGCTCGGCAGTGGGTTTTTCGTAAAACTCGCGCGCGCGCAAGTCGGTCAACAGACCGGTTTTTTCAACGGTACGCTTGAAACGGCGCAGCGCAACTTCAAAGGGCTCGTTTTCTTTCATACGGACGGTAGTCATGAGTGCCGGTAGCTCCAGGTAACTTAATCAGGCCAATAATGAACAATACTGAAAATGAACAATATGAACAATACCGAAAGGCGATAGCGCGTTTGTGTTCTTGCGCCCCGCGCTTTAAAACGATAGCCGCGCATTATATCAAGCAAGTGGGGTTTAATCAAAGTACCGTAACGCCTGACGATCAGTCCAGAAAAATCATATAACCCATTGTTTATTATGGAATATATTTTAATTCCCGCCAATTTTCTCGCCCACCCCCGTCGCGACAGCGACACTTTCACCGGCCTGACAGGTACGCCGGGCGCTTCAAGCGCGGCATCCCGTGTCGGCTTCGGCGCACCGGTTGGCCCGACCAGCCGCCGGACAAAAGTCACATTTCCGGCCACACCATGCTTTGCAATATTTTCCAATACCCCTAGAATGCCGCCATGCAACACGCCAACCCGGTGATCATCAGCCGCATCGACGCTCGAATCAAACTCTCGGAGCTGATGGGTGCCTTGAGTTACGCGCTGGACATCACCGAGGGCCAGCCCGAAGGGCATTGCATCCGCTGCTGCTGGATCGGCATGCACATCGGCCGTGCCATCGGGCTTACCGAGCGCCAATTGTGGGAGCTCTACTACACGCTGCTGCTCAAGGATTTGGGTTGCAGCAGCAACGCTGCGCGCATTTGCGAACTGTACCTGACCGATGATCTGGCGTTCAAACGCGATTTCAAGCGCGTCGGCGACGGTTTTCCGCAAGTGGTGCGCTTTGTGTTGCAGCACACGGGGCTTAAAGCTGGCCTCGCCGAGCGCTTTCACAGCGTGCTCAATATTTTTCGCGACGGCAGTGACATCGCTACCGAGCTGATTCAAACCCGCTGCCAGCGCGGCGCGGATATCGCACGTCGCCTGCGTTTTTCCGACGATGTGGCGGACGGCATCTACAACCTTGACGAGCACTGGAACGGTAACGGTAAGCCGGTAGGCCTCGCCGGGCAGGCCATCCCCGTCTATTCGCGTATTGCCCTGTTGTCGCAGGTGATTGATGTGTTCCTCACCGCCGGCGGTCGCCAAGCCGCGCTGGCGGAAGTGCGTGCCCGCGCAGGGCAGTGGTTTGATCCCGAGCAGGTGCGGGCATTCGAAAGCGTCGCGCAAGCTGAATCGTTCTGGGCCATGCTGGCCTCCGACGACGTGGGCAGCGCGGTGCTCAAGCTCGAACCCGGCGGCTACGAAGTGCCGCTCGACGAAGATTACCTCGACGACATCGCCGCCGCGTTTGGGCAAGTCGTCGATTCCAAGAGCCCGCACACCCATGGCCACAGCGAGCGCGTAGCCCTTTACACTGACCTGATTTCCGACGACCTTGGGCTGGATGCCGAACGTCGGCGCTGGCTCAAGCGCGGCGCGTTTCTGCACGATGTCGGCAAGCTCGGCGTGAGTAACGCCGTGCTCGACAAGGCCGGCAAGCTGGATCCCGAAGAATGGAAAGCAGTGCAAGAACATGCCCTGCTGACCGAATCGATACTCTCACGCATTGATGCCTTCAAGGAACTGGCCCGCATCGCCGGCGCACACCACGAACGCCTCGACGGCCTAGGCTATCCACGCGGCATCCAAGCCGGCGACATCACCATGGAAACGCGCATTATTACCACAGCGGACATCTTCGATGCGCTCACCGCAGAACGCCCCTACCGCGCGGCAATTCCGGTGTCGCAAACGCTGGAAATGATGACCAAGATTGTCGGCACTGCTGTGGATCCGGTATGTTTTGATTCGCTCAAAACGGTGATGAACCGCCTGCCAGCCTGAACGACGCCCGCGCCCCCATTCGCATTCGCATCCAATTTACCTCTTGCGCAAAGCCGAGCATTAAATATCATTTAAAACAAGGAGTTAGCTATGTCCAGCAACGCCCAGATGATTATCGATCTCGACCAAAAGCGTATGACTGCCACCGCGCAAAAAGACGTTGCCACGCTCAATGAATTGCTGGCCGACGATTTGATCTACACCCACTCGTCAGCGCGACAAGATACCAAGCAAAGCCTGATCGGCGCGATGGAATCCGGCCAGACGGTCTACACCGCCGTCGTGCCCTCGGAAGTCAAGGCACAGGATTGTGGCAATGCCGTGGTGTTGACCGGCGTGGCACGCATCAGCGTGGTGTCCAACGGCAAGCCCAACAGCTTTGGCGTGCGCTTTACCGATGTCTACGCCAACCGCGGTGGCCGCTGGCAAATGGTGGTGTGGCAGTCGACTAAACTGCCTGACTGAATGGCTGAACGACTAAATGGCGGCAATGCCCGAGAATTTAAAATCACCCCGTAAAATCAAGTTGTTACTATAGAACGCCCAAAATAAAACCGCACGCCAAATACTTGGGCCGATGCCCCGTGCGGCAGCGCTGTATTCAATCTGGAATGACGAGACATGACGGCGACTCCTGTATAGTTGACTTTCTATTCACAAGTTTCGCAGGTCCACCGTGACTTCCCCCAAGCACCCGCCGTTACGCCGCGACTCCGACACGCAGCGCCTGTTTGAAAGCCGCTGGCGATTAAAGCCGAGCATACTGACAGCGTTTATTCTCCTCACGGTGCCGGTGTTTTTCACCATCGTGGCGGTCACTTACCTGTCGAACGACACCATGGCGCGCACCAACGCCAGCGAGCTGGTTGAGCGTTTCCGCGCTGATGCCATCAACAACATTCAAAATTATTTCAATCCGCTCAAGACCATGATCGGCTCGTCGGCGGTGCTCGGCACTGAGCAGCCGGGTTTTTACGCCGGCAATGCCAAAAGCTGGCGCTATTTTCAAAGCGTGCTCCAGCACAGTCCGAAGTTGGTGGCCGTCTATGCCGGGCTTGAGGATGGCTCATTCCGGCAGGTGCGGCGTATTGAAGCGGATGTAAAAATTCACAACAAAGTGCCGCCCGTCGGCGCGACCTTTGCCGAGCGTCTCGTTGAACCCAAAGGCCAGGCCAGCCAGGATCGCTTTCAGTTTCGCGATGCCGCCGGCAAGGATTTGGGCGCGTCGTCCGAAGCCACCACCTACGATCCACGCAAACGCCCTTGGTATGAGATTGCCAAAGACGAACGCAAAACCATCATCACCGACCCGCAGGTGTTTGCCACGCTGGGGCTCATCGGCTTTACCGTTGCCGCGCCGTTCTACACCAACGACAAACTCGCGGGCGTCACCGCGCTGGATATCAAACTGGACGGCTTGTCAGAATATCTCGCCGAAAACAAAATCAGTCCGGGCACGCTGAGTTACCTGCTCGATCATCAGGGCCGCGTGATCGCCAATTCGGCCATGACTAAGACCTACAACAACGAGCGCGGCCAAGTCGAGATGCAGCACATCGCCTCGATACAGAATGAACTGGCCGCTGTGGCTTTTGGCGTGCGGCCCCGCGATCACGAGAAAATCTACTCGTTCAAACACGCCGGAAAAGATTACGTCGCCAGCCTGTCCACCCTGCCGCCCAGCTTCGGCAAGCGTTGGCAGCTTTTTATCATCACGCCGCTGGATGATTTCACCAGCAGCTTTCAGCGCAACAACAACCGGCTGCTTATTTTTGGTTTGCTCGCCATTGCCGTGCAAATCATTGTCATCTTTTACCTCACGAGCGTAATCGCAAGCCCGCTCGAAAAGCTGGCGCACAAGGTGAATCGCATTCAGGATATGGGCACGGAAACCCTGCCCAGTCTGCCTTCTTCAATACGCGAAATTTCCGTTCTATCCAAAGCCATCGACACGCTCGATTCGGCGGTGAAGTCCTTTGCAGCCTTTGTGCCGGTAGGTTTGGTCAAGCAATTGCTGGAGTCGGATCAAAAGCTGGAACTCGGTGGGCACAGCCGGTTTCTGACGATCTTCTTTTCGGATCTGGAGTCGTTTTCGACGCTCTCCGAAGAAGCCCCCGCGCAAGAACTGTTGCTGCGTGTTTCTGCGTATCTGGAACTCGTCACGCGCGCCGTCAATCAGGAGCACGGCACCATCGACAAGTTCATCGGCGATGGGGTCATGGCCTTCTGGGGCGCGCCGAGTTTGCTGGAAGACCACGCGTGGCGCGCGTGCGTGGCGGCGGTGCGCGTCCAGCACGGCATGAAAGTCCTCAATGCGCGCTGGCAGGCGCAGGGCTTAAAACCGCTGAACATCCGCATCGGCATACACAGCGACGCGGTGTTGGTGGGCAACATCGGCTCCAAAGAACGTATGAGCTATACCGCGATGGGTGACGGCGTGAACATCGCTGCGCGGCTTGAGGGCGTCAACAAGGAGTACGGCACGCGCATTTGCATCGGCCACAGCGTGTTCAAGGAGGCGGGCGAACGTCTGTGCGTGCGGCCCCTGGACGATGTGGCCGTCAAGGGGCGTCGTTCGAAGATCAAGATTTACGAAGTCATGGGCGTGCTCGGCGCCGATCCGGAATTCCTGCCCGACGCACCAACCCTGCGGCTGTGCGAACTGACGCGCTTGGCCTATGACGCACTCAACAAAGAAGATATCCCATTGGCGCTGACGCGCTACCGCGATGTCTTGAAAGAATTCCCGGACGATCCCGTCGCTGGCGAATTCGTCAAAAGGCTGACCGCTTGATGCGAGGCGTGGTTGTTCTACCGGCACTGCGACCGAGCGAATACACAGCAGCGTTGATTCAAACCCTGCGCAACAACGCCGCGCATATCCGCGGCGCGCACGCGCTGGAAATCGGCTCCGGCAGCGGCGTGGTGCTGGCCGCTATTGCCGCACTGGGCGCTGCATCGATGTGCGGCATTGATGTCGAAGCTGACGCCATCGCATCGGGCACACAATTGCTGCACAACCTCGGTCATGGCAGTGCAGCGGAGTTTCATCGCGGCGATATGTGGTCGCCCGTTGCCGGGCGGCGTTTTAATTTGATTGCCGCCAACCTGCCGCACTTTCCTATGGAACGCAGCGACCTGCCCGGTAGGCTGCCGACCTGGAGCGCAGGCGGCAGCGATGGACGGCGTCTGCTCGACGCGTTCCTTGAGGGCCTCGCAGACCATCTCGCGCCCGGCGGCCGCGCCTTCATCACGCACAACGGATTTGTCGGCTTGCCGCGTTCGCAGGAGATTGCCGTGCACCACGGCCTGTCGTTGCGCGCGGTAACGACTACACTGATTTTCATTCCCGCTGAAAAACTCGACCGCATGACCGCGAGCGTGCTGCACCGCGAACAAGCGCTGTCCATTTTTTGCTATGGCCCCTATGCGTTTGCGGACATGCACATTGTGGAAATCTGCAAACCGGATGCGATGGTCTGAAATGCCTTCTCCTAAAAAGCCAATAAAATCAATTAGTTATATTATTTCTCTGCTGGCGATCTTCAGCGCTATTCACATCGCGCGGGCGCAGGACGTGCCAGCGCCCGATGTCGCGCTGGGCGGCCTACTAAAGGACGCGCGCGCCGCGCTCCCCCGCGCTTGCACGCAGCCCAACGCCGATCGGCTGACCAAGGTGCTGTGTGAGAAGCGCATCCGCATTGGCGTACGCGAGACTTATCCGTTGTTTGCCACCGGGACAGGCGCAAAGCGCCAAGGCTACGAAATTGACGTCGCGCGCACGATAGCCGACAAGCTGGGTGTCGAAGTCGAATTTGTGCGGGTGGTTCCGGCAAGCCGCATTCCGCTGCTGGCGGAGAACCGCATTGATCTCGCCATTGCCACGATGGGCCACAACACCCAGCGCGACGGCCAAGCGCGCTTCGTCCGCCCGCACTACTACCAATCCGAAACGGTGTTGATTGGGCCGCAGTCCATTGCACTCTCAAGTTGGAAAGACATTCCGGGCCGCACCGTGTGCGTCACCGTCGGCAACGGCTCCAATGCCGAATTGGTTTCGCACGGTGCCCGCCTCATGCTGTTCGACGAAGCGAGCGTCTTGCCGGAGCGCCTCAAGGATCAAACGTGCAGCCTCGCGGCCCAAGACGACAGCTTTTTCGCGGCGTCGTTCACTGACCCCGCCTTTGCGTCGCGTTTCGCACCCAAGTTCGGTTTCTCGCAAGTGCCTTGGGGCATGGCGGTCGCGCGTAGCGGCAGCGAGAATCTCGCGCGCGCACTCGATCTCATCAGCCAAACCTTTCACCGCGACGGCACGTTTCTCGCTATCGCCCGCAAGCACCATATCAGCACGGGCTTTCTGGAAAAACAGCAAACGGTCTGGCAGCAGCCCGCGTGCAATACCGCCGGCGGCAGCAAAGCGGCAACCTGTGTGTTGCCCGCGCTCAACAATGAATTAAAGCCGACGCCCTTTGCCAAGGAGGTTGTCGCGTTCGAAAAATGGTTCACGGCACGCACCGGCATTGAGCTCACCTTGCCCATGCTTAAAACGGCGCCAGCGTGGACCATGTTCAAAGACGGCATCCTCTACTCATTGATATTGATCTGTGGCGCGCTGGCCGCAACACTGGTTTTCGCCTTGCTGTTCGGCGCGGCGCTGGGGTCGCGCTCGCGCCTGCTGCACTGGCCCGTACACGCCTTGACCATCACCTTGCAATCGTCGCCGGTAGTACTCACGTTGGTGATCGCAGCCGCCATCGCCCATGCTGCGTTTCCGTACTCGGGCACGCTCGCCTTGGGCGCCGCCATCGTCGCCCTAGGGCTGAGCAATGGCAGCAATGCCGCGCACGCCATCGCGGAAGCCATACACACCTTGCACGCCGATCACGGCATCCACAGTGCCAATGCCCTGTCGGAACGTGAAATCTTCGTGCATGCGCTGGGCCGCTCGGCCACGCAAATTGTGGCTTTCTTGGTAAACGCCGCCAAAGGCACGCCGGTGGCGAGCTTCATCGGCGCGCCAGAATTGCTCAGCGCCTTAACGGATATCACCTCGTTTTCCAGCGGACGCGTAACAACCTACTGGCTGCTGCTGATTTTTTACATCGCGGTGGTCATGCTCGTGATCTGGCTCTGCGGCAAATTGCGTGTGGTTCTCGAACGGAAATTTGCCTAATCATGAGCGCACTGATGGAACATCTCACGTCCGGTTTTCTGCCCGCAGTATTGGCCGGCATGGCCGTCAATTTCAAAATAGCCGGCATCGCGCTGGCAGCAGGGCTGGCCTTGGGATTGCTGTTCGCGTATGCCCAAGTGTGCAGCGCTGCCACTCGCTATGCCGCAACGCCGTTGATCGCGCTGATGCGCGCCGCCCCCACTTTTGTGGTGATGTTCTTTTTGCTGAACGCCATTCCGCGCGACGCCACGTTATTCGGCATGCCGTTCGCGCTGTCGGGCGTGATGATCGTGGCGCTTTCACTGGTGCCGTACGCAGCGGCCTACATCGCCGACAGCGGCGTCGAGGGTTTGCGGCAATGGCGCAGCGGCTCACGGCGTGGCGCGCTGCTGTTCCTGCCGAACGTCACGCGTGCGTTTTTTATCTTGGTGATGTCGTCGAGCGCTGGTGCGGCCATCGGCGTCACTGAAGGCATTACCGTGATCCTGCGTCACGCTGAGCAACTGCCTCTACTCAGCGACCGGCTGGCCTTGTTTGCGCTCGGCATTGTGCTCTTTGGCGTGCCATTGCAGGCAGGCATTGCGGTGGTCAGGTGGATTCAGCGGCGGTTAAGCCATGCAGTGACCAGCGAGCCCGCAGTACAACGCAGATAGATTCCATCCCCCCCACCCCCTCTACGCACGCCTGCCCGTGGGTACCCTTGTGTACTACGACGCGCCCACGCGCGCCAGCACCCGCCGCGCGCTGCGCACCACCGGCTCATCCAGCATTTTGCCGCGATAGGTACACACCCCGCCACTGGCCGCCGTGTATGCCGCAAGCACGCCTTGCGCGTATTCAATCTCCTGCGACGAGGGCGTGAAGGCCTGCGTAATCGGCGCGGTGTGCTTGGGATGTATGGCGAGCTTGCCGGTGTAACCCAGGGCGCGCACTTTCGCACATTCGTTGCGCAGCCCCTCCAGATCGTCGATATCCAGCCACGGCACGTCGAGCGCACCAAGCCCTGCCGCCGCCGCGCAGCGCACCACGTGCGCGCGATGGGGCAACATGGCGTCCCAACTGCTTTCGCTGCCCAGATCAGCGGCCAAATCGACCGCGCCAAAAGCCAAGCTGCGTAACTGCGCGGCCGAGCGCGCGATGGCCGCCGCGTGTTCGAGCCCCAAGGCGCTTTCGATCAGCGCCATCAACGACACGGCGCTACCGGCAGGGCCGCAGGCGCGCAAATGACGGGCAACCAAATCCACATCCGTCGGGGATTCCACTTTCGCCATCACCACGGCATCCGGCGGCGCACCCGCGGTGGTGAGCGCGATCAACGCCAGCAAATCACGCAAGCCATAGGCCGTAGTCAAAGGATTGATACGAATGCAAACCAGAAAATCCGCTCGTGTGATGCCGGCACGCGTGCGCAACCAGGCCATCAGCGCATCGCGCGCAGCATCTTTGTCGGCGGGGCCAACCGCGTCTTCCAGATCAATAATAATGCCGTCTGCCGTGGTGGCAGCGGCTTTGGCAAAACGCTCGGGCCGAGTGGCCGGCGTGAATAACAGCGAACGGGCTAGAGCCAGATCAGGACGGGGTGTCATGTATTCAATCTCAATCTCAGGTGGTGTAACAGTCAATCAACTTTCACGCCGGTATTTTATTCGCCGTGGCCAGCTTGGCGTGTGTGTCGCGCAGCCACGCGCCCGATGCACGACGCCTGTAACCGTTGAACGAAAACAAGGCACTACCGCTGCGCCGGGCCACCGTTGTGTGAATCGGCCTGTTTATACTATAAGCCCTTGTCACACGCTGCGAACCCGTAGCGTAACCTGCATCTGAATCGGAGAACATCAATTAACTAATTGATTTTATTGGTTTTTTTAATCAATGCGTATGTTCGCCGCCTTGATAATTTTTGACCACCGTGCGATGTCGTTTACTACAAATGCGGCAAATTCCTCCGGCGTGTTCGGCTTGGCGATTTGCCCGCCCAGCGCCTCAATGCGACCCGCAAAATCTTTCTGGCTTTGCAGTTGGCGCACCATGGTTTGCCAGCGCTCAATAATCGGGCGCGGTGTGCCTGCCGGTGCAAACAAGCCAAACCACGAGCCGCTTTCAAAGCCCTTCAAGCCTTGCTCGTCGATGGTGGGCACTTCAGGCAATTGCGGTGCGCGCTGCAACAGCCCAACACCGAGCGCGCGCAATTTGCCTGCACGAATGTGCGTCAGTACTACGCCCAATCCGTCAAAGTTCGCGTCGATTTGCCCGCCCACCAAATCAATGATGGCTTGACCGCTGCCCTTGTACGGCACATGCACCATGCGCGTGCCCGTCGCCTGCATAAAGCGCTCCAGCGCGAGATGCTGCGTACTGCCCACACCCGACGAGGCTACGCGTAACTGCCCATTTTGGCGACGCGCCACGTCGGTAAATTCACGCACCGAGCGCGCAGGCACGGCAGGATGCACCGCCAGCACAGTGGCGCCCCAGCCCGCCAGCGTGATCGGTGCAAAATCCTTCGCCGCGTCGTACGGCAGCTTGGCAAACAATAACGGCGCGATGGCGTTCGAGTTATTGTGCCCCATCAGAATCGTGTAACCGTCGGGCCGAGACTTCGCCACCACATCAGCGCCGATGGTGGCCGAAGCGCCAGGGCGATTCTCGACAATGATTTGTTGACCCATATCGGGTGTAACACGCTCGGCAATCTGGCGCGCGAACACATCCGTCATCCCGCCCGGCGGAAAACCCACAACCAGGCGTATGGGCCGGGTGGGATAGGCCTGCCCCGAGCCAGCCGAAGCGGGTTGCGCGTGACTCGCTAACGGCAGCAGCCCATTGAAAGCAAAACTCGCCGTAGCTAAAGCGGCAGAAATAGCAGTCTTCATCGTAAGGCTCCAGCCTGCAGGATTGCGTACGAATACTACCTTAAGCCCGTCGGGTCACTGTGCCACCGCTGCGGTATGATGCGGCAGCCAACCGGTGGAGAACAAACGATGCGTGTTCCCTTGCTGCTAATCCTGCTTGCCGCGGCAAGCGCCCACGCGCAAGGCATTTGGCGCCCCGACAGGCCAGTCGATTTCACGGTGGCCACAGCCGCCGGGGCCAACAGTGACAAAATCACGCGCCTTGCGCAAAAGGTTTTGCAAGACCGCAAGCTGGTGACAACACCCATGGTGGTCGTCAATCGCACGGGCGGCAATCAAACGCTGGCGATCAACTTTATGGTGCAACATGCGGGTGACCCGCATTATCTGCTGCTGTCGAACCCCGCCATTTTTACCAATGCGCTGGCCGGCGTAAGCAAGGTGCGTTACAGCGATCTCACCCCGCTGGTGTTGCTGATGATCGAAAATACCGTGCTGGCCGTGCGCACGGCGTCGCCCATCCGCACCATGATGGATTTGAGTGCGCGGGTAAAGGCGGACGTGGAGTCGGTATCGTTCGCCTTGCCAGCGCGCGGCGGCCAACCGCATTTGAGCGCGGCAGCAGCCGTGCGCGCTGCAGGTGCCGACCCGCGCCGCATGAAAGCGGTGATCTTCAAAGGCAGCGGTGAATCCATCGCAGCGGTGTTGGGCGGGCACGTTGACGTGATGGTATCGTCCTCCGGCTCAGTGCTGCCGCTGGTGCAGAGCGGGCAAATGCGCGTGATCGGCGTGGCCGCCGAGCAGCGCATGGGCGGTGCGTTGGCGACAGCGCCGACGTTTCGCGAGCAAGGCTTGAATACGGTCGGTATCGCGGCGTGGCGCGGCCTGCACGGGCCCAAGGGCCTGACGGCTGCGCACGTGGCATTCTGGGATGAGGCCTTGTCCAAAGTGGCCGAGTCAGCCGAATGGAAAAAGCACCTCGAAGAGGGCGACCTCACACAGCAGTTCATGAAAAGCCGCGAGTTTGCGCAGTATCTTGAGGGCGAATACGCCGCGACAAAATCTACGCTGGCTGAGGCGGGACTGTCGAAATAGTGGCCATGGCAGTGCAGTTTTTGCTCAACACGGTAGCTGCAGCCAGTAACCGGTTAAGTGCCACTGCGGGGCCAGTACCGGCCAGAACCTACACCTACGACGCCACCGGCAGCGTTACTTCCGGTAAAGGAGGCATGACTTATCATGACAACGGTCGGTTGCTTGCAGTGCAAGTTAGCGGTGGCGCAGGCAAGTATTCGTACGATGGGCTAGGGCAGCGAGTTCACAAAGCTGGCTTTACGACGATGTTTGTATACGACGAATCCGGTCGCTTACTGGGTGAATTCAGTGACCTCAATATCCCGGTACGCGAATACGTCTACATCGGCGACATGCCGGTTGGCGTGCTCACCAACAACGCATTGGTATTGGACAACCCCAATACCGCCACCGCCGTGGTCGGCACTTGGGCCACCGTCAGCAACAATCCCGCCAATCCCACCGGCTATGGCGGCAACTTCCGCACCCATGCCGCCGGTGCCGGTGCCGACAGCTTCACCTGGACACCCACGCTCGCCACGGCAGGTTCCTACCGAATCTACGCGCGCTGGGCGGCCGGGGCTGACCGCGCCACCAACGCCCGTTATGACATCACCAGCGCGGCGGGAACCAGCGCCGTGCTCGTCAACCAGCAGGCGCGTGACGGCGAATGGGCGCTGCTGGGCACTTACAGCCTAACCCCGGGGCAAGCGCACAAGGTGACGCTGACCGACAACGCCAATGGCTTGGTGGTGGCCGACGCGGTAAAATTCGTCCCGGCCGATGCTGGCACGGTATACGCGATTCACACCGATCACCTGAATACCCCGAGGCTGGTGGTTGACCAGACCCAGACGGCGGTCTGGCGCTGGGATCAAGCCGATCCGTTTGGCAACAACACCGCCAACCAAGACCCGGACGGCAACGCCATCGCGTTCGAGTTTCCGCTACGTTTTCCGGGGCAATACTTTGACAAGGAATCTAATTTTCATTACAACTACTTTCGAGACTATGATCCTTCCATCGGGCGGTATTTGCAGAGTGATCCGATTGGGCTGCAAGGAGGGATCAACACTTACGCATATGTGGGGGGGAATCCGGTCAGCTTCGCTGATCCCGAGGGATTGACTGCCGGAACACTGACCGGTGCTGGCATAGGCTTGGTAGTTGCTGGACCTCCTGGCGCTGCTGTTGGTGCAATCGTAGGAACTGCTGTGCAAGCAGTGGTCGTGGTCGGTGGAATCCTCGTGGTGATGGCGACGCCGGGCGATACGCAAGCTACTGAGAGCCGCTCGATACCTGTGCCTGCTAGGCCGAATTGTGGCTGTACCTGTAATTGCAGAGCAGATGCAAACCAAAATGATCCAAAAAATACGGCGGCATTCGCCTTTGGTACTGCAACGGAACACAACTGCGCTGAACCGTCTAAGGTCGCCAAACGAAATGCAACACGAGCGCTAGGTCAACAGCCTAAGCATATAGGTTGCCGCTGTACGGGGAGTTAAACATGCGTCAAGTCTCACTTGACTGTAACAATAAGCCGATAGCTGTTGGTGACAGCGTCAGGGTTATTGAGATTCCTGTACGGCTTCCACTAGGACTCCCAGAGGAGGATCAGATTGCAATTCACGACCAGATCGGGAAGGCATTGATCATTCAAGGATTTAATCAGGATGGTTATGCAGAATTGGAATTTATAGATAATGCTGGGCACATCCATACGATGTGGATTGAACCTCATTGCCTCGAGGCAAAAGGATAGCGAAGAACAAAAACGCGCGGGAACGAAGGTGTCAGGTCTACACTTTCCACCCCACGCCCGCTGTTGCGGGCGTTGTGATGCTGGACAACTCAATCAGTGCCGATAATCGCCAGCGCCTCGCCGGCCGCCACGATGCGCATGCCGTGATAGCGTTTCAGATTGCGCAAGTGCGCATCCCCCGACACGATCAAATCCGCTTGCGCCGCCAGCGCACAAGCGAGCACCGCATCATCATCCGCGTCCTCCATCACCGTGCGGCGGATGGAGGCCGGCGTCACCCGTATGGCGAACGCGCGTAACCCGCACTAAGTGGGGCGCCAATAAACGAAGTGCATTGCGCCGCATGTCATGCCGCCATCCTTAATCGCCAAAGAAGAGAAGCCCACCCCACGCCCGCAGTCGCGGGCGTGGCGCTAGCCGCTACGCTTTGACTTGCGCCAGGAAACCCGCCGCAGTCAGAATCCTGATGTTCTGAAAGCTGCCGAGCGAAAGCAAATCGGAGTCACCCGACACGATGCAATCGGCGTG
>JAYTWR010000136.1:0-2212 GCA_043743335.1 Burkholderiales bacterium
TGCAGCTCCTTATTTCAACGCTGCGAACGCCCGCTCGCGTACGTCATCAACTGCGCCCAGGCCAATGATCTTGCGATACTGCGGCGCACCAGATTTGCCCGCCGTTTTTCCCAGCTCGGCCCAGCCTGAGTAATAGCCCACCAGCGCACGCGTTTGCTGGTGATATACGTCAAGACGCTTAATGACGGTTTCTTCCTTGTCATCGTCGCGCTGGGTCAAAGGTTCGCTCGTGATGTCGTCCAGCCCCGCAACTTTGGGCGGATTGAACTTGATGTGATAGGTGCGGCCGCTCGGCAGATGCACGCGGCGCCCGCTCATGCGCGATACGATCTCATTGTCTGGCACATCAATTTCAAGCACGAAATCAATCGTCACGCCAGCGTCTTTCATGGCGTCCGCCTGGGGAATGGTGCGCGGGAAACCGTCGAACAGATAGCCGCCCTTGCAATCGTCTGCTTTGAGGCGTTCTTTCACCAGCCCGATGATGATGTCGTCCGACACCAGGCCACCCGAGTCCATCACTTTTTTTGCGGCCAGACCCAACTCAGTGCCGGCCTTTACCGCCGCGCGCAGCATGTCGCCGGTGGAAATTTGCGGGATGCCGAATTTTTCCTTGATCGCGGCGGCTTGCGTGCCTTTGCCGGCGCCCGGGGGGCCGAGAAGAATGAGGCGCATTAATCGATGTCTCCGAGTCGTTTTATGAATTTCTCATTATGGATTGAGTATTTGGATCGCGTGTCTGCTTTGCGCATCTGTCCGAATCTATCCCGGTTCAGTTGTGCCTCGATTCTAGCGTGAATAGGCTTACAACTTACTGAACAATTTGCGCACCAGCGCCAAGTCTTCAGCGGTATCGACGCCGGGCGCTGGTATGGCGGCGGCAATCAGCACCGCAATGCGATGGCCATGCCACAATGCGCGCAGTTGCTCGAGCGCTTCAAAGGACTCGATCGGCGCCGGTTCGAGCCGCGGAAACAGTTTGAGAAAATCGACACGGTAAGCGTAGATCCCCATGTGGCGATAGATCGGCAGACCGGGCGGAATCGCATCGCGCCCGCCCCTACCGCTGGTGTTGGCCGCAAACGCATCGCGCGCCCAGGGAATCGTCGCTCGCGAAAAATACAGGGCAGTATTCTGTTTGTCGAGCGCCACCTTGACGATGTTCGAGTTGAACATTTCGGCCGCCCCGGTAAGCGGATGGCAGGCGGTGGCCATGGCGCAGTCCGGGCGGCGTGCGAGTTCGGCTGCGACCGCGCCGATGAGAGCAGCGGAAATCAGCGGCTCATCGCCTTGCACATTGACGACGATGGCGTGGTTCGCAAGATTTAGTTGAGCGGCGGCCTCCGCAAGACGGTCAGTGCCGGAGGCGTGATCCGCACGCGTCATTAGCGCGGTGAAGCCGTGTGACTCCACCACCGCTTTGATTTCATCGTCATCGGTGGCGACGACGACTCGCTGCGCACCGCTGCGCGCCGCTTTTTCAGCCACCCGCACCACCATCGGTTTGCCGCCAATATCAGCCAGTACCTTGTCTGCCAGGCGCGACGATGCCCGCCGTGCGGGAATCAGGGCAATGAATTCGGTCATCTGACTGTGCCGCAGCGGTCAAGCCGGCTTGCGATCTGACGCCGAGGTGGAAGTCACGTCAATTCAGCGTCAGTGAGCTTGCGCGCTTCCTCTTCGAGCATCACTGGAATGCCGTCGCGGATCGGATACGCCAGGCGCGCCGATTTGGAAATCAGCTCCTGCTTTTCTTTGTCGTACACCAGGGCGCCCTTGGTGATCGGGCAGACCAGAATTTCAAGCAGCTTGGCGTCCACGCAGTTTCTCCAGAATCAGGTTGGTAAGCGCCACGTCGATACGCGCTTCGATCGGTAGCACCCAGATGCGCGCATCGTTGAATGCTTCACATTTTAACGCGTCCTTTTCGGTCATCACGAGTGTGTCAGCGTCAATCGCAGCCAGATCGGCGCGCGTAATGGCGTAGTGATCGGGGAAGGGATGCTCGTCAATCGCGAGGCCAAGTGCGCGCAATGCATCAAAGAAGCGCGCCGGATTGCCAATGCCCGCGACAGCGGCAAGCGCACCAGACTTGCCAGGTGGGCCACGCGAGCCTAAGTCGGATGGCGCACAGGCTTGCGCCGGGTCGATCAGACGGTATGCAGGGAGCATCTCGATTTGCATCGAGTGCCACGCCGGAAAGCCTTGGTGA
>JAYTWR010000137.1:0-15648 GCA_043743335.1 Burkholderiales bacterium
ACAGCCGCCCCGCAAATCCCCGGCAATCGGCTATTCCGGCTACACTTCTTGTCTATCTTCGTGGTCGCTTTCGCATTCGAACATGCCCCCGCTGCGAGGGGAAATCGGCTCTTGATAGGGTTTTCGGTCAAGCACAAGGTAGACGAGGCCCTGCTCGCGCGCTGCCCGCAGCTAAAAGCGGTGGCCAACATTGCCGTGGGCTACAACAACATTGATGTCGCCGCGTGCAGCCAACGCGGCATCAAGGTCACCAATACGCCGGGCGTGCTCGATGACAGCACGGCGGATTTGGCCTTTGCCCTGATGCTCGCCACCGCACGCCGTGTGACCGAGGTTGAGGCGTACATCCGCAACGGCGAGTGGACGGGTTGGAAACTAAAACAGTGGCTGGGCGTGGACGTGCATCACGCCACGCTGGGCATCATCGGCATGGGGCGCATCGGTCAGGCCATCGCCAAGCGCGCGCGCGGTTTTGACATGAAGGTGATTTATCACAACCGCCAGCGTGTGGCGGTCGATATCGAGCAGCGTGTGGATGCGTCGTATGCGAGCTTTGACGAACTGCTCGCACAAGCGGATTTTGTGGTGCTGCAAATGCCGTACTCGCCCGCGACGCATCATTTGATGGGTGTAAAAGAGCTGGCAAAAATGAAACCCGGCGCAATACTCATCAACGCCACTCGCGGCGGTGTGGTGGACGACAAAGCGCTGGTGCAGGCTTTGAAAACTGGCGTAATACGCGGCGCGGGTCTCGATGTGTTTGAAGGCGAGCCCAAGCTTGATCCCGGATTTCTCGAACTCAAAAACGTGGTGCTCGTGCCGCACATCGGCAGCTCGACCGAGGCCACGCGCCGCGCCATGGCGATGACGGCGGCGAAAAATCTGGTGGCGGCACTGACGGGGGGTGTGCCGCCGAATCAGGTCAACGGGTGATCCGTAGGGAGCCGTGACCGTTTTATATAACTAATTGTTTTTAAAGGATATTTTTGTTTTTATTTAGGCGCATAGTATGATCGAGCCACACGCCATTTCGCAGCATTTTGTGATTGAAGTTTCAGGAGGGGGTGTGCCATGAAAGTAGCTCAATTGCAGTTCACGGGCACGCCGGACGCGGCCGCTTTGGGCCCGTTAGCGGCCATCCAGCCGCATCTGGTGTTGGTGTTTGGTTCTGTGGACCGCCTGACCGACGCCGCGTTGCCGTCGTTGTTGCGCGCGCAATTTGTTGAAGCGCACTCGATAGGCTGCACCACCGCTGGGGAAATCGCTAACGGCGGCGTGGCTGACGACAGTCTGGTGATCACTGCGGTGCGTTTTAAGCAGGCGGATTTTCGCGTCGTCGGTGTTGCCATCAACGGCATGGACGATTCCGCAGGCGCAGGCCGACGATTGGGCGAGCAGCTCGCCGCGCACAACCTCCATTCCATACTGGTGCTGGGGCAAGGGGTCAACATCAACGGCAGTGCGCTGATCGAAGGCATCCATCAAGGTGCCGGCGAGCGCGTCGTCCTTACCGGCGGGCTGGCGGGCGATGGTGGAAAATTTGCGCATACTTGGACGCTGTGTGACGGCGAGGTGAGCGACCGGCACATCGTGGGCGTGGGTTTTTATGGCGAGGCGATACAACTCGCGCACGGTTCGTTTGGCGGCTGGCAACCGTTCGGTGCCACGCGGCTGGTCACGCGCGCCAAAGCCAACGTGCTATATGAACTCGACGGCGAGCCAGCGTTGAGCATTTACAAGCGGTATCTCGGTGAATACGCACGGGATCTGCCAGGTTCCGGCCTGTTGTTTCCGTTTGCCATGCTGGGCAAAGATCACAGTGAGACGGGGCTTATTCGTACCATCCTTGGCGTCAGCGAGGCGGAAGGCAGTCTCACGCTGGCTGGCGATATCGTTGAAGGTGGCTATTTGCGCTTGATGAGCGCGAGCACCGACGCCCTAGTGGATGGTGCCGAAGCGGCCGCAGCCGAAGCGCAAAAAATGTTCAAGAAAGGCGCGCCCGGCCTAGCCCTGTTGGTGAGCTGCGTGGGCCGCAAACTGGTGATGGGCGGCCGGGTGGAAGAAGAAATTGAGGCGGTCGGTGCGGTGCTCGGCAAATCCGCCGTGCTGGCGGGTTTTTACTCCAACGGGGAAATCAGTCCTTACGTGGGCTCGACAGAGTGCAAGCTGCATAACCAGACCATGACCGTCACCTGCATTACCGATTGACGGCGTGAGCGGAACCTGAACAACCATGCATAAGCTATTGAGCCGGCAATTGCGCCGCAAGGCAGGTATCGGCGGCGACGATGACTTGGCGCGGGCGCTGCGCGAATTGGTGGGCGTTGCCGCGCAGCCGGGGCTGAGTGCCGGTGCGGCGCAGTTGCTGGCGGCGTTGCCGGATCTCATTTCGGGTGTCGAAGAATCCTACACCCAGTTTGAGCGTGATCTGGAATTACGTCGGCGCAGTCTGGACATCAGCTCGGCGGAAATGCTGGACGCCAACCACCGGCTGCGTGCGGATGGCGCCGGCCAGCAACGCGTTTACGACATCTTGCTGGGAGCGGCCAATCGCCTGTTAAGTGAGGCGCAGTTGCCGGTGATCGAACGCGGCGAAACCAACATTGAGGCCTTGTCCGAGCGCATGGCCGTACTGGTGCGCGAGCGGGAAACCGTGCGTCAAGATCTGAAACGCAGCGAAGAGCGTTTGCTGCTGGCGTTGTCGGCCACCGATAACGTTATCTGGGATTGGGATGTCGCGCGCAATGTGATGCCGATTACTTGCGAAGGCAACACCTTTCTCGGCTATCCGCTGGCGTTTTATCGCGACAATGCAAGGCGACTGTGGTCGATCGTGGAGCCAGCAGATGAGCCCATGTACCGCGAGGCCATTGTGGCGCATCTGCGTGGCCAAACGCAGGAGTTCGGCGTTGAGGCGTGGATGAAAACGGCCGGTGGCGAGCGTCGATTCGTGCAGGTTGGCGGCAAGGTAGTCGAGCGCGACGCGACGGGCCGGGCGCTGCGTATGGTGGGCATTGCCCGCGACGTGACAGCGCGTAAGCTGCTGGAAGACGATCTGCGCGCAGCCCGTGATCAGGCCGAAGCCGCCAGTCAGGCTAAATCGCAGTTCCTCGCCAACATGAGTCACGAAATCCGCACGCCGATGAATGGTGTGCTGGGCATGGCGGAGCTGCTGTTGGCGACGCGGCTCGAACCCAAGCAGCGCCACTTTGCGGAAATGGTGCGGCGTTCGGGCGAAGCGCTGCTGCATGTGATTAATGACATTCTTGATTTTTCCAAGATCGAGGCGGGCAAACTGGATATCGACCGCATCGATTTTGATTTGCGCGAGACGCTCGAAGATGTGGTGCAACTGCTGGCGGAGGGTGCCGCATCCAAGGGGCTGGAGTTGCTGTGCCGCATTGCGCCGGACACGCCGGCGCTGGTCAACGGCGATCCCAATCGCATTCGGCAGGTGGTGACCAATCTCATCGGCAATGCGGTGAAGTTCACTGAGCAGGGTGAGGTTGAGGTAAGCGTGCGTGTGGTCGAACGCGGCAGTGAATCCAACGTACTGCGCTTTGAGGTGCGCGACACCGGCATCGGCATTTCGCCGGAAGCGCAAGCCCGCGTGTTCAAACCGTTCATGCAGGCGGATGGTTCCACCACGCGCCGTTATGGCGGCACCGGGCTGGGTTTATCCATCAGCAAGGAGTTGATCGTGCTGATGGGCGGCGCGGTGGGTGTGCAAAGCGCAGAGGGCAAGGGGTCAACTTTCTGGTTTACCGTACGCTTGGGTGCCGCGACCCAGCCGGTCATGGAAATACATTCGCGCAAAATGAGTGCGTTGCCGCTGGCGGGATGCCGCGTGTTGGTGGCAGATGACAACGCCACCACTCGCGAAGTGGTGCAGGAGCAAATCGTCGCCCATTTCGGCATGCAGTGCACGCTGGCTGTAGATGGTGTGCAGGCCATGGAGCGGTTGCGCCTAGCCGTACAGCGCGGCAAGCCCTTTAGCGTGGCCTTGATCGATTTGGGCATGCCGGGTATGGATGGTTATGCGGTCGCAGCAGCGGTGCAGGCCGATCCGGCGTTGGCAGGCTTGCCCCTGGTGTTGTTCACATCTTCCAGCCGCGCCGGTCAGTTGGAGCGTGCGCTGGATGCCGGATTCGCAGCGACGCTCACCAAGCCCATACGCCAGGTTGATTTGTTACGGGCCTTGTGTGCGGCGCTGAACCTGCCCACCGATGTGCACACGCAAACCCTGAAAATGCGTATTGCCGCTTCTCAGTCGCAGCAGTTTAAAGGTAAAGTATTGGTGGCGGAGGACAACCTAGTCAATCAGGAAGTGGCGCAGGCGGTGCTCGCGGCCAGCGGTTGCGACGTGCGGCTTGCCGATAATGGCCGTGAAGCGCTGGCAGCGATTCAAAACGAACATTTCGATCTGGTGTTCATGGATTGCCAGATGCCGGAAATGGACGGTTACGCGGCAACGCGTGCAGTACGCGCGCTTGAAGAGCAGGGCATGATTCGCCACATACCCATCGTGGCATTGACGGCGCATGCCACCGAAGCAGACCGCCAACTGTGTTTGATGGCGGGCATGGACAGTTTTTTGACGAAGCCCTTTACGCATTTGGCGCTGCGCAATGAGTTGTCGCGCTGGTTGCGGAGTTCAGGAGAAAAGGTTATGGCAAGCGCAGGTAAACTGGCGGCACCCGCGGGTGGTGATGTCTGCGGCACTGATGGTGTTGCGAAGGCAGGCGCGGGCGTTGGCGCTAATGTTGGCACGATGCTGGATCAGCGGGCACTGGATGAACTGCGGGGGCTGGATCCTGACGGCAGTGCGGGGCTGCTCAACCAGATTATCCAGTGTTATCTCGACGATACGTCGACGCAAATCGCCAAGCTGCGCGCGGCGGCCACGGCTGAAAACATTGAGAATATGACGCGCACCGCGCATTCGATGAAATCCAGCAGCTTCAGCGTCGGCGCAAAACACATCGGCGAACTCGCGCGCGACATTGAATCCCGGGGCCGCGCCAATTCGACAGATGGCTGCCATGTGCTGATCGCGAAAATGGAACAAGATTACGTTCAGACCGAGCAACTGCTGAAGGCTTGCTTGACCGCGCCTGCGGCCTAGTCGGCGAAGCATAGTCGGCGAAGTGCGGCGGCGTTTCGGCGCGCGGCCATTCGTGCCCCTACCGTTGTCATCCCTATTGGAAAAATCATGAAGCTGGGATTCGCTGGATTGGGCCTGATGGGCCGCCCCATGGCATTGCATTTGATGAAGCACGGCCACAGCATGGGCGTTTATGCGCGGCGTGCGGAATCGGCGGCACCACTGGTGGCGGCGGGCGCTACGCGCTACGACACGCCCGCAGCGCTGGCGGCGGCAAGCGAAGTGGTGTTTACCATGGTGACCCGTTCGCAGGATGTCGAGCAAATCGTGCTTGGCACTGACGGTATTGCGCAGGGTGCCAAGCCCGGCAGCGTGCTGGTGGACATGGAAACCATTTCGCCCACGGTGGCTCGTCATGTCGCTGCCGAGTTGGCGAAAAAGGGTGTGGACATGCTGGATGCGCCGGTGTCCGGCGGCCCCACGGGTGCGGAGCAGGCCACGCTGGCCATCATGGCGGGCGGCAAGCCCGAGGTGTTCGAGCGCATCAAGCCCTTGTTTGCGTGCATGGGTAAAACCATTGTTCGCGTCGGCGACGCCGGCGCGGGTCAGATTACCAAGGCCTGCAATCAGTTGTTGTTGCTGGTGACGGCGCAGGGCGCGGCGGAAGCGCTGGCGTTGGCGAAACGCTGCGGTGTGGATCCCGCCACCGTGCGTGAGGTGCTGATGGGCGGCATAGCGTCCAGCCGGGTGCTCGATGTGTTCGGCAAGCGCATGGTGGAGCGCAACTTCGTCAACGGCATCGACACGCGGCTGTATTACAAAGACCTCGATATCGCGCTGGGCCTAGTGCATGACCATGGTGTCGCCGCGCCGGCGGCGGCGGCGGTGATGCAGCAGATCAACGCGGCGATCGGGCGCGGCGAGGGCAGCAGCGATCTTTCAGTGCTGATCGACGTGCTGGAGAGTATCAGTCGAAAATGACGTAAATAATTGATTTTATTGACAATTTTTATTTTAATGCCGTGGCTGTCGCCAACTGACTTACGCCGTTCACGCGTTGCAGTTCGATACGCCAGTCGTGAAACTGTTTGAGCGCGGGCCGGTGCCCAATGCTGATAACGGTTGTGCCCGGCAGCCGTGTGCGCAACAGGGTGTAGAGCCGCGTTTCAGAGGCTTCATCCATCGACGCGGTGCCTTCGTCCATAAACAGCCAATCCGGCTTGCGCAGCAGCGCGCGCGCGAGTGCGATGCGTTGCTGTTCGCCGCCCGACAATTGCTGTGCCCAGTGCTGATCGTCATCCAGCCGGTCGATCAGTTGCGGCAAATCGCAATCGGCGAGTACGCGTTTTAATTCTTCGTCGCCGTACAAATCCGGCGCAGCGGGATAGCTCAATTGCGCGCGCAGGCTGCCGATAATCAGGTACGGCTTCTGTGGCAGGAACAGCACACTGTGGCCGCGCGGCAAATGCACCGTGCCGCAGCCCCACGGCCACAGTCCGGCCAGCGCACGAAACACCGTGCTCTTGCCGCTGCCAGAGGCACCGGTAATCAACACCGATTGCCGGGGCGCAAGGTGCAGATCAAACGGTGCCACCAGCGGTTTGCCGTCGGGTAAATTGAGCTCGATCCGTTCAGCGCTGACCCCCGGCTCAGCGCTGATGTGGGTCACGATGCCGGGGTTGGCGCGGCTGCTGTCCTGCGTGCGCGCCATCGCCGCCTGAAAGCGGGTGAGACGATCCACTGTGGCTTTCCATGACGCGAGTTGCGTGTAGGCGGTGACAAACCACGACAGCGCACCCTGCACCTGGCCGAAGGCGGAAGCTGTTTGCATCAGGTCGCCGAGTTTGATTTGTCCGGCGAAGTAGCGTGGGGCGGCCACGACAAACGGGAAAATAACCGCAATCTGTGAATAGCCCGCGCGAAACCAGGTGAGCTTCTTCTGTCGCTTCATGATTTCCCACCAGTTGCTGGCCACGGCGGTAAAGCGCTCACGCAGCCCGCGAATCTCGCCGGCCTCGCCGTGATGCAGCGCAATGCCCTCGGCGTTTTCGCGAAAGCGCACCAGCGAAAAGCGAAAATTCGCCTCCACCTTTTGTTGCTCGAAATTGAGCGGTATCAGCGGTCGCCCGATCAAATGCATGAACGCGGTGCCGAGTACGGCGTAGATCAGCGCCACCCACACCATATAGCCCTGCACTTCAAATGTGCTGCCGCCCAGCGTGAAGCGGATGGCGCCCGACAGGCCCCACAGAATGGTCAGAAATGAAAACAGCGTCACCACCGCCGACATGAAACCCAGCGTCAAATTTAGTGTGCGGTCGACAAACTGCGCAAGGTCATCGGCGATGCGTTGGTCAGGGTTGTCGGTTTCGCCGCCGGCGAGTTGCAGCCGGTAGTACGTGCGGCCGGCGATCCAGTCGTTCAGGTACTGATCTGTTAGCCAGCGCCGCCAGCGGATCTGCAGCATCTGATTGAAATAAAGCTGATAAACCGAGGCGATGATGAACAGGGCAGCCAGCCCGGCGAAGCGCCACAGCAGTTGATAAAACTCTGCTATGTCTTTGTTTTGTAAGGAATTATAGAATCCGTTGTTCCACTGGTTAAACAGCACTTCGAGATACACCAGTCCCAAGTTGATGGCGACGATTAGCGCCAGCAGTGCACGCGCCTGCACGCGCTCCTCCGAAAACCAGTAAGGGCGCGTGAGCCGCCACAGGTCGGTGAAGAACAGATTGATCTTGGCCATCGATGACTCCAGTGTGCGCGGCACACGACAAGACGGGAGCGGCGATGTTACTCGCAAATACCGTAGCCACTTTATCCGCGCCTGAAACGGGACTACACTGGTCGTGCAATTGGTTTCGGGGCAGTTTCGTGGCAGGCCAACACCAAGGAGGCAGCGATGAAATCAGTCAAACAGTTGTTGCAGGCGAAGGGTGGTTCGGTGTTTGCAGTGGCACCGAGCGACAGTGTGTTTGAAGCCATACGCGTGATGGCGGAAAAAGGTGTGGGCGCTTTGGTGGTGCTGGACGATGGGCGTCTTTCGGGCATGGTGTCGGAGCGAGACTATGCGCGCAAGGTGATCCTCCACGGTCGTTCGTCGCAGGATACGGCAGTGCGCGACATCATGACCGCGAAGGTGGTCACGGTGAAGTCAGAGCAAACCGTCGAAGACTGCATGGCGTTGATGACGCAACATCGTATACGCCATCTGCCGGTGGTGGATGCTGGCAAGCTGACGGGTGTGCTGTCGATTGGTGATCTGGTGAAAGAATTGATCGCCGACCGCGAAGAGACCATCAAGCAGTTGGAAAGTTATATACACAGTTGAGGGCTGCGTGTGGTGGTGACGCCAAACGCTCAACCCTGAACGCACAACGGGGTAGATATGAAATTTGGCGCAATCATCATCGGCGATGAAATCCTGTCGGGCAAGCGGCAGGATAAACACATGGGCAAGCTGATCTCGGCCTTGGCCGAGCGCGGACTGGAACTGGCGTGGGCGCAATACCTGGGCGACGACACGCCACTGATTACCGCCACCCTAAAGCGCGTGATGACGCTGCCAGATGTGGTGTTCAGCTTTGGCGGCATCGGTGCCACGCCCGACGATCACACGCGCCAGTGCGCGGCCAATGCAGCGGGCGCGGCCTTGCAGGTGCATCCCGACGCCGAGGCGGAAATTCGCGCGCGCTTTGTCGATGACCCCAAAGGCATCACACCGCAGCGGCTGGAAATGGGCAATTTCCCTGTGGGTTCGAGCATTATTCCCAACCCGTTCAATCGCATTCCCGGTTTCAATTACAAGAATGTTTATTTCGTGCCCGGCTTTCCGCAAATGGCTTGGCCGATGATTGATTGGGTGCTCGACACCCACTACAAGCACCTGTTCGACGCCAACCGCATTGGCGAGTCCGCCATCATCGTGCGCGAAGCGGGTGAAAGCCTGCTGATTGATTTAATGAAAGTTGTGCAGGGTAAATACCCGGCGCTGAAAATATTCAGTCTGCCGCGCGTGCAGCCAGAGCGCTTTATCGAGCTCGGCGCGCGTGGCGACCCCGCGCAAGTGGCAACGGCGATTGCCGAACTGAAAGAAGGTGTTACCGCGATGAATTTTCCATGGACGGATGCGCCGAAGTTTGGGGCGAAGTAAGCGTTTGAATGGGTAGGGCTGCGCGCCTATGCGCCGCAGCGGGTTACACCAATGCCACCCGCGTTTTGCCTTCTGCGGCGGGCGACGAAGCCCATTAGCCCGAGGCCGGCGAGCAGCATGGCGTAGGATTCGGGTTCGGGGACGGCGCTGGTTACGGTTGTCACGTCCCAATTGCCAGCAACGATGCTGTCGGCGGTATGGGTGATTGGCTCAAATTGAAGAAAAACAGTAAGCCCTCGGTAATCAGAATGGTCGTGAGCGCCACTCGGGCCGTTGGCCGTGGTTACGTGGTATAGGCCCAACGGGGTTGTGGGGGTAGGCAAGCAGCCGGTCAGGCAACTGACTGTCAACTGGATATCCCATTGGGTGATCGTGCCGCCCGCCACAGTAATGTCAAAGACACCCAAATTGTCCAAGCCATAGGTGCGTTCGCTATTGGAGAACGACACAAAATCCGCGCCCGCGCCCAACGCCGAAAAGCTGTGATAGGCACCGTCAGACAGCAAGCTCGGCGTAGTAAAGCTACCTCGAACGTTAGTGCCATACAAAGCGCCCGCAAAGAGTGCGTAGACGGTGTTAGTTGGCGCTGCAACGCCCGTGTAGGTGTAAGTATATTGCGAAAACGCGGGGGCGCTGAATAACCCGCCCAGGAAAAATGTGACGGCCATTAAGTGTCGAGTACGCATAAAATTTACTCCTTTTGGTTATGGTCAGGTGGTCAGGTGGTCAGGTTACCGTTGTTTTATTAAAGCTGAAGCGTGCTGAATTCGCCACGCCCTGCAGCAGCGGCAATGCATCAACGCAGGGAAATGGTAATGGTATTCACCTGGATTAGCACCCGTCCATTTGGACGGGGTGGGCGCGATTTATGTGACTTTTGTCACGTCCAGCCGCAAATTTACGCCGCATTGTTATCCCGGCCCAGCACCGCCAGCATTTTTTGCCGCAAATCGGCCGGCGCGACGGGTTTGTGCATCAGCGGCACGCCGCTGGCTTGCGCGTTGCGCAGGCGTTCGGGGGCGGTGTCGCCCGTGATGAGCAGGGCGGGCAGGGTGACATCACCGCATAGCGCGCGAACCGCGGTGATGGCTTCAGCGCCAGTGCGCTGTTCGCGCAAACGGTAGTCGCTGATAATCAGCGCGGGCATGCGTTGTCGTGCATAGCCCAGCGCTTGGGTGATGTCTTCAGCGGCATCGCAGGTGCAGCCCCAATTGCGCAGCAATTGTGCGGTGCTAATACGCACGGTTTCGTCGTCGTCGATCAGCAGTACGTGGGCGTTGAGCGGGTTTGTGGCGGCAGGTTCGGCGGCGGGTTCGGCAGCGAGCGTGGCGGCGCTGTGCATGGCTTGCTTGGAATGTGCCGTGCTGGACAGTGGCAGGCTCAGGCGGAACACCGTGCCGCGCCCCACTTGCGAGGCGAGCGACAGGGTATGTTCGAGTTTGTCGGCAAGGCCTTTGGCGATGGCGAGACCCAAGCCCAAGCCTTTGCGGCGGTCGCGCTCAGGGTTGCCGAGTTGGTGAAACTCGCGATACACCTCACGCTGGTGCGCCGGCGCGATGCCGATGCCGGTGTCCCACACCTCGATTACCACGCTCGCGCCGCGCTGCCGGCACGCCAGCAGCACGCCGCCGGCTTCGGTGTAGCGAATGGCGTTTAATACCAGGTTGCGCAGAATCAGCTCGACCAACGCAGGATCGGAAGTCACCACCGCCTGTGTTTCGCGCGAGCGGTATACCAGCCCCTTGGTGTCCGCTTGCGGCGCGAGTTCAACTTCCAGCCGGGTGAGCAGGGGCTGCAAGGCAAACGCCTGCACCTGCGGGTGGACGACACCGGCCTCGATACGCGAGAAATCGAGCAGGGTATTGAGCATGTCGCCCGACGCAGCGCAGGCGGCGCGCGCATGCGCCAGCACTTCGCGCTGATGGTCGGCCAAATGCCCTTGGCCGAGGATTTCCAGAAACAGCCCCTGCGCGTGAATGGGCTGGCGCAAATCGTGGCTGGCGGCGGCGAGAAATTTAGATTTGGCCTGATTGGCGTGCTCCGCCTCGGCGCGTGCGGCGAGTGCGGTAGCGCTTTCGTCACGCAGGCGGTTGGCCAAATCTTCGTTTTCAAAGCGTAGCTCGATCATCCGTTGGAAAGATTTTGAAACGATGTTTGCTTGCACCAGTACCGTGACCCAATAGATGAAGCAGCCAATGCCCAAAGCAACATAGGCGGGTTCCCCCAGACCGATTAGCCGTATACCCAATGGCACGAGCAGTAGCGTGGCATAGCCAGCAAATGACCGTACCAGCGGCGCCATGAACGTCATTCCGCCGGATATCATGCCGGCGCTGACGCTGGTAATTAACGACATATTCAGCGCTGTGATGCTGCTGATATCGAATAGCCATGATACTGATCCCCAAACTGCGCCAAATAGCGTGTATAGCGTGATCGTGGCGCGCGTCACCCACGGCGCGTCGGCGGCCATATCAGCGGAGCGCACGAACCGGCGCGCGAGTACATTAGCGGCCAGAACGACTAGCCACACCACCCCACACCACGCCAGCAGCGGCTCCAGCATGCTGTGTGCGCTGAACACCCATACCACCAGAAAACTGACCGCGCCCGCAGCGACGAAGGAAAGCGGCACATTGGTATGCACCAGCCGCAATTGCTCCACCAGGACGCGACCCGTGGCGCGGCGGAACATGGCTTAGCGCACGAGTCCGCGATTACGCGCGGCGAACGCCGCTTCGGTGCGCGTGGATGCCTGCAGAAAGGCCAGCACCGCCTGCACATGCCAACGCACGGTGTTTTCCGCCAGCCCGATGCGCCGCGCAATGGCCTTGTTGGACAGGCCCTCGCACAGCAACTCCAGCACCTGACACTGGCGTGCCGACAGGCGCGGCGGCGGGGCATTGCCGGCGGCGTCGGGCGCACGCGGTGTTTCTCCGCTGTTGACCACGCTGGTTGGCGCGTCTGACGCCAGCGGGCGGTCAGCCACCTGCCTGCGCAGCACAATGCGAATTTCGGTCAGGATTTGCTCAGCCGAACGGCCTTTGGACACACAAGCCGCCGCGCCACGCGACAGGGCTAGCGCTGCGGTTTCATATTCCACGTGCGACGACAACACCACCACCGGCGTTTTCGGCCATTGGGCTCTGAGCACGGTCAGGCCATCCAGCCCATTGAGGCCCGGCAGCTCGATATCCAGCAAAATCAAATCCAGCGCGGCCACCGGCGTGCGCGCACCCTCGGCCACGGAGCCAGCCTCGTGCACCACTGCGCCGCCGAGGCCGTTTTCGAGCATCATGCGCAAGCCCGCACGCAGCAGCGCGTGATCATCAATCAGCAGAATGTGTGTGGCCGTGGCCGTGGTTGTGGTTGTGGTTGTGGTGGCAGCGATCATGGCACCATTAAAACGCACGGGCGCAGGTGCAAGCAAGCGAATCGCCCGCCACCCGTCCAAATGGACGGGTGGCCCAAGCCGATGGCAGGCGCAAACCGGAGGGTTTTAAAAAACCCTTTAAAATCAATTAGTTATGATTTATTGACCTTGCCCACCAACCCCGCCAGCGCAATGCCGGTAATCAACGCCAGCGGCTTGCCCGCGACAAACGCGTGCGCGTTGGGCGACACATTGCCGGCGGCGATGCAAATGCCGTTGTGGGCATCGGCACTGGCGACGGCACGGGCGAGCGCTTCGAGCGGGCCGACGCCGAGTTGATTCACTTTCCAGCGGCGGCATTGCAGCAGCGTGACGCGCGTGCCTAGCGTGAGCATAAAATCGTACGCGGGTTTTTGCACCGCCTCGACGGTGTAGCCCTGCCGCTGGTAGGCAGCGGTGATGAGGGCGCTGAATTGATCCCACGTCAGCTCGCGCAGCGCTTGCAGACGTTCATCCACCTGCCCCGGCGAAACGCTGCGCAGTTGACGATAGGCCACATACGCCGCCAACAGCAAAAACGGTAGCGCCACGAACAGCGCCACCGGCGGAAAAGCAAGCTGCGCCAAGCCGAACAGCGCCACGCCTACCAGCGCGGATATCCACCAAGGTTGCTCCAGCAGAATGCTAAATAGAGTGCGGGGTTGTTGGGCCATGATGGGGTGATTGTACTCTGCGATGTATCGACAGGCGTCAGTGGGCGCGCAATAATTCGCGCTCAGTTGAAACCCTTGGAGGAGTGTCATGCGCTATCACGCAGGCTGGCTGGCCGTTGCATTATTGGGATTCACCACCGCCGTCGCTGCACAGCCTGCAGGCGACGCGGTGTTTCCATCGAAGCTGGTGCGGCTAGTGATTCCGTTTGCGGTAGGCGGGAGCGCCGATGCCAGCGCACGTATCGTCGCGCCCTACCTTACCGAACGCTGGAAGCAGCAAGTCATTATCGATCCGCGCCCCGGTGCCGCCACCGTGGTGGGCACCGACTTGGTGGCCAAGAGCCCGCCCGACGGCCACACGCTGATGGTGAATTCCACCCAATTCACACAAAGCCCCGCGCTCACCGCCAAGCTGCCGTACGACCCGGTGAATGATCTTGTGCCTATCACGCGCATCATGCGATCGCCGCAGGCCATCGTTGCGCACCCGGTGCTGCCGGTGAAAACCATCCGCGAACTAGTGGCGCTGGCGCGCGCCCGGCCGGGCCAGCTCAACATGGCCAACGCCGGCAATTCGCTGCCGACTTACTATTTCAACATCCTCGCCAAAATCAAAATTGAAACCATCCCCTACAAAGGCGCAGGGCCGATGATGGTGGATACGGCAGGCGGCCATGTGCCATTGGCCATAGGCGCAGTGAGTTCGGTGCAGGCAGCAGTGCGCAGCGGACGCGTGGCCATGCTGGGCGTCACCTCAAAATCAGCGGCGTTTCCCGATGTGCCGGTTATCAGCCGCGACGTGCCAGGCTACGACGCAGATACCTGGTTCGGCCTGTTCGCGCCGCGCGGCGCATCACGCGAACTGGTCAACCGTATCCGCGACGACGTGGCCGCGATTTTGCAAAACCCAGACGTGCGCAAACGGCTGTTTGATATCGGCGGCGACGCGGCGGGCGAGCCTGCGGAGGAATTTGCGGCGCAGGTGCGCAGTGAGATTGCGCGGTGGAAAGAAGTGGCTAAGACGGCGGGGATTAAGCCGCTTTAAAGTTTTTGAATAAAAGCATTAAATAGGGTCAGACACGATACGTTATGATAAAATGCACAACCAGAACACAATCTCACACAAAGAACCCCAAAGAACCCCAATGGCCCGCCTACCCCGTTACATCATCCCCGGACAACCGCAGCACATCATTCAGCGCGGCAATAACAAGCAACCCATCTTTGCATCCGATGAAGATTATCAGGTTTTTCGTGATGCGCTAATGGATGCGGCTGCCAAACACAACCTAGCAGTGCACGCCTACGTATGGATGCCCAATCACATTCATCTTTTGGCAACGCCAGGTGCCGAAGACAGCATCAGCAAGGTTTTTCAGTCTGTGGGACGCCGATACGTTCAGTATTTCAACGTTAATTACAAGCGCAGCGGCACGCTTTGGGAAGGGCGTTACCGGGCGACTGTCGTAGACAGCGAACGCTATCTGCTGACCGTAATGCGCTACATAGAGCTGAATCCCGTTCGCGCAACTATGGTTGCGCACCCACGTGACTACCCGTGGTCGAGTTACGCGTATAACGCGGGCGGCGAGAGGGGCGAAAACGTCAAGTGGCTCGTCGCGCAGCGTGTATATCGACGCCTAGGCAACACCACCGAAGAGCGCCAAGACGCTTACCGGCAATTGTTCAAAGCAGCCGTATCAAAAGACGATCTCGCCGCCATACGCGATTGCACGCACAAGGGCTGGGTGTTGGGCAGTGAACGGTTCACCAAGAAAATCGAGGGCTTGACGCAGCGGCGGTCGGTATCAAAAGGGGTGGGGCGTCCGAAGAAAGACATCGCATAATCGTGGCCGACCGTTCGCAGTAACAGCAGTGAATCTAGCGGGTTGAAGTCCCGTCCAAGGAATTGTCCGTACACCTTGGTAGCGCGAGAAAGTGGCGTCGAAGTAATTCGAGGTCGTGAGTTTTCGAAGCGCAAAAGAGCAGGCCGTAATGCAAATGAACCTATGAGTAGCCTCGTAAACGAACTGGAGACGCCGACCCTGTGGTCAGAAGGGGAAGGCCGCAGGGCGCGCGCTCGAACAACGGAAGTGGCGCACGTTGACTCCCGGGGTAGCAAGGACGGCATGTTATGGAAGATTTACTGCCCAGTTGTTAATTTGCGGGCCCATAGAGCCAATGCAGTTGCGGCCAGATAGGGCCGCCCGATTTGCGGCCAGATAGGGCCAGGGGATTTGCGGCCAGATGAGGCCAGTGTTGTGATGCTTTAGCGGTCTTGGACTTCTTGATCGCGTTACCTTGG
>JAYTWR010000138.1:0-18989 GCA_043743335.1 Burkholderiales bacterium
GTTGCCCCCTCTCCCTCTGGGACAAGGGCACACTTGAAGCGCAGCAGAGGGTTGGGGTGAGGGGAGGTAGTTGAATATGCCGCACGCACTGAATAGTTATCTAATTGATTTTAAATGGTTTTACCTGGTTTTACGTGGTCAAGCGACGGTAGATATCCGTCACCTTGAGCGGCAGGCGCGCGACATCATCCACCAGCGTCCAGTTTACCGTGCCATACAGGTGCGGCAGGTAGTCGCGCGCTTCGTGGTCTATCGTAATGCAAAACGGGCGTATGCCGGCGCGGTGCGCTTCAAGTAGCGCCTGGCGCGTGTCTTCAATGCCGTATTCACCGCGATAGTTGTCGGAGTAATCGTCGGGCTTGCCGTCGGACAGCGTAATCAGCAATTTGGTGCGCGCGTCCACAGCATCCAGCAGCCCACTGAGATGGCGAATGGCGGCACCCATGCGTGTGTAATCCTGCGGCGCGATGCCAGCGATGCGGCGGCGCACTTGCTGGGTGTACGGTTCGTCAAAACGCTTCACGCGAAAAATCTCGCAGCGCTTACGCGTCATGCCCGAAAAACCGTAAATCGCGTAACGGTCGCCCAACACCTCCAGCGCCTCGGCCAGCAGCACCAGCGCCTCGCGCTCGGCCTCGTTGATCCAGCCCTTGGTGGAGCCGCTCATGTCTACCATGAACATCACCGCTAGGTTGCGTTCGGTCTTGTGCCGCCGCGTGAACAGGCGCTCGGTGAGTTCCACACCGCTGCGCATGTCCGCATAGCCTGCGATCACAGCATCAAGATCAATATCGTCGCCGTGCGTCATGCGTTTGAGCAGCCGGTCTTCGCCGCGTAGCATTTCAAAGCTGCGTTTGAGTTGAATCACCTGCGGCGCGTATTTTTTGAGCGTGGCGGTGACAAAATCAGCGTCGCCATCCGCTACATCCAGCTCGCGCAGCGCGCACCAGTCTTTGCGGTAGTGGCGGCGTTGAAAATCCCATTCGTTGTAGTAAACGGGGTTGTCCTCGGGCAACAGCGCGGGGACATCGTCGTCGCTGTGCGTTTCTGCTGCGTCATCGCCGGGTGCCAGCCAGTCATTGGGGATTTCGCCCAAATCCTGCGCGATGGCATCCAGCAGATTGCGCACGTGATCCGGCGGTGCGATGGCTTTGCCGTCGAGACGTAGCGCGATTTCGATTTCGCCATCGGCGTCTGTGGTGACTTCCGCGTCAAAGCGTGGGGCGCTGTTCCCTTCGCTTCCATTGTCTCCGTCGCCACTGTCGCCACCATGGCCATCGTTTTTACCGCCCAGCGCTTCTTCTTCCAACAGGGCGGCGAGCAGCGCTTGCAGATCGTGCTTCTCCTTGGCCAGTCGCGCCGCACGTGCCGTGGTCGCATCCGCCGGGCGCAGCACGTTGTTCCACGGCGAGCGCGGCGGCTCGCCGGTGATATCAAGCTGATGCAGCAGCGCAATGCTGTCCTTAATCGTCGCGGCGGGAGACAACAGCGTCGCATAGCGCGCATCGCTGTCGTGCGGCGTGGGGGGCTGCAAACGGCGCATGTCGCGTGCGAGTCCGGGCAACGCGCGGTCGATGCGCGCGTGCAGTCGTAGCGTTTCAAAAAAATTCAGCCAGTCGAGCGCGCGCTCAGGATGGGCCTGAGCGTGCGCCACAATCGCTAGGTTCGTACTGAATGTGCCATAGCGCGTTTGCGCCCACAGCAGCGTGGCGATGACTTTGTAGCGCAAAAAATTCTCATCACGGCTGTGGCCGGCGGCCATGCGCGGCGGCAAATACAAGGTGTCGGTATCGGTCCACGCGGCGGCGCTGGCCTCTCCAGTAGAGGGCGCGATGTTCAGCCGTCGTCCCGCCAGCCCGCAGATAAACCATTCCAGCACCGGGGCAATTTCTGCGAAGGCCACTGCGTGCTGTTCTCGCGTGTGTGCGGTGTAGGTGGAAAAGTGTTTGAACGCCTCCGTGCCCTGATACAGCCCGGCGCAGTCGTACGTGTCCATCGCGCGAATGATCCAAGCTTCGGCAGTGGCGGCATCTAGCGACGGCAGCGCGGCGGGCGCGGCGGCGGCGAATTGATACGCCATCTCGTAGTTGGTGCGGCCGATAATTTCTACCCAGCGTAGCGTGAATTCTTGCTGCTCGCGGGGCAGGGCCGCCATCACCAACGCCTGCGCCAGCGGTTGCGCGGTGCGTTGCGCCGACAGCACTGGATTTAACATCGCGTCCAGCCGCTGATGGAGTTCTGCGGCGGTGAGCGGCGTCATTCAGTCATCGCCGGATTGGGCGTCAGAAAATCGACGATGCCAGTTCATCTATCGCACGCAGCATTTCGGCATCGTCGGTCAGCGCCTCGGTAATCGCGCCGTGACAAGCGCTGCGCGGGGCAATGCCGCGCCGCATCAGCTTGGCGGCATGCACCAACAGCCGCGTCGATGCGCCTTCGTCCAGCCCGTTGCCTTTGAGATTGCGCGTCATGTGCGCGAGCTTCAAAAGCTTACCGGTGTTGGCGGCATCGAGGCCCGATTCGGTGGTGACAATCTTGGCTTCCAACGCTGCATGGGGATACGCGAATTCAATCGCCACAAAGCGCTGGCGTGTGCTTTGTTTGAGTTCTTTCAGCACGCTTTGGTAACCGGGGTTGTAACTCATGGCGAGCACGAATTCCTTTGGTGCACGCAACACTTCGCCATGTTTTTCTATGGGCAAAATACGCCGGTCGTCGGCCAGTGGGTGGATCACCACGGTGGTGTCTTTGCGCGCCTCGACCACTTCATCGAGATAACAAATGCCGCCTGCACGCACCGCATGCGCGAGCGGGCCATCTACCCAGACGGTCTCGTTGTTGGTGATGAGATAACGGCCCACCAAATCACTCGCGGTAAGGTCATCGTGACACGACACGGTAATCAACGGACGCTGCAAGCGCCACGCCATGGTTTCCATAAAGCGTGTCTTGCCGCAACCGGTGGGGCCCTTGAGCAGCACGGGAATCTGGCTCGCGACTGCGGCTTCGAACAGCGCGATTTCGTCGCCCACGGGCTCGTAGTAGGGCTCGGTTTGGATGAGCCGGGCTTCGTTTTCCTGTCGGGTCAGTGATGGCATAAAGTCAATTAAAACAATTACTTATGATGATATTGTTAAGCGGGCTACGCAGTCTTTAAGCGCGCCTTGTCATACCCCGCCACGCGTTTGTAGCGCTCCGACAGCGCGACTAACTCTTCGCGGCTGATCACGTCGTCGATATTTTTAAACGGTTTGTCGCCGGTGCGTTCAAACACCGCTTGCAGAATGGCGTCGGGCGGGGCGCTGCGGTTGGCGAGTACCACGTCGCGGGTGGCGGGTAGGCGCTGGGCTTCATATTGCGCCAATGCGGCTAGCGGATCCGCGTGGATACTCACAGCATCGGCCAGCGCGCGCGCATCGAGTATGGCTTGGGCTGCGCCGTTGGCACCGCGCGGGTACATGGGATGCGCGGCGTCGCCCAGCAGCGTGAGTCGTCCGAAGTTCCAGCGCGGCAGTGGGTCTTGATCGACCATGGGGTACTCAAGGATCGCGTCGGCACTGCGGATAAATTGCGGCACATCGAGCCAATCGAAATGCCAATCGGCCATGGTGTGAATGAAGTCGTCGATATTGCCGGGGCGGTTCCAGTCGTTCTTTTGATACTCGGGCGTTTCGATATCGACCACCCAGTTGATGAGTTGACGGCCCTCGGCGTCGATGGCGTTGCGTATGGGATAGAGCAGCAGCTTGGCTGGATGATGCCAGCCGACGCGCACCATACTTGCACCCGACAGAAACGGCTTCCAGCGCGTGACGCCGCGCCACATGTTGATGCCCGAATACTTGGGCGGGCCTTCCTGCGGATAGAGCTGCTTGCGCACGGTGGAGTGAATGCCCTCGCAGCTCACGAGCACGTCGCCGCGTTGCGATTCGACGGGCTTGCCGGTGACCGTGTCTGCAAAGTGCGCGATGCCCGCATCGGTATCAACACTGATACAACGCCGGCCGGTAATGACGCGATCCGCACCGGCGCGCGCGACGAACGCTTCCAGCAGCGCCATTTGCAAGTCGCCGCGGTGTATCGAAAATTGCGGCACGTCGTAGCCCGCGTGCAGCCCCGCAGGCTCGCTGTGAATGTATTGCCCGTAGCGGTTGTAAAAACAGTACTCGCGCGTGAGCACGCCCACTTTCGTCAGCGCTGCTTCGAGCCCCAGCCCGATTAATTCGCGTGAAGCGTGCGGCAGAATATTAATGCCGACACCGACGGGTTTGAGTTCAGGCGCGGCTTCAAAAATGCGGCACGGGATGCCCGCGCGATGCAGCATCAGGCCCAGCGTAAGCCCGCCGATGCCGGCACCGATAATTAAAACGTCCATGGGTGGCTCCTGAAAGGGTATGACGTCGCAGCGAAAAATATTTGTAACATATTGATTTAATTGAGTTTTATTGTGAATTGAAGATTGTCAGTCTGGCCTGATTTTAGCGGCTGCCACCACGCGCGCCCAGCGTGCCAGTTCTAGGCGCACCATCTCGCCGAAGCGTTCCGGGTTGCCGCCTGCGCTGTTCAGCGCCTGACGCGTGAGGTGTTCGCGCACTTCGGGTTGTTGCAGCAGCACATTCATGTCGCTGTTAATTTTTGCCACCACAGACGGCGGTGTGCCCGCCGGGGCGAACACGCCATACCAGGTTTCGACCACCAAATTCGGCAGGCCCTGTTCCTTCATGGTGGGCATATCCGGGAACGCCGCCGAGCGGTTTTCGCCCATCACCGCCAGCATGCGCGCTTTGTTCGCCCGCACTTGCGGCGCAATGGTTTGCACTGCCGATACCATGGCCTGCACATGGCCGCCGATCAAATCGGTGATCGCGCCTGCCGCGCCGCGGTACGGCACATGCAGCATGTCGATGCCTGCTTCAAGCTTGATTAACTCTGCAGTGAGATGCTGCGGGCCGCCGTTGCCGGGCGATGAATACAGCAGTTGTCCGGGCCGCTGTTTCGCCAGTTGAATGAATTCGCGCATGGATTTCGCGGGCAATTGCGGATGCACCACCAGCGTCAGTTCGCTCGCGGCCAGTTGAATCACCGGGGCAAAACTTTTGACGGGATCGAACGGCAGCTTGGCGCTCAAGGCGGGCGCGGTGCCGAATGACGTGGCTGTCATCAACAGGGTGTGGCCGTCGGGTGTGGCCTTGGCCACGAAATCCGTGCCGATGTTGCCGGTAGCGCCTACGCGATTGTCGGTCACCACGCCGACCTTCCAGCGTTCGGCCAGCCGTGGGCCGAGTGCGCGGGCAAGGATATCGGCGCCGGTGCCCGGCGTGTACGGTACGACGATTTGCACGGTGCGTTGCGGCCAGGTGGCGGCGCTTTGTGCGTGTGCCATGCCTGACCAGCAAAGCGTGGCGGCAACCAAAAAAAGTCGGGTCATGGGCGGATTTTACCGTTTGCCCGTGTCACGGTGTACGGTATCGACGCCCGAAATTTCGCGCCAAGCTGGGCTACTCCGCGCGCACATGGGCGGCCTTCACCACTTTGGCCCACTTGACGGTTTCTGCCTCAATGTAGGCGGCAAATTGCGTTGACGTGCCGCCGACGATATCGCCGCCTTCTTCGGTCAGCCGCATGCGCACGAGGGGAACGCGCAGCACCGCGCTGATTTCGCCGTGCAGGAATTCGGCAATGGGCTTGGGCACGCGCGCGGGCAGCAGCACGCCGTACCATTGCGTGGCGTCAAAGCCGGGCAGGCCGCTTTCCGCCACGGTGGGCGTATCGGGTAGCGCGTGCGAGCGCAGCGGGCCGCTGACGGCAATGGCGCGGATGCGGCCTGATTTCACATGCGGCAGTGTCGGCACGATATTGTTCATCGCCAATTGCACTTGGCCGGCAATGAGATCCACCGCCGCCGGGGCGCTGCCGCGATACGGCACATGCACGACGTGCATCACGTCGATACCGGCCATGGTTTTGAACAATTCCATCGCCAGATGCGACATCGCGCCGATGCCCGACGAGGCATAACTGTATTTTTTCGGTTGGGCTTTGACGAGCTGGATCACGTCGGCGACGGTTTTCGCCTGCAGCGCGGGGTGCGACGCCAGCACAAACGGCGCGCGGCTTACCAGCATGACCGGCGCAAAATCGCGCTTCACATCGTAAGGTTGAGTTTGCAGCGCCGGGTTGACGGCAATCGCGCTACCGGTGTTGATGAGCAGCGTGTAGCCGTCGGCATTGGCTTTGGCCACCAAATCCGCGCCGATGGCACCGCCCGCACCGGGCCGGTTGTCGACCAGTACCGGGTAGCCGAAACGCTCGCTTAATTTTTCTGCCAGCGCGCGCGCGACAAAATCCGAGCCGCCGCCGGGGGCCGAGCCGGTCACCAGCCGCACCGGCTTTGCGGGATAGCCCAGTCCCGGTTGCGCGGGTGCTGCCGCTGGTGCCGTGCTGAGCAGCGCTGCGAAGATCAGCATGAGGCTCGCGGTGCAATTCGGGAGTGAGTTCAGGGGCGCTGCGCGGTAAAGTGGCATGAGGTAACGGCGGGTAACGGCGGGTAACGGCGGGTAACGGTGGTGGTACCGTGGGCGGAAGACGCGCGATTATAGCGCCACGCAATTGAATGGACAGGCCATTAAAAAAATCAATAAAATCAATTAGTTATAAAAAATTCTCACTGCGGGCGGCAACAAGAATCAGGGCCGTGTCACCGGTCAAAACCCGCACCACGCCAAGCCGTGTAAACGCGCGTAAACTGTGTCGCACGATGAGGCATGAAACAAAAAGCTTTGCTGGCGCAGGTGCCATGGGTCAAACCATGGGTCAAACCACCGGTCAAACCGATGGACGCCGCTTGAGTGGCATTACCATCGCACGCGCGCTTTTTGCGGCGGCAGCGCTAGCCGTAACGCTCAATGCTGTCGGCGCGACGGACGACCACCCGTGGCATCTCGCTATCGCTGCGGGCAACGCAGCGGCGCAGCGCGACGATCATGCGAGCGCGGTGGTTCAATTTGGGCTGGCTGTCAAAGCGGCAGAGCCGTTCGGCGCGAACGATGCACGCCTCGCCGTCGCGCTGGTTGGTTTGGGCCGCGCCCATCGCGCGTTGTACGACTACGCGCCTGCCGAGCAACACTATGCGCGCACGCTGGCGATTATCGAAACCACGCCTGCGGAAAACGTCAGCCGCGCGGCGGTGCTCGAAGGGTTGGGCGATGTTTACCGCATGCAAGGCCGTTATCCAGAATCCGAGTCAGCCTATCAGCGTGCCTTGGCGCTGCTGGAGGAGACGCACGGTGTGGCGCATCCGCTGGTGGCGCGGGCGTTGACCAATAACTTTGCCGCGCTCTATCGCTTGCAGGGCCGCTTTGACGAGGCCGAAGCGGCTTACGTGCGCGCGCTGGCGATTTTGGAACAATCCGTGCCAGCCGATGAAAAGCGTTTGGGTTTGGCGTTAATTGATTTGGGCGAATGGCATTACGAGCGTCAGCGCTATGCCCAAGCGGAGCCACTCTACCGGCGGGGCATTCCCCTGGTGCAAAAAATCCTGGCACCAGCGCACACGCGGGTACTGGAATTGATGCAGGATTGGGGGCGGACCGTGCATCTGCAAGGGCGTCATGCCGAGGCTGAAGCCATTTATAAAAAGATGCAGGCTTTGATTGAGCAACACCACGGCAAAGATCATCCGCTGATGGTGGCGGTGTATTCTGATCTGGCCGGATTGTACGCGGCGCAAGGGCGCGTGGCCGAGGCGCGCGCGGCGCTTGACCGGGCGCAGGATTTGGCGGACCTGCCGTTTCGCACTTATCCGAATGCGCCGAATCTTGAGCCGGCAAACAAGACCGCAGGCGTGCCGCGTGCCACGTCGTTGGTGCTGTCGCAGTCGCCCGCGCTATCGGTGACGGCCTTGCCGGAGCCGCAGCAACGTGCCGCTACTGTGCCGCTACGCTCATCATTGGCACCGACCACCGTGCGGTTGGTTTTGATGCCGAGGTTAATGTTCAGGGGGCGGTAAGGGGCGGCGGTGCGCCTATTTGTGCCAGTACGGCGATTGCGCCTTGAACACGTTTTTGGGAATCATGCCGTAGACCACCTGATTCAGGTTCACCGCTTCGGCGATGCGGAAATCCACGGCGATGCTGGCTAGTTGATACGCATCGCGCGCGGAAAGGCCTTTTTCCTGCATCAGGAAATTCACGGTTTCCTGCGCAGCGGCTTTAAGCGCGAGATTGAGGTCGCGGTCGACGCCCATGGCGATATAGTGCGTGGGCGTTTCCGCGCGCGGCCAAGTAAGTGCGCCGCCTTTGCCCTTGTGCACAAAAAATTGAAACGTGGGTGTGAGTGAGGTTTCGATGGCGGTGCCGTCGATCTCGCCGTCGCCTTGCGCCGAATGCGCGTCGCCGGTAAAAAACAGCGCGCCGCTGTTGAATACGGGCAAGTAGAGTGTTGCGCCCTTCGATAACTGCTTCAGATCAAGATTGCCGCCGAATGCGCCCGGCGGACGCGAGCTGACGGTCGCCATGTCCTTCGGCGGTGCCACGGCCATGATGCCCATGAAGGGTGATAGCGGCACTTCAATGCCCGGCGCAAATAGCGCGACGTTGCGATCGAGATCGAGGCGAATAATGCGAAACACCGGCTCGGTCAGCAAATCCGGCAGCACGCCTGTGCCCTTGTTGGTGGCGTTGACGCCGTAAGGCACACGGTGCTTCACGTCGATCACGCGCACTTCGAGCAGGTCGCCCGGCTCGGCACCTTCAACGTACACCGGCCCGGTGAGCACGTGCGTGCCCATGCCGGGCGGTGGCTTGATGCGGCCATAGATATCGACCGCGTCCTGCAGCACCTCGTCGGCTTTGATGCCGCCTCGGGCAAAAAAAGCGATGGGGTCGTCGCCGGTGCTCATGCCCTGATGCGACAGCGTGTCGATGGTCACCATTTGCCCTGGTTGCACGCGCAAGATGGGTGGCCGGTCGGCGGGAATCATGCCGCGCACGACGGTGGCCGTGGTGGAGGGCACGCGCACCGGCCCCGGTGTTTGTGCGCAGGCAGCGCCAGCGGCTAACAGTGTGGCGCAGCCCAGCGCAGCGCCCTTGAGGGTCCATGGTTTCATGCGGTCTCCTGACGATTCGGTAAATGAGGGTGCAGCGCATTGGTGATCAATGGCGCTTGGACGATAAAACAGGCCCGCCCGTTGCGCAATCCTGCAATCGAATGCGCTGTACGCGCCATCAGATACGGGTGATTGCGCTTGAGCGGCGCATCGAACGCGATCTGCGGTGAATTCTCGCGAAGCTGGCGTGATCGCTGCGCAGTGAATACCTGACAGCACAACAGCCATTTTCCGCTAGGCTTGATCAGGACGGGGCTGCTTACGATTGTGAACGGTGTTCGTCACAAAGCTTGCGTGTTGACGATATTTCATTATCATACTCGACTTTTAATTGGCATAATCTTGAGGAGTTCTGTTATATGCATCGCTATTGTGGTTACGGTCGTCGTTCGTTGCGGGCTCTGATGGGCGCAGGCGTCGCCAGCGTATTGGCTACAGTGCTGGCTACGGTGCTGAGCGCTTGTGGGGGTGGTGACAGCCCAGCGGTTCCGGCAGGGCCTTCTTTGTCGGGCACTGCGGCTACGGGCGCCGCTATTGTGGGCGGCACGGTGTCACTTAAATGCGTTGCTGGCACCGGCACATCGGCAGTGACGGGCACAGACGGTAACTTCTCGGTCTCGTTGAGCGGTGTGACGCTGCCGTGCCTGGTGCGCGTGGCGTACACGGATGCGAACGGCGTCGCGCAGAAACTGCATTCGCTGGCGACGGCGGCGGGCAATGTGAATATCACGCCAGTAACAGAGCTCATGGTGGCAAACTTGACGGGTGGCGCGCCGACGGCTGCGTTTGACACGTTTAACGCCGCCAAGACCGGGGCGATCACGGCGGCACAGGTGACCGCCGCCGCCACGACCGTTAAAAGCTACCTCAAAAACACCCTGGGCATGGACGTTGCCAACCTGCCGGACGACCCCGTCGGTACCAAGCTGGTGCCCAAAGTTGGCGGTGTGGGCGGCGACGCGTTTGACAAAGTGTTGGACGACCTGAAGGCTAAGCTCGCGACGTCTGGCAAGAAGTTGGGCGATATCGCTGGCGATTTAGCCAAAAGCGGTGGTGGTGGCAGCAGTGGGGCCGGCACTTTGGTGGTGACCAATGCCACCAATCCGGCCAGAAACGGCACTTATGCGCCAGACACGGCATTGGGTTCACCCTCTGGCAGTGATTCGAATATCACCGGCAATACCAAAGACGGAAAATTTGAACTGAATATCCGTCTGGCGTCTAACGGCGCGCTCAAGGGCGCGGCTTTTTGGTATTTTGACGCTAACAACGTGATTACCTTCTTCTCTTGCAATACAACCACGATTCCCTGCCCGAGCACCATTAGTTACGAGCCGCTGGGCAAGCTAATACTGCTTAGTAAGGCGGAGCTCTCGCAAACCAATGGCCCGTTCGACTCAAGCCCCGAGGCACTAGTGAGCGGCGGTGGAAAAATCACCCTGGACGGTTCTTTGAGCGCTAACGGATTCGTCCTAGGGAAATGACATTATTGACCCGGCCCCGTGAAGTTTGAATTTCCGTGTGCAGGCGTGCCTTGCGGATAGCGTTAGCCCAGCCCGCTCGTTAAAGCAAACCCCGCGCCCGCTCCATGGGAGATGCGCGGGGTTTCTTTTTGGCGCAGCCCGCGAGGAGGCCGCTCAGTTGAATGGCGGGGGAATGGCGCTGCGGTTATTTAAAAAATTCAATAAAATCAACTAGTTATTGTATTTTCTGTTGCAAGAATGCAGTTATCAGCGTAGTCAATTGCGCGGGCTGCTCAACCATCGGGCAATGCCCGGAATCTGCAATTTCCGCATAGCGGGCACCGGGTATGCCCTGCGCCAGTGCCTGGGCTAGCGCGGGTGGCGTGGTCAAGTCCAGCGCCCCGCACAGCACAAGCGTGGAATTGGTTATTTGCGCTAGCGCGGCGGTGGTGTCCAGCGCGGCCAAGGCTAGGCACGCGCGGCTGAAGCTGGCGGCGTCCACTTGCGCCAAGGCCGCTTTGCGCAGCGCGACTTCTTCGGGATGTGCGTCCTGAAACGCCGGCGGGAACATGCGGCCAATGGCGGCGTCAAGCACGGCGCTCATGCCGAGCGTGGTGACTTTCTCGCTCATGATGCGAAACGGCACGCGTGCGGGTTCGGGAAATGCCGCAACCACGTCCGCCAATATCAGTCGATTGAAGCGCTTGCCGTGGCGTATCGCCAATACCAATGCGACAAAGGCACCAAAGCCATTGCCGAAGACATGGGTTTCCGGCGGTAGCTTGAGGGCGTCGAGGACGGCATTGACGTGATCTGCGTAGTCATCGACGCGGGTGAGGCTACGCGCGCCGGACTGCCCATAGCCCGGCAGATTGAGCCGGGTCACGCGAAAATGCGCGTTCAGTTCGGGTAGTACGCGGTCAAATACCGACTGGTCGGTGAGCAGGGAGTGCAGTAACAGCAGATTCCGGCCGGCACCGGATTGCCCGTATTCGACGCTGGCACCATGGATTTGGATGGGGTTCATGAATAGGCTGTCCGGGTGGGTTGCGAGATGATCCAATTTTGCTGCACTGCGAAAGTGTGTGCCGAATGGTGCACAGAGAATTTCCTTAAACTAATTTTTAATAACTAATTGATTATTATGACATTTTTTGCTTCTGCTTGAGAAGACATAAGCCGCCGCCCGCGCTACGTAATTCCGCTTAGTGGACGACGAGGGGCGGCACTGGTTCTGTGGGTCAAAATTTGCAGGAATGGTGCTAAGATAAAACGTTTAATAACCTAATTTTTAACGCCAGTTGGGCGGAAAAAGATCAAAACATGAGGCTTTTAGGGTGGAGGAGCAAGGCCGCGTGTGCGTGTGCCTTGTCGATGTTTGGAGCGGGTGCAAACGCGCAGTGGTGGCAAGAGGTTCTGGAAGCCGGATGGTGGAAAGATCCGTTTCGCGTAGAGAAAATGACGCCCGCAGCGCCGGGGCAGCGTTGGGAATCGGCTAGCCCGTTACCCACGGTGCCTGAGCCTGCGTCCGTCAAGGAAACGCTAAAAACAGATGCGCCGTTGACGTTGCCAGAACTGACGGAGTTTGCGCTGCTGAATAATGCGCGCACGCGTCAGGCTTGGTTGCAGGCGCGCGCTGCGGCTGCTGCCGTGGGCCTCGCGCATGGCGATGATCTGCCGACCATTCAGGGTGGCTGGTCGGCGACGCGCGCACGTCCAGTGTCGGGCACTACGGGGTTGATCGCGAACTGGATCAATCGCTGGGGGCCGTCGATCAGCATCAGCTATACGATTTACGATTTTGGCTTGGGGGATGCGCGCACGCAGGCGGTGGAATCGCGCTTGCTGGCGGCCAACCTCGCGCAGAATCGTGTGTTGCAGGAAGTGGTGTTTTTGGTCGAGCAGGCGTACTACCAGTTGATCGGCATTGAGGCGCTGGTGCGGGTGAACGAGCAGTCGCTGAAAAATCTGGAAACGGCATTGGATGCGGCACGCCGGCGGCGCGATTCCGGTGTGGCTACAGTGGCTGATGTGTTTCGTGCGGAAACGCAGGTGGCGCAGGCTCGGCTTACTTTGACACGCAGTCGCGGCGAGTTTGAAAAGGCGCGCGGACAACTGGCATCGGTAGTGGGCCTGCCGGTCAACAGCTCGTTGCGCGTGCAGCCCTTGGCACCGCCGCCGCAGGCGCAGCAATCGCTGCAAACCATCAATAATTATCTGGAAACCGTCAAGCAGGTGCGGCCCGATTTGGTGGCGGCTCAAGCGCAGGTAGAGGCTTTCCGAGCGTCGGCGGTGGCGGCGTCGAAGGCGGGCCTGCCGAGTATTGAATTTGCCGCCAACGCGCAGCATTCGCAGTACGCGGTACATGGGTTCGGTACAGCGGCTTCTTCGATTTACCGGCCCAATACGCAGACGTATCTTGCGGGCATTAACGTGCGCATCCCGATTTTTTCGGGATTTAAAGATACTTATCAACAGCGTCAAGCCCAGGCGCAGGCTCAGCAGGCGGAAGCCGCGCGCGACATTTTGTACCGCCAGACGCAGCTTGAGGTGTGGCAGTCGTTTTATGACTTGCAAACCGTGGGTGGCAGCATCAGCAGCACTGAATCGCTGGTGAAATCTGCCGAGCAAACCGCGCAGGCAGTGCTCGCACGTTACCAAGGCGGCTTCGGCACCATACTCGATTTGATCACGGCCCAGCAGGACGAAACCAGTGCGCGTACGCAGCGCATCCAAGCGTTTTTGGACTGGTATACCGTGCTGGCGCGCCTGAATCTGGCGGTAGGGGCGGGTGATCTGATAACAACTAAAACTGAGACCGGGAAATGAAGCGATTTTCGATGTTGGCGCTGTTCGGCATGATTGCGGCGATAGGGGGCGGCGGTTATTGGTACTGGCAGAAATCGGTTGCAGAGGGTGCGGATAAAAGCACCGTGCAGGCGACGGCCGGCAAGGATGGAAAAGAGGCCAAGGGCAAGGGTAAAGGGCGTGGCGGGCCGGTTGCTGTACGCACGGTCAATGTGAAGCGCCAGTCGATGCCTGTCGTGATTGATGTGGTGGGCAGTGTGGAGTCTGAGCATAGTGTCGCCGTCAGGCCGCAGGTTGGCGGCACGCTGACTGCCGTGATGTTTAAGGAGGGCGATTATGTGAAGCAGGGGCAGGTGCTGTTTCGCATTGATTCGCGCCCGATGCAGGTGTCAGTGGCACAGACGCAGGCGGCGGTGACGCGCGACGAGGCGCAGTTGGCGCAAGCCCGCGCGCAGGAACAACGGCTGCGTCCGCTGGCGGACAAGGAATACATCACGCGGCAGGAATACGATGTTGCGGCGACACAAGCCAAGTCGCTGGAAGCTACGGTCACGGCGAATAAAGCGGTGGTCGAAGCGGCGCAGTTGCAGTTGTCTTATTCACAGATTACGGCACCCATTTCCGGGCGCACGGGCAGTCTTAACGTGAAAGCCGGAAACTTGGTCGCGGGCGGGACGGGTGGCGCACCGCTGGTATTGATTAACAGTACCAAGCCTATTTTGGCAGCGCTCAGCGTGCCGCAACGCAATCTCGACGATATACGCAGGGTCAGCACTAAAGAACAGTTAAAAGTTGAACTCATGCCCAGTGGCGGTAGCGGCGTGGCTGCGACTGGAACATTGGTGTTTATCGATAATACGGTAAACCCCTCAACCGGCACGATATTGGTCAAGGCACGCACTAAGAATGAGAATGAAGAGTTGTGGCCGGGGCAATTTGTGTCGGGACGCATCATTTTGCGCGTGGAAGAAGATGCTATTACCTTGCCCGAGGGCGCTGTGCAGCCAGGGCAGGATGGGCCGTTCGTGTTTGTGGTGAAAGAAGGCCGTGCGCGCGCGCAGAACGTCACTGTGGACCGGCAATTGGGGCCGCTGATGGTAATTTCTAAGGGTTTGAAAGGCGATGAGCAGGTGGTGATTGATGTGCCGCCGACGCTGACCAATGGATCGCCGGTTACGTTGGCCAGCGAAGGTGGTGGTAAGGGCGGCAAAGGCGGCAAAGGCGGCAAGGGCAAGAAGGACGAGGGCGATGCCGCCAAAGCACCTGAAGAAGGTGCCGCGGGCGCGCCAAAAGTCGAGGGCAATAAGGCCGACGATGCCCTGAAATCTGACGAAGGCGGCAAGGTAGCAGAAGGTGGAGGCAGCAAAGCGGTGGACGGTGTTAAAGGCGGTAAAGGGGGGCAGGGTGGCAAGGGTGGCAAAGGTAGCAAAGGTGGTACAGGCGACGCGGCCAACTAGCGTGTTGCATTGAAAGCACCCGAGACGGGCCGCTGAGGGCAGGGCATTGTTGGCGGGTAGTGGATCGGGCCGATGGGGTAAACGATGATTTTCGATAGCCGAATTAACGAAGGCGAAGGAGCTGGAACATGAATATTTCGCGCATTTTTATTGAGCGCCCTATAGCAACCAGTGTGTTGTTTGTGGGGATCATGTTCTTCGGCTGGCTGGGCTTTATGACCCTGCCGGTGAACGATTTGCCTAATGTGGATTTCCCGACGATTAACGTGACGGCGCGTTTGCCGGGTGCGAGTCCTGAGATTATGGGAAACACGGTGGCACTGCCGCTGGAGCGGGAATTCAGCCGTATCGCGGGTGTGGAGGAGATGACTTCTTCTTCGACCAACGGGAATACGCGCATCACGCTGACATTTTCGCTGTCACGCGATATTGATTCCGCGACACAGGACGTGCAGACGGCGATTTCGCAGGCCATCCGGCGGTTGCCGTCGGACATGCCGGAGCCGCCCACGTTGCGCAAGCTGAACCCAGCGGATGCGCCCATTCTGATTCTGGGCCTGTCGTCCAAGCAGGTGCCTATGGCCAAGCTGGATGAATTTGCGGACGTGAGTATTGCGCAGCGGTTCTCCACCATTGACGGTGTGGCGCAAGTGCAATTGTTTGGATCACAAAAATACGCGGTGCGCATTTTCGTTGATCCGAATGCGTTGGCGCGCCGCGGCTTGGGGATCGAGAAAGTGGTGCAAGCCATTCAAGGGGCCAATTCAAATATTCCTTCGGGTACGTTGCAAGGTGCGGCGCGCAACTACACGGTGAAATCGCAGGGCAAGTTTCAAACAGCCGAGGATTTCAATCCGCTGGTCGTGGCGTACAAAGATGGCATGCCGGTGCGCTTGTCGGATGTCGGACGCGCGGTGGATAGTGTTGAAAACGAGAAGATACTGAGTTGGTTTAACGGTGACCGCGCGTTGATCATGGCGGTCTACCGTCAACCCGGATCGAACACCGTCGACGTGGTGAACAAGTTGAAGGAAATGCTGCCGGATATCCGCAAGGAAATGCCCGCCGGTGCCAGCCTGGAAGTGCTGGTGGATCGCTCTGCGTTTATCCGCGATTCGATACACGAGGTCAACTTCACGCTGGTGTTATCAATACTACTAGTCGTCGGTGTGATTTTGGTGTTCTTGCGCAATTTGCGCGCCACACTGGTCACAGCGATGGTGTTGCCGGCGTCGGTGCTGGGCACCTTTGCGGTGATGAGTCTGCTGGGCTACAGCCTGAATAACCTGTCTTTGATGGCTATCACACTGGCTGTGGGCTTTGTGGTGGACGACGCTATCGTGGTGTTGGAAAACATTACGCGTCATCTTGAAATGGGCAAGGATCGAAAGACCGCGGCGCTGGAAGGAGCGAAGGAAATCAGCTTTACGGTGATTACCATGACAGTTTCGCTATCGGCTGTGTTTTTGCCGATTCTGTTCATGGAGGGCATGGTAGGGCGTTTGTTCCGCGAATTTGCGGTGACCGTGGGTATATCTGTTTTGATATCGGGCGTGGTATCGCTGACCATTACGCCAATGCTGTGCGGCTTGCTGTTAAAGCATGAACATGAGCATGGTCGGCTGTTTAATTTCTCTGAAAAGCTGTTTGATCTGGCTCGCAATGGGTATGTCACGACATTGCGTTGGACGCTCAAAGTCAAGGGCTTGGTGTTGATTGGCTCCGTTTTGGTTCTGATCGCTACGGGATATCTGTATGAAGTTGTGCAAAAGGGTTTTATTCCGCGTCAGGATACCGGTGTAATCAATGCCAACACGCGCGCACGTGAGGGCGTGACGTTTGAGGAAATGACCCTATACCAGCAGCAAGTAGCTGATATCATTCAGAAAAATCCTAACGTCGAAGCAGTTATGTCGACTGCCGGGCAAGGCGTGGGTGGTGTGGTCGGCAGCAATATTGGGCGGCTGATTATTCGCTTGAAGGATCGGTCCGAGCGGACGGTGGGTGCCGATGAAGTCATCCAGCAAATCCGGCGCGAGGCCGCTCGCGTGCAGGGCGTGCGTTTGTTCCTGTCTAATCCGCCCGCCATTCGTATTGGCGGCACCTTGTCTACCAGCGACTATATATTCGTGTTGACCGGCACCGATCTGAAGTCGCTCTACAAGCCTGGCCAAGACATGGAGGCGCGTCTGCGTGCATTGCCGATGGTGCAAGACGTTTCGACGAATATGGAATTGCGTAATCCCGAAATTCAAGTGCGTGTGTTGCGTGACCGTGCGGCGGCACTGGGAATCAATGCACAGCAGGTCGAGCAGGCGTTGTTCAATGCGTTTGGCGGTCGCCAAGTCAGTACGGTGTATGGTGCATCGGATCAGTTCGGCGTGATGCTGGAAATTGATCGCAAATATCAGTCCGATACCAATGCGTTGGATAATTTGTTTATTTCTGCGCCCAGCGGCGCCATGGTGCCCTTGAGCAGCGTGGCCGAGGTGAAGAATGGCGTGGGCCCGGTTTCTGTGGCGCACGTGGGGCAATTATCTAGCGTAGTGCTGTCGTTCAATTTGGCACCTGGGGTGTCCGTAGGTGACGCGGTGACAGCGATTCAAGATATCGCGACAGAAGTGGCTCCACCAGGCGTTTCAACAGCGTTTACGGGCAGCGCAAAGGCCTTTCAGCAGGCGTTCCGTTCGCTGCCCCTGCTGCTGCTTGTCACCATACTGCTGATCTACATGATCTTGGCGATTTTGTATGAACACTACGGTCATCCGTTTACGATTTTGACGGCGCTGCCGTTTGCAGGATTTGGTGCGCTGGCGACGCTGATTTTGTTTGGCGAAGAACTGAATATTTTCAGCTTCGTGGGTGTGATTCTGCTCATTGGCTTGGTGAAGAAAAACGGTATTATGATGATTGACTTCGCTTTGCAAATGCAGCGTGAGAAAAACATGACACCGCATGAGGCGATTATCGAGGCTTGCAGCGTGCGGTTCCGTCCGATCATGATGACTACGGGTGCCGCGATTTTTGCGACATTGCCGATAGCCTTGGGTTATGGCGCTGGTGCTGAGACTCGCCGTCCGCTGGGCATTGCGGTAGTGGGTGGCTTGGTGTTTTCGCAGTTTCTGACGCTCTATGTGACGCCGGTGTTTTACGTGACGATGGAAAACGTCGCAGGCTACTTCAGGAAGACGCCCAAAGAGCAGGTTTCCGTGGCCAGTGCGCGGCATTGAAGCGCGCACACAGCATCGTTGTAGGTTGCTCTGGCGGGTTGAGTGGGACGAGGAGACTATCAGCAGAATGGAATTGCGATATTTTCAAAATTATTTTCAGGGTAATGAAAATAATCCCGAAAGAGTGTTGACAGACCCTCTAAACGGCCTCATAATTCCGCTTCTTAACTGAGTCGTATCACTGGCGCGGGGTGGAGCAGTCTGGCAGCTCGTCGGGCTCATAACCCGAAGGTCATAGGTTCAAATCCTATCCCCGCTACCAAATCAGTAAAGCAAGTTCTGCGGCATCGTTCCGGCAGAGCCTGCAAAAGTTCTTTAAAAATATACAGCCGATAAGTGTGGGCACTTGGTTTCCAAGGCAATCACAGCGGTCGGGTTAAACCGGTCGTTGTGAAAAGTTATTGATATACCGAAGTGCTCGCACGACAGTAATAACGTCAAGCGAGAGATTTATACTTTGCACAGAGATTAAACTGAAGAGTTTGATCCTGGCTCAGATTGAACGCTGGCGGCATGCCTTACACATGCAAGTCGAACGCGAAAGCGGAGCAATCCGCAAGTAGAGTGGCGAACGGGTGAGTAATATATCGGAACATTTCCAGTAGCGGGGGATAACCTGTCGAAAGATAGGCTAATACCGCATACGCCCCATGGGGGAAAGCGGAGGACCGCAAGGCTTCGCACTATTGGAGTGGCCGATATCGGATTAGCTAGTTGGCGGGGTAAAAGCCCACCAAGGCGACGATCCGTAGCTGGTCTGAGAGGACGATCAGCCACACTGGAACTGAGACACGGTCCAGACTCCTACGGGAGGCAGCAGTGGGGAATTTTGGACAATGGGCGCAAGCCTGATCCAGCCATGCCGCGTGCGGGAAGAAGGCCTTCGGGTTGTAAACCGCTTTTGTCAGGGAAGAAATCCTTTGAG
>JAYTWR010000139.1:0-20085 GCA_043743335.1 Burkholderiales bacterium
CCGGAGGGCGAGGGTTTGTTCCCCTCTCCCTTCGGGAGAGGGGTTAGGGGTGAGGGAAGATGTTGAACTTTCATAGAGGCTGAATAGAGACAAAAAATCTTTATAAATCAACTACTTAGAAATAAGCCTGACCACGCTTAATCGGCGGTGTCCACTCGCAATCGCCCCATGGGCCGTCGCCGTTTTCTTTGACGTACGCGATGCGGCCCTTTTTGGTGGGCTTGAGTTTTTTGCTGAAGAAGGCTTGCAGCCAATCGAGCACGTACTCGTGGCAATCCAGCCCGCCAAAGTTGGGCAAGCCCCACAGCGGGTGATATTGATTTTCGATTACCCACATTTCCTTGGGCACTTTCAAATCCTCAAACGCTTCAACGGCATCTTCCAGCGGGCACAGCGGATCAAACTCGCCGGTGACCAGCAGTGTCGGGCATTGGATTTTGTCGAGGTAGCCGCGCACGGTCATGGGCTTGGCGACTTCTTCGTCGAACTTTTGTTCGTCTTCATAGCCCGCCATGTACATGAACATTTGTTTGAAGCGCGGCGATGACTGCGTGAAAATCGTGTTGTTGGGGTTGAAGCACGCCACCGAGCTCACCACCGCTGCGGCGCGATGGTCATAGCTCGACAAGCGTAAGCACCAGTAGCTGCCCATGCTGATGCCGTAGATGGCGATTTTGTCCTTGTCGATTTCCTTGCGCTTTTGCAGATAGCTGATAACGGCTGCGCCCGCGCGCTCGTAGTTCAATCCGACGGAACGGATTTTTTGCATGTTCGAATTGCCCTGACCGGGGCCGTCAATGGCAATCACATGAAAGCCGCGCGATAGTGCAATGTTATGCCCGGCCTTGGGGAACACCTCTTTCGATTGATCCATGCCCGGCACGTAGATCACGCACGGCGCTTTGCGGCGATCCGGCAGCAGATGCAGCAGGCACGAGATGGTTGTGCCATTGTCGAACGGCACCTCCACGCGCTCAATCGGGTAGTCCGCCACTTTGCTGCGGCGATCCACCATCTCTGAGAGCTTCTTGTAGAGGTATTTCTTGACCGGGTGATCGTCGAAAAAGATCGGATGCTGCGCCATGCGATAGCCTTCAACCGCGTGGTCGTAATGAGAGACGGCGGTGGCATTGGCACCGCGCGCTTCAGCGCGTTTGGCGAGCAGCTCGTGGCGCTCGGCCGACTTGCGCCACACCTTGGGCAACATCCGGTAGTTGCGCGCGCGCGTGCCGGCGGGCACCTCAGCGTCGTCACGTTCGAAGTTCTGCACGCGCCCACGCATATTGAGTGCGAGGTCGAGCATCCACTGTTGGTTGTCGCGTTCGGTTCTGAGCTTACGTATCATGATTTCCCTTGGATGATCAGACGTTGAAAATTGAATTTACGATTCTACACGCCTGTTGTGTGACCAGTGGCGGCGGTTGGCGGTAGAATATTCTCCGTGATTTTCGATAAATTTGAAATTTTGGAGTACGCCACATGAAACGGTTGTTCGCTGGGTGCGCCCTTGCTGCTGCTGCCGCCGCTGCTGCTGCCGTCGCCGTTACTTCAGGCGCTCAAGCGCAAGAGTATCCGGCCAAGCCCGTGCGGCTGGTGATCCCGTGGGCGGCGGGTGGTTCCACCGATTCGGTGGGACGCATACTCGGGCAAAAGCTCGCAGAATACACGGGCCAGCAATGGGTCATCGATAACCGCGGCGGTGCCACCGGTACTATCGGTCATGCCTTTGCGTCTAAGGCGGTGCCCGACGGTTATACCTTGTTGCTTGGTACCAACAGCACGTTCGCCATCGCGCCGCATTTGTACAAGAACGTGCAGTACGACAATGACACCGCGTTCGCGCCAGTGTCGTTTGTGGCGATTAACCCGCAGATTTTGTCGTCGCATGTGTCGCTGCCGGTAACCAGCGCCAAAGAGCTTATTGCGTTGGCGCGCGCGCAGCCGGGACAGATTGTGTTTTCCAGCGCTGGCGTGGGGGCGACCAGTCACATGGCCACCGAGCTGTTCATGAACATGGCCAAAATCAAAATGTCACATGTGCCGTACAAGGGCGGCGGGCCGTCGTTTCAGGCGTTAATGAGCGGCGAGACCGCGTTGTCGTTTGTGGATGCCATCACCGTGGCACCCCATGCGCAAAGCGGCCGCCTGCGCGCGCTGGCTACCAGCACCCTCCAGCGTACACCGCTGATGCCTGCCGTGCCCACAGTGAGCGAGAGCGGTTTGCCGGGCTTTGAGTCGGTCACTTCTTTTGGGCTGTTCGTCCCAACCGGCGTGTCGCGCGACGTCATTGCGCGCGTGAATCGTGAAGTGAATCGCGCGCTCGCCACCGTGGATATCAAGGATAAACTCAAGGCGCAGGGTGTCGACCCAGTGGGCGGCACGCCAGAAGATTTAACGAGTCACCAGAAAAAAGAAACCGCGAAGTGGGGCAAAGTGATTCGCGAGCAGGGAATTAAATTCGAATAGCCAACTGGCTGCAACCGGCTCCAACCATCTCTGCCGCGCCGTTGCGGTGAACGATTAAAGGGTTACTCAATGTCTTTTTTTGCAGAACGGCTGGGCCGCATTAAGTTGTCGCCGAGCACCGCAGCGACACAACGCGCCCGCGAATTACGCGCGCAGGGCCATGACATTATTGCGTTAACCATCGGCCAACCCGACTTCAACACGCCGGAGCACGTCAAACAGGGCGTGATGGCGGCATTGGCGCGCAATGAAACGAAGTATCCGCCGATAGACGGCATCCCCGAGTTGCGCGAGGCGGTGGTACGCAAGTTTCAGCGCGAAAACGCGCTGAAGTACAGCGCCGATCAGGTGATGGTCGGCACGGGTAGCAAGCAGATTATTTTTAATGCCATGCTGGCAACCATCGGGCCGGGCGATGAGGCGATTATTCCTGCGCCGTACTGGATATCGTATCTCGACATGGTGCTGGTCGCCGACGGCACGCCGGTTGAAGTGCCCTGCACGGCGCAGAGCGGCTTCAAGCTTACGCCCGCGCAACTTGAGGCGGCGATCACGCCGCGCACCAAGTGGCTGTTGCTCAACTCGCCCAACAATCCCACGGGCGCGGTGTATTCGCGCGCGGAATTACGCGGGTTGGCGGACGTGTTGTTGAAGCATCCGCATGTGTGGATTTTGACCGACGACATTTACGAACATCTGCGTTTTGAAGGCATGGAGTTCGCCACCATCGCGCAGGTGGAGCCGGGACTGTACGACCGCACATTGACCGTCAACGGCGTTTCCAAAGCGTATGCCATGACGGGTTTTCGTTTGGGCTATGCCGCAGGGCCAAAGGAACTCATCAAAAATATCGTCAAGCTGCAATCGCAAAGCACGGCGGGTGTGAGCTCCATCAGCCAGTGGGCGGCGGTTGAGGCGTTGAACGGGCCGCAGGAATTTATCCCGCAGCGCGCTGCTGAGTTTCAGGCGCGGCGTGATCGCGTACTGCAAATGTTCAAGGATATTCCAGGGTTACAGCCGAATAACCCCGACGGTGCGTTTTATCTGTTCGTGCGCTGCGGCGATTTGTACGGACGCAAAACCCCGGCGGGTAAAGTGTTGAAAGACGAAGCCGATGTGGTGCTGCACCTGATGGATCATGGTGTCGCCGTAGTGCTGGGTGCAGCGTATGGCATGTCGCCGTACTTTCGCATGTCGATTGCCACCGATATGGACAAGCTTGAAGAAGCTTGCCGGCGCATGCAAAGGGCCGTCGCCGAGTTAAAGTAGTGGCGCAGCCGCTGCTGTTCACACCGATTAAACTCGCCGGCCTCACGGCGCGCAACCGCATTGTCGTTTCGCCGATGTGCCAGTATGCCTCGGATGAAGGCGGGCCGAGTGACTGGCACCTGGTGCATCTGGGCAAGTTTGCGTTGGGCGGTGCGGCCATCGTGTTTTGTGAAGAAACTGCCGTTGAAATGCGCGCGCGAAAAACCTGGGGTTGCGCCGGTATTTACAGCGACAAGCATGTGCCCATGTATCGGCGCATCACGGAATTTCTCAATAAAAACAAAAGCATAGCGGCGATGCAAATCGGCCACGCCGGGCGCAAAGCGGCGTGCGGGCCGCCGTGGACCAACTTTAAGCCGCTGACCGCAGCCGATGCTGTCAACGGCATGACGCCGTGGCAAGGGGTGGCACCCAGCGCGGTGCCACATCGCGACGACGCGCAGGTGCCGCATGAGCTTTCCATGGCAGACATCAAAGCCGTCATCGCCGCTTGGCGCGAGGCGGCATTGCGCACGCTCAACGCGGGCTTCGAGATACTTGAAATACATGGCGCACACGGCTACCTGATCCACCAGTTTTTGTCGCCGCTCGCCAATCAACGCAGCGATGCTTACGGCGGCGATCTGCAGGGCCGCATGCGTTTTGCGCTAGAGCTTACCGAAGCCGTGCGCGCTGTGTGGCCCAAAGACAAGCCGCTGTGGTTTCGCGTGTCGGCGGTCGATGGCGACGGCGGCGCGTGGCATATGGACGACACCGTTACGCTGGCGCGCGAATTGAAAGCGCGGGGCGTTGATGTGGTGGCTTGTTCTTCCGGCGGCATTAACGGCCCGCTCAACATGGCCATCGTGCCGCGCGTGCCGGGTTACCAGGTGCCGTACGCCGAACGCGTGCGCCGTGAAATTGGCATCATGACTTGCGCGGTGGGTTTGATTACCGAGCCTGCACACGCCGAAGACATCTTGCAGCAGGGCCAGGCTGATTTAATCGCCATGGCGCGCGAGTTTATGTACAACCCCAACTGGCCGGTGCATGCGGCCAAGCAACTTGGCGTATCGGCGTATCTGGATTTACTGCCGGATGAATACGCTTGGTGGTTGAAACGGCGCGAGAAAATTCGTGAAATATCGAAGTAAATATATCAATAAAATCAATTAGTTAAGGGAGTTTTCCGGCGGCCACCATGCGGCTGAACAGCGTGTAGGACGATAGCCACATGACCATATCGTCGAACTCACAATGCGGTTGCCCCATAGGCGGGCCATCACTACAGGTGCCGCTGACTCCGGTGAGCGTTCGGCTCAGGAATGTTGTTCCGGGTGGGGCGGCGTTGAGTGTTTCGTCTACGTTGATGCCGGGCGCGGTTGGCTTTACGATGCCGCTCGCAGTCGTCGCCCCGTAGCCATTCTTGCCGTGCGAAATAACGACCGCGACGACATTACTGGCCAAGGGAACCGCAGTTTTTGTCGCATCGCGTGTTTGGATCGTGATGTTGCCAGTTTTGCATAAGCCCAAACGGAAGTCTCCTAATGTACACGGGGACAAAACGGTATTGGTAAAGTCTGGTGCCACGCGGTAGCGAAAGCGATTTCCCCAAGCGTCACTTTGTCCAACGTTGAGCGTGACCCAGGGCAAAAATCCCTCAGCACTGGGGCAGGCGGCAGCTACAACGGGTGGGGTGGCAGGATCAGCTACCCCGTCTCCGGTCGTGTCAGGGCAAGGCAAATAATTGTTGGCGAGCGCAAAACCCGTCAAGGCTTCCTTAATGTCATCCAGCGTTTTCTGGGTTTCGCTAATTTGCCGCTGTTCGATTTGGGTAGCGAGCGGCACAAGGATCGCGCCCAATATCAGGCTGATAATAAACAGCGACACCGCCAATTCAATCAGTGTAAAGCCAGCGATCGACGTAACCCCGTACGAGCGTCGATTCCATGGGAGGGGCGTGTTCATGGCGGATAGAATACAACGGTATCGTTAAACGTGTTGCTGCGTGGCTGCTTGGTAAACACGGGCAGCGTGGCGTTGCCTTCTAGGTAGTTGGCGGGGTTTTGTTTATCTGTAGCACTGCTTCTGGATTGACCGGCCAAGGTTTTCCCGGAAACCATGACGACAACTTGTTTGGTTGCTGCGGCGCTAGGCGGGTTGACGGTGAGGCACGCGCCGGTTCCGCAGACTGCTGGCGCGCCTGTTCCGGGTTTGTAAGCATCCGCAACAGCAAAGAACACATGGTCTCGCCAGTTATTCCACCAAGTGCCCTGCGCTATTGTGCAGTCAGCGGGCCAAGAGTTCGGCATGGCAGAACCAGAAGCCGCTGAATTGTTGAGGTAGCCCAAAGGGAACGTCGGTACGCCCGGAAAACGTCCAAACAAAGTGTTCGTTAAATCAGTCGTCGTAGTGGTAGGGCTGGTTGGCGGTGTGGCCCAAGGATAGCGTCCCGTGTTCGTCAGGCCGCCAGTTGAGATGGAGCCGCTGTAGAAACGCAGGCAGTTAAGCGCCTCCATCGCGACGCGTTGTTCAAGGCGAGGCATTATATCTTCGTACGTAATGGTGATCAGTCGATCATTGACAGTAACGTTTCCGCTGCCGTCGCGCACAGGGCCGTGGATAAATCCATTGTTGCCACCAGCGGCTTCGAAAGGGTCCGCGTTGTCCTCGACGCCGGTCACAGTGTCCAGGTAGTTGATGGCATTGCACTTGGGTGTATTGGATTCCGGCGTTGTGGTGCATCGGCCCGTCGCATTGCAGGCACCGCCCGTGCAAGTACGATTTTGCACCGTAGCGGCACCCTGCCTTTTCAGCGGTGCCCCCGGTGCTATTACGACGGCTATTACGCCACTGCTGGTATTGCCATCATGGAGAATTAGTCCTGAGGAATGTCGTATGGTAATGGTGCCACGCGAGTCGCTATTGAGGCACCCAGCCGCGCCAGATGAGGTGCAAGCCGTACGTGTTGCGTTCTTGAAATTGTTGGAAAGCGCATACCAAAGCCGTTCGCCATCGCCATCCCGTAGATCGGGCAGCCCCAAGGTTTTCCAAGGCAACCTGCCCAAGCGTCTTTCCGGGCGATTGCCTGCGGCGTTGCCGCACGTGGCGGGCGTATTGGTACCTATATCTCCACTGTCGTTGCGGTCAGGGCAGGGTAAGTCTCCAGGGCGCTGACCCCCCGAAAAATTGTTGACACTGGTCGCATATTCGATAAGTGCCGCTTTTGCCATCGCTAGCGCGGCAGCCGTTTTGCGATCACGCTCGATTTCCGAGTTTGTCACCCGAGTAAGCCCATAAAAAACCGAAGCAGCCCCAATCAGCAGGGTTACCACCAAAAGCAGAATGGCCAATCCGCGCTGTCGAATCTTAGGCGCAACGCGCGTCACACGAGCAACTCTATTTTCCAACTGCGCGTACCGCCGGTGCCGCACCACTGTCAGGATCAGCGTCCTGCAGGTCACTGGGTCGCACGGGCCGCGCGGCGGGTTTGTCGGTGTCGGTGGCTATAGCCGGTGTCGGTTTCGCTGCGGTCAGCGCTGCTGAGGCTACCGGCGCGGCTGGCGCTGGAACGCTCACCGAAGGACGAGGCACGGTCTCCCGCCGCAAATACGGCTCTTCAATCACCCCCGATTCCACCGCAAGGCTTTGCCCGACTTTGAGTGACGCGCGACGATCCGCCAACGGAATCTCCACGGACACGGCGCCGTCGCCTTTTAAGCCGGTGATGCTGACTTCGTTATCCGCTTGGGTGCGATTGCGTTCTGTGACGGGTTTGCCGTTGATCCAGACGGTTGATTTGCCGTCGCTGCGGCGGACGACACCATCGTAGGTGATGATATTGGGCGTCTGTGGTTTGGCGACGGGCGCGCCTTCCGGCTCCGGCCCCGGCAGCCGACGGTCGCGCTGCGCGCGCGTGACTTCGAGTTGCACACGCTGTTCCGGCGTCAGAAACAGGCGCCCCAAGCTGTCGGCGGACAGCGCTTCGCCCGTAGATAAAAAACTCAATAAAATCAAGTAGTTATGATATTTTTTCATGGGCGCGTTTCAGTGGCCGGCGCGGGCTGTGCGGTGATCCAAGCGATTTCACACTCGGCAGACATATTGGGTTGAAAGCGGGCGGTTTGCGCGGCACCGGCGCGCCGCACGGTGCATGCGTCTACGATAAAAACGCCAGCGTTTTGTTCCGCAAGATTTTCCAGAAGATTGGGCAGGTCTTCTTCGTGCAGCAGCGGAAAGCGCAGCTTCATGACGGATTGCGTCACGTTCATTTGGCCGGGCGCGAGGCCGGCGGCGTGGGGATAGGTCTGCCGTGCGGCGATTTCATAATTGATGCCGAACAGGCCGCCTTTCTGATTGGCGTTGCGCAGGGCGTCGAGCCAATTGATGCGCCGTTCGTCTCCGACAAAGCCCAACTCGCCTAGCTTGCGGTAGTCGGGCAGGTAACGCACGATCATGTCTTTTTCGGTGCCGGATTTTTGGAATCGGGTTTGCGCCTCGCGCAACAGTTTTTGCTGTGCGGTGAGTTTGACGCGCGCGTCGCGTGCAGTGTCGTTGCTGTATTTGATCGCCGCGGCGCACGCAGCGATGACCGCCAGCAGCACGAGTAGCGGCAGCATCAAGGTCTTGGGAAAATTCGCCATGCTAACTGCCAGCCTTTAAGGTGACGGCGATTTTGAAATCGGCAATGCCGGCTTGCTCTGCTGCGTCGCGTGTATTGCCGGTGAGCGCGAGTTCTGAATTGACGTTGAGCGGCAGCTTGATGACTTTGACGTCGGCCACGGCAGGGTCGCGCGACAGGCGTTCGGCAACGCGGTTCACCGATTCTATGGCTGCACGATAGTCGCCCTGAAACGGCCGAATCTCGCCGGAGACGATGCCACTTTGTCGCAATCCCTGAGTGTCCGGCGAGTTGGCGGGTGCAGGCGCGGCTCTCGCGGCAGCACTGGCGGCTTCGGGGCGATCCGCGCTGTACTGCCAACTGATTTCCTGCAGAAAAATCTCGGGGCTGGCGTCGAGTGCACGCGACACCAGCGCCATAAAGGGCTTGGGAGAGCGCACCGATTTCACGACCTTTTGGTAGATATCCACCGCTTTGATCAGATTGTCCGATGTCGTGGGGGCGGCGGGAAAGGTTTGAGTGATTTCCTTGTATTGTTGCTGCACGGTGGCGGTGCGGCGTGCGGCGTCCGCAGCTTCTTGTGTGGCCTCGTGCAGGTTCCACAGGTTGTAGCCGGTCCACAGCAGGCCCACGGCACCCAATGCGGCGCTGGCGGCATAAATCGACTGCTTGCGTTGCAACAGCCGGTGCCCGGCCGTGATCGTCGCCGGGGCGAGATTGGCGGTCGGTGGCGTCTCGGCCAAGAGGCGCAGATAAATCGTCTCAAGCGCCAAGTCGAGGTGCGGCGCGCTGAGCTGCAATTTTTGCATCAGCGTTTCGCGATTGATGCAGATGCACTGAAGTCCGTGGGCGTCCACGGTGAGGTCCTTGATGGCCTCGCCAACATTGCCGTCGCGATCCAGAAACACCACCGGCAGCGGCTCATCGATGGTGTCGTGATTCAGCGTCGACAAATACATGCGTGTGTTGGACAGCTCGGTGAGGAGCATCGCCGCGGCGTCGACGGCGTTTTGCGGCACGGCGCGTGTGAGTCGGCTGGAGTAGAACTCGCCGTCGCGGTAGAAGGTCAGCCGCAGGCCTGAGTGGTGCGGTGCGGCCACCAGCACGCGCGGCAGGGATAGGCCCAGTTTGGCCAACAGCGTTGCGGTGAGCATGGAGGCGAGATACACCCCCGCTACCGGTACGCGGTGTTCGGCAATGACATTCAACCAAGGATCAGCCAACGCTGGGTTAGTGAGCGCTGCAAACAGGTAACGGTCGTCGCGGCGCTTGTCGTCGGCGCGCCCGCGCGATAGCGCAGAGACAAAACGTGTGCTGCGGTAGTACTGGCGGATTTTGCGGTCGAGCAGCGCGGCGCGGTCCGCGCCGGTGGCATGCGGCAGCGTGTCGAAGCGGTAGTCTTCTTCGACCGTGTCGGCGGCGACATACGCCAGTGCATGACCCGCAGACTTCAGAAATTCCGCAAACGCTGCCAAGCCGGATTCATCGGCGGGAAAGACTTCGCAGCGCGCGAGGCTGTTGCCGCGCCAGTGTGCGACTACGGCCTGTAGCGACGAAACGCAGAGCAGAATCTTGTTTGCCATTTTGCCCTAAATCTTTAGCTTGCCGAGAATATCATACACGGGTGACAGCACTGCCCACATGATAAAGGCCATCACCATGCCCAGCCCCATAGTCAGTGTGGGTTCCAGCATTTTCATGGCTTTGTCCACCGACTCGCGCACATCACGTGTGTAAAAATAATTGACATTGCGCAGAGCGACATCCAGCGCGCCGGTGTTTTCGCCCACGCGCAGCATGCGTATGACCATGGCCGGCAGCATGCCAAGGTCGCGAAACGCCTCGGTCAACGTTTGGCCAGCGGAGATTTGCTGACCGGCACGAGATAGCCCATCGGAGATGTAAAGGTTGGCGGCGATTTCTTCGCTGGTCTTCAGTGCGTCAAGCACGGTGATGCCGGACTCATACATCAGGGCAAAAAAATTTGCGAAGCGCGCGAGAATAATTTTTTGCAGCAGCGGCCCGACCACCGGTATGCGCAGCTTGGCGTAGTCCCACAAATAGGCCACGCGGGTGCTGCGGCGTATGCCCAGCGCCAAGCCTGCAATGCCAAAAACCGGCAGGGCCAGCAACAGCGGCCACCAGCCTTTGATGATCTGCGAAGCGCCGATGAGGATTTGGGTTTGCAGGGGCAGCGCCACGTTCATGGACTTGAGCAGCGTGGTCACTTGCGGCACCAAAAACGTGAGCAGAAACACAATCACGCCCGTGACTACCACCAGCACCATGACTGGATATATCAGCAATTTTTTGGTTTGCGAAGCGAGTTCGTCCTGCCACTTCAGCGAATCAGCTAGGCTTTTGTAGACATCGGCGACGCGCCCGGTTTGCTCGCCGGCGCGGATCAGACTGACAAAAACCTTGTTGAAGGTTTCGGGTTGCCCGGCCATACATTGTGACAGCGTCTTTCCGCTGTCCATGTCCTCGGCCATCACCGTCAGCACTTCGCGAAAGCGTTTGTTTTCCAGCGTGTCGCGCAGGTCGCGCAGCCCATCAATGATGGGGATGCCGGCGCGGCTCATCTGCTCCATGTCGAAGCAGAAGTTGATCAAATCGAGCCGCGTGATTTTTGTGGCACCCGCGACAATGGAGGTTTGCCGGTCGACCTCGGTGGCGGTGATGAGGTCTAACCCCATGCGCTTTAAGCGCAGTTCCAGATCGACCTCGTTGACGGCTTCCATACCGCCCAGCGCCTGCCGCCCGGATTTTTCGACGGCTTTATAGCGGAACGAAGGCATTGGGCGAAGTCACATCAAGCACGCCGATCCTGTGCGCGATCATCGTGGTGCGGGGTATCAGCCGGGGCGCAGCGTAAGGTCCACCGCGCGCGAGACTTCGCTGACCGTGGACACGCCATCGAGTATGCGGCGGATACCGGCATCTGCCAGCGTTTGGAACCCTTTGCGCTTTGCCGTATCGCGTAACTCGCGTGCGGTGGCACCGCGCGCCACGAGCTCATCGAGATCGTTGTCCATCATCAGCAGTTCCATGATGGGTGTACGGCCCTTGTAGCCCTTGCCGCCGCATTCTGCGCAGCCGACAGGCATGTAGATTTCAGCATCGGCATGGGTGCTCAGCCCCAGTATGCGGCGTTCGTCTTCCGGCGGATTGTACGGTTGCTTGCACGCTTTGCACAGCATCCGCACCAAGCGTTGCGCGACGATGCCGATAATGTTGCCGGCCATGATGCCGGGCTGTATGCCGAGATCGATCAGCCGTGGAAACGCGCCCAGCGCGGAGTTGGTGTGCAGCGTGGTGAACACCTGGTGGCCCGTCATGGCGGCGCGAAACGCCATCTCCGAGGTTTCCTTGTCGCGCATCTCACCCACCAGAATAATGTCCGGATCTTGACGCATGATGGAGCGTATGCCGTTGGCGAAATCCATACGCGCGACTTCGTTCACCGAGGTTTGGCGCAGCAGATTGAGCGGGTACTCCACCGGGTCTTCCAGCGTCATGATGTTGACGGTTTCGTCATTCACCTGCGCCAGCAGCGAATACAGCGTGGTGGTCTTGCCGCTGCCGGTGGGGCCCGTCACGATCATGATGCCTTCGGGGCGTGCCAGCAGACGATTGAGCTTCTCCAACGTATCTGCGGGCAAGGCCATTTGATCAATGCTGATAATCGACTTTTCACGGTCGAGCACGCGCAGCACGATGTTTTCACCGTAAATCGTGGGTTGCGTCGAGACACGAAAATCCACCTGCCGGCCGTTCATGGTGAGCGACAGTCGTCCGTCTTGCGGGGCACGCGTTTCCGCGATATTCATGCTGCTCACCACCTTCAGGCGCACGGTAATGCCGGAGGAGAATGTCTTGTGCAGACTGCGCACGGTTTCGAGCACGCCGTCGATGCGATAGCGGATACGCAGGAACGCATATTCCGGCTCGAAGTGCATGTCGGACGCCCCGCGTTTCACCGCGTCCACCAACAGCGCGTTCACTAGCCGCACCATCGGCTGTGTGTATTCGTCGCCGCCGACGCGCAGACTTTCGTAATCGATCTCGCCGGTTTCAATTTCCTTGAGAATGCCGTCCACCGACAGCTCATAGCCGTAGAAGCGGTCGATGTATTCTTCAACCTGCGCTTCCGCAGCGATTTGCGAGCGGATGTCGATATTGCCACCGATCAGCGCGCGCAATTGATCCATGACCACCACGTTGAAAATTTCCGTGGTGGCGATGGTCAGCGACGCCTCGGCGGCGGAAAAAGCCAGTGGCAATATCTGATTGCGGCGCGCGAAATCCTGCGGCACCATTTGCAGGGCGTCCGGGTCAGCGACCACATTGACCAAGTCAATGGATTCTTGCCCGATGGTGCGCGCCATGGCGTCGCGCACCGCGCTTTCGGTGGCGAACCCCAAGCGCACCACCAAGCGACCGAGCGGAATGGCGACATTGCGCTGCTCTGCCAGCACAATGCTCAGTTGATCCGGTGAAATTAGCCCCTGCTGCACCAGCAGTTCGCCCAACCGCAATCGTTTACGCTGTTCAGCCATCGTTGCGCTCCGGACTAATTCGCGCGTGCGGCGAGTTGATTGATGCGCGTTTGAATCCGTGCCGCATCAAAGTTGGCGCTGCCTTTGTAGGCGGCCAGTTGCAGCGCCTTGCGATAAAAATCCAGCGCGAGTTTAGATTGCCCCAAGTGCTCCAGACCCACCGCGAGGTTGTAAGCGTAGTCGGGATTGCGCGGGTCTAGCGTGTGCGCTTGAAAATACGCTTGCTGCGCCTGCGGCCATTGCGTCTGCTCGGCGTAAAGATTGCCCAGATTGAAATACAGTGCGGATGAGGGCTCGCGCGCCAGCAGTTGCTTCAGACGCGTTTCAGCGGCCTGCGGATCAGCGCGGCTCATCAGCGCCACAAGACCCGATTGCGCCAGCGTGTGGCGCGGCTCGACATCGAGTATGGCCATGAAATGCCGCTGCACGTCTTCCGGCCGGCTTTCGTGTTGCGCGATGGCTGCCAAACCCAGCAATGCATCGACGTTGCTCGGCTCGCTGCGTAACACTTGATTGTAGAGCCGCTGCGCTGTGTCAAACTGGCGTGCATCGAGCGCGGCCCAAGCCTCGCTTACTGCCGGGTTGACGCGCGGTACTGCGGTGTCACCGCGGCTGATGGCGACGCGCGCCGCAGGCGATGGCGCGACGCTGGCGGTCGCGCCGGACTGCGTGGGCGCAGCGCGTGGCGCTTGCGCGCTGACGCTGCCTGAATTCGCGCGCGCACTGCTGGTCGCAGGCGGCGCGTCCGGGTCGGCGACAGGGGGCGATGCCGGTGGGGCGGCATTGGTGCGGTTGCCCAGCACCGATTGCATGGTGACAAAACTGGATTGAGCCGCGTCCGCTGGTTGCGGCGCGCCGTTCGATAGCGGTTGAGTTGAGGCCGGTACCGGTGCAGGCGTCGCGGCAACCGGCTGCGCGCGTGGCGCTGATTTGATCAACAACTGCGGGTGCATGATTTGTAGGTAGACATAGCCGCCGTAGAGCAACAGAAACAGCCCGGCAAGACCGCCCAAGACATACACGGGGCGTGCTATTAGCCACGCCACCCAATGGGTCCCGCTCGCAGCGTCTGGCTGTGCAACGCCCGCATTGACTACTGTGGCGGCGCGCGCTTGGGCATCGGCACTGGCGGCACCGGCAGCGGTGCGGGTTGGCGATTTGGCACCGAACGGTGATGCCGACGTAGCGGGTGCGGCGGGCGTGGTGAGTGGCGAGCGCGGCATGCCGGACGGCGCGCTGGCCACGCGGTTTGCACTGGCTTCCGCGCCGGGTGATTTTTCATCCGGCTTACTGATGGACTTGGGCTCTACGGCTTCGAGTGATAGCTCGCGCGGCGCTCCGGCACCCGTCTGCTGCGACGGGGTAGAAGCGCTATCAATATCCTGCGCGCGATCCGCCGCCGCTTTTTCCAGGGCCTTCATCAACAGGCTCATGGGGCGCTGCCGGTAACCTGTGGTGTTTTGGGTTGTTCGGCTTGTGGTAAATAGCGTTGGAACATCTTTAGCTCATCGCTATCCAGCGATGCATTGGTCACCACCGTGGGCCGCAGAAATATCACCAGCTCTGTTTTAGTGGCGTTCTCATTGCGAAAGCGCGCCAGATCGCCCGCCGCACCGGCCAAATCTGCGCCCGGCAACTGCTCGCGGTTAAAGCGCACATCGTCTTGCATCAAGCCGCCGAGGATCACGGTTTGGCCGCTACCGATTTGCAGCACGGATTCCATTTCACGCACCTGCACTTCGGGTACTTGGCTGGGCACGCAGTTGGTGCGATTGGCGTCGCACAAGCTGGGGTTGGGGTCGTTGCGAAAGCGCAACACGCGCGAAATGGTCGGACGCACGTTCAGCGAAACGCGACCGTCGTCGGCGATTTGCGGCGTGACACCCATCACCACGCCTACCGATACGATTTTGGGCGTGGAAGTAAACGTGGTGATCGGCGGACTGCCTGCCGTGCCTGCCACCGTCGATCCCTGCACTTCAAAATACACAATGTTATCAACGACTTTTAGCAGGGCGGTCTGGTTGTTCAGCGCCATGAGTTTGGGGCTGGAAAGAATTTTGGTGTCGCCAAATTCCTCCAGCAGGCGCACGGTGCTGCTGATATTGCCGACGGGCGTGTTGGGGTTGGTATAGCGCACCTGAAAAAAGTTAGCGCCTAATGCGGTCAGCCCAACCGCTGCGCCTGCCGCGCCAAAGCCGGTTAGCAATGATTGCGAAAGCTGGATACCGCCTGCAATGGCCAGCCGGCTCCAGTCGATGCCCCCTTGATAGGTGTTCGATAGCTTGACTTCGACGATGGTGGCTTCGATCAGCACCTGCTTTTGCGCCGAGTTGGTGATGCTGTCGATATGTTGTTGAATTAATTGATGTTGTCGTTCCGTGGCCAGCACGCTGATGGTGCCGCCGACCGGGTTGGCGACGATGTCATCGCGGTTTTCCAGCGCCTGTTGCGCCGGGTTGGTGCCGAATGCCGCACCGAACAGGTTGGTTGCTCCAGCACCGGCGCGCGCGACCACCTCAGCCTGCTGCAGCCGTTCTTCACGCGCGGTTTTGGTGAGTTCAGCGCGTCGCGCGCGCTCTTCCGCCGTTTGATTTTGCAGGCGTGTGGCGGTGACGATAGAACGGATGTTGTCGGTGAGTAATTTCCAGAAATCGTTGTTGGAAACCGTGCGCACTTGCGTGCCGGAACTGCCGGCACTGGTACCGCCGCCGCCCGATCCGCTTGAAGCGATTTCACCGGACACATTGACGGTGGAAGTGGTGTCGCGCGTCATGTTGACGTACGCGATGCGGTAGGTTTTCATGAAGGCCGTATCGGGCGACACCAAAATCGTGTTGCCCTCGATGCGGTAACGCAGGTTGACCTGTTTGGAAATGCGTTCGAGTATCGCGGGCAGGGTTTCGTTAATCGCGTTAAGGCTCACCAGCCCGGTGATCGCCGGATGCACGTCGATGTTTTGCTTGGTGTCACGCGACAAGGCCAGCAGCAGCTCTTTTACCGGCACCTCGTTCACCACCACGCTATACGTCTGCGGCTTGACTGTGGGTTTGGGCGGCGGCACAAAGGTGCTGATGCGCGTAGGCGGCGGAATGTCCGTCACCGAGGTGTCTGCCTTGGGCGCGGGCGCGGTGATGTGGCCTTGTGAGGGCGGCACGCTGGGCGCTCTGGGTGCCGCACAGCCCGCAGCGAGCGCCACGGCCATTACCGTGGCCAATGCCGGTAACCAACGGCCTGCCGCAGAACGGTTGCGGCCCGTCGCGCTGGGCGGCGCATCAGGGGCATGCGCTTGCCAGCCAGCCAGGCGGCCAGTCAAGCCGTGGCCGACCTGACTCGTGCGGGGCGCGGTGATCGCTGAGGCTAGCGTGGCGTGCATAGTCATCCTTGTTCGCCCGCCGCACAGCGGGCGGCAGGGTTCAACGTATCTCGGCGCGGATGCTTTTTACCGTGCGCGACCACGGCTTGTTCGACTTCATTTGCGTGGGCAGTTGCGCCAGCACCTGTTCGGCTTCGGCGTTGTTGCCGTAGGTGCCGAAAAGCACTGAAAGTACCGGTTTTTGGTCCGCTGTTGCTGTCTTACGATACACATAAATCTTATTGATTTCAATGGTTTTCGTGAGAAATGTAAGATGATTTCTCAGATCGTCTTCCGATGTTGTAGAAAGCGTCTGAATCGTCCAATCGGCATCGTTTTGGCGGGCCAACCACTGCAAAGTCGCCGCCAGCCGGGCCTGGAGCACGTCATCAGCCTTGCTACCGGCTACCGGTAGCGTGGATTCAGGCATTTCGGCGGGGGCTGTTGCGCTAGGCTTTGTGTCAGCGGGCGGTGTATCCAGTGCCGGAGCGGCTGCGGCGGCAAGTTCTAACACGGATGCCGGTGCCGTCACCGCCGCTGCGCCTGCTGCGGGGTCTCCTGCTGGCGGCACCCGTACCGCTGCGGCCGCAGCAGGCGCCGGGAGCGCCGCTGGTGTCGGCGCTGCAACGGGCGGCTGGGCAAGCCAAGCGTACCCCGCTGCCCCCAGCGCGACCCCCGTCAGCGCTGCCAACACCCACGTCCAGCGCAATAGGGGCGCGCCACGTACGGCGACATGGCTGAATTCGCTGTCGCGCAGGGCGGCTTCGATGTGGCGCGGCTTTAACGTGTGGGTGTTTTCGGAAAACGCCGCGAGCAGGGCTTTGTCGGCAATCAAATTCACGCGCCGGGTCAGGCCGCCCGAGGCGCGCGTGATCATTTTCACGATGTGATCGGTAAACAAATCCGGCCCGCGATAGCCCGCCGCACGCAGGCGAAACATCAGGTATTCGCGCACATCGTTGGCGTTAAGCGGTGACAAGCCAAAGCTGTGCGTAATGCGTTCACGCAACTGGCGGATATTTGGCTGGCGCAGGTTTTCGTCGAGCTCTGGTTGGCCGAACAGCACAATTTGCAGCAGCTTGTCGTTGCGCGTTTCCAGATTGGACAACAGGCGGATTTCTTCCAGTGTGGCGAGCGGCATGCCTTGTGATTCTTCGACAAACACCACCACGCGCTTGCCTTCGGCGTGACGCTGGAGCAAATAGGCGTGCAGCGTTTGCGTGACTTCGAGTCGTGTGGATTGCCGGTCGATGGGCAGTTGCAGCTCAAACGCGATGGCGTGCAGGATTTCGTCGGGCGACACGCTAGGATTGGCGAGATAAACCGTCTCCACGTTGTCCGGCAGCCGCTCCATCAGCATATTGCACAGCATGGTCTTGCCGCTGCCGACTTCGCCGCTGACTTTAATAATGCCTTCGCCGTTGGTCACCGCGTAAATCAGCGCTTCTAGAATCGGCCCGCGGTTACCGCCACCGAAAAAGAAACCGGTGTTAGGGGTGATCCGAAACGGCGCTTGCGTGAGACCGAAGTATTCGTAATACATTGATTTTATTGAGTATTTTTATTTACACTGACAGCGGAAGGGTTTATTGCGTAGTTTTGCATGCGGCTGTACAGCGTGGTGCGGTTCACGCCCAACAGCTTGGCGGCGCGCGCGAGATTGCCCTGCGTCAGATCAAGCGCCGCCTCGACGTAGCCGCGCTCCCAGCGCGCCAGCATGTCGTCTAGATTAAACGCGTGCGTGCCCCTGGACTGCAAATCCTGTAACTGCCGCCGCGCCGCGTCGGCGAGCGCGGCGGCATCCAGCGGCAGGCCGGTGGCAGAAGCGTCGAGCGCCGCGTCGGCGTCCAACTCCGCGCGCAATTGCTGCTCGTTGACGGTTTGCCCGGCGCATTTGGTCGCGAGGCGTATCGCGATATTGCGCAGCTCGCGCACATTGCCCGGAAAGCCGTAGTCGAGCCAAACCTCGCGCGCGCGCGCGTCCAGCGTGAACGGCGCGGCGTTGGCCTGCCGCGCGTAAAACAGGCGAAAGTGTTCCAGCAGCAGCAAGCGGTCGTCGCCCAACTCGCGCAGCGGCGGCACATCGACGGTGAACACCGACAGGCGGTGATACAAATCTGCACGGAATCGGCCGGCGCGAATTTCCTGTTTGAGATCGCGATTGGTGGCGGCCACCACGCGCGCGTTGGAGCTGCGGCTCACGGTCTCGCCAACGCGCTGAAATTCGCCGTTCTCCAGCACGCGCAGCAACTTGGCTTGCAAATCCAGCGGCAGCTCGCCGATTTCATCGAGGATCAAGGTGGAATCCTGCGCGTCTTCAAAGTAGCCCGCGCGCGCGGTGTTCGCACCGGTGAACGCCCCCTTGGCGTAGCCGAATAGTGTGGGCTCCACCAGCGTGGGCGAAATGGCGGCGCAGTTGAGCGCATACAGCGTGTGGCCCGCGCGTGCGCTTTGGTCATGCAGCGCGTGCGCCACCAACTCTTTGCCACTGCCGGATTCGCCTTGCACCAGCACCGGAAACGGCGAGGCCGCGAACTGCGCGATTTGGCTGCGCAACTTTTCGATAGGGGCAGAAGTGCCGAGCAGGCCCGGCGCAGCGGCGGATTGCTCCACGGCATTCAATGCCAGCGCCTGCAACAGCAATTTTTTAAGCGACTGCGGATCGGCGGGCTTGGCGACAAACTCAATCGCGCCCAAGGTGCGCGCGTGACGTGCGTGGGCTTCATCGTTTTGCCCGGACAGCACCACAATCTTGATCGCGGGCGAGCTCGCCAGCAACTCGGCGATTAACTGAAAGCCTTCATCGGGCCGATGCGGCGTGGGGGGCAAACCCAAATCGATCAACGCCAGCGCGGGCGGCGCATCGAGTTGGCGCAGCACACTGCGCGCTTGCGCACGCGAGTCGGCAGCGACGATATTGAAGTCGCGACTCAGCACAAAATTGAGCGTGTCCGAAATCAGCGGATCGTCATCCACGATCAGCAGATCGGGCTTGGTGACACTCTGTGGGGCAGGCGCGTTCATAAGGTGAAGAGGATTGTGCCAGATTGAAGCGGGTGTTGGGCGCTATTGGGTGGCGTGGCGAAGCCGGCATTGCACTAAATCGATTGATCGTATGTAACTAATTGATTTGCAATGGTTTTTTGCAAATATGGTTTGAGGGAAAAGTGGGGAAAAACTTCCCTCACCCCTGCCCTTGCATGCTGCAAAAGCGGTATAAATGAAGTTACAAGAGAGTTCGTTGTTCGTGTTCGGAACGCCCCGCACAAGCCCGTTGGCCCTTTGGGAGATCGATCCCGTGGGAGAGCATTTAATCGATTTCTGCGCAGGGCGTGCTAGCACCACGGCGACCCATTCAGCGCACCCGATTCACCTGATCTTTAAGCGCCGCCTCGATGGCCAGCACCACCGCCGCTTCATAAGCCCGCACAAACTGGGCGCTTTTGTTGTCTTTGATGCGCTGTTGTTTCATGACTGCGGCAGGTGTGGGCTTCTGTTTGTCTACCTGCTTGAAAAACGCCACGGTGCGGGCGAGGTCGCCGTCGAGCGCGTCGTGCACGCGCTCAAGCAGCGGGTAGTGGCGGCTGTAGGTCATTTCATTGGCGAGGCCGACGTTGTTCATGGCGTTCTTTTTCCAACCGAAGGTGTGCTCGGCGCTGCCGAAAATGCGCGCGCGTTCCAGCATCACGATCGCGGGCGCGATTTCGTTGCGCGCGTGCCGCGCGTAGAGTTGCTCAACCTGCTGGTAATAGCCCACCACCGCGCGCGTGAGTTGCGATTGTTTCTCGGTATAGCGGCGAATGGCGCGATCCTCGCGCGCCTTGGCACCGTAGCGC
>JAYTWR010000140.1:0-29118 GCA_043743335.1 Burkholderiales bacterium
AGTTTCAAGCAAAAGCTTGCCGAAAACCGGCGTAACATGGCGAACGCATTATGAATTTGGCAGTTCCGCTTCTGCAAACCGATTAATAGAGGTCCCCTACCGTGTGATTGCGTTTGATTTGCCGTGGCATGGTAAATCGTCGCCGCCAGCCGGTTGGCAAAATGCCGATTACCAACTCAGTTCGCGCGATTACCTCGACATCATCCTGGGCATGGCGGCGGCGCTGCAATTGGAGCGCCCGGTGGCCATCGGTTGCTCTATCGGTGGGCGCATCGCGCTGCATTTGGCGTTGGAGTATCCCGAAAAATTTCGCGCCAGTATCGGCTTGCAGGCGGGTGCGCACGTAGACCCGTATTACGATTTGAATTGGCTGCACCGGCCCGATGTGCATGGCGGCGAAGTGGCGGCGGGGATTGTCTCGGGGCTGATTGGGCCGCGCAGTCCGTCCGCCGACCGCTGGGAGACGCTGTGGCATTACATGCAGGGCGGCCCCGGCGTGTTCAAGGGTGATCTGTATTTTTACACCAAGGATGGCGACATGCGTTCGCGCGTTGAAGGCATCGACACGCGGCGTTGCCCGCTGTATTTGCTGTCCGGCGAATACGACTATTCGTGCACGCCAGACGACACGCGTGATCTTGCGCGACGCATCAAGGGTACTCAAGCCGTGATTATGGACGGCCTAGGGCATTTCCCGATGAGCGAAAACCCCGCGAAGTTTCTAACCTACTTGATGCCGGTGCTGGACGACATTCGTAGCGCAGCGGGCCGGTAGGTCTAAAAACGACATTTGCCACAGAGAACACAGAGAACCCAAGTCGTTCCAGCCACTGAACTGATCACCCGGTTGGTGAGTGACCGTTTCAGACCCAATTACGGTTTCTCCTCGGTGTCCTCGGTGTCCTGTGTGGCTAAATGTTTTTCCGGGTCAATACGGCTCGCGCACAAAAATAAACGTGGTGCCTTGAACAATCGGCGCGCTGGCACCGACAAACGACACGTTCACCTCTTTCACCTGTCGCGCACCGGCGCGTCCGGATGCCTGCAACGCGCCTTCGATGATGTGCCACAGGCCGTGAATGCGCCCGGTGCCGAGGCTGCCGCCGAAGGTGTTGATCGGCAGTTCGCCGTCGAGCTCCATACGGCCATCCTGAATGAAGTCGAGCGCTTCGCCTTCTTTGCAAAAGCCGTACGATTCAAGACCGTAGATCACGGACGCTGAAAAGCCGTCGTATATCTGCGCCACGTCCACGTCTTTGGGCGTGAAGCCCGAGCGCTCCCACGTGAGTTTCGCCGAACTGCTGCCACCTGCCATGTAGCTGCTCAGGCTGCCAATGCGTCCGGCCACTTCAAAGTGCAGGCGCTGACCGTAACCTGCGAGGTACGCGGGCTTGGGTTTGAGATCGCGCGCGCGGTCAGCGGTGGTGAGCACAATGGCGCAGGCACCCTGCACCGGAATGTCGCAATCGTAGAGGCAGAACGGGTGAGCGACCATGCGCGAATTGAGGTAATCCTCGCGCGTGAGCGGTGTGCCGTAAAAGTACGCCAGCGGATTGTTTTGCGTGTGGCGACGTTGGGTGACGGCAAGCGTCGCCATTTTTTCGCGGCTCTGGTTATGTTTTTCCAGCCAGCGCGTGTACGCGACGGCCATGCCTTGGCCGGGGCCGCCGAAGCCGAACGGCCCGGTAAATTGCTGCGGGCCGCTGGCAAACGCGCCGGGCAGGTTTTGATAGGTACCCTTGGGGTTGTGCATGGCGCGCCACACCACCGCGTACTGGCACACACCGGCGAGCAAGGCGTTGGTGGCCTGTTGCACCGCGCCGCCAATGTTGACCGAGCCGGTTTGAATATGCCAAGTTAGGTTCGGCAACTTCAACATCGCCATCATGCAGTTGGTGGAGACGATGGAAATGCCGTCTACCTCAGTGTGGCCCGTGGCGGGCAACTCAGGGTAGGTGGCCAATCCGTCGATGTCCGACATTTGCAGGCCGGAATCTTCCACCGCCGCCTTGACGGCCTGCAGTGCATGCGCCGCCAGCGGCGTTTCAGCCGTGCGGGTGGCCTTGGAAAAGCCCACGCCGCTTATTGCAATCTTGCACCGGTTCTCCCACATACTGATTGCTCCTGTACGAATGTTTGATGTGCGCTGTGACGTTGTTAGTGCGCCAAGCGAAATTGCGGCAGGGTGATGTCGTCATTGAGCGGTTGGAAAATCACCTCGACGCGGCGGCCCACTTTGGCCTCGGTGTAAGGGGCATCCATCAGATTGCCCGCCATCAGCGCCCCGGGGGCGTCGTCCAGCTCGACAATAATGCTGGCGTAGGGCACGGCGGATACAAAGCGCTTGTCGCCGGTGTGATACATGATGGTGTAGGCATAGATGGAGCCTTTGCCAGCAACCGGCTCAAACTTCAGATCAACGCTCATGCAATTGACGCAGGTTGCATACGGCGGATGCTGAAAGTGCTTGCAGGCCTGACAGCGCTGCAGCGACAGCACATTTTTTTGGGTGGATTCCCAAAACGGTTTGGTCCACTCGTTGGGAACGGGGATCGGTCGTGTTACCTTGGTCCAGTCGCTCATGGGTTGGGTCTCGTCTTTATGTGCCGTGATCGCACGTTCTTTGGTGACTGCATCGCATCTTGCATCGCATCGGTTAGTGGGAATGTATTCCAACCACTGAGGCGCGGCAAGCGGTGATTCAGTCGGTTTATTTGTTTCGCGTGATGCGCTTTAGTAAAATCGTTCCACACGCGTTCCACACTATAGGCAAGCGGTTAAATAAATGAGCAGTGCCAAGGCAGTTAAATCGTGCGGCACGTGGGTTTGCCATGAGTGAAACGCCCGTTGAGCCGGCGGCGCTACCGGTGCCGTCCGCGCCACCGCCGCTCGCGCCGAAAATCATCGATATGCTGCACGGCCCGCTGGCGTTGACGCCGGCGACGGCCGCGTTGCTCGGTATCAATATTCTGGTGTTCGTGGCGATGCTGCTAAAAGGCGGCGGTCTGTGGCATTCATCGAATGCCGTGCAACTGGCGTGGGGTGCGGGCTTCGGGCCCGCCACGAAGGACGGTGAGTGGTGGCGTTTGGCGACGGCCATGTTTCTGCACTTCGGATTGGTGCACTTGTTGATGAACATGGCAGCATTGCGCGAAGCGGGGCGGCTGGTGGAGCGGCTGTACGGCACGGGGCGTTTCGTGGCGCTGTATTTCATCAGCGGACTCACCGGCAATTTGGCGTCGCTGATTGCGCAGGGTGATCAAGGCATTTCGGGCGGTGCGTCGGGTGCGATTTTTGGCGTCTACGGCGCGCTGCTGGTTTGCCTGTGGCGCGAACGCGAGCAAGTGTCGCCGGTGGAGTTTCGTTGGCTGTTTGGCGGCGCGGCGCTGTTTGCTACGGTGACCATCGCGTTTGGTTTTTTTGTGACCGGCATCGACAATGCGGCGCATGTGGGTGGCTTGCTGTCCGGCGCGGTGTGTGGTGTGGCGCTGGCACGACCGTTGGCTGCAGGCAGTCCGCAACATCCGCCCAGCCGCTGGGCTGCGGCTATCGTGCATGTGTTGGCGGTGGTGGCGCTGATGCGTATCGTGCCTGAGCCAAGCTATCGCTGGCATGAGGAGCTGCAAGCGCGCAACGAAATCCGCCATTTTTTGGCAGACGATAGACGCATTATCGACCGCTGGCAGCAAATACTCGACAAGCGCAAAGAAGGCGGCGCGTCGTTTGAGCAACTGGCGGCGGAAATCGAATCGGATATCGCGAACGAGTATCGCCAGCGCTTTGAGCAACTCTCGGCGCTGCCTCTGGATGCCGCAGCGCCATCGAACACCACGCTGGAAGTCTTGCGCAATTACGCGCAGTTGCGCAGCGAAGCCTCGCAACTGCTGGCGGAGGGCTTGCGCGACAACGACCGCGAGCGCATCGGCGAAGCGCTGGAACTGGCGCGCCGCGCGCCCTATGCCGCGCGCGGGCTAGAGCCGCCGCCATTTCCGCAGCCGGCCACCGGTTTGCTGGGGGCACCGGCGTTGACCCCTTGATGACGCATGCCGTGATATTCAAAAAAACTATTAGTGAATTCTAGGCGCAATCAGTTTTTTATATTATTGTTGACAATCAATGGCTTATACAACATTATTGATCATATACTTTAAATATAGCTGATTCTAAGTCGAGGTGCGTCATGAACCTTCTTAATTATGGGTGTTTAGCCGCATTGTTACTGGCGATTTCGCCTGTCCGCGCGGTATACGCGCAAGGGGAGGCTGGCGCGCCAGCCAAAAAGCCCGTTCAGGTGGCGCAAGCGCAAAAAGCCGCACCTAGCGCTGCCAAAACCCAGAACGCCAACAACAAGAAAAACATCAAAAAAGCCAAGCACTGGTATGCAGGCGCGAGCGTGGGCCGCGGCGGCTACAAGGCCAACTTCAGTCGAACCAATCAAACCATTCTGGCCACCGGCGCTACGGCGTTTACCGTCACCGCCAATGGCAAAGACACCATGGGCAAAGCCTATGTGGGCTATCAGTACAACCCGTGGCTGGCGGTCGAGGCGGGCTACTGGGATTTTGGCGGGCCGAGCTATCAGGCCGGCGTAACCGCGCCCGCAGCCACCACCTTTCAGCGCAACTTCCGCGCCCGCGGCTTTGGCCTAGATGCCGTGCTGACGCAGCCGTTTGCGTGGGGTTTTTCAGGCTTTGCCAAGGGCGGCGTGATGCTGACCATGACTGACGCCCGGGCGGTCAACGTGGGCGGCGGGCTGGCGCCGCTGCCGGATCAAAGCACCACCCGATTCCGCCCCAAGCTGGGCGTGGGTTTGTCGTATGAAATGATCCGCAATCTGGATGCCCGCGTCGAAGTCGAAAAGGTCTACAACATCGGCGACGAAGCCAAATTCGGCAAGGCTGACGTGATTATGTGGTCTATGGGGTTGAAGTACAACTTCTAGCGGGCGTTGCTACCGTCGCGGGTGGGTTGCGTTCGCCCGCAACTTGCGGACTGTAGCGATCGGCCATTGCCGAGATACGCTCTGCGAATTTAACTAAAAGTGCAATAAAATCAATTAGTTAAGAAGCGCTCGCCGCCAACGGCATCACGCTACCTGCATCGTCAAACGTATCCAGCCCCCACAGCGCATCGAGCAACGGCTGCACCGCGCAGCCGGAGCCGCCCCACACGGCGAGGGTTTTGAGTTTCTGCGTCAGGTCGGCGTCGCTTAGCGGCACGCTGAGGCTGCCGCGCGCAGCGGCGATGTGGTGCGTGCGTGTTACACCGTCTTTCAGGTGCAGGGTGACGGTAGCGGATTCGACGCCGTAACGGTTGTCATCGACAAAAACAAGGCGCTCGCCGATGGGGTGCCAGGCCGGATCGGCGACACAGGCGTCGCTGAATTCGTCGAGGCCGGCTTGGCCGCGCACCAGCGCTACGGCAACGGCGTGGCGCGCGCTGACTTGGGATTCGCGGCCCGTGCTCGGTGCGGGCCGGTCGGTGCGTTCACGCAGCAGGGCGTGGCCTTTGATTTCGATGCGCTCGATGGCGTCAATGTGCAGACCCGGTTGGTTGTGCAAGGCGAGGCAGGCTTCGATGACGGGGTTGAGCACCACGCCGCAGGGGTACGGTTTGTAGGTGTTGTTGAGCAGTTCCCAACGTTCGCCCAAGCCTTCGGTGATGGCGGCGAAGTTGGGCTCGCCCACCACGCGCAGAAAGCCGCGTGCGCCTTCCAGCGGGTGCGGCGGGCCGCCGAAGCCTTCAGCCGCCAGCAGCGCGGACAAAAGACCGTTGGCGGCAGCGTTGCCCATGCCGATGCTTTTGGCCGAGGTGCCCAGCGTTTCGACCATGCCGCTCGCCTGCGCCGAAGCGTTGCCCAGCGCCCCTACGATTTGCGCCGCGCTCAAGCCCATTGCGCGGGCGGTGGCGGCGGCTGCGCCAAACACGCCGCAGGTGGCGCTGATGTGCCAGCCGCGCTGGTAGTGGCCGGGCGAAATGGCGTTGCCGAGCCGGCATTCCACTTCCACCCCCAGCACAAAGGTCAGCAGCAAATCCGTACCGGACAGCCGCCGCGTTTGCGCCAGCGCCAACAGCGCGGGCGCCACCGGTGCAGTGGGGTGGATGATAGTGGGCAGGTGTGTATCGTCGTAGTCGAACACATTGCCGGCCATGGCATTGAGCGACGCGGCGTGCAGGGCGTCGGTGCGCGCGGCTTGACCAATGACGGTGCAGTGGCTGCCGGCCTGAAACCGCGCGAACACCTTGCCCGCCATCAACAGCGCCGGATCACGACAACCGGCCAAGGCCGTGGCGAAAAAGTTGACTAACGCACGCTTGGCTTCGTGGCGCACGGGGGCGGGGATGTTTTCCCAGCGGGTGCGGGTAATGAAGTGGGCTAGCGCAGCGGTGCTATCGGTAGGCGAGTTGGGCATGGGGCTGTGAGAGACGAGTGAAATAGCTCTATGGGCACTATGCTACGCCACCATCCCCTCCAGCACATCAGGCAAAATTCTGCGGCGTTTGACGCCGGGCGTCATGAGGTTACGCAGGCGTGTTAGCGCGCGGGTGAACCTTTGACAATGGCGCGATACAGCAAACGCCGCTGGTGCCATGCGTAATCCGCCACTGCGCGGTGTTGCGTCGCGCAATTGTCCCATATCAAAACGTCGCCCACCCGCCATGAGTGCCGGTAGTGGAACTTTGGCTGATCGAGATGTTGATAGAGCTGTTCCAGCAGCGTATCGCTGTCACCGTCGTTCATGCCGCACAGGTGCGAGGTGCTGACACGGTTGACGTAGAGGCATTTGCGTCCGGTGACGGGGTGACTGCGCAACACCGGATGTTCCACGCCCTGGCGAAAAATTTGCGTCAAGCCGGAATCCGGGAAAAACGGCGTCGCGCGTTTCTTGCGGCCCGCGCCATGGATATGAACGGCACGCAAGCCGAGCAACTGTTGTTGCAGACGCGGTGCCATGGCGTCGTACGCGGCACTGGCGCTGGCGAGACAGGTGTCGCCCACAGGCACGCTATCTTTGTCAGGCACCGCCACCGCATATTGCACGGTGGCACGGTAGGGCGTTTTCAGATGTGCGCCGTCCATACGCCATTGCGTGCCACTATCGGCGATACCGATGGCAACGCCGTTCTCGATGATGTTCGACAACAGCGTTAGCTCCGGGTGATTCGCGTGCGCTGCGTTGCGTTCGGGCGGCGCTGCCAGCTCGCCGAGGCGGCGGCTGAAGTTGAGGAACCCTTCAGGTGTCAGTTTTTGTCCGCGTATGAGGATTGCGCCGTGCGTATCGAGCAGGCGCAGCAGTTCTGCCGCCGTGTGTGGATTGAGTGTGCCGGACCACGCGGTATCTGAAATTTTCACGCCGAAGTGCGGCGTAAGCGGGCTTGCGGTGAGCATGCAGATTTAATGCGTCTGTGGGATTTTGATCGGTCGAGAAGTTACGTGGGTCACACACTTACCCTGCCACGATATCCGCTTGCCGCAGCACGCACAACATTGACCGCCCGCACGGTGGCGGCTACAGTGCGGGCCACGCAATAGAGCGGTGTGTAGTTTCCTTTTTGGGAGAGACCTGATGAACAATAGCGTGGCGCGCGGCGCGTTGGCCTGTTTTTTTGCACTCGGAGCGAGTGGTCAAGCGCTCGCCCAAAGCGATAACTACCCGTCGAAGCCGATACGTTGGATCGTGCCGTTTCCGCCCGGCGGCAGCAGTGATGTACTCGCCCGGTTGGTGGCACCCAAGCTTACGGAGGCCGTGGGGCAGCAAGTGATCATCGACAATCGCAGCGGCGCTTCGGGCACTATCGGTACCGTTGCGGTGGCGCGTTCCGCACCCGATGGTTACACGCTGTTGTCGAACACACTGCCGTTTGTGGCCAATCCGGCGTTGCACAGCAAGCCGCCGTACGATGTGCTGCGCGAGTTTGAGCCGGTGATGTTGATCGCCAATCAGGGGTCGATGCTGGCGTTGCATCCTTCGGTGCCGGTGAAAAATGTCAAAGAATTCATAGCCTTGGTGAAATCCAAGCCGAACCAGCTTAATTACGGCACGGCGGGTGCCGGTTCCAATCCGCACATTGCCGCAGAGCTTTTCAGCATGATGACGGGCGTCAACATGGTGCCTGTGCACTTCAAGGGTGGCGGGCCGGTGATTATCGCCATCATGAGCGGTGAGGTTGCCATGAGTTACCTCGGTATCGCCGGCGCGACCCAGCATGTCGCCTCGGGCCGCATGCGCGCCATTGCTGTTACCGGTACCAAACGTGCCTTCTCTATGCCCGATGTACCCACGGTCATTGAAAGTGGCATTCCGGGATTTGAGTTTTCCGCGTGGCATTGGTTGATGGCACCTAAAGGCACGCCGCGTCCCATTGTCAACACGCTGAATGCTAAGTTAAAAGACGTGCTGCGCTTGCCGGATGTCGTCCAGCGCTGCCGCCAGGAAGAATTGGAAATCATGGCGAGTACGCCTGAAGAATTGGGCACGCTGCTCGCGACCGAAGTCAAAAAATACGTGCGCTTGGTGAAAGAGCGTTCGATGCGGCTGGATTAGATGGGGATAGACCTTGAGATTGAGCGCTGCGGATAGCGCCGCTGTGGTGGCATTGGTGGCTGTGGTGACACTGGCGGTGGATGCATCCATCGCCACCGCAGCGGATTACCCCGTGCGGCCTATCCGTATGGTCACCGGCTTTGTCGCGGGCGGCGGATCGGATATCGCCGCGCGCAGCGTGTCGGTAAAACTCTCCGAGCGGTTCGGCCACAGCGTGGTGGTGGACAATCGCCCCGGCGCGACCGGTGCCATCGCCGGAGAAATGATCGCCAAGGCACAGCCCGACGGCTACACGGTGATGATGTTGGCCGTCGCGCAACTGGTCGCCAATGCCTTTGAGGAAAAACTGGTGTACGACATCGAGCGTGATTTCGCGGGTGTGAGCTACGTTGCGCGTAACCCGTATTTGATGACCGTCTCGCTGGGCTTGCCCGTGCGCACCGTGCGTGAATTCATCGACCTCGCCAAGTCACAGCCGGGCAGACTCAATTACGGTTCCAGCGGGATCGGCGGCTCCAACCACGTGGTCACAGAAATATTCGCTTCGGTGGCCGGCATCAAACTCACCCACGTGCCGTACAAAGGGCCGACGCAGGCGCTGGCCGACGTGGCTGCCGGGCAGTTGCAACTCACCTTCGCCAGTATTACCTCTGGCTTGCCGCTGGCGCGCGCGGGCAAGTTGCGCGTGGTCGGTATCACCTCACTCACGCGCTCGCGCGTGCTGCCCGACGTGCCCACGGTAGCGGAAACCTTGCCCGGGCTGGAATTGATCGGCTGGTACGGCGTGGTGGCGCCCAAACGCACACCCGCAGCGGTCGTCAATCACCTCAGCAGCGCCATTGCGGATGTTTTGCGTGCGCCCGATGTGAAAGAGCGTTTGATGGCAGACGGATCAGAAACCGTTGGTAGCACGCCTGCGGTGTTCGAGAAACATATGCGGAATGAAGCGGCGCGCTTTCGGAAAGTGATTCGCGAGGCGGGGATACGGCGGGAGTGATGGTCTTGAACATCAACACCGAAAATGCGGCCCGCGTGGAAAACGATTGGGTAGGATGCCGGTGAACGCAGTGAACCGCATCAGTCGTGCGTGCAACTGCGGACATTCGGGCGATGCGGTTCGTGACGAAGTCTTATAAAGTCATTAAAAATCAACTACTTACGTTTATCTTTCGAGTTGCGTGTCACCCCAACCATAGCGCCCAATCCGCAGTCTCCTAAAGCGCCAAAATCGGTGCCCCCTCAACCGCCGTCGAAGCTTGTCCATCCACCCCCACCGGCACATCACCTACCAGCGTGACGCGATAAAACTGCCGGTCGAATTCGGAATCGAAAATATCGCGCGGCGCCAAGTGTGCGGTGGCGCGGTTGTCCCAGAAAGCGACGCTGCCGGGTGCCCAACGAAAACGTGCGGTGAATTCGGGCCGCACGATGTGTTCCCACAGAAATTCCAGCATGACTTGGCTCTCGCGCGCCGATAGGCCGACGATGGATTTCAGGAACGACGGGCTAACAAACAATGCGCGCTCGCCGGTTTCGGGATGCACACGCACGATGGGGTGCTCGCTCACCAGCGTGCGGTTGCGCATGAGTTCGCGATACTCCGGCGTTTCGTTCACACCGGGCGGCGGCGCGAAGCGGTGTACGCCGCGCAGGCCATCCACTATTTTTTGCATGGTGGGCGACAGCGCGTGGTAGGCGGCCACCAGATTGGTAAATAGCGTGTCGCCGCCGTAGGGCGGGACGATATCGCCGCGCAGTATGGAGGCGGCAGGCGGATTGATTGCGGCGGTGATGTCGGTGTGCCAGCCCGACCACGGGCGGAACAGCGTCTGCCCCTGAAAGCGGTTGGCCTTGCGGTTTTTGGCCACCGAATAAATTTGCGGGTACTCGCCGTCGCTGCCGTAGACCACATGTCCGGCGGTGGTGTCGCCGAAGTGGCGCGCGGCGGCGATGTGCGCACGATGATCGAGCTTTTGGTCACGAAAGAACACGACCTTCCATTTGAGCAGTGCGTCGCGCACGGCACGCACATGGGCTGGCGGCAGCGGGCGTGAGAGATCGACGCCGTGAATTTCTGCGCCGATGTGTATGGCCATGGGTTGAACGTCTACTGGGTCGGCTTGCTGCGCGGCGGGTTCCCGCAAGGCTTGGATCGACATGGGCTTTTCTCCTGGGTCTGTGAAGGCGTGATGGATTCTCTACCGATGCTGTCGGGTGTGCAATATGGCGGGCTTATTTTTTGCGCTTATCAGTTCGCCATCAGGCGGTCGAAGGGCATGCGTGTTTCTCGTTAGTTCATCGCATTACGCGCAGAATCACGAGCCGATGCGATAGATGCGCACTGCGTTGTCGTGAAACATCGCGGCGCGCTCGCTAGGTGTGTAGCCCTTGCTCAAGCGCTTGAACGCGTTGTAAATCACGTTGTAGGAATACGAAATTTTGTCGACCGGAAAATTGCTTTCAAACAGGCAGCGTTGTGGGCCGAATTGCTCGATGCAGTAGTGCATTAACGGCGACAGGGTTTCCGCCAATTCAATCGAGCCGATGGGTTTTTCGCGCTGGCTCCAGCCAAAACCAAAGCGATGCTGCCCCGCGCCGCCGAGCTTAAGCACAACATTGGGGCAGGCCGCCACGGCAGCGATGCCCTTGCGCCACGCGGGGATCACTTCACCGTCGCGGTTGGCATACGGGCCGATTCGCACCAAGCCGCCGATGTGATTCAGGATCACGGTGAGGTCGGGCACGGCTTTCGCGAAGGCCGCGAGGTCTTCCAATTGCGTGTGATACAGCGAATTTTCGAGATGCAGGCCCATGCGCGCCAGCACGCGCGCGCCGGCACGGTATGGCTCATTCGACAGCAAGTTCGGCAAATCTCTTTTGGCCAGATCGGGGCTGGCGTCCCAGCCGGTGGCGTGGCGTATGCCGCGAAAGCGCGTGGGGCTGGCCGCCTGCATGGCTTCCAACACCGGCGCGACTTGATCGCCGAGCTTTAAATCGGCATGGCCCATGATGGCAGCGGCAATTTTAGCTGGGCCATGCCGGCCACCGGCACCTTCGACGGCCAGTTGCTCGATGTGCTCGACTTCGCCGACGGTGCGCATCGCCACCGGGCCATCGGTGCGATAGAACGCCCTGACCTCGATGAACACGGTTGAGCGCACGTTGTGCCCGCCGGTGATGTCCGCGGCCAGCTCCGGTAACAGGTAGCGCTGATAGGCCGCAGGTTCCGGTCGATGCGCCCACAAATGATGATGCGGGTCGCAGATGGGCAGCGCCGGTTCGAGCGCAGTTTCGGGTGTTAGCGCGAGCCAGGCTTGGTCTCCGATGGGCATGAGTGTGATTCCTTGGTGAAATAATGTTATGATGTAACTAATTGATTTTAAAGGTATTTTTAAACTGTGTCACTGGCGGCACTGCCGACTGACACTACCCTATGGGATGCGGTATTGGCAACCATCGTGCCGGTCACAGGGATCGCGAATCGGTAGAGAAACATTCAATGCGTGATAGCGGATGACAGTGCATTCTACGGTTTCGACAGCAGGGTGTCTGACGATGCAACGGCGTGGGCAAGCGGCGCACGAGTGCGGGTTGAATGTGTCACCATTCGCCGCGGTAGTTTGACTGCTGGGCCTGTTCACAATGATGGAGGACGTCGAATGCAAGCGTTGTCTGCAAGCGTTGCTGTTGCCGCCGGGCTGGCAACATGGATGGCTCCGGTGCAAGCGCAGAATTATCCCTCTAGGCCAGTGCGGGTCATTGTGGGATTTGCAGCGGGCGGCGTGGCTGACATACAGTCACGCATCATTTCAGCCAAGTTAAGCGAGCTGTGGCAAACCAGCGTTATTGTCGACAACCGCCCCGGCGCGGGCGGCAATATCGCCGCCAGCATTGCGGCCAAGTCGCCAGCGGACGGTTACACGTTGCTGACGTGCAACTTTGCTACGCACGGGCTGAATCCCGCGGTCTATCGCAAGCTGCCGTATGACCCACTGCGGGATTTCGTGCCGGTGTCGCTGATCGGTGCTGCACCCAGCATATTGGCGGTGCATTCTTCGTTGCCAGCCAAATCAGTCGGCGAACTGCTGGCGTACGCCAAGGCAAATCCGGGGAAGCTGACCATGGGTTCGTCAGCCGGCGGCACATCGCAGTATCTGTCGATTGAGTTGCTCAAATTGATGACGGGTGTGGATGTCATTTATGTGCCGTACAAAGGGGGCGGTCTGGCGCTCAGCGATTTGCTCGGCGCGCAGGTGCAATCGATTGTGGTGTCGTTGCCGACCGTGATTGGTTTTTTCGCCAGCGGCAGGATACGCCCGCTGGGTGTGACCTCGGCCGTGCGCTCGCCGCAAGCGCCGGATATTCCGACCATCGCCGAATCCGGTGTGCCGGGCTTTGAAGTGGTGGGCTGGAACGGACTGTGCGCGCCCGCCGGAACACCCGCGCCCGTGGTGGCGAAAATTAACGCCGATAGCGTCAGGGCGTTAAGTTCACCCGATACGCGGCAGCGCATGACAGAGCAGGGCGCCGATATACAAACCATGACGCAGCAGCAGTTTGATACATTCCTGCGGGCGGAAATTGCCAAATGGGCCAAAGTGGCCAAGGCGGCAGGTATCCGCCTAGATTAACCGGTAACGCTACTCCGGCTGAATGCCCGCCGCTTTGACGACCTTGGCCCACTTGACCATTTCGGTCTTGAGCAATTTGCCGAATGCTTCCACGCCGACGGGAGCAGGATCAAGGCCGTTGCGCGTGAGTTGCGCGCGGGTGTCGGCGTCGCCCAGGATATGGCGGAGGTTGCGGTTCAACTTGTCGACAATGGCGGCAGACGTTTTGGCGGTGGTGAAAAGGCCGTACCAGCCGTTGACTTCATAACCCGTTAGCCCGGATTCCATGAACGTTGGCACGTCGGGCATGGCACTAGCGCGCTTGAGCGTGGTCATGCCCACGGCGCGCAGGCGTCCGCTTTCCACGTGCGGCTTGAGCGTGGCGATAGAGCCAAAGAACATGGATATTCGCCCCGCGATCAAATCCGGCAGCACCGCACCGCCGCCTTTGTAGGGCACATGCTGCATGTCGATGCCAGCCGTAATCTTGAGCAGCTCGGCGGCAAGATGCGGCGGGCCGCCAGTGCCGGTGGAGGCGTAATCCACTTTGCCCTGACGCGATTTAACCCAAGCCACAAATTCGCTCACCGATTTAGCCGGCACGGACGGGTGCACCACCATCAAGTAGGGCCCACCAGCCACCAGGCCAACCGGCGCAAAATCACGCTCGGTGTCATACGGCAGCTTGCGCACCAAACCGGGATTCACCGCGATGCTGGCTGACACCATGAGCAGCGTGTGGCCGTCGGGTGCCGCACGTGCCACGATTTCAGAGCCGACGATGGTATTTGCGCCAGCGCGATTGTCCGCCACGAACGGTTGTCCCAGCCGGGTGGAAAATTTTTCCGCGATGATGCGACCCATGGTGTCGTTGGTGCCGCCTGCGGCGAACGGAATCACCAGTCGCACCGGGCGGGCGGGATAGTCTGGCGGCTGTGCGTGAGCGTGTGTGACTGCAAGCAAAAGGGCGGCGACGGCAACTTTCATGGTTGTATCCTCCTGTGCGCACTTTACGCCGCGTGGCGTGTTGTAGCCACTCGCGGCTAAGGATGTGAACGCAGCGGCGGGGCGCTTGATATAATTTGCAATCCTTTCAATCCCTTCGACGTCACTTGGGCTCCCCATGCTAAAAGGTATTTCCGATTACGATGCGCACGCGGATATCCGCGATGGTGTGCGCGCGCTGTGCGCTGAGTTCGGCAGCACGTATTTTCAGAAAGTGGATTATGAGCACGCTTATCCCGAGGCATTCGTTACCGCGTTGACTAAAGCCGGTTGGTTATCGGCATTGATACCGGAGGAATACGGCGGCTCAGGCCTGCCATTGACGGCAGCCACGGTGATTATGGAAGAGATCAACCGTTGCGGTGGCAACGCGGGCTTTTGCCATGGGCAGATGTACAACATGGGCACGCTGTTGCGCCATGGCTCCCCAGAGCAGAAAAAGAAATACCTGCCCAAAATCGCCAGTGGCGAATGGCGTTTGCAATCCATGGGCGTGACCGAGCCGACCACCGGCACCGACACCACCAAGCTGAAAACCGTTGCGCTGAAAAAGGGCGACCGTTACGTGGTGAATGGGCAAAAGGTTTATATCTCGCGCATGAACCACACGGATTTCATGATCCTGCTGGCACGCACTACACCACTGGATGAAGTGAAAGCCAAGTCTGACGGCATGTCCATATTTTTGGTCGATGTGCGCGAAGCGCTACGCACCAAGGGCCTGACGATTACGCCCATACGCAATATGGTGAATCAGGATACCAACCAGTTGTTCTTCGACAATCTGGAAATCCCCGCCGAGAATTTGCTGGGCGTGGAAGGCAAAGGCTTCAAACACATACTCGATGGCCTGAACGCTGAGCGCATTTTGATTGCTGCCGAGTGCATCGGCGACGGCTACTGGTTTGTCGACAAGGCCGTAAAGTATGCCAACGAACGCGTGGTATTCGGCAAGCCCATCGGCGCGAATCAGGGTATACAATTCCCCATCGCCAAGGCGCACGCGGGTGTAGAGGCGGCCAACTTGATGCGCTTTAAAGCAGCAGCCCTGTTTGACGAGCACAAGGATTGCGGCGCGGCGGCCAATATGGCGCTGTTGCTGTGTGCGGAGGCATCATGGCAGGCGGCCAACACCTGCTTGCAATCACACGGTGGCTATGGCTTCGCGGCGGAGTACGATGTGGAGCGCAAATTCCGTGAAACGCGGCTGTTCCAAGTGGCGCCGATATCGACGAATTTGATTTTGTCGTATATCGGGGCGCATGTGTTGGGGATGCCGCGGTCGTTTTAAGAATATGACGAAACACCGTATGAATTTGGCAGCCCCGCTTTTGCAAGCCAATTAATAGAGGCTCCCTTTAAACCATATTTTTGGAGAATACGCATGACGACAATCGAACCTCTGCGCGTGGCATTTATCGGTGCCTCTGGGCGTTGGGGCCCCAATGCCCACGGCCCAGCGCTGCAACACGTGCCTGAGGTCAACCTGCACGCGGTGTGCACAGCGCACGCAGACACCGCGCAAGCAGCGGCCGATCACTACAAAGTCAAAAAGGCCTTCAGCGACGTGAAGTCTATGGGCGCTGATCCGCAAGTCGAGGCTGCGCTGGTGGCGGTGCGCGTGCCCGCACATTACAAAATCACCATGGACGCGCTCGAAGGCGGCAAGCACGTGTATTGCGAATGGCCGCTCGGTGCCAACACCCAAGAGGCCGAGGAAATGGCGGCGTTCGCGCGCAAGAAAAACGTGCGCACCATGGTGGGGCTGCAGCGGCATGCTTCGCCTGCGTATCAGTACATGCGTGAGCTGATCCAGCAGGGTTACGTCGGCAAAATGCTTTCAGTCAATATGTCGCACATGGGTAGTGGTGTGTTGACGCGCACCTCCGATCGCACTTGGCAGAAGGATGTCAACCTCGGCGCCAACCCGCTCACCATTACCTTTGGGCATTCGATGGATGCGCTGTGCATGGTGGCGGGCGAGCTCGCGCAAGTGTCTGCCATCGTCAGCACGCAGGTGCCGCAGTGGTTCGAAACCGACACCAAAAAACTCGTCGATGTCACCTCACCCGATAACATCATGCTCAACGGTCGGCTGGAAAACGGCGCAGTGGTCAACGCGTATCTGGGCGTGCATCCGTTCCACGGCAGCGGCTACCGGCTAGAGATTTACGGCACCGAAGGCACGCTGATGATGATCGGCGGCGGCGAGGCGGGGCAGGAAGTCAAACGCAAAATCATGGGCGGCAAAAAAGATGACAAGGCGCTGCAAGAACTGCCCGTGCCCGACCGTCTCAAAACCGTGCCGCAAGTGGTGCGCGACGGCGGCACCTCATATGATGTTGGCCAGATGTGGGTGAAATTCGCCGAAGCCATCCGCAGCGGCGCGCCCATCGAAGCCGATTTTGAGCACGCCGTGCGGCGTCACCGCATGCTCGATGCCATACGCCGCGCGTCGGAAACCGGGCAGCGGCAGACGGTGGTGCTGTAAGCGTAGCGATGAGATAGCGCCCCCGGCTTGGCGACAGGATTACGCAGAATGACCGTCGTGCAACGATGCGCGCGCGCAGCTTTTGTGCTGGCCGGTGTTGCCGTGAACGCGGCAGCGCAGACCGCTGCAAGCGGCGCGGGCGCGACTTACCCCGCGAAAACCGTGCGCTTGATTGCATCGCAAGCGCCTGGTGGTGGCGTTGACGCGGTGGCGCGCATTGTGTCGGCGCGTTTGGGCGAAGCGGTCGGGCAATCGGTGATTGTCGACAATCGCGCGGGTGCAAACGGCAGCTTGGCCGGAGAGATTACCGCGAAATCGCCGCCCGATGGCTATACCGTACTGCTCGGCGCGGTGGGCAATATGGCGATCAATACCTATTTCATCAAAAACATGACGTACGAGCCGCTACAGGATTTGGTCGCCGTCACGTTGGCCGTGACGGGTGGCAATGTGCTGGTGGTGCATCCGTCGGTGCCTGCGAAAACAACGCAGGAATTAATCGCGCTGGCGCGGGCGAAACCCGGTGCGCTGGCGTACGGCTCGTCGGGCGTGGGCGGCTCAGGGCATCTCTCGGCTGCGTTGTTTCAGTCGTTAACCCAAACGCGGTTGCTGCATGTGCCCTACAAAGGCGGCGGCCCGGCGATCGTGGATTTGATTGCAGGGCAGGTGCAGTTGTCGTTTGCGTCGTTGCCGAGCACCGTGACCAGCATCAACGCCGGACGGTTGCGTGCGCTTGCCGTCAGCACGCCCAAGCGCGCGCCGCTGTTTCCGCATTTGCCGACGTTATCGGAGTCTGCCGTGCCGGGCTATGAAGCGCAAAGCTGGTATGGTTTTGCGGTGCGGGCGAAAACGCCGCGCGACATCATCGCGCGTCTGAACAAAGAGATTGTGCAAATTCTCAATCGCCCGGATGCTATCGAGGCGGTGCGCAAGCAGGGGCTGGAAGTGTGGGTCAGTACGCCGGAGTTTTTTACCGGCTACGTCAAATCAGAGTACGAAAAATGGGGCCGCATCATTAAGGAAATCGGCATCACAGCGAATTGAGAGCCGCGCTGTTTGTATAACTAATTGATTTTATTGAATTATTTTGTGTTGTTGCTTGATGAGGCGAAACTCTCGCTAAGACGCCGCCTGATAGTAAAGATTTTGCGGATGTCGTGCCTGGGCGAAGAAAAACCAGCGCTCGGCCAGCAAGCCGGTGTATTGAATGACAAAAGCAAAGCCCGCGACGGATGCGCTGCGGGCCGCAATGCCGTCGGCGAGCAATAGCGCGGGCACTACAAACGCCAGCAGGATGAACGACCATTTCACGCCTTGCACCACGGGCCGCGTTTTACCGTGGAAGAATTCGCGGGTGTTGAACGAGCTGCCCATAAAGCCTTGCGACTTTTGCGCAATGCGCGGATGAGCGATGCCGATGGCGGATTGCAGCGTTGATTTAGGGCGCAGTTTGGCGTTGCGGATCAGCGTGGCGATGCGCGCGGCTGCTGCCGCAAGCGTGAGTATCAGCGCCCACTGCGCGAGTGTGGTGGCGAGCGTAGGATGCTGTGCCGCCGCCAGCGCGGTCGCCAGCGTGAAGCCTGAAGCCGTTCCCAGTAATGTGTAGTTCACGATGGTGAGTGGCGTGGCCCATTCTTGCAGGAATTTCAGGCACACGTAGTTCATGGCGGTGATGTAAAACAGGGCGATGCACAGTGCCGCACCCATTATGCCCATTGCGCCGATGACTGCTGCATGTTGACTGCCGCTGTAGTGGCACGCGCCGTGTAGCGCGACCACGGCCATGAATGCGGGCAGCGCAATCACCTCGCGCGACAGCCACGAGGTGCGCCACATCGCCACCGCACGCCAGGCGCGTTCGGGATGGCCCAAGTGGAAAAACGACGCAACCAGCCCGGCGGTCAGCAAGGCCAGTGCGAGAGCATCGCCGCGCACGAAGAAGGCCGTGCCCGCATCGGGGCCGCCACGGATGATGCCCTGCTCGATGGCGACGAGCGCAAGGAACAAGCCTTGGCCAGCGCCGATTAACGTGGTGAGAAAAATAACGGAGAACGCGGGATTCATGGCGTAGTGTGCGAATGGCTAGGGTTTGTGCGGCGCGTCGGTCGCCTTTACTTCGTTTGGGCGCTGTTGCTCGACCGTGCGGCTGAGTTGCTTGTCGATCGCCGATGCGCCACGGCGCGGCAGGTAGTGATTGGCGGGTTTGGTTTCCCATTCGGGCATGAGCTGATAGCCGCCATTTTCGCGGATGGCTTTCGAGACTATGGATTCGCTGTCATGTATGTCGCCATACAGCCGCGCGTTGGTGGGGCACGCCAACACGCACGCCGGCTTGCGTTGGGTTTCCGGCAGGTTGGTGTCATTGATGCGATCCACGCACATCGTGCATTTCTTCATCACCTTTTGCTTTTCATCGAGCTCGCGCACGCCGTACGGGCAGGCCCACGAACAGTAGTTGCAGCCGATACATTTATCGTAGTCGATCAGCACCAAGCCGTCGCTCTTGCGCTTGTAGCTCGCACCGGTAGGGCACACTGGCACGCAGGGCGGGTCTTCGCAATGCAGGCAGGATTTCGGAAAATGCACCGTCTGCGTGTCGGGAAACTCACCTACTTCAAATGTTTGCACGCGGTTAAAAAACGTGCCGCTGGGGTCGGCACCATAGGGGTTTTCGTCGGCCATCGGCCCGGCGACGCCCGAAGTATTCCATTCCTTGCAACTGGTGACACAGGCGTGGCAGCCCACGCACACGTTCAAATCAATGACGAGCGCGAGTTGCGTCATGGCGTGATCTCCGCGTTTTTGCCCGCGACGAACGATTGCCATAGGCGTTGCAGTTTGCTCGTGCCCGGCAACGGCTTCATCGCATCAAACTGCGGCCAGCTTTCTTGGGCTTCGCCCGCCTTGGCCGGATAAATACGCACGCGCACATCGTACCAGCCAGCTTGTCCGGTGAGCGGATCGGAATTGGAGGTGCGTCCGCCGTCGGCATCGGGCAATTCATCAGCGATCAAATGGTTGAGCAAAAAGCCGCGTTGCGATTCATTGGCATCGGGCGTGAGATGCCACGCGCCGCGCGCTTTGCCGATGGCGTTCCAAGTCCACACGGTGCCGGGTTCCACCGCTTCGCTGTAGCGGCACAGGCAGCGCACCTTGCCGTGCATGGATTCCACCCACATCCAGCCGCCGTCGGCTATACCAGCGGCCTGGGCTATTTTTCCATTTATAAACAAGTAGTTATGCGTGTGTATCTGACGCAGCCAAGCGTTTTGCGAATCCCATGAGTGATACATCGCCATGGGTCGTTGTGTAATGGCGGCCAGCGGATATTTTTGTTTGTCACTGACGGAAACTTCCAGCGGCTCGTAATAGAACGGTAGCGGATCAAAGTATTTCTCCACGCGCGCTTTCAAATGCGCCGGCGGCTGGCGCTTGCCGTGGCCGCGCGCGGCGAGGCGAAAGCGTTGCAGCACTTCGGCGTAAAGCTGAATCATGATGGGATCGCCGAAGCGCCGCAGCTTCGACGCCACCGCCCAATCGTGATAGCCCTGATTCCAGTTGCGCATATACGTGTGTTCTGGCGGCAGGTGGTGCTGATGTACGCAATTGTTTTTGGCGTACATTTCCCACTGTTTGGGGTTGGGCGCGCCCACCATGGATTTGTCGCCGTTTTCGCCGCGCCAGCCGGTGAGAAACCCTTGTCCGGAGTCGGGCGCTGTCTGAAAATTTACAATGAAATCGGGGTAATCGCGAAATTTTCGCGTGCCGTCGGCGTGGGTAAATGCGGGCAATTTCAGCCGGCTGGCCAGCTCAATGAGCACTTCCTGGAACGGTTTACATTCGCCCTTGGGTGGCAGAATCGGCACACGCACGGCGTCCACCGGGCCGTCGAATTCGGAAATCGGCCGATCCAACATGGACATCACGTCGTGCCGCTCCAGATAGGTGGTGTCGGGCAATATCAAATCGGCGAACGCGGTCATTTCCGATTCGAAGGCATCGCAGACGATGATGAACGGAATTTTGAATTCGCCGGTTTCATCCTTGTCATTCAGCATACGCCGCGTTTCGGTGGTGTTCATGGCCGAATTCCATGCCATGTTGGCCATGAAAATAAACAGCGTGTCGATGCGATAAGGGTCGCCGCGCCACGCGTTGGTGATGACGTTGTGCATCATGCCGTGCGCCGCCAGCGGATATTCCCACGAGAACGCTTTGTCGATGCGCATCGGGCCGCCGGCATCGTCGACGAATAGCTCTTCCGGGCGGGAGGGAAACCCCAGCGGTGCGCCGCCGAGTGGCGTGTTGGGCTTGATCGCGTCCGGGGTCACCGGATTGCGCGTATACACCGGCGGCGTGCCGCGCGGGTAGGGTGCCTTGTGGCGAAAGCCGCCGGGACGGTCAATCGTGCCCAGCAGCGACATCAGAATCGACAGCGTGCGGATGGTCTGAAAGCCGTTGGAGTGCGCCGCCAGCCCGCGCATGGCGTGAAAGGCTACCGGGTTGCCGGTGATGGTGTCGTGCTTGCGCCCCCAACTGTCGGTCCATTGCAGCGGTAAAGTGATTTTTTGATCGCGTGCAATCTCGCCCATCTCGCGCGCGAGTTGGCGGATGCGCTCGGCGGAAATGCCGGTGATTTCAGCGGCCCATTGCGGCGTGTATTGCGCCAGCCGCTCGACCAGCAAGGCAAACGCGGGCCGCACCGGCATGCCGTCGGGCAGGGTGAAGTGGCCGGTCAATGCGGGTTTGCAGCCGGGCGCGTGGTTCGACACCGCAGCATGGATGCTCTCGTCCCACCACAACTGGCTATGGTTGCGATGCGGGTTATCCACGGGCGTGTTGCCATTGGCGACCACCAGCCCGTATTCGGGGGATTGCGGATCGTCGTTTACCAAGTAGCCGCCGTTGGTGTATTCGGCGACGAAGGCTTCATCGAACAAGCGTTCACGGATCAGCTCACTACACAGCGCCAGCAGCAGCGCACCGTCCGTGCCGGGGCGGATGGGGATCCATTCATCCGCAATGGCCGAGTAACCAGTGCGCACCGGATTGATGGAAATGAATTTCCCGCCGCTGCGCTTGAATTTAGACAGCGCAATTTTGAGTGGATTCGAATGATGATCTTCCGCCGTGCCGATCATCACGAACAGTTGGGCTTTATCGAGATCCGGCCCGCCGAATTCCCAGAAAGAGCCGCCGATGGTGTAAATCATGCCGGCGGCCATGTTCACCGAGCAAAAGCCGCCGTGCGCGGCGTAGTTGGGCGTGCCGAACTGAGCTGCGAATAAACCCGTCAGCGCCTGCATTTGATCGCGCCCGGTGAAGAGCGCGAATTTTTTCGGATCGGTAGCACGCAAATGGCGCAGCCGTTCTTCCATCACACGAAAGGCTTCGTCCCAACTGATGACTTCGAATTCTGCCGCACCGCGTTCAGCGCCAGCCTTGCGGCGCAGCGGTTGCGTGAGGCGCGCGGGTGAATACTGCTTCATGATGCCCGATGCACCCTTGGCGCAAATCACGCCCTGATTCAAGGGGTGTTCGGGATTGCCTTCGATGTAGCGCACTTCGCCGTCACGCAAGTGCACCTTGATGCCGCAGCGGCAGGCGCACATGTAACAGGTGGTGGTCTTGACCGCGTTTTGCGGAGAGTCTTGTGTGTCGGATACAGTCGCGGTCATTGCGGTTCAAGCGTCCGTGGTCAACAGTGAGTCAGTGGCGGAATTCTACAGAAGTTGCGTGGCGCTTCCCATTATTATTGAGCGCGGTAAACTGCTGTGCAGGTCATTCAACTCATTCAACCATTCGCCATGCAAGTCATTTCACTTCCCTACCCCTATGGCACTTAAACGTCTGCAAGGCCCGTCTGGCAAGCTGCTGGTTTTGGAGCACACCTCGAAAATGCTTCAAGGAAATCCGCTGGGTGATCCCCACGTGCGCAAGGTCGGCGTGTGGCTGCCGCCGCAATATGAGATCGCGGACCAGCGCCGGTTTCCGGTGTTGTATGCCCTTGCGGGATTTACGGGGGCCGGTCTGTCACAAGCAAACTGGAAGCCCTTTGGCGACAACCTGCCGGAGCGTGTCGCGCGCTTGATTCATGCGAAAAAAATGGGGCCGGTGATTATTGTCTTCCCCGATTGTTTTACCGCGCTGGGCGGCAATCAATATATTAATTCGTCGGCCATCGGCCGTTACGCGGATTACCTCACACGCGAGATCGTCCCTTTCGTGGATCGCGAGTTCCGCACGCTGGCGAGCCGGGAGCATCGCGGGTGTTTCGGTAAATCCTCCGGTGGTTACGGCGCGATGCTACAGGGCATGCAATACGCCCAATATTGGGGCGCGGTGGCCAATCACTCCGGCGACGCGTATTTCGATTTCGTCTATTGGCACGATTGGCCCAACACCATCAACGAGCTGGCACGCCATCGCGAGCCGAAGCGCAAGGCGGGCGCATTTAATGTGCTGCGTGACGCCAGTCGAAAAAACATCGCCGCAGGCTTGGACGACGGGCGCATCAAGCGCTTTCTGACGCAAGTGTGGAACAAGGAAAAACTCTCGCACGCCGAGGGCCATTGCTTGATGAATATTTGTATGGCGGCGACTTATGATCCTGATCCGAAAGCGCCGCTGGGATTTCGCGTGCCGTTTAATCTGGAATCCGGCGAGGTGATCGAGCGCCGCTGGAAAAACTGGCAAGCGCACGATCCCATCAATCTCGTGACGAAATACTGCGCCAGTCTCAAAACCCTGAAGGGAATTTTTATCGACTGCGGCTGGCGCGACCAATATCACATCCACTACGGCACACGTATTTTGGCCAAGCGCCTTGCCGCCGCGGGTGTGCGCCACACCTATGAGGAATTCGACGACAACCACTCCGATATCGATTACCGGATGGACGTGAGCTTGCCGTTTCTTTATCGCGCGTTACAGCCTTAGAATGATTTGTAACTAATTGTTTTTATTGAGTTTTATTTTTTATGCTGCACGCGTCATCCGCATTGGCCCGGTTGTCCAGATGATGAAATTTTAGGCAATTTTGGCAAACTGCTGTATCATCGGTAACCCCAAGTGCGGGCGTCCCAGCCCGCGCGGAATCCACTAAAACGCAAAGATACCCGACATGCAAGCCATCCTGGACTATCTCAAAAACACCGGCGAACGCCTCGATACGGAAATCGCAACCGCCACCGGCCTGTCGCTGGCCAATGTACGTACCGGCGTAAACGACCTCAAAGCGCGCGGCGCCATCATGGTGTGCCGCTCCATCCGTTACCAAGACGGCAAAGAAATCGACGGCATTCTGTGCCGCATCTCAGGCTACATTCCCCAAGCTGCGCCGGGCCGCAAGCCCAAATCGCACGCGGCGCCGAAATCGGCCTCTGAGCCGCATCCCGATTAGCACTTCGCTGTAAGGCTACACTGCTCCCATCCAGCGCTGACCTCGCGTAGACTCCGGGTTTTAACCAAACCCGGAGGTTGTTATGCTGCGCATTTATGGTTCCGCCAAATCCCGTGCCTTGCGCACCCTGTGGATGGCAGGCGAAGTAGGTCTGACCTACGATCACAAAGATTGGCTGCCGCGCTCGCCCGAGACGCGCACGCCGGAATACCGCGCGCTCAACGGCAACGGCCGCGTGCCCACCATCGACGACGATGGTTTTATTTTGTCGGAATCCATGGCGATTAATTTCTATCTCGCCAAAAAGAACAAAAGCCCGCTGCTGCCCGCTGACCCCAAAAACGAAGCGCTGGCCATGCAATGGAGCCTGTGGGAAACCGACCGTCTTGACCGCCAAGTCGTCAACTATCAACGCCACACCAAAGATCTGCCCGAAGCCGAGCGCAAGCCCGATATCGCCAAGGCTGCTTGGGAGGAAGTCGTTGATTCGTTGAACGTGCTCGAAGCGGCACTCACAAAATCCGAATGGCTGGCCGGCCCGGCGTTTTCAGTCGGCGACCTGAACGTCGCAGGCGCGTTGTTTCGTGCGCTGTCTATGGACATCAGCCGTTGGCCCAAAGTGCAGGCGTGGCTTACCCGTTGCTGGGACAGACCGGCGGCGCAAAAAGCGAAGGCCATGCGCGGTTAGGTTGCTGCCCTTCCGTCCTTTTCGGTCGTGCGACGCACTTCAAGCCCTTCTCCCTTCGGGGAAAGGGTTGAGATGAGGGAAAAACGGTCGCAATCAGAAAAAATTTGCGGCTAACAATATGTTGCAGTCGCCCATCGAGGAGTCAACGCATGACCCAAACTTACCCCTTGCCCAAAGCCAGCCCGTCCGACTTAGGCTTTCATGGCCCCGCGCTGGATCGCCTCAAAGCGGTGATACAAAAGCATATCGCCGAAGGCCGCTATCCCGGCGCGCAAATCGCACTCGCGCGCCACGGCAAGCTCGTGCTGTTTGAAACCTTCGGTCACGCGTCGCTCGACCGCAACAAGGCCGCCACGGACGATACCTTGTGGCTGCTGTTCTCCAACACCAAAGTCATTACCGCTATGGGCATTTGGGCGTTGGTCGAAGACGGCTTGCTCACCTTCAACGACCGCGTGGCTGAGCACATGCCTGAGTTCGCGCAGCATGGCAAAGGTGACATCACGCTCGCTCAAGTGTTGAGCCACCGCGCCGGATTCCCCAGCCAGAACGTCACGCCGGTGGTGTGGACAGATCACACCGAAATGCGCAAGCAGGTGTGCAACTTCACGCTCGAATGGACGCCCGGCACGCGCCTGCAATATCACCCGCGCGCAGCACTGTGGGTGGCTGCTGCCGTGATCGAAACCGTGAGCGGCATCGACTACCGCGATTTTCTGCGTCAGCGCATTCTTGAACCGTTAGGTCTCGCGCGCGATATTTTTGTCGGCATGCCCGATGCCGAACACACTCGCGCTGCCAGCATGTATGAACCGGGTGCAAACGGCCAGCAACAAGCCTTGGCCGACGAAAACACGGCACCCTTCCGTCGCGCTGGCGTGCCCAGTAGTGGCGGTTACGCCACCGCGCGCGGCATGGCGGCGCTGTACCAAATGCTGGCGCATGGCGGCACGCTCAACGGTACGCGTATTTTTTCCAAGCGGTTGATTGAATTCGTTACGCGCAACCACACCGGCGACATGCACGATCTGGGCATGGATATGCCCATGCACCGCGGGCTGGGTGTTCACGTGCGTGGCATAAGCGAAAAAATTCGTGGCCTCGGCGCAATCGCGTCGCCGCGTACCTTCGGTCACGGCGGCGTCGGCACCTCATACTGCTGGGCCGATCCCGATTCCGGCGTGTCGTTCGCCTACATTTCCAACAGCCGCCAGCCTGACCCGTGGCACAGCCGTCGGCTGGATATTATGGCGAATCTGGTGCATTCGGCGATTGAGTGAGTGCAATATGTTGATGAGCTGTCGTTTGGCAACAGTGCTGCTCTCCGTCTCAGCAATAGTGTTGCCGGGCGTTGCCGCAGCAGCCTTTCCTGACCGCCCGATACGCCTGATCTCCGTGGGTGGCCCGGGCGGCACACCCGATATTTTGTCGCGCAGAATCGGCGCGGGCTTGGCCGATGTTTTCAAAAAGCAAATCGTCGTCGACAACCGTGCGGGCGGCGGCGGCGTGATCGCGGCTGATCTGGCCGCCAAAGCGCCGCCGGATGGCTACACGCTGTTCATGACCTACACCCAATTTACCGTGAACGCGACGCTGGTGCCGAAGCTGCCGTATCGCACCATTGAAGATTTCACCTCGATCACGCAAATCACCGAAGCGGCGCTGATACTCGTGGCGCACCCCACTGCACCGGTGAACAGCCCGCGCGAATTTATCGACTGGACCAAAAATTTCAAAGGCGCGCTCAATTTCGGTTCGGCAGGCAACGGCAGTGGCGGCCATCTTGCGGGCGAACTCTACAAGCTCATGGCTGGCGTTAAAGCGCAGCACATCCCCTACAAAAGCTCCGGCGCGGCGTTGATTGGCTTGGCCTCCAACAACTATCAGTACAACTTCACTGGCATGCAAACCGCGCAGGCGTATCTGCGCGGCGGGCGATTAAAAGCGATTGCGGTCACGTCACTCAAGCGTGCGCCGGGTTTGCCGCAGGTACCCGCGATGAACGAAGCGATGCCCGGTTTTGAATCCGTCGGCTGGTACGGCATGCTCGCGCCCGCAGGCTTGCCAGCACCCATACTCAACACACCGCATAGCGAAATCGTGCGCATCGTGCAGCAGCCCGCATTCCGCGATCAAGTGAGTTCGGAAGGTGCCGAAGTGGTGACCAATGCGCCGGAGAAATTTCGTGAGTTTCTCAAGGCCGATGTGGCGAAGTGGGCGAAGGTGTTGAAGGAGAGTGGGGCGAAGATGGATTGAGATGTAGTCGAGATCGCCGTAAAATAATTGTGACTATTCAGTGCTCGGCATGAAAGAAATTCAAAATCTTCAAGACATGGTGGTGGAGCCTACAACTGCATCGGATTTGTGCCCGCGCGCGCAATGCGTTCCTGATGCTCGCCGGGCAGCAGCGCCTCGACTTCAAAAGTGGCGGGCACCAACTCGTTCCATTGATTGACGATTTTGTGCAAGTCTTCCGGTGCAGCCACGTTGAAGATCACCACCGCGCCGCGACCCAGCTTGGTATGCACGCTGAGCGCCACACCGCGCGCCTTCAAATCGTTGATCCAGTCCCACCACTTCATTTGTACGCCACGCATGGCCGAGGGCTGCTCGGCTTTAGGCGTGCTGATGACGAGATAATTCATGCGAACTCCTTTGATATATATAAGTATTTGTTTTTAAACGATTTTTAGTCTATCCGCGCACCACTCTCCTTCACCAGTCGCGACCACTTGGCGAGTTCAGCGGCAAGAAAAGTGCGAAACGCATCCGGGCGCAGCAAATCAATTTCCAGCGCCTGCGCTTGCAGCAAGTCCGCGAAGTCCTTGCTCTGCGCGATGCGCGTGACATCAGCGTGGATCTTCGTCACGATGTCATCCGCCGTGCGCGCGGGTGCAATGAGGCCGTTCCATGCGGCAACATCAAAATCCTTGATGCCACCCTCGGCCACCGTCGGCACATCGGGCAGCGCTGGCGAGCGCTTGGCGCTGGTGATGGCGAGCGCCTTCAAGCGCCCCGCTTTCACCTGCGGAATAATGCTCGCCACCGCCGGGCACGCCAGCGGTATCTGGTTGCCCATCACGTCGGTCAACATCTGCGCCACACCCTTGTACGGAATGTGCGCGAGGTCGATACCGGCGCGCGATTTTAGCAACTCCACCGCCAGATGCGTAATGCTGCCGTTGCCGGCGGAGGCATACTGAATCGCCCCGGGTTTGGCTTTGGCCATCGCAATCAACTCAGCGATGGAGTTCGCCTGCAAGCCGGGATGCGCCACGATCGCCAGCGGCGCCAGCGCCACGCGCACTATCGTCTTGAAATCCTTGGCGGTGTCGAAGGGCACATCCTTGTAGAGGCTGGGGTTGATGGCCTGGTTAATGCCCGCCATCAGCAGCGTGTGGCCGTCGGGTGTGGCGCGTGCAACCGTGGTAGCGCCCACCACGCCACCGGCGCCGCCTTGATTTTCGACGATGACATTCTGCCCCCAGGCGTCCGACAGCCGGCTCCCCAACTGGCGCGCGACGATATCCGCCGCCGTGCCGGTGGAAAACGGCACGATCACGCGTACCGGGCGCTGCGGGTAGGTTTGGGCATGGGCGTGGGCGCACAACGCAACGCCTGCGAACATTAATGTTGCGCGCATCATCATTGCCTCACGCGCCATGCGCGCGCGTGAGGCGCGTCAACACTTCGCCGACGACTTCCTCACATACGCCGTCGAGTTTTTCCACGGAAATAAATTCCGGGTTGCCCTTGACCATGACGCAGATCGACTCCGGCACGTTCTGCGATCGCATAATCACTTTCGCCAGCTTCTCAAACTGCTCGGTGGCCACCACCACGGCGGGCATGCCGCGCTTCACCAACTGTGCGGTGTCGTGGACACTCCACGACGTGCACGAGCCTCAATTCGCCATGCCGACAATGGCCGCGTCGCACTCCGCCGCCACCTGATCGAGCAACCCGTCAAGTGGCGCGCATGATGTCGGGATCACATAGCGCTTCATCTCGCTGATGCCATGCTCATCGCGAAACACCTGTTCGATTTTCTTGCCCATGGTGTTGTAGCTCTCCCAGCCGTTCGTGAGAAAGCCGATACGTTTGTTCTTCAGCGCACCCACTGCGGGCACATGCAGTTTTTTGTCCGTGTTGGGGCTGACCGGGTCAAGATATTCGATGTCGATGTTCATGGGATGATCTCCTGCATGCTGTAAATGGTGGTACCAAAGTTTGGTACATAAGTAATGTGGTAGGCCTCCGGCCCGCCGGCGACCACGATCAAAATATCTTCCGCCTTTTGACATAGCAGACAAGGCTCGTCGTCGGCATAGTCGCTATAGACCGGCTTGGATAACTGCGCCGCGCGCGGGAAACGC
>JAYTWR010000141.1:0-4498 GCA_043743335.1 Burkholderiales bacterium
CATTCGAACCGCTGCGCGATTTTGCACCCGTCGGCCTCATGGTTTATGTACCTTACTTTCTGGTCGTCACCAACGCGCTGCCCGCGAAAAATCTCAAAGAACTGATCGATCTCGCCAAAGCGCAGCCGGGCAAACTCAACTTTGCTTCTCCCGGTGTCGGCACGCCCAATCATCTGGGCATCGAAATGTTAAGCGCCGTGGCGGGCGTAAAATTCGTCCACGTGCCGTACAAGGGCGGCGCACCCGCCATCACCGATTTGGTTGCGGGGCAAACGCAGGTCATGTTCTCGGGCACGCCGCAAATGTCGGCGATGGTCAAAGCGGGGCGGCTGCGCGTGATCGCCGCCTCAACGCCCAAGCCCACACGCCTCGCGCCGGATATGCCGACCATTGCTGAAACCTACCCCGGTTTTGATTGCAACACTTGGTATGGCCTGCTCGCCCCCACCGGCACGCCTGCGCCCATCATCACGCGCCTGAACACGGAATTGAATCGCGCGCTGGCAGATACCGGCGTAATCCAGCGTCTGCTCGATCAGGGCGTCGAAGCCACACCGGGCACGCCGGCATCGTTCAGGCAACTCATCGTTGCCGAAACCGAGCGCTGGCGCAAAGTCATCAAGACTGCGGGGATTACGGCGGAAAGTGTGCAGTAGACGTTATTTTCTACACACCTTCGATGCGCAATCGCCGCATAAACGCTGTTGGGTTCGCCGTATAATTCGCTCATGGATTTTGAATGGGATTCCGCCAAAGCGGCCGCAAACGCCAAGAAACATGGTGTGTTGTTCGAAGAGGCGGTGACGGCGATGGGCGATCATTTCGCGGCGACCGCGCGGGACTTGGCGCACTCAACGGTAGAGTTTCGGTTCGTTACGTTTGGCCTATCGGCTAATGGCCGAGTACTGGCGGTGTCGCACACAGAGCGTGGACAGCGCATACGCATTATCAGCGCACGCTTAGCGACTAAAACTGAAAGGAAAATATATGAAGAAAGTTAAGACAGAAGCCAATGACTGGGGGCGTGTCGAATACCAGCGCAGCGACTTGGGCCCCATCGTGCGCGGCAAGTACGCGCGCCGCATGGCTGTCGAATCGAACGTGGTTGTAATAGACCCGGTCGTATCAAAAGCCTTCCCCAACGAGGCCGCTGTCAATACGGCGCTGCGTGGATTGATCGACATTGCCCAGCGCAGCACACGTCCCATTGCCAAGAGCCGCGCCAAACCTGCGCGTGCCAGTTAGAGCATTTAGACCATTTAGACCATTATTTTCCTTTAAATTCATTCACCGTTACCTACCCACAGAGCTCATCACCATGCCTAACTACCAAGACACGCAACTCCACATCAACGGCGTTTGGGGCCCGGCTGCGTCCGGCCGCACTATCCCAGTCGTTAACCCCGCCACGCACGCCACCATCGGCACCGTGGCCTACGCCGAGAAAGCCGATCTCGATCGCGCGCTCGAAGCCGCCGATGCGGGCTTTAAGGTGTGGAAGAAAGTCTCGGCCTACGAGCGCAGCAAAGTCATGCGCAAGGCAGCGGACATCTTGCGCACGCGCGCTGATCGCATTGCCGAATTAATGACGCTGGAACAAGGCAAACCTGTGGGCGAGGCCAAACTCGAGGTGCTGGCCGGCGCAGACATCATTGAATGGTTTGCCGAAGAAGGCCGCCGCGCCTATGGCCGCGTGATTCCAGCACGCGCCGAGGGCGTGTATCAACTGGTGGTGAAAGAGCCGGTCGGCCCAGTCGCGGCCTTTACGCCGTGGAACTTCCCCATTAACCAAGCGGTGCGCAAATTGTCTGCGGCGCTTTCCACCGGCTGCTCGATTATTTTGAAAGCGCCGGAAGAAACCCCCGCGTCACCCGCTGAATTGGTGCGTGCGTTCGTTGATGCCGGCGTGCCCACCGGCGTGATCAATCTGGTCTACGGTAGCCCGTCTGAAATTTCCGGCTATCTGATACCGCACTCGGTGATTCGCAAGATCACCTTCACCGGCTCCACGCCCGTCGGCAAGCTACTCGCCGGCATGGCAGGCCAGCACATGAAGCGCGCCACCATGGAACTCGGCGGTCACGCGCCGGTGATTATTTTCGACGACGCCGATATCGACATCGCCGCCAAAACCATGAGCTTCATGAAGTATCGCAACGCGGGCCAAGTGTGCGTGTCGCCCACGCGCTTTCTGGTGCAGGAAGGCGTTTACAAACAATTCGTCGAAAAATTCGTTGATGGCGCCAGAGGCATGAAGGTCGGCGACGGCTTCGATAAAGACACCAAAATGGCGACACTCGCCAACCCGCGCCGCCAAACCGCGATGGTCGCCAATGTGGAAGACGCCAAAAAACGCGGCGGCAAATTGCAAACCGGCGGCTATCCCATCGGCGAAAAAGGTAACTTCTTCGAACCGACGGTATTCACCGAACTCGACAAAAGCGCCGCTGCCATGAACACCGAACCCTTCGGCCCGCTCGCCATCATCAACCCGTTCAAAACCTTCGACGACGCCGTCACCGAAGCCAACCGCCTGCCGTACGGCCTAGCCGCCTACGCTTGGACACGCTCCGCCAAAACCGCCAACGCCATCGCCGCGCAAGTCGAAACCGGCATGATGACCATCAACCACCTAGGGTTTGCGTTGCCCGAAGTACCGTTTGGCGGGGTGAAGGATTCGGGGTATGGGTCTGAAGGTGGGTTGGAGGCGTTGGAGCCTTATTTGGTAGGTAAGTTTGTTACGCAGGCGGGGTTGTAAAATACTGAATAAAATCAATATGTTGCATTAAGTTCTGCAGCTACGGCGGTCGAATCTATGCTTACGATTGGGAGGGGGAATGTATTCGCATATGTTGGGGGGAATCCGGTTTCGTTGACTGATCCGACTGGGTTGTTCGTAGGTGATGCCGGAACTTATTTAATACCAGCCGCAGCAGCCGCAGCAACTGCTGTAGCAACCGCTACTGCAATTACCGTCGCGGCTGTCGCAGCCGGAGTCGTGGCGGCGGTGTATCCAACGTCTGCGGGTGAAGGCTCGGATAAAGTGCCTAGGGACCCTCCATCGTGCAAGCTAATCAGGAGATCTCCTCCGGGTAGCCCCTTGAACGGGACATGTGATGGCGGGAAGTGTTGGCGATGCGACTATTCCTGTGAAGGTAAAGGTATTGTTGGAGGCGGACATTTTATTACCCGCTACCAACCCGGGGGTTGTGTTCAATTGGCCGCTCCTGGTTTTGTTCCCGGCTACATGAGTCCTGCGACGTGTGAGTCAGCGTCGCCGGGAACACCTCTTCCAACTCAAGGTGCGTTTTAATGGACCAAGATCGCTACTATCGGGAACTTGAAGATGTGTTTGCACATTTAGTTAATCAGTGTGCAACAAGTTTCTCGACTAGTGATCTGGACAGGGTGATTCCTCTGTTAGAGGTGGCTGCTACTAGTCACCAAAATTTCGAGGCAAGTTTGCTCTTGGCTCTATATTTTGATCCTGCTGGTTGCTTATTTCCGAACGTTGCTTGTGACCACGCAGGGAAAAAGTCCAAGGCAGAGGCATTCAAATATTACAAATTAACCTACGATTTAAGCAAAGAGATTTTGGGGCAACGCGCATTTGAGGTGTTTAAGTTTGTAGAAGAAACTCTGAGCGCATGAGCGCAGCGAGCGCGAAACAACGGGTAGAGTAGGAAACAACGCAATTCTAACAACGCGAGGGGGTCATCAACGCGAGGGGTAGAGTAGAGAACAGGCTCGCGCCTGCCCTCCCTCATCAAACCGTGCATGCAGTTTTCCCGCACACGCAGAACAACGGGGTCAGTTCTAACAGTACAACAAATGCGATCAAACGCAGCATGCATTGCGCCGCATGTCACACCAACAGCCGCTAAAGTAAAAAAAAGGAAATTCCCCCTCACGCCCGCTGCTGCGGGCGTAGTTCTTTCATAGCCGCTGCCGTGGTTGATGGCAGCTACGGCTCCTTCGGATGCACAAACCCGATAGGCCGGCGCTTGGGCTCTGGCGATTCTGGCTGACGCATCAATTCCCGCAACGTATCCATCACCTGCCTGAACTGCGCGCGCGTATTGTTGGCAAGCACATCATGCTTCAAAGCCAGCACCGCCGTCTGCTGTTCGAGTGCCGCCAGTTTGCCGGCAAGCTCCTTGTGCGTAGCCAACACCTCGCGCATGCGCATAAAAGTGCGCACCACGTAGAGGCTTATCTCCACCGCGCGCGGACTGTTGAGCACCGTCGCCGCCATCAATGCCCCGTGCTCCGTGAACGCAAAAGGCGCACGGCGCAAGCCCATCCTCGCCCCCGGATTGGACATCACAATCTGTGATCTCCAATCGCTAACCTCTTGATTCGTCAAGGGAAACACAGGTGCGATGAGGTCAGGTCTTTTATTATCGTGCGACCTGAAGGTCGCGTAGATTTCTGTTTCACAGGAGGCATTATGACCTGATGACACCAGTAGTTCCACCTACTGTTCCCTACCCGGACA
>JAYTWR010000142.1:0-31938 GCA_043743335.1 Burkholderiales bacterium
GCCGCCTCGGGCGCCTTGAGCGACTTGAATTGATGCACGGTGAGGCCTTTTTCCTGCGCGGCCACGCGCAAGGCGTCGGGCCGCGCCCCCTCCTTCTCGGGTGCGCAGAACACGGCGGCGACCTCGTCCCCGCGCGCCAGCAATGCCTCCAGCACAGCCTTGCCGAAATCCTGCTGACCGATGATGGCTACTTTCATTTATGTCTCCCTATGACGAAATATGGGCGCACACCCGCGCACACAGACGGCTCGGCGCACGACAAGCCGTTTGCGAAAAAGTCGCGCTCAAGCAGTTTTCTTCGGTGGCGCACCGAAAGCCCCCGCGGTCTTGAGCGACGCGACCTTGGCGGCGTCGTAACCCAGCACGCTCATCAGCACTTCATCGGTGTGTTCACCCAACAGCGGAGAACGCTCGATTTTCGCAGGCGACGCCGAGAGCTTGATCGGCATGCCGACGTTCCACCACTTGCCGCGCTGCGGATGATCGAGCTCGACATACATTTCACGGCCACGAATATGCTCGTCGTTGGCAAGATCTTCAGTGGACATGATCGGGCCGCACGGCACGTCCAGCGGATTCAAGATTTCCATGAACTCGCGCTTGGTGTAGTTCGCAGCAAATTTTGTCAGTAACGCCCAGATTTCGTTTTGATTCTTGCGACGGTCGCCGATTTTCGCAAAGCGCGCGTCGCTCGCCAAATCCGGCACGCCCACGTCGGGCCCGATGCGCTTGGCGAGGCCATCCCACACCGCCTCTTGTACCACCACGTAAATATAGTCGTTCGGGCCGCCCGGCTTGCAATGGATGGCGTTGCCCAACTGGCCGCCACCGGAATCGTTGCCCGCACGCGGGGTTTCGCCCATACCCTGGTGCGTGGGCACGGAGTATTCGCTCAGGCCACCGTGCTGTAAACGTTGATGATCGCGCCATTTCACGCGGCACAGATTCATCACGCCATCCATCATCGCCACTTCAACGTATTGCCCCTGCCCCGTGCGATTGGCTTGATGCAAGGCACCCAGAAGACCAATCGCCAAATGCAGCCCCGTGCCGGAATCGCCAATTTGCGCGCCGGTGACAAAGGGCGGGCCATCGGGAACGCCCGTTGTGCTCATCGCGCCGCCCATTGCCTGCGCGACGTTTTCGTAGGCCTTGAAATCAGAATACGGGCCGGTAGAACCAAAGCCCTTGATCGAACCCATCACAATCTTCGGATTGATTTCGTGAATTTTTTCCCACGTAAAACCAAAACGATCCAGCACGCCGGGGCCAAAGTTTTCCATAATGATGTCGCACTGCTTCACCAAATCAACGAAAACTTTTTTGCCTTCCGGGTTTTTCATGTTCACCGTGATGGACCGCTTGTTGCAGTTCAACATGGTGAAATACAGGCTGTCTGCATTCGGCACATCGCGCAATTGACCGCGCGTCGCATCGCCCTGCGGCGGCTCGAATTTGATGACATCCGCGCCCATCCACGCCAGCAACTGCGAGCATGTCGGGCCCGCCTGCACGTGCGTCATGTCGAGAATTCGCACACCTTTTAATGCTTCCATTCCGCTCTCCTCAAATCGCCCCCCTCCCCGCCACCGGCAAGAGAGTGCCACTATAGGTAATGGCGTGCCCCTGAGCCTTGACCAGAGTCAAGATTCGACGCCAAAATTTTATCAAATAAAACAGATAGTTATATAATCCGGCGACTTCGTTTCGGCCTGCCTTCTCACCCCGCCATGACCCAGCTTGCGCTGCATCCCGAGTCCAAAATCATACGCCTGCAATTGCGGCAAAACATGGTTTTGAAAAACCTGAGCAGTGCGCAGTGGCACGAATTCGAAGCACTGCTCGAAATCACCGACTACGCCAAAAGCGAAACTCTCGAACATCAGGGCACGCATGCGATGGAGCAGTACTTCGTTCTTGACGGCGTATTGAAACGCGTGGTCTCTAACGCGCAGGGCAAAGAAATGATTTTACGCTTCGCTGCCGAGAGCGACATCGACACCAGCTACGCCGCATGGAAACTCAAGACGCCGATGCCGTATTCGATACGAGCCGTCACCAAGGTGCGCGCCGCCAAGCTGTCGATGCTGCAATGGGCGGCATTTCTTGAACGTCACGCCAGAATCAAAGGCGATTTTGAACTGGAAGTCATGAAGCTCATGAGTGAGGTCATGGCGCACACCATTACCTTACATCTGTTGGACGCGCCAGGCCGCGTGCAACGCTTTATGCGTAAACATCGGGAACTCGCCGAACGGCTGCCCAAAAAAGAACTGGCCTCTTACTTGAATTTGTCGCCGGAAACGTTGAGTCGGCTCAAGCGGCGCGGCAAAATTTAGCCGGCCCGCTGCGCCGCCGCAAAAATTGACCGAGGTCAAGCGTACCCACGCGCACTGCCTCTAAGATACTTTTATCCTTTGACCCGCATTTGTCGTTCATTTTGTCGTTCATTTTGCCGTTCATTTTGCCGAGGCATCTCACCATGACTACCGCTACCGATTCCCAACAACCCACCGAAACCATCGACGGCTTTCACCTGCTGATCGAAGCGCTCAAGCTCAACGACATCGACACCATTTTCGGTTTGCCCGGTATTCCTATTACGGACTTGACGCGCATGGCGCAGGCCGAAGGCATGCGCATGATTTCGTTTCGCCACGAGCAAAATGCCGGTAACGCCGCAGCTATCGCCGGGTTCATGACGCAAAAGCCCGGCATCTGTTTGACGGTTTCCGCGCCCGGTTTTTTGAACGGCCTAAGCGCGTTGACCAACGCCACCACCAATTGCTTTCCGATGATTTTGATCAGCGGCTCTAGCGAGCGCGAAATCGTCGATCTGCAGCAAGGTGATTACGAAGAAATGGATCAACTCGCCATCGCCAAGCCGCTGTGTAAAGCCGCGTTTCGTGTGCTGCACGCTGAAGACATCGGCGTCGGCATTGCGCGTGCCATACGCGCTGCGGTGTCTGGACGCCCCGGCGGCGTTTATCTCGATCTGCCGGCGCGCTTGTTCGGCCAAACCCTAGAAGCCGCCGCAGGCAAGGCAACGCTGATCAAAGTGGTTGATCCGGCACCGCGCCAAATTCCCGCGCCTGAAGCCGTTGCGCGCGCACTTGATTTACTCAAGCATGCCAAGCGCCCACTGATTATCCTTGGCAAAGGCGCGGCTTACGCGCAGGCCGATGCGGATATCCGCGCGCTGGTTGAGAAAACCGGCATTCCCTATTTGCCGATGTCCATGGCCAAAGGTCTGCTGCCCGATACGCATCCGCAGTCTGCCGCTGCGGCGCGCTCTTATGTGCTGCCGGAGGCCGATGTGGTGATGCTAATCGGCGCGCGCCTCAACTGGCTGTTATCGCACGGCAAAGGCAAAACGTGGGGCGGCAAATCGTCCAAAGCTTGGGGCGGTCAGAAATTTGTGCAGATCGACATTTCGCCGCAAGAGGCGGACAGCAACGTGCGCATCGATGCGCCGGTAGTCGGCGACATTGGCTCGTGCGTAGCGGCCATGCTGAGCAGCATCAACGCGGCAGGCGGTGGCTGGCCCAAGCCATCGGGCGATTGGCTCGGCGCGATTGATGACCGCAAGAGCAAAAACATCGCAAAAATGTCGGAAACGCTCGCCAAGAACCCGACGCCAATGAACTTCCACAGCGCGCTCAATGTCGTGCGCGACCTCATCAACGCCAACCCGGATGCCATACTCGTCAACGAAGGCGCGAACACCCTCGATTTCACGCGCAGCATTGTCGATATGCACAAGCCGCGCAAGCGTCTGGATGTCGGCACGTGGGGCGTAATGGGCATCGGCATGGGCTTTGCCGTTGCGGCGGCGGTGGTCAGCGGCCAGCCGGTGATTGCCGTGGAAGGCGACAGCGCGTTTGGTTTCAGCGGCATGGAAGTCGAAACCATTTGCCGCTACAACCTGCCGGTGTGCGTGGTGGTGTTCAACAACAACGGCGTCTACAAAGGCACCGACGTTAACCCGACCGGCGGCGCAGACGTCGCCCCCACGGTGTTCGTCAAGGGCGCACGCTACGACAAACTGATGGAAGCCTTTGGCGGCGTGGGTGTGCACGCCACCACCCCGGCTGAATTGCGCAAGGCCGTAGAAGAGGCCGTGCGTTCACGCAAGCCAACACTGGTGAATGCCGTGATCGACGAAACCGCTGGTACCGAAAGCGGTCGCATCACCAGCCTGAACCCGAATGCCGGAAAGAAGAAATAATCTTTTAAATTCAAATACTTAAAACACAAGGGCGCGGCGAAGCCGTTAAGACTTTCCGCGCAACTTGTTCACCAACGGCCAGAACAGCATGATCAGGCCCAGCGTCATGATCGTGCCCACCAGCCCGTTAGCAAAAAACACCGAGAAGTCACCCTGCGATCCTTTGATCGCGTTGCGGAAGCTGTCTTCCGCCCCCTTGCCCAGCACCAACGCCAGCACCATCGGTGCCATTGGGTAATCGAGCTTCTTGAACACGTAGCCGATCACGCCAAACACCAGCATCAGCCACACCTCGAAAATCGCATTGTGCACGGTGTAAGCGCCTATGGCGCAGATCACAATAATCACCGGCGCGATAATCGAAAACGGAATGCGCAGTATCGCGGCGAACATCGGCACGCAAGTCAGCACGATAATCAGCCCGGCCAGATTGCCCAGATACATGCTCGCAATCAGGCCCCACACAAAGTCTTTCTTTTCAACAAACAGCAGCGGCCCCGGCTGCAACCCCCAAATCAGCAAGCCGCCCAATAGCACCGCCGCCGTGGGCGAGCCGGGTATGCCGAGCGACAACATCGGCAGCAGCGCGGACGTGCCCGCCGCATGCGCAGCCGTTTCCGGTGCCACCACACCTTCGAGCTGCCCAGTGCCGAACTTAGCCCCGTCTTTGGACATGCGCTTGGCAATGCCATAACTCATGAACGACGCCGGCGTCGCACCGCCCGGCGTAATCCCCATCCAGCAGCCCACCAGACAACTGCGTAGGGAGGTCATCCAGTATTTCGGCAACTTCTTCCAGGTTTCCAGCACGATTTTCGGATCGATTTTTGCGCTGCTGCCGGAGAACTTCAGGCCTTCCTCCATCGATAGCAAAATTTCGCCGATGCCGAAGAGTCCGATCACCGCAATCAAAAAGTCAAAGCCACGCACCAACTCCATCGAGCCGAAATTCAGCCGCTGCTGCCCGGTCATGTTGTCCATGCCCACGCTCGCCAGCGCAAAGCCCAGCATCATCGCCAGCACCGTCTTGAACGGATTGCCTTTGCCCATGCCGATGAAGCTGCAGAACGTCAGAAAGTAGACTGAAAAGAATTCCGGCGAGCCAAACTTCAAGGCAAATTTGGCCACCAGCGGCGCGAGAAACGTAATCATCACCACCGCTACGAAGGCACCCACGAATGAGGAAGTAAACGCCCCCGTCAGTGCCTCACCCGCACGGCCTTGTTGCGCCATCGGGTAGCCATCAAAGGTAGTCGCCACTGACCACGGCTCGCCGGGAATATTAAACAGGATCGAAGTAATCGCCCCGCCAAACAGCGCGCCCCAATAAATGCACGAGAGCATGATGATGCCTGAGGTCGGTGGCATGGTGAACGTCAGCGGCAGCAGAATGGCGATGCCGTTGGCACCGCCCAGCCCTGGCAGCACGCCGATGATGATGCCCAGCGTGACGCCGATAAACATCAGCATCAGGTTAAATGGCGATAACGCAACCGAAAAACCCTGAAACAGGGCGTTGATTTCTTCCAAATGATTCCCCTACAGCCCGAACAAACTCAGCGGATCGAACCAACTGCCTTTGTGCAGCGACACTTTGAACCACAGCTCAAAAAACAAATACACCGCAACACTAATCGCCACGCCCAACGCCAGTGACTTCGCCCATGAATATTTACCCAACCACACCATGAACAGGGCGATGTAGACCGCTGAAGCCAGATAAATCCCGAAAAGCTGTATCCCCAGCACATACGCAATCGCGGGCAACAGCACGGCCATAACCAGCCGCAACTGCCCTTTTTCGACGAATGCCTCGCCGTTTGGCTCAAGCGGCGTGCGCAGCGCCTGCACCAATACGGCCACGCTCGCAAACACAATAATGCTGTTGATGTAAAACGGGAAATAGCCCGACTGCGGGCCGTCGTCCGACCATCCCGCGCCAAGCTGATAACTCGCGATAGCGAACGTCAACCCGAACACCAAAAAGCACAGTGCCACCACGATTTCCATGGTGCGCAGGCTTACCACGGGCCGGCTATCCGCCGGACCCTGACCTTCAGATTGGGTTTCCATAAATGATTAAAGTGGGGCGCAGAAAACAACCGGCCCCACAAACTTACGTTGATCAGTTTTTGGCGAGAAAGCCCGCTTCTTTCATCAAGTTGCGATGCAGCGTCTCGTTTTTCTCCACCCACGCGACGTATTCCTTGCCGCTCATGGAGGTCTGATTAAACGCGCCGTCTTCCATGAATTTTTTCCACTCCGGTGTGTCACGCACTTTTTTCAGTAGCTCAACATAGAAGTTGACCTGCTCCGGCGTCACACCTGCCGGCATGAAAATGCCACGCAGCATGACGTAGTCCGTGGGTACACCAGCTTCGGCACAAGTGGGAATATCGTTCCACGACATTGTCGCTGTGATCTTGGATTTGTACGGCATGCGCGTGTCGTCAAACACGCACAGCGGACGCAACGTGCCCGCACGCCATTGTGCAATGGCTTCAATAGGATTATTCACCGTGGAATCAATGTGCTTGCCGACCAGTTGCACCGCCACGTCACCGCCGCCCTTGAACGGCAGATACGTGAACTTGGTACCGGTGGCCTTTTCCAGACTCACGGTAATAATTTGATCTTCTTGCTTGGAGCCGGTGCCGCCCATTTTCATTTTGTTGGGCCCAGCTTTTTTAACTGCGTCGATGTATTCTTTGGCGGTCTTGTAGGGAGACTCTGCGTGCACCCACAACACAAACTGGTCCAGCGCCATCATTGACACCGGCGTCATGTCGCGCCAGCCGAACGGCACGCCCGTCGCGAGCGGCGTGGTGAACAGGTTTGAGAGGCTGATCACAATTTTGTGCGGATCCGCCTTGGCCTCCTTGATGGCGAGAAACCCTTCTGCGCCCGCACCGCCTGATTTGTTCACCGGAATCAGGGATTGCTTCATCAAATTATGTTTGGCGACAATCCCCTGAATCAGCCGCGCCATTTGGTCGGCACCGCCACCCGTGCCCGCCGGAATGACAAACTCTACCGGCTTGGTCGGCTCCCACGCGGCGGCATGCGCAACCAACCCCGCGCCGGCCATACCAAACGTAATCCCAACCGCAATCACGGCCCGCAAAACCATTTTCAGATTTGAACGCATTATGTGGCTCCTCCTGCAAAGCTGCTGCGGTTAAACGACGTTGTCAATCTATCAATACACAACCAAGGCACAACCGATTCACAACCGATTCACAACCAATTCACAACCAATTCACAACCCATCGGCTTCCACGCATGTTCTCATTTGTCGAGTTCGGATGCACTCTTACTTATTGCTTGGAGCGACGTAATGATGCGTATTAACTTTATGAAAAACATTGACCGCCATCAATATTTCAATTTTGGCTTGTAAGGCCAAAAAATAAAAACTCAATAAATTCAATTAGTTACGAACACTTGCCATAGGGATCGCCAGAATTAGACGCGAACCGCCGTTCTGCATCCATCGGTTTGTGAATACGCTTCGGGCACACTGACCCGCCGTCGATACCGCAAAACCACGATGCTAGAATCGCGCCTTCGTGCAATTCAGGCAAAAATTGTCATGCTTCGCACCATTCTCCGCCATAGTCCGGCGCTCCTTTTTTTCGCATTGTGCAGCACGAGCGCCTTGGCGCAATCCCCAGCCGCCCCTGTATCGGCATCGGCGCTGTTCGGCATCCCCGTCGACTTCATTCTGTTTGCGTTGACGCTGCTGGGCGTCGCCCTGTTTCACCACCATACGCTTGCAGTGGCGCTGACCGGCTTGACGGTGATTACGCTGCACAAACTGCTGTTCACGGGCTTTGCACACGGCGTGGGCATGGCGGGCTTGGGCCTCCATCTCGCACATGAATGGGTGATCCTCGCCAATCTGCTGGGCCTGCTACTGGGCTTTGCGCTGCTCTCCAAGCATTTTGAGGCAAGCCGCATCCCGGCTATTTTGCCCAAGTACCTGCCCGACGACTGGAAAGGCGGCTTTGTACTGCTGATTATGATATTCGTGCTGTCAAGCTTTCTCGACAACATCGCCGCAGCCATGATCGGCGGCACCATCGCACTCACCGTATTTCGCGGCAAGGTACACATTGGCTATCTCGCGGCTATCGTCGCCGCCAGCAACGCCGGTGGCTCCGGCAGCGTGGTCGGCGACACCACCACTACCATGATGTGGATCGACGGCGTGAACCCGTTGGATGTGGTCGAAGCCTACGTCGCCGCCAGCGTTGCCACGGTAATTTTCGGCATACCGGCTGCTCTGCAGCAGCACCGATATTCCCCCATCACCAAAGACGCTGCAGCGGGCATTCAAGTCGACTGGACGCGCGTCGGCGTGGTGGTGGCTATACTGGCAGCCGCCATTGCCGCTAACGTCGTTATCAACACCCGCTACAACCACCTGAGCGACAGCTTTCCGTTCATCGGCGCGGCGGTGTGGATCGCTATTTTGCTGACCGCGCCGCTGCGCAAGCCCGAATGGCGGCTGTTGCCAGACGCGTTTAAAGGCAGCGTATTTTTGCTGTCGCTGATATTGTGCGCGTCGATGATGCCGGTGGAAAAACTACCCGCAGCCTCATGGCAAACCGCGCTGGGCTTGGGCTTTGTTTCCGCCGTATTCGACAACATCCCGCTCACGGCACTCGCCTTAAAACAGGGCGGCTACGACTGGGGGGTTTTAGCCTATGCCGTGGGTTTCGGTGGATCGATGATCTGGTTTGGCTCGTCGGCGGGCGTAGCACTCAGCAATATGTTCCCGGAAGCCAAATCCGTGGGCCTGTGGCTGCGTCACGGCTGGCCCATCGCCATTGCCTACGTGGTGGGTTTTTTTGTGTTGTTGGCCGTGTTGGGGTGGCACCCTAACGAACGGCACAAAGAACGCAAAGGCGCGCCAGCCAAGCCCGCCGCGCTGTCTGTCAGCGCATGGCCTGCATAAAAAAACGCCATCCCGAGGGATGGCGTTTTTATTAAAACCCTTTAAAATCAAATAGTTACTACTTAATCAGCAGCACCGGCACATTGACCAAGTGCAGCACTTTGTTCGCGCCTGAGCCCAGCACCATGTTTGCCATTGAACTCATGCCGCGTGTGCCCATCACAACTTGGTCACACTGCAAATCTTTAACGAAGTGCGCGACGACCTCACCAACTTCGCCGACGCTAATGTGATACTCGTATTTGATCGTGGCATCGTCCAGCAACTTGCGGGCATTGGCCAGCGCCTTGATGCCCTCATCGTGATGGTATTGCCTAGCTTGGTCGGCCACGCCCTTGATGGTGCCGGGTAAAGCATGCTGTACGTTGAGCAGGTGTAAATCCGGCACGTCTTTGGAATTCTGCACTTGTTTGATCATGAACTGCACAGCACGGGCCGAAGTCTCGGAACCGTCCACGGGTAATAATATTTTCATCGTGTTCTCCTCTATCCTAAACGGGGCTATTTTTTGTGCTGATTCGCGGCATCGCCTGCGGCGAGATCGACGATTTTATGTTCGGTCTCTGCGCCTGCCTCGGCTTTGCCAGCAAGATACTTGCCCAAGAGAATCACAAACGCCGCGCCTATCACCTGCAACCAATTAAATTCCAGCGGACCGATGTGCGCATGCAACCACGAGAAATTGGTCTCAATCGCCTTCGCCCAGAACGGATCGGTCACCAGCATTTCACCGGCAACCCAGCCCAGCAACCCAGCGCCGATGGTAATAATTACGGGCCAACGCTCCATCACTTTCATCAGCATGGTTGCGCCAAAAATTACCAGCGGAATCGAAATCGCCAAGCCGATAATCAGCAGCGTGGTATTGCCCTTGGCCGCAGCCGCGACGCCGATCACGTTATCGAGACTCATCACCAAGTCCGCAATCAGAATGGTTTTGATCGCCTTCATCAGATTGTCGGAGCTTTCGACGTTTTCATCGTCGTGCTCGGGCACCAGCAGCTTGATGGCAATCCAGAACAGCAGTACCGCACCGATGATCTTGAGAAAAGGCCACTTCAGCAATTCAACAGCGATGATGGTCAGGATAATCCGCATAATCACGGCAGCGCCCGCACCCCACATCACCGCCTTATTCTGCTGGTGCGCCGGCAACGAGCGCGCAGCCAGCGCAATCACCACGGCGTTATCACCCGACAACACAATATTAATCAACGTGATCTGGCCCAAGGCCGTCCAAAACAGCGGATCACTCAGCATTTCCATCATTTTTTTCTCCCTGTTACTACGTGTTGCTACGTGTTGCAATTAACGTGCGCGCTTGCAGCGGCGTACTGAATTGCGCCTCCCCCTCGGCAGGCTCGCGAAATATACACGGGCGCGGGCGCATCGTATAGCGCCCGCACCCGCGTGATTTTTTTAATGCAAAAAAATACTTAAAACAACCCCACCACCTTGCCGTCATCCGTCAAATCAATTTTCTCCGCCGACGGCACCTTGGGCAGACCTGGCATGGTCATGATGTCGCCGCAAATCATCACCACAAACTCTGCGCCTGCGGACAGCCGCACTTCACGCACATTCACCGTGTGCCCTGTTGGCGCACCGCGCAGATTGGGGTCGGTTGAGAACGATGACTGTGTTTTGGCCACGCACACCGGGTAGTGACCATAGCCACCCTCTTGCAACTCTTTGATTTTGTTTCGTATTTTTGAGTCCGCCGTGATCTCACCTGCACCGTACACCTTGGTCGCTATTTTCTTCATCTTGTCCCACAGCGTGTCGCTGTCTTCGTAGACAAAGGTCGGGTTGGACGGGCCATCGCACAGATCAACCACGATCTTGGCCAGATTCGCCGCACCCTTGCCGCCCTCGGCCCAGTGATTGGCTACCACCACTTTGACGCCCAATTTTTCGACGCGCTCGGTGAGCAGCTTCATCTCCGCTTCGGTATCCGCCGTGAAGCGGTTGATCGACACCACGCAGGGGATGCCATACACGTTCTTCACGTTGTGTATGTGCTTTTCAAGATTGACCATGCCCTTGCCCAGCGCTTCGACGTTCTCCACGCTCAGTTGATCTTTGGCCACGCCGCCGTGGTGCTTTAACGCACGCACGGTGGCGACGATCACCGCTGCCGCAGGCATTAAGCCCGCTTTGCGGCACTTGATGTCGAGGAATTTTTCTGCGCCCAAGTCAGCGCCGAAGCCAGCTTCGGTCACCACGTAGTCGGCGAGCTTCAAGCCCGTTTTGGTGGCCAGCACGGTGTTGCAACCGTGCGCAATATTAGCGAACGGGCCGCCATGCACAAAGGCTGGGTTGTTCTCCAGCGTTTGCACCAGGTTGGGCGCGAGCTGGTCTTTCAACAACACGGTCATGGCACCGTGCGCTTTCAGGTCGCGCGCGCGCAGCGGTTTGTTGTCGCGCGTGTAGCCAAACACGATATTGCCTAGGCGTTCTTTCAGGTCTTTGAGCGAAGTCGCCAGACAGAAAATCGCCATCACTTCAGACGCCACCACAATATCAAAGCCGTCTTCACGCGGGTAACCATTCGCCGTGCCGCCCAGCGACACCACGATGTCACGCAACGCGCGGTCGTTCATGTCCATCACGCGCTTCCAGGTGATGCGGCGCGGGTCGATGCCCAGCGCATTGCCGTGCGAAATGTGATTGTCGATCATCGCCGACAACAGGTTGTTGGCCAGCCCTATCGCACCGAAGTCGCCCGTGAAATGCAGGTTGATATCTTCCATCGGCACAATCTGCGCGTAACCGCCGCCTGCTGCGCCACCCTTCACGCCAAACACAGGGCCTAACGAAGGCTCACGCAAACAAATTATCGTCTTCTTGCCAATGTGGTTCAGCGCATCACCCAAGCCCACGGTAGTAGTGGTCTTGCCCTCGCCCGCTGGCGTGGGGCTGATGGCGGTGACCAGAATCAACTTGCCATCTTTTTTGTCCTTTAGCGAATCCACATACTCCAGCGACACCTTGGCCTTGTAGTGGCCATAGGGCACGAGATGGTCTTCGGGTATGCCCACCTTCTCGGCGATCTTGGTGATGCGCTGCATCTTGGCAGCTTGTGCAATTTCGATATCTGATAGTGCCATTTTTCTCTCTCCTAAAACTTTTAAAAAATTTGCCGTAGAGCACACAGAGAAAACCCAATACGGCAAGCAAGCATCGCCAATATCCCACTCCAAACTCTCGCTTTGTCCTCTGTGCGCTCTGTGGCTTATTTGGTTTTAAATCTAAGGGGTCTATATCGCAGCCAAAGCCTGCCCGCCCCCATAACTCGACACGAGTGCCAACTCACCGCCCTTGGTGATCTTCACCGCGCAATATTTGAATTCGGGGATTTTGCCGACTGGGTCCAGCGCCGGGTTAGTCAACAAGTTCGCCGCCGCTTCGTAAAAACAGAAGGGGATAAACACCGCCCCGCGCGGCGTGCCGTCGTCAGCACGCGCATACAGCGACACGATGCCACGGCGCGAGGCGACGCTGATCACATCACCCGGCTTCGCACCCAGTGCATCCAAATCCAGCGGGTGTATCAGCGCAGTCGGGTCGGGCTCAATGGCATCGAGCACGGACGCACGCCGTGTCATGGCGCCGGTGTGCCAGTGTTCGAGTTGACGACCGGTGATTAACACAAACGGAAACTCGGTGTCGGGCCGCTCGTTGGCGGGGATGATATCTGCCGGCACAAATTGGGCGCGCCCGGTGGGCGTAGGGAATTTATCAACAAAAACAATGGGTTGACCAGGATCACCTTCGTTCTCGCAGGGGTAGGTGACGCTGCTTTCGCGTTCAAGCCTGTCCCACGTAATACCGGCGATGGAGTTCATGCCTTTGCGCATTTCGTTGAACACATCTTCGGGGCCACGGTAGTTCCAGTTAAGCCCCATGCGGTTGGCGAGTTGCTGAATGATCCACAAATCCGGCTGGGCGTCGCCGGGTGCGTCTATTGCGCGGCGTCCCAACTGCACCATGCGATCGGTGTTGGTCACCGTACCGTCCTTCTCTGGCCACGCGGTCGCGGGCAGAATCACATCTGCGTGATAGCAGGTTTCGGTCAAGAAAATTTCCTGCACCACCAGCATGTCGAGCTTGGCCAGCGCCTCGCGCGCATGATGCGCATCGGGGTCAGACATCGCCGGGTTTTCACCCATGATGTACATGCCGTTGATTTGGTTGTCGAGAATGGCATGGATGATTTCCACCACCGTCAGACCCGGCTTGGGATCCAGCGTTGCGCCCCACAGTTTTTCAAATCGCTCGCGCGCCGCATCCACATTCACGCGCTGATAATCGGGTAAAAACATCGGGATCAAACCGGAGTCTGATGCGCCCTGCACATTGTTTTGCCCGCGTAGCGGATGCAAGCCAGAGCCGGGCTTGCCGATCTGCCCGGTCATCAACGTCAGCGCAATCAAACAGCGCGCGTTGTCAGTGCCATGCACGTGCTGAGAAATGCCCATGCCCCACAAAATCATCGAGCCTTTGGACGTGGCGTAAATGCGCGCGACTTCCTTGATGGTCTCGGCGGGAATACCGCAGACCGGTGCCATGGCCTCGGGGCTGTAACCCTCGACGTTTTTCTTAAGGTCTTCGTAGCCGATGGTGCGCGAGGCGATAAAGGCTTCGTCCACCAAGCCTTCATGCACAATGGTGTGCATCATGGCGTTGAGCAGTGCCACATCGGTATCGGGCTTGAACTGTAAATAGTGCGTGGCGTGGCGCGATAACTCCGAACGGCGCGGGTCGGCGTAAATAAATTTTGCGCCCTTTTTGGCCGCATTCTTAATCCACGTGGCCGCCACCGGGTGATTGGAAATCGGATTGGCACCGATGAGGAAGATCACTTCCGCATGCGCCACATCGCTCACCTGATTAGACACCGCCCCCGAGGCCACGCCTTCCATCAACGCCGCTACCGACGAGGCATGGCATAAGCGCGTGCAATGATCGACGTTGTTGCTGCCAAAGCCGGTACGCACCAGCTTTTGAAACAAATACGCTTCTTCGTTGCTGCCCTTGGCCGAGCCAAAACCCGCCAGCGCGGTCTTGCCTTTCGTGTCGCGGATTTCTTTGAGCTTGCCCGCGGCCAAATTGAGTGCTTCGTCCCAAGACGCCTCGCGGAAAAACTCCAGCGGGTTAGACGGATCCATGGTGAAGTCCGCGTGTTTGGGCACACCCGGCTTGCGAATCAGCGGCTTGGTGAGCCGCTGTTTGTGATGCACATAGTCGAATCCATAACGGCCCTTGACACACAGACGGTTGTGATTGGACGGGCCATCGCGCCCTTCGACGCTAATGATTTTGTTGTCTTTGATGTTATAGGTGAGCTGACAACCCACGCCGCAGTACGGGCACACCGAGTGCACCTGTTTGTCGGGCTTGGTCAGCCCCGCTTCGCGCGCGGGCATTAGCGCGCCGGTGGGGCAGGCTTGCACGCACTCACCACAAGCCACGCAGGTGGACGCGCCCATGGCGTCGTTGATATCAAACACAATGCTGGAGTGACTGCCGCGATAGGCATAACCAATCACATCGTTGACCTGCTCTTCGCGGCAGGCGCGAACACAACGTGTACACTGGATGCACGAATCCAGATTCACTGCGATGCCATAGTGCGACAAATCCGCCGCCGGTTGCTGGCGTGCTTCAAAACGTGGTTTACCGACATTGAGCTTGGCGGCCCAGTCATCCAACTCGGAATGGCGCGTGTGGCGCTTCTCCGGCATGTCAGAAAGCAATAACTCCAGCACCATCTTTTGTGACTTCACCGCGCGATCAGAGTCGGTGGTGACTTCCATGCCCTTTACCGGATTGCGGCAGCAGGACGCCGCCAGCACGCGCTCGCCCTTGACCTCCACCACGCAAGCGCGGCAATTGCCGTCGGGGCGCATGCCTTCTTTGTAGCAAAGGTGCGGAATCTCCACGCCGTGGCGCTTGGCCGCTTCAATGATGGTTTCGCCAGCGTGTGCGCTGACATCCTTGCCGTTAAGCTTGAATTCAACGGGCATGGCGTTTAGTTCGTCATGGCTATGCGCTGTCATTGAATTTCCTTGGGAAAATATTTCATCACGCAACGAATCGGATTCGGCGCAGCCTGCCCTAAACCGCAGATGGAAGCATCAGCCATCGCGCCGGATAGCTCTTCCAGCAACGGCTGATCCCATGTCGATTTATCCATTAAATTCAATGCCTTGGCTGTGCCCACGCGGCACGGTGTACATTGACCACAGGATTCTTCGGCAAAGAATTTCAGGATGTTTTTAGCCGCAGCACTGGCTTTATCTTTGTCCGACAAAATAATGACCGCTGCCGAGCCGATGAAGCAGCCGTACTGATTGAGCGTGTCGAAATCCAGCGGAATATCGCCCATGCTCGCGGGCAAAATGCCGCCCGACGCACCACCCGGCAGATAGGCATAGAACGCGTGGCCCGGCAGCATGCCGCCGCAGTATTCGGCAATCAGTTCTTTCACCGTGATGCCCGCTGGTGCGCAGTGAACACCCGGTTTTTGCACGCGGCCCGACACTGAAAACGAACGCAGCCCTTTGCGGCCATTGCGCCCATGCGACGTAAACCAGTCTGCGCCTTTTTCGAGTATGTCGCGCACCCAGTAGAGCGTCTCCATGTTGTGTTCCAACGTGGGGAGGCCGAACAAACCCACTTGCGCCACGTACGGCGGGCGCAGCCGTGGCATGCCGCGTTTGCCTTCGATGGATTCGATCATCGCGGATTCTTCGCCGCAAATGTAGGCACCCGCGCCACGGCGCAGATGTATCTGCGGCAGTTTGCACGGCGGGTTCGCTTGCAGGGCTGCGATCTCTTTTTCGAGGATGGCGCGCACGCCCGCGTATTCGTCACGCAAATAGACGTAAACCTCGGAACTATCGACCGCCCACGCGGCAATCAGCATGCCTTCGAGAAAACGATGCGGATCGCGCTCAAGGTAATAGCGATCCTTAAACGTACCGGGCTCGCCTTCGTCGATATTCACCGCCATCACGCGCGGGCCTGGTTCGCCGCGCACGATGCGCCATTTACGCCCCGCCGGAAAACCCGCGCCGCCCAAACCGCGCAAGCCGGAGGTTTCCATCACCTTAATTAAGTCTTCCGCATTGCGCTCGCCGGACAAACATTGCTGCACAATGCGATAACCGCCGCCATCTAAATAACCCTTAAAATTCAGATACTTACCGGTATCGCACGCCGCCTTACCGGCCGCCACCAAGGGCTGCACTTTAGCCACTGTGGCGTGCGCCACGGGGTTTTGCCCGACCACGGCCACCGGCGCTTGCTCGCAGCGGCCCACACACGGTGCGGGGATCACACGCACGCCATCACCCAACGCGCGCTTTAAATCGGCGATCAGCGCGTTCGCGCCATTCAGCTCGCAACTGAGTGAATCACACACGCGCACAGTCAGCGCGGGCGGCGGCGTGTCGCCTTCTTTAACGATATCGAAGTGGTGATAAAAACTCGCGACTTCAAACACTTCTGTTTGCGCGAGCTTCATGTCACGCGCCAGCGCGGTGATATGCGCGGCGGAAATGTGGCCGTAGTGGTCTTGAAGTTTGTGCAGGTGTTCAATCAGCAGATCGCGGCGGCGCGGGGCGTCACCGAGTAGTGCCTGCACCTCATCCAGCGCGGCAGGCTCGACTGCACGGCCCTTGGGCGTGCCACGCCGCTTGCCGTTGTTGTTACCGTTGCCGGTACGTCTAATTTCAGCGCGTTCCAAATTGACTGCCCCTCCTGCCGTTCGTGCCTAAACGTTAGCGCTCCGGGTCAAGGCGCGGCGTCCTCCGTCGGAAGCGCCGTGTTCCCGCCATGCCGGGGAGGGGTGCCGCTGTTCTTTTTGAGTATTTCTGACTGCTTACTTCAAAACCGATTTCATCAATTTTCCCATGTCGGCGGGATTGCGCGTCACCTTGATGCCGCATTCCTCCATCACCGCGAGCTTCTCCGTAGCCGTACCCTTGCCGCCGGAGATAATCGCGCCGGCGTGGCCCATGCGTTTGCCCGGCGGTGCCGTAAGGCCAGCGATAAATCCGATCACCGGTTTTTTCATATTCGCCTTGACCCAGCGCGCGCACTCTTCCTCGTCCGAGCCGCCGATTTCACCGACCATCACCACCGCTTCGGTCTGCGGATCGTCGTTAAACATTTTCATGACATCAATGTGTTTCAGGCCATTGACCGGATCGCCGCCAATGCCCACGCACGACGATTGCCCCAAGCCCACCTCCATCAACTGGCCCACCGCTTCATAGGTTAACGTGCCCGAGCGCGACAGCACGCCTATCGGCCCGCGCTTATGGATGTGGCCGGGCATGATGCCGATTTTCACTTCGTCTGGCGTGATCACGCCGGGGCAATTGGGGCCGATCAGCATGGTGCGCTTGCCGATCATTTTGTACTTGGTGCGGATCATGTCGCGCACGGGGATGCCGTCGGTGATGCAAATCACCAAATCCATATCCGCATCCACTGCCTCATCAATCGCGGCGGCGGCAAAGGGCGGCGGCACGTAAATCACCGACACATTGGCGCCGGTGGCGGCCTTGGCTTCTTTGACCGTTTCAAAAATGGGAATACCTTCGTATGACTGCCCGCCTTTTTTCGGCGTCACACCGGCCACGTAACAGGCGGCACCATTGGCGTATTCTTTACCAGTTTTAGTGTGGAACTGACCGGTCTTGCCGGTAATACCTTGCGTGAGGACGCGCGTATTCTTGTTGATGAGTATGGACATTTTCAGGCTGCCTTTTTGACTGCCGCCACGGCTTTTTCTGCCGCATCCGCCATGTTGTTGCCGGAAAGAATCGGCAAGCCCGACTCCGCGAGAATTTTCTTGCCCAATTCGACGTTGGTGCCTTCCAGCCGCACGATCAGTGGCACTTTCAGGCTAACTTGCCGCGCAGCTTCCACCACGCCTTGCGCGATCACATCGCATTTCATGATGCCGCCGAAGATGTTGACCAGAATTGCCTTCAGCGACGGATTTTTCAGCATAATCTTGAAGGCCTCAGTCACCTTCTCGGTCGAAGCACCGCCGCCGACATCGAGAAAGTTCGCCGGCGAGCCGCCATACAGCTTGCAGATATCCATGGTCGCCATCGCCAGCCCTGCGCCGTTGACCAAGCAACCAATGTTGCCGTCGAGCTCGATGTAGCTCAGACCAAACTTGGACGCTTCAATTTCCGCAGGATTTTCTTCATCCAAGTCGCGCAGCGCAACGATTTCCGGATGCCGGAACAAGGCGTTTTCGTCGAAATTCACTTTCGCATCCAGCGCAATCACCTGCTCGTCACTCGTCAAAATCAATGGGTTGATTTCCAGCAGCGACGCATCAATTTCATCAAACGCTTTGTAGAGCGCCTTGAAGGTATCACGCGCTTGCGCAACAGCGCCTGCCGGCACACCGATCTTGCGCGCGATGTCTTCGCCCTGCGCGTCGGTCAGGCCCGCCGCCGGATCGATAGTCACACGGTGAATTTTTTCCGGCGTGTGCGCGGCGACTTCTTCGATGTCCATGCCGCCCTCGCTGGAGGCCATCAGCACCGCGCGCTGCGACACGCGGTCCACCACCAGCGCAGCGTAATATTCTTTTTTGATGCTCGCGCCCTCCTCAATCAGCAGGCGGCGCACCTTCTGTCCCTGCGGGCCGGTTTGATGCGTCACCAACTGCATGCCAAGAATTTGCCCTGCCAGCAACTTCAAGTCCTCCGGCGACTTGGCGAGCTTGACGCCCCCGCCTTTACCCCGGCCACCGGCGTGGATTTGCGCCTTGACCACCCAAACGTTACCACCCAGCGTTTTGCCCGCGGCCACGGCCTCGTCCACCGAAAAGCACGGCACGCCGCGCAGGATGCGCACGCCGTATTTTTTGAGAATTTCTTTGGCTTGGTATTCGTGAATTTTCATGTTGATCTCAAAATGAGAACGCGGGATGTTGCGGGATGTTACGTGAAAGCGCCGCGCACCGACACGTACCCGAACGTCAGGCACGAACTCTAGTCGCGAATCTATTACAGCCTCGCCGGAGGAGCCTTGACGGCGGTCAATTCCAGAGTGGAACCCATTGCAAAAGCCTGTGAGCGACACCTAAACCGGCAACCCCGCCGATCAACGTGGCGCGTCGCGCCGTGCTGCCCGCCGTGCGGCCCATCCCCGGTATCCGGCGCAGGAAGTATAGCAAGTCGAGCCACCGCAGCGATGCGCGCCCATACGCGCCCCGTTAACAGATTTTGGAATCGACACTTCCGCACAACCAGAAATCGTGCAGTCGCTTACTTAAATTTCTCAATTCCGCTCATTCGATAGTCACAATCCTGCAACTAATATAAAATAATTGTCGCTACGCAGCAATTCGGCAACAATCCAAACGCAGCGAGGCCTGGCAGCGGAGGCAAAAAAAAAGCGCAATCCCAAGGGATTGCGCTAAAGGTTCCACCAAAGGAGGAGGTTTTGGAGGAGTATGTTCAGCGAGCGCCGAACATGAATTCATTATGCGCGCAGGCTAACGTCACCGCAACCCTTCTCAGCTAAATTTTGCTGCTATGCGGCATACATTTTGTACACGGTTTATTGAGAAAATATAAACCGAACTTAAAGGTCACATAGTGATCGACGGCTCACGAAGCGCCTGATTTTTCGACCGTCACCCTGCTTACCGACGGCAGTTCACCGGTTCCCCCGATTGGTGAGCAACCGGTTCAGACCGAGTAACTGTTTTTCCTCGGTGTTCTCGGTGACCTCTATGGCGAATTACGGTCTTTAGGTTGATTGATTTTCTGCAAATACCCCACCTGTCCTACCAAGCCGCTTGCGTGCGTCAACCCACCCAAACAAAAGGGGCACACCTCGCGGCATGCCCCTTGTTCAGCCGCCGCGCAAGCGGCGTGGCCAAATGACTACTTGCTGGACAGGCAATCTTTCATGAAGGCTTTGCGGTCGTCGCCCTTCATCTTCTTCTCGCCGGCGTCCTTGTTGCACGACTTCATGCGATCTTGCTGCGTTTTTTGTTTGTTGGTCATGCAGGATTTCATGAACGATTTGCGCTCGTCGCCTTTTTTGTCGACAGCGTCAGCGTTACATTCCTTCAGACGCTCATCGTTGGCTTTTTGCGCAGGCGTGCGCTCTTTCTTGGCTTTGTCGGCTTTCTTCTCGTCGCCTTTGCCCTTGTCCGCTTTGTCCGCTTTGTCAGCGGCGGCCGGGGCTGCAGCGGGCGCAGTGGCGGCGGGGGGCGCGGCCTTCTTCGCCTCGTCCTTGGCCTTATCTTGCGCAAACGCCAGCGGCGATGCCGCCAGCATGAAACACATCATGGCTATCAATTTTTTCATCAGAGTCTCCAATTTATCGTTTAAAAACAATTAGTTAGGGTAGAACCGCTCACCGAGAGCAGTCCCGGCACACTCAATAACGCGCCATACCAAGCCGCGCTGACACAACTTGAAAAGGCGTGTGAAAAATTCACGCTCGCGGCCCATGTCAATCATGCAATCAGGCAATCCGCCAATCGGCCACACCGTCAGACGCTCAGTCACTCAGCCGCGCGGATGATGCGCCGCGTGCAACTGTTTCAGGCGTTCGCGCGCCACGTGCGTGTAAATTTGCGTGGTCGAAATATCCGCATGCCCCAACAGCAGTTGCACCACGCGCAAATCGGCACCATGGTTGAGCAAATGCGTGGCGAACGCGTGGCGCAGCACGTGTGGTGAAATGCTGCGCTTCAGTCCGGCCAGCAGTGCGTAACGCTTGATGATTTGCCAAAACGATTGCCGTGTCATGGCGCCGCCCTGTGCCGTCACAAACAAATCATCACTGGCCTTCCCCGCCAGCAACGCCGGGCGCGCCGTGGCAACGTATTGCTTGACCTGCGCCAACGCCTCCTCGCCCAGCGGCACCAGCCGCTCTTTCGAGCCTTTGCCCAGCACACGCACCACACCCATATCTTGGCTCACCTGAGGCAGCTTCAGCGTGACCAACTCCGACACCCGCAGCCCGCTGGCGTAGAGCGTCTCAAGCATCGCCTTGTCGCGCGCCCCGCGCGGTGTGTTCCCATCGGGCGCAGCGAGCAGGCTGTCCACATCGGCCTCCGTCAAACTTTTCGGCAGCGTGCGCGGCAGCTTGGGTGCATCAATATTGAGTGTGGGATCGACATTGATACGATTTTGCCGTTGCAGCCAACGGTAAAAGCGCTTGAGCGTGGACAACATGCGTGCCGCCGTGGACGCGCGCAATTTTTGCCGGAACTGATACGCCAGATACGCCTGCACATCGGCGTGATTTGCAGCCTGTAACGCCTTGCTGCGCTGTCCGGCGAGCCACAGTACAAACTGCGCAAGATCACGCCGGTACGCATCCAACGTATTGCGCGACAAGCCGTCTTCCAGCCACAGCGCGTCGCAGAATTCGTCGATCAGTGCGGCGCGTTCAGAGTTTGACGCCTTCATGTCGCAGCAACCAAGTTTTGATGGTAATCGGCTCGCCGCCGCGCGCGTGCATAAAGCCGCCGATACCGTTGGACGCGAGCACGCGGTGGCACGGAATCAACAGCGGTAGCCGGTTTTTGCCGCAGGCACCGCCCACCGGCCGTGGTGCGCTGCGCAGGCGCTGCGCCAACTCTTTGTAAGTATTTGTTTTTCCAGAGGAAATACCACTAATTTCCTGCCACACCCGGCACTGAAACGCGGTGCCGCGATATTCAAACGGCAGTGTAAAGCGATAGTGCGGATCGTCGATGTAGCGCTCGATTTGCCGGCACGCACGCTCGGCCAGCGTGTTCAGCGGTGCCAGCGTCGCCACGCCGCGCGGCAGATATTCAATGTCCGTCAGCAGCTCACCCACCGTGCGGATGCCGAGCACAGCAAACGGCGTGGCGAGCTTGGCGTGAAACGCATCCAGCATCGCCGCGTCACCCGGCAGCCGGTTGCGCATCGCTGCGGCGCACCTTCTGCATCACCATCGCCGCCACAATCAAAGCGACGCCGATCACGTCAAACAGGGCCTTCGGATACACCAGCGCGAGCCCCGCGATAATCAACAGCCAGCGTTCCGCCCGCGTGGTCTGCCGGAACAACCAGCCCTGTACGCCCGCAGCCAGCGCCGCAATGCCGATCATTGCCGTAACGCTGACGATCGCAATATCCACCACCGACGCTTTCGCCAACGCCTTAAATGAGCCCATCAGCAACAAGCCCAACCCCGCCGGATCCAGCACAAACATGAACGGCACTAGGAACGCGGGCATGGTGTATTTCCACGACTGCAGCGTTGTCTTGTAAGGATCGCCGCCGGTGATGGCCGCTGCGGCAAAAGGCGACAGCGCAGTGGGCGGCGATACCTCCGACAGCACCGCATAGTAAAAAATAAACATATGCGCAGCAAAATCCGCCACGCCCAGTTGTATCAGTGCGGGCGCTGCGATGACGGCGCAAATAATGTAACTCGCCGTAACCGGCACCGCGAGGCCGACTATCCACACAATTAGCGAGGTCATCAGCGCAGTCAGCAACAGTTTGACATCGTGCAGCAGCGCGGGCGTGGGTGCCACGCCGATGAACGTCAATCCATCCACAATGCCGCGACTCCACGAATCGGCATAGGTCAACACAATTGAACTGAACTTGAGCCCCAGCCCGGTGAGCGTCACCACACCGACAATCAGGCCCGCTGCCGCGCACGTGGCCGCGACGTTAAGCACGCCGATGGAGCCGCCTTCCATCGCCTTGCGCAAGCCCGACGTCCACACGCCTTTAACCAAAGCTGTTTTGCGCGTGAACACCTCATACGGAATCAACGCGCAGGTGGGGTGCAGAAAACTCACCACAAACGCCACCGCAGTCGCCCAAAACACCGACGCCAGCGGCGAAAAGCCCAGCAACATGAAAGCAATAATCGCAATCAGCGACAAAAAGTGAAAGCCGAAGCGCTTGGTGAGATTCCACACGGTATCGGCTTTATCGATCGCCACGTGCTTCATGCCGAATTTGCGCGCATCAATCTCAACCATCAGAAACAGGGCAAAGTAAAACAACAGCGTCGGTATCGTCGCCATCAGCAGCACTTCGAGATACGTCACGCGCAAAAACTCCGCGATCAAAAACGCCGCAGCGCCCAGCACCGGCGGCGAAATAATCGCACCCAAGCCGCCCGCCGCCAGCAAGCCGCCTGCCGCGTCCTTGCCGTAACCCGCCTTGACCAACATCGGATAAGCCACCGAGCCCAGCGTCACCGTGGTGGCAACGCCGCTGCCCGACGGCCCGCCGAGCAAAAACGACGCCAGCACAATAGTGCGCCCCGCGCCGGCTGGCTTGCCGCCCATCGCCGCGAACGAAAAATCAATATAAAACTTTCCTGCGTTGGAATACTGCAAAAACGCGCCGTAAATCGTGAATAAGATAATCAGCGTGGACGACACATCAATGGCCGTGCCGAAAATGCCTTCCAGCGTCATGTACATGTGCCCGACGATGCGCGCGACATCCATGCCCTGGTGCGTCCATGGCGGCGGCAGCTTCGAGCCAATAATCGCGTAGAACAAAAACAGCAGCACCACTGCCGGCATGATCCAACCGGAACAACGCCGCACCGCTTCAAGGATTAACAGCGTCAGCGCCACGCCGCAAAAGGTATCCAGCGTATTCGGCACGGTGCTGCGCTCCAAAAACGCATCGCCGCCGAACAGCATGTGCCCCATCACGTACAGCGACAATATCGCCAGCAGCCAATCCCACCACCACACGCGGTTGCGAAACCGCTTGGCCATCGGGAACAGCAAAAACACCAAGAACAACATGAACGCCACATGAATGCCGCGCAAAATGTGCGTAGGCATAATGGTCATCGCGGCGTACAAATGAAAGACCGACATCACGATGGCCAGAAGTGCGACAAACGTGCCCAGCCAGCCGCTGAGCTTGTTGGACGCGCCTTCTTCGGCCTCGATAAATTCTTCGGCTTTTTTAAGCGCGGCGTCGCTGACGGCGGCGGTGGGCAATTCAAATGCGGCCATGACTTAGCGGGTATCTACCGTGACTTATTGCACAAAATGCACAAAAAACCTCGCCTCGGTGGGGGAGCGGGGCTGGATTTTAATATCGTAAGTATTTGTTTTTATTTATTATTTTATGAAACTCATTATTGAGCCTATTGTACTTTGACACCCTTTTCGGCCAAATACTTGATTGCGCCGGGGTGATACGGAATCACCGAAGCCGCATTGGTCTGATACTTCAAATCAAAGTTACGCGATTCGGGATGCACGCGCTCCATGTCGGCTTTGCGCTCAAAAATGGTTTTCACCACATCGTAAGCCACTTGATCCGATACATCCGCGCGCGCCACCAACACATTCCACACCGTCGCGATGCGGTTGGCTTGCTCCTGCCCCGGATAAGCTTTCGCCGGAATCGTGTCTTTCACATACAGCGGGCCGTAAATTTTGACCATGCCCGGCACGCCGTCGTCGTGATCAATCAATTTTAGCTTCATGCCGGGAGAGGCTGCCAATTCAGTGACGGCCGCCGTCGGCACGCCGCCCACCCAGAAAAACGCATCCAGCTTTTTGTCTTTGATGGCATCCACCGACTTGCCCGGATCGAGCCGCTCTTGGGTGAAATCCTTGAACGTCATGCCATGCGCTTCGGTGAGCCGCAACGCCATCACCTCGGTCGCGCTATTCACCGCCCCCGTTGATACTCGCTTGCCCTTGAGATCAGCAAATTTGTTGATGCCCGATCCCTCTACCGTCACTACGTGCATACGGTTGGGGTACAGCACCATCAGGGCGCGCAACGGCACTGCGCCGCTCTGGAATTTTTGCTGGCCCTTGTAGGCATCCCAACCGGCATCCGCCATCGTGAAAGCGATGTCGGCTTTTTTGGTTTGCATCAATTGCAAATTGGCAATCGAGCCTGCCGTGGTGCCCGCCGTGGCGTTGAGCGACGGCACATACTTGGTGAGCAAATCCGCCAGCCCGCCGCCCATCGGGTAATACACGCCCGCCGTCGGCCCGGTAGCGATGAAGATATTGAGCTTGTCCTGCGCCACCGCAGCGCCAGCCCACAATGCTGCCGATATAAGTAAGTATTTGATTTTAAACATTTATTAGGCTCCAAGTCTATTCAAACGATTCACACAGCGCGCAGTGTAGTGGCTTGCCGCAGACGCGGCAAGTTATGCTTTGGCAAACAGCTTTGATGGATCTTTGAACGCCTTGAACTCCAGCGCGTTACCGCTGGGATCGAGAAAAAACAGACTCGATTGCTCGCCGATGGTACCCACAAAACGCACATCAGGCTCGATGATGAACTTGGTTTTCGCCGCCACCAGCCGATCGCGCATGGCTGCCCAATCTTTCATCGGCAACACCAAGCCAAAATGGCGGATCGGCACCGCGTCGCCATCGACGCCGGACGTTGCCGCCTTGCCGGTTGCGTGCGGCGCGCGATAAGCCACGATTTGATGGCCGAAGAAATTGAAATCAATCCAGTCGCCATCGGAGCGCCCTTCAGCGCAGCCGAGCAAGCCGCCGTAAAAGGCGCGCGCCTCGGCGAGATCGTTGACGGGGAAAGCAAGGTGGAAGGGAGCAAGCGTCATGGTTCAGTCATCCGCAGCAAAAATGAACAGTGCAGATTGTACACAGCCCGGCGTAGCGCGTTCTTGACTCAGGTCGGGAAGCGCCGATGCAAATCCGCCATCTGCTCAACCGTCAGCAACCGCGTGGGGTGCCCCTGTAGCAACAGCATCAGCCGCGCCGTTTGTTCCAGTTCCTCAATCGCGTAAACCGCCGCCGTCAGCGACGTGCCCGCCACAACCGGCCCGTGATTCGCCAGCAAAATGGCGTGGTGCTTACCGGCGAGCTTACGCACCGCATCCGCCAGCGCCATGTCGCCGGGCGCGTAATACGGCGCCAACGCGAGCTTGCCAACTTGCATCACGGCATAGGCAGTGATGGGCGGGAACACATCCTCGGCATTCAAGCCATCCAGACACGACACCGCCACCGCATGCAAGCTGTGCAAATGCACCACGGCGGTACTCGAAGGCCGCTGCTGATACATGCCCAGGTGCAGGAACGCTTCTTTCGACGGCGCATCGCCACTCAACAATTTGCCGTTGCCGTCCAGCCGAGAAATACGCGCCGGATCGAGACGCCCCATGCAGGAATTCGTCGGCGTGAGCAAGTAGCCGTCGGCCAGCTTGACGCTGACATTGCCCGCGCTGCCGTGGGCGAGGCCACGGTCATAGAGCGATTTGCCGAGTTCGGCCATGTGTTCGCGCATTTGATTTTCGTTCATGGCCGCACCTCGTTACAACGCCTGAAATGCCTTGGTAAAAAAGTCTGTGCTGCCAAAGTTACCGGATTTCAACGCCAACGCCACAGGCTTGTCGCCCACACTCATGGTCCACGGCACACCGGCATCAATCTGTGGCCCGATGCGTAGCGCCTCAATGCCCAGCGCCTGCACCACCGCACCGGCGGTTTCGCCGCCTGCTACCACCAGTTGGTTCACACCGGCATCCACCAGCCTTCGCGCCAGCGCCGCCAGCGCGGTTTCAATGAGCTGCCCTGCCGCGCCCGCACCCAGTTGCGATTGGATCGCCCGCACCGCCGCTGGCGCTGCGGTGGAATACAGCAGCACAGGACCGGCATCTTGCGCCAGCAACGACCGCGCCCACACCAAGGCTCGCTCGACTTCCGGCTCGCCCGCCGCGAGTTTCACAGGGTCTAGCGCCCGCGCCGCGCCACCGCTTTGAATGAAATGCGCCACTTGCGCATTCGTGGCCACGGAGCAACTGCCGGAAACAATCGCTCGCTTTCCGTGCACACGTGGCAGCGTATCCGCCGCCGCGCCGCCGCGCAGCGCACCGCTGCCGATAAAATTCTGCGGCAGGCCTATTGCCACACCCGAACCCGCCGTAAACATCGCCATGTCGCTCATCGCCAACCCCAGCCGCATCAAATCCTCATTGCTGATGGCGTCGGCAATCGCCACCCTGACGCCATCCGCCTTCAACGCCGCTATACGCGCACGTATCGCATCCGGCCCACGCGCGACATGCGTGTAATCGATGAGACCCACCTTGCCTTGCGTTTGCGCCTGCATCACGCGCACGAGATTGGCATCGGTCATCGGCGTGAGCGGATGGTCGCGCATGCCCGATTCGTTTAGCGGCACATCGCCCACAAAGAGATTCCCCTTGAACACCGTGCGGCCCGCCGCCGGAAACGCCGGGCAAACGATGGTGAAATCACAGCCCAGCGCCGCCATCAACGCCTCGGTCACGGGGCCAATATTGCCTGCCGGGGTGGAATCAAAGGTCGAGCAAACCTTGAAATAAAACTTTTTACAATCAATTACTTGCAACCATTTTAAAGCCACCAACGATTGCGCCACCGCCGCCGCTGCCGGCATAGTGCGCGACTTCAGCGCCACTACCACGGCGTCAACATCATTGCCGAGCGGAACGCGTGGCACGCCGATGGTTTGCACCGTGCGCATGCCGCCGCGCACGAGGTTATTCGCGAGGTCGGTCGCGCCGGTGAAATCGTCGGCTATGCAGCCCAGTAGCATGCCGGTTCGCCCGTGCGCCTAAACAAAAAAACTGCGGTAGTGGGCGAAAATCTGCTCGGGCATCTCTTCTTGCATGTAATGCCCGCAATTCATCGCGTCGGTAGCGGCGATATTCGCAGCGTACTGCTGCCAGATGTTCAAAAACTCGCGCGCGCGCTCCGGCGAGTGCCCGCGTGCGCCCCACAGCAGCATCAGTGGCATGGCGAGTTTTTTGTCCTTGTCGTTCGCATCGGCGGTATCCATGGTGAAATCACAGGTCGCCGTAGCGCGGTAGTCACGGCACGAGCCGGTGATGGTTTTTAGCGTGTAGCAGCGGATGTATTCGGCCATCGCGCTATCCGTCAAGAAGCCCAGCCCCGTGCCGCCGCGTATCGTCATGCGGCTTTTCAAAAAATATTCCGCCGACACCGCGCTGATCATGCGCTCGGGAAATGGCTCCGGCTGCGCCATGAACGCCCAATGCCAAGTGCCGATCACCCAAGCCTTGTTCGGGTTGTTCCACACGTAGTGGTTGGGAATAATGTCCATCAAACACACTTTGCGGATGCGTGCCGGGTGATCCATGCACAGACGGTGCACCGTGCGTCCGCCGCGATCATGGCCCGCGACAAAAAAAGTGTCGTAGCCCAGTTGATCCATCACATCGAGCAAATCCTGCGCCATGCTGCGAAAACTGTAGTTCGCGTGATCCACGCCCGGCTCCGGCAGCGAGCTGTCACCGTAGCCGCGCAAATCGGGCAAGATCACGTGATACGTTTCCGCTAGCCGCGCGGCCACTTTGTACCAGCAAGTATGGTTCTGCGGATTGCCGTGCACCAGCAGCAGCGGCGGCTTGCCGCTGCCCGCACCGGAATGCCGCAGCCGGATCACTGCGCCGCTGGTGCGCACATCCACGTGCTCGAAGCCGTGAAAATGCGCCGCGACTTCAGTGCTGCCCCAACGCGTGGGATCGCGCGTGTAATCGCCCGCAGTGGCTGCCGCCATGACTTGCAAACCTTTGCCCATGCCCAACTCCAAATCCGTTTGTGACTATCGTGAGATACTCTAGTTATCACAAATTGTTCATTGACGAAAGCGAAAGGAACCCTCGTGAAAATCCTCGTACTCCCCGGCGACGGCATCGGCCCCGAAATCACGCAAGCCACACTCACCGTGCTCAATCGCGCCAACGATAAATTCAAACTCGGCCTCGAATGGGATCAACGCGAGATGGGCCTGGTGACGTTGAAGAAACAAGGCACTACGCTGCCTGATGATGTGATGGAAGCCGCGCGCCACGCGCCCGGCATCATCCTCGGCCCGGTGGATCATTTGATCTATCCGCCGCGCGATCAGGGCGGCATCAACCCATCGGGCGAATTTCGCACCAAGCTCGATTTGTTTGCCAATATACGCCCCGCCATTTCGCGCATGGGTGTAGGGCTGACCGGCAAGCCGATTGACTTGGTGATCTTTCGCGAATGCACCGAAGGTTTTTATTCCGACCGCAATATGTTCATGGGCAAGGGCGAATTCATGCCCACCGAAGACATGGCCATCGCCGTGCGCAAAGTCACCGCGCGCCAGTGCGAACGCATCACGCGCGTGGCCTTCGATTGGGCGCGCAAGCGCCGCAAAAAAGTCACCGCCGTACACAAGGCCAATGTGTTCCATCTTTCCGATAACCTGTTTTTGCGCGAGGTGCGCAAAGTGGCCAAGGAATACCCGGACGTTGAACTCGACGAAAAAATAGTCGATGCCATGGCCGCACTGCTGGTACGCCACCCGGATAAATTTGACTGCATCGTCACCGGCAATATGTTCGGCGATATTTTGTCGGATGAAGCGTCGGAGATTTCCGGCGGCTTGGGATTAGCCGCCTCCACCATGGCCGGCGACAACGCCTGCTGCGCGCAAGCCCAGCATGGCAGCGCACCCGATATCGCGGGTAAAGATATTGCGAATCCGACATCATTGATTTTGTCGGCGGCGATGTTGCTGGATTGGCTGAGCATTCGCCACAAGCGCAGCGAATTTGATGCCGCTGCTAAGGCCATCGACACTGCCATCAATGCCGCGTTGCAAAAGCCGGAGACGCGCACACCGGATATCGGCGGCAAACTCGGGACGCAAGCGTTTGCCAAACACGTGGCGTCGCTTTTCTAAAAATCCCAATAAAAACAATATGTTACAGAATAGCATCAGTGCGAAATTCCGGCGCGAAGGATTGCTATTGCCAGAGGATGCGCTCGCGGATTTATGGCGGATTGCTAGGGAGACCTGGCTGGCGGCAAAGCTGCCGCTTTAGAAAAAACTGCGGCGTCTGTTCAGCGTGTACGACAAATGTAAAGCTTTCCCTCAGGCTGAATAGAGACACTGAACGTTAAAAAAATTCAAGTTATTCTCGCTCGACTCCAAAGCGGCTTCAGCACCGCAGAATTCAACACATTCCCCGACGGCTTTCGCCGCAGCGATACGCGCGAACGGCTGCGCCGGTTTTTTGAGGTAGACCGCGCGCATATCTGTGTGGCGGCGATGAAGGCGCTGGCGGATTAGGCGTTAGTGCCTGCTCCGGCGGTTAGTGGGGCTATTGCCAAGTTTGGGGTGGGTGCTGAAGCTGTGGCTCCATGGTTGGCGTAACGTCTTCATTTACTTATTTTAAAACCCATTTACACCCAATTCTATAAATAATAACTTAATTGGGTGTAAATGGGTGTAATATTGGGTGTGTGATAAACAAAAACACCCTTAAAATAACCTCGGAAATTCTGGGCCTGGTTTCCCGCATCGACGAGTTTAAAGGCGCGTGGCGCACGCTAGGCACACTCGCGCCTGAAAGACTCACCGCGCTGCGCCGCGTCGCCACCATCGAAAGCATCGGCTCCTCCACGCGCATTGAAGGCAGCCGGCTCACCAACCGCGAGGTCGAGCAATTGCTTTCCAATTTGTCGATCCAAACCTTCGCATCGCGCGACGAGCAGGAAGTCGCAGGCTATGCCGAGCTGATGGATACGGTGTTTAACGCCTGGCAGGATATTCCGCTCAATCAAAACCACATTAAGCAACTGCACCAAATTCTGCTGCGCCACAGCGTCAAGGACGAACGCCATCGCGGCGAATACAAAACACATCCGAATCACGTCGCCGCGTTTGATGAAACCGGCCGGCAGATCGGCATCGTGTTTGAAACCGCCACGCCCTTCGACACGCCGCGTCTGATGACGGAACTGGTCACGTGGATCAACGCGGAACACCAGCAGGCGCTCTTGCACCCGTTGCTCATTATCGCGATCTTCGTCGTGGTGTTTCTCGATATCCACCCGTTTCAGGACGGCAACGGACGCTTAAGCCGCGCGCTCACCACGCTGTTGCTGTTAAAAGCCGGTTACGCCTATGTTCCGTACAGCTCGCTCGAAAGCGTGATTGAGGGCAGCAAGGAGGCGTACTACCTCGCGCTGCGCCAAACCCAAGCCACTATAAGCACCGTGGGCAGCGACGCCTCCGATTGGCAGCCGTGGATCGTGTTTTTCTTGCGGGCGCTGGCGGAGCAGGTGCGGCGCCTGGAGAAAAAGATCGAGCGCGAGAAAATCCTCATCGCCACACTGCCGGAACTGTCGCTGCGCATTGTCGAATTTGCTCGCGAACATGGGCGTGTGACCATGACGGATGCAATCAAGCTTACGGGCGCCAACCGTAATACGCTAAAGGCGCATTTTCGCAAGCTGGTGCAGCGTAGGCACTTAGCCTCGCGCGGCGGCGGGCGGGGGGCTTGGTATGAGATTCAGTAGGCGGACCATCGCCAAAAAATCTCACCAACATAAATTTTCGAAAATCAATGACCGCCAAAATATCCTTGCATGGCAGCATGTGTCATTTAAGAGCCTAAAATGATTATCTCCTCAGACGAATACTGGATTGCGCAGTTGGACGATGAGTCCGCCGGTGGCAACACCATGAGAGTTCGATTCTCACTTCTGGCTCACCATACACAAACCTTCGACTTATTGATGGCGTGGAATTGATTGATCTCGTTCTAACTCGTGCCTGACAGAAAACCCCCAATTTTTGAAACACGCAGCCTCAATTTTCAGCACCGCACGTGCTGATTTTTGTTTTTTTGGCACGAGTGCCAAAGAAATACTCATTCAGCAATAAAATAACCTGCATTCACACTT